>NZ_NEIO01000001.1:0-753077 GCF_002113575.1 Pseudomonas sp. B8(2017) | reverse complement strand
GTGAAGGGGTGGGGCGAGTTCTCCCACGGTCTGTACTGCTGTGAACAGTCAGATTCGGCTTTTTCGTCCCACCACCCCTTCGAGTATCACCATACAAGCGGCTTCAGCCGCGAACACCGGCAAAGCCGGTGCCATCCCGCCAGCATCCCGATTGAACCCCCGCCAATCCCCCACAGTCCACCCTTACAGGCCCACCTTCCAGAGGCCCAGAAGGAGACTTCCATGAAAGGTACCGCGCTTTCGGCCCTGTTCGCGGCCGCCACCCTGCTGGCTTCGCCGGTGTTCGCCGCCGAAGACCTGTGCACCGCCAACCTGCAAAAGATCGACGACAGCATGGCCACCGCCGGCGCCACCTCCGAAGGCCTGGACAAGGCCATCACCGAGCACGTCGACAAAGCCAAGGCTGCGCAAGCCTCGGGCGACACCAAGGAATGCATCGCCATCACCAGCAAAGTCCTGGAGCGCCTGGAAAAAACCGAGAAAGGCAGCGGCACCAGCGGCGGCGGTAGCGGCGCGTGAGCCCAAAAGCGGGCGACCGGACCGGCTGTCGACGTCGCCCGCGCAATGGCGTATACTCCACCTCACGTACCGTAAGGTGCGTTAGCTTAGAGCTAGTGTGGGGCCGATCAGGATTCGACGCCGGTAGCGAAACTCTAGGTGCATGCCGAGTTGGTAACAGAACTCGTAAATCCACTGTTGCAACTTTCTATAGTTGCCAATGACGAAAACTACGAGGGCTACGCTCTCGCTGCGTAAGCAGCTGAGCCCGCTCTCCTGGTAGCTTCGGCTCCAGCAATCATCAGGGGATGCCTGTAAACCCGAAATGATTGTCATACAGAACAGGATCGTCGTGTAGCACGTTGGGGGCAAAGCGACTAAAACTTACCCAACTCGTCCAAAGCACCCTGCCCGTCGGGCGGCTGCGGATTAACTCAGTAGACACGGCTAAGCATGTAGTACCGACAGCGGAGTACTGGCGGACGGGGGTTCAAATCCCCCCGGCTCCACCAAATGATCAATCAAAGACGTCCACGGACGTCTTTTTTTGTGCCTATAAGCCAGTAAATACGCGGCTTCCAGCGCCTTTGCGGTCTTTCAAGAGTTTTTGAGTTCCAGCCATTCGGGTATTCCAGGCGGTATTCCAGCTCACCCGGTGCTAATCTTTGGAATACCGAATCAGTGCTTGAGGACAATCTCATGCCTGCTCAAAACCTCCGCCTCTCCGATCGACAGCTCAAGGGAGTCAAACCCGCGTCCAAGGATTACGTCCTCACGGACGGTGACGGTTTGCAGCTCCGCGTACGCAGCAACGGCTCGTTGCTGTGGAATTTCAACTACCGCGAACCGGTGACCAAGAAGCGCATCAACATTGGCTTCGGGACCTACCCCGAACTGTCACTGGCGAACGCACGAAAGAAGGCAGTCGAAGCCCGCGAGCTGCTCGCTCAAGGCATCGATCCGAAGGTGCAGCGCAATACGTTGAATGAAGCCAAACGCGCGGAAACCGAACACACCTTCGAGAACGTGGCCACCGCCTGGTTTGAACTCAAGAAAGACTCGGTCACCCCGGCCTACGCCGAGGACATTTGGCGGTCGCTCACGCTGCACGTGTTCCCCGATTTGAAGACGACGCCACTGACGAAGATCACCGCGCCGATGGTGATCGCATTGCTTCGTCCAATCGAAGCGAAAGGCAGCCTGGAGACGGTCAAGCGTCTTAGCCAGCGGCTGAACGAGATCATGACCTACGGCGTAAATTCCGGCCTGATCTTCGCCAACCCGCTCAGCGGGATCAGGGCGGTTTTCAAGAAGCCCAAGAAAGAGAACATGGCTGCGCTTCCGCCCGAAGAACTCCCCGAGCTTATGCTGGAGATCGCGAACGCCAGCATCAAACGCACCACTCGCTGCCTGATCGAATGGCAGTTGCACACGATGACTCGCCCCGCCGAGGCAGCGACTACTCGCTGGGCAGACATCGACTTTGAAAGGCGCGTTTGGACTATCCCTGCGGAGCGGATGAAGAAGCGCCGCCCACATAGCATCCCGTTGAGTGATCACGCTGTCGCACTGCTGGAGTCACTGAAGACTCACAGCGGCCATCGCGAGTACGTCTTCCCGGCCGATAGAAATCCACGCACTCACGCCAATAGCCAGACCGCCAACATGGCGTTGAAACGCATGGGTTTTCAGGATCGGTTGGTTAGCCACGGCATGCGCTCGATGGCCAGCACCATCTTGAATGAACATGGGTGGGACCCCGAACTCATTGAGGTCGCACTGGCGCATGTCGACAAGGATGAGGTGCGCAGCGCTTACAACCGGGCCGACTACATCGAGCGCCGGCGTCCGATGATGGCTTGGTGGAGTGAGTACATCCAGAAAGCCGCCACCGGCAGCCTGCTCGCCTCTGCATACGGCCAAGTCAGAGACAAAAATGTGGTGCCGATTCGTTAGCACTGTGCAGGCGCAAGAATTGCGGTAACAGCTGAACGTTCGTGACTCGGGGCAAGCAGCCTCGCTTATCCGCTTCTCAGCGCGGGTCCATCCAAACAGGGCTGCAAAGCCGCCCTGTTTGGATGGACCTTATTTTGAAAAGCTAAAAGCACGACGTTGTCCAGGATTTACCACGGAATTCCACCGGTGGATAACCGCTTTTCACGCCCCCAAGAGCGCTGAATTTCGGCCCTTGACCGAGTTTATCCACAGGCGTAGAACTGGCCGTGCAAAGGCTGTCGATGACAGCACCCCAGGTGACCCGAACCTTGAAGGTCACGCCGCTCCCCCGGTGGTTCTCCCCAAGGGCGATTCGCATCCGGCAGCTCGCCCGGTCACTACCCATGTGATGGATGCTCTTACACATATAGCGCTCGTGCGCCGGATACACCGTACCTCGCTGCCCTGCAGCAACCTATCCGCTTGGCCGACTACTGCGCCAACCTGTGCCCGTCTCTTTCTTCTGGAAAGAGACGGGCACTTCTACCACTGCTGCAGCCCCGATCGCACATGGCTTTGCGGCATTCCCCCTCGTGACAATCGGCGTGACAAACGCCGATGTCACCAGCAACAGCGTTGTAGATGATGGTGCCGCAGACCAAGGAATGGACTGCACCTGACTGACAGTCAGGCATGCCCCGGTCATCGCATTGCTGCTTGCACATGGCTCAGGATCTTCAGGCGCAGGTCTCGTCAGCCAGCGCTGCCTCCACCCGCCCACCGGTAACGGTGCTCAGGAGGCCAGATCACGAGATGCCCTTGCTCCCGGACGTAAGGAGCCGCCAGTCCCGCGTTAGAGGACACCCCCACAGGTCGCAGGGGCCTTGATCCCTGATAACACTCAACATTCTTGGCGGGATGACGTGGGGCGAGGATCGGAGAACGGTAGATGAGGTAACTGACATGACATTGGTGGGTAGACGCGATGGCCGCAACTTTGGCTACGGTAGGCAACTGAGCTATGCAGGACCGCAGGCACTGAAAGACATGTTCGGCGGTGGCCACTACGGCACGGTCAAGGCGCACAGTGATCGATGGTTGGCATTCGTGAGGTGGTGCCGCTCCGAACAGGGGCCCGGCATCAATGATGCGCGGCAGATTGATAGAAAGGTGTTGGCCGACTACGCGGATTATCTTCGCGAGGTAGTTAGGCGCGGTGACCTCGCCATCAGCACCGCGCAAAATCGTCTATCCAGCGTTAACAGAACCATGGCGGCGCTTCGCGGTGATCAGTACGTGAAATTGCCCAGCCCGAGCAAGGCGTTGGGTATGCAGCGCACCGGGGTTCGCCACTCGGTGCCGCAGGGCCAAGACCGCGAACAGGTTAAGCAGATCGTTGATGCTCTTTGCTGCGATCATCAGCAGCGGGCCGCCGCAATTGTTCTGTTAGCGCGAGCCATCGGCATGCGCCTACGCGAGGCCATCTTGGCTGACCTTCCACGGCTAAGCCGTGAGGCCACCAAACTAGGCAAGATTAACGTTCAGGAAGGCACCAAAGGCGGCCGCGCCGGGGCCTCGGCGCCACGATGGATAGCGGTGGACGGCCATGTTCGAGATGCACTTAAGTTTGCACGGCAGGTGTCGCCTGTGGGTAGCCGCAACCTGATTGCGCCAAACGAAAGCTACCTGATTCTTCTGCAAGAAAGCATCCGCCCGGCGCGGGACATCCTGCATGCACACAACCTCAAAGGCTTCCATGAGCTACGAGCGGCGTATGCATGCGAGCGCTATGAGCAAATCACCCAACACCGCGCACCTATCAACGGCGGCCAATGTTGCCTGATAGATAGGAGCCTTGATCGGGAGGCCCGGAGGCAAATCAGCTATGAGCTGGGGCACGGCCGGATCGATGTGGTCGCGGCCTACATAGGAGGCCGCAGATGAGTAAGCCGTTCGACATGGAGCTATTCTTGGCTGGAGTCCTGACCGGGTCGCACGCGACTCGGAAACGCCATGTGCTTCAAGCAAAGACAATTCAGGCTAAAATCGCTGAGCGCTGGCAGCGAGAAACACCTTGGTGTTCGCAGAGAAAACACTTGGCTTGGTTTCTTGAACATCACATGCGCCTCCGGAGTGAGGCGACGCGGTACTATTATGTGCTAACGATTCGGTTGCTCGCTCGACGCCTAGAAGCACCATGGATCTTCAATCTTAGAGCCGGGCCAGGTAGGTAGTCACACCGACGACAGCAACCGGCTAGAAGAAACTAGGCTAATTTCTCAATCAGAACCCAGAGCGATTCGAATTGGCCGTTACCGCGCGAAGCAAAAAAGTTATAACAGCGCTAGCTTCTATTCAGAAGCTAGCAAATTTTCGTGCTGGACAACCTGAGCGCGGGATTATAGTGTGCTGGATCATTTATGATCATGTATGGCGATTACTAAGGAGGGCTAATGAGTTATGGAATTTTCAGGGCAGCAGTGAAACACAAAATATTCGTCAGCTACCATCATCACGCTGACCAAGCCTACTACGACGCTTTTTCAAGCGCATTTCACGACACCTACGACGTGATCTACGACAACTCTCTTGAGCGTCGCATCGATAGCGATGACGTTAATTATGTGATGCGCCGAATTAGGGAAAACCATATCACTGGCACCTCTTGCACGGTCGTACTTGTTGGGGCAGAAACCCCAAAGCGAAAGTACGTTGACTGGGAAATTTCGGCAACGCTTGAAAAAAATCACGCCCTGATTGGTGTACGCTTACCTACTGCTCGCTTGACGCCTGACAACCAGTATGTTCTTGTTCCTGATCGGCTTCTTGATAATATCAAATCTGGGTTTGCTTCGTGGCTTACCTGGGAACAAATCACAGCCGATCCCAGTCAGCTTGGTCAATACATAGCCGAGGCAAAGAGCCGGAAAATCTCACTGATCAATAATACCCGGGATCGTCGGGTCCGCAATGGGTAAGCGCAGATGACTGAATCAACTCGCCCGTTCCTAGTTGTATATATTGTGTGGCACCCTGCTTTTGCCGGTGGCCTCGCCATCGCCGAGATCCTCCGAGAGCATTTTCGTCGAAAGTTGTACGAAAATATCGCAGGCGGCACTGGGCTCAGCGTTATATACCGGTACGCAGTGGCACAGGACTCCAGCCAGCCTCTGCCAATTGAACTTGAAGACGCAGACACCACCGCCATTGTAGTGCTAGCGGACAACAACCTCGTTGACGATGCAGCTTGGACGAGCTATATCCAAGAACTCTGTCAGAATACTGAGGCAGCCGGTTTAGGCAAGAGAGTCTTTCCTGTCGAAATTGACAACGGTGTGCTAACGCGCTTAGGAACTAATGAGCAAGCGCTACTATGGGCCCGCTGGGATGGGGAACTTGCCGAACGTGGTCGAAGATTGACTGCTGCATTGACATACGCATTTTGTCGGTTGTTACGGCATTACCTAGAGCACCTAACGCGCCCCGACGAAGAAGAGGAAGCACTAGAAGCCTACCTTAAGAAGGTACAAATATTTCTTAGCCATTCAAAACACGACCAGCATGGAGAAGAAATTGCCCGAAACGTCCGAAGTAAACTTTACAACACACCTGGAATGGACAGTTTCTTTGATGTCTATGACATTCCAGCTGGCCTTCATTTTCAGAAAGTACTGATCCACAAGGTGCGCGTGAGTGCGATGGTCGCCATTCACACTGACTCTTACTCATCACGTGAGTGGTGTCGGAAAGAGATTATCGAGGCAAAGCGCTGGCACGTACCTCTTGTTGTAGCCAATAGCATTAGCGAAATAGATGAGCGCGGCTTCCCTTATATGGGCAACGTACCAGTAGTCCGACTGGAACCTGGAAGCGCTGATCGCATAGATTTCGTTATTGCCCGACTGCTCGACGAGGTTTTGAAAAATTTCCTTTGGCGATGCCGTGTTCAGCTTGAGGTAGCAGATGGAAATCTCGATCCCGCAGTTATTTTCGTACCGAGACCCCCAGAGCTTATTTCACTAGCAAGCCTGCCATCTGAAGCGGAGATACCATATCCGGTGATTGTTTATCCAGATCCACCACTCAGTGCAGAAGAAGAGCGGCTATTCGCAGAGATATCACCTCGGGTTCAACTACGTAGCCTAACGGAATGGAAAGCGGGAGCTGTGCGATGAGCTACCAAGAGGTTCTCGGACAGAAGACCATCGCGATCTCCATTTCGGAAAGCCCAGACATGTCTATTCTAGGACTGGGCGATGAGCATTTGCGAGATGCCATGGCCGAAGTAGCTCGTCATTTACTCGCGCTCGGAGCGAGGTTGATCTATGGAGGGGATCTGCGACAACATGGATTCAGCGACCTACTATTCGAGCTAGTTTCCCGACATCGTCGAGACGCTGACGAAGGAGATACCCGTCCCGGAGTAACAAACTATCTCGCTTGGCCTGTGCATATATTGCAGTCGATGGTAACGTTGGAGACTCAAATTTCCGAACTCGAAGAGTCTGCGGAGCTAGTTCTTCTACGAATCGACGGTAGCGTGCTACCAATTGAAGAGCGCCGCGGATTTGCGCCTACGATACCTACAGACCAAGAGTGGGCAGACGGGCTTACGTCCATGCGTATCTCTATGATATCAAACTCCGAGGCAAGGATCGTTGTTGGTGGTCGAGTAGAAGGCTACAAGGGAACTATGCCTGGCATTGCCGAAGAGACGCTTTTGTCGCTAAGAGCTGCCAAGCCGGTTTTTCTAGTCGGTGGCTTTGGGGGATGTACTCGTGATATCGCTGAAACCTTGGGTCTAATAAAACCCCGACCTACATCTAATCCTGGATGGGCTAAGCGCTGCGAGTTCGCTGCATTTACCGCCGCTGATCTTAACAATGGATTGACTGCAGAGGAAAATGCAACACTTGCATATACTCCGCATATCGACCAAGCAATAATGCTAATTCTGCGGGGATTGATTCAACTAACCAAAACCGACTCCTTATAAATCATAGTTCAAAGCGCCGAGCAAGTAGACTTTAGTCGCCTAACGCAATCTGCGATTATTACATGAAGGGTCGACCAGTGGGTCGGCCCATCCAGGAAATTTTTACCCTTCAACAGGTAAACCACCTCGACAGGCTGGTTTTTTCTCAATCCGTGCTCTGACCTTCTTGCACTGTGACTTTCTTTCGGTTATAAATGGCGCATGCACCCCTCCAAGCTTTAACTATGCAGTGCGACCACTGCAATCATTCGTTAATGTAAGGATATATGCTACTGTGAGTTACGTTGAGACTATAGTTCGCAATGTTATGAGTCTCGCGAGGCGTAAGGTAAATGGCGGGGGGTGCTGCTTTAACTCCGGCAGCATGCAGTCCGGAGGTTGCCTTGAAGCTACTCAACCCACCTTCTCGCTCAATTTTAAAGCTCAACTCCATTGATGAGCTATGCAGTATTCTGGGCGTTCAAAAAGGGCATCTACTTTACATATGCTACAAACGTTCAGATGACTTAAAGTACCAGTCATTTGAAATGCGGAAAAAACGAGGCGGTTTTAGAAAAATTGACTCCCCGCAAAAAGGACTAAGGGTTATCCAAAAAAAATTAGCTGAGATTTTTGAGGAAAATATAGAGTTCAAATCCTGTGTTCAGGGCTTTATCAAAAGCCGCGGAATTCTAGAAAATGCGGCACTACATAAAAAGTCCAATTGGATTTTAAATGTAGACATAAAAGACTTTTTCGGATCAATCAATTTTGGGCGCGTCAGAGCGGCTTTTATAGCCAAACCCTTTGAGTTTCACCCCAATGTAGCGACGGTCGTCGCGCAAATTTGTTGCTTCAAAAACTACCTTCCCCAAGGGGCTGCAACGTCCCCGATTGTTGCGAATATTGTAGCCAGCACTCTAGACAATCGCATCCTGAAGTACATTCGAAGTCAACGACTCATATACTCTCGTTACGCTGACGACATAACCATTTCAGCAAAGAGGGTTTTCCCAAATGAAGTTGCCCATATAAATGATGGAAAAACCATTATCGGCGAAGACCTTGCCAATATATTTTCCAGGGCGAGCTTTGAAATAAATGAAAAGAAAAGCAGGCTTCAATCCAAGTATAGCCGACAAGAAGTCACCGGCTTAATTGTAAACAAAAAAGTTAATGTGCCCGCTGAATATAAAAACAAACTAAGAACAGCTATTCACCACTGGATTGATGACCCAGTAGACGCCGAGCGAAAATACTACATTGATGTACTTGGACTTAGCCCGGAGGACGCGGAGCTAACCAAAGATGGTAGCAAGCTAAAGCAGAATATCTATGGTCGACTTTCATTTCTTTCAATGGTGAAAGGAAAAGATGATCCGACGTATATCAAGCTGGTTTTGAAAATGGCGGAGCATGATCCATCGCCGCCGAAATTTATCAAGAGTATAAAGGCTGAATATAAGATGTATGACGTATTTTTATGCCATGCTTCCGAAGACAAAGAAAAAATTGTCGAACCTCTCTACCAGGAATTAAGCAAGATAGGTATTCATGCTTTCTACGACACAAAAGAAATTGGCTGGGGAGACTCTCTTGTCGGGGTAATCAATAAAGCGCTCCTAAAGTCAAAGTATGTTATTGCTGTGATGACGGACAGCTCAGTTGGTAAAGCCTGGCCTCAACAAGAAATTAACTCCGTATTGAACGGTGATATTTCCGGCGGGACGAAAAGATTGCTGCCGCTAATCTACGGCAATAAAGACAACATTCTAGGTAATAACTTCCTTATGAACGACAAGCTTTACGTAGAATGGAAAAACAATCCCGATGAAATAGCAAAAAAAGTTCAGGAATTACTGACACATAACGAGTCGCTTAATAGCCGATAGGCTCTGCCACCCCAAACTCTTAAGCTTGGTAAGCATACATTTTTATCGAAGCATAAGAAGCTGCCATGCTTCGACGAGCGTTTGCCAAAACAAGGTTTTGGTGAAAGACCTCGCATAACCCAAACCTATGACCTAAATCGAGCGGTAGCGCTCCCTCGGCAAGTGGTAGGTTAGTCAACCAGAATGTACAGCGACCTGGCTATCGACGCAATGTTGATGGCCTTGTGGCGATGCAGGCCTAATCCATAGAGAAGCCTGGAGGGGCATTTCCAATAACATCGATATGCTTTATAACATTAGATGTGGACACAACAGGGCTATGCAGTTTCTCCAGCAGGGTATGAAAAAGCCTATTTTCTGAGCTTCGAGATATCCTACGCAACCAGCTCCGACCTAAGTCTTACGCTACCGCCCGTCAATTTGTTTTCGCCAAAAAATTGACGAGAATGATTCAGTTAAGATACGCGTACAAGGAAAGGATGCATTTTATGTGTAGTGTCATGGGCCAAGTCTGTGATAGTAAAGTACACGACGATGGAGAGGACGCGTGAAACTAAAAATTGAATCTAATGGTGAAAATTATGAATTACACTCACGTTCGAGGAGTAATGAGACTGAAAAATGCTTTTTGGTAAATGTGAGTCCTGTATATGAAAGCTACTGGCGTTTTGCAGCTGAGCGTCAGAAAGTCTTCAAGAAGAGGTTGTTTGCGGAAGATGCTCCCTGGTCTGATGACCCTGTTATTTCCGCTTATAAGTTTACGAACGCCTATCGTGCCTCAGATCGTGTAAGCCAATTTCTAATCAGGAACGTTATTTACCGTTCAGATCTTTGCGAATCACGAGAGGAAGTTTTTTTCAGGGTCATCTTGTTTAAACTTTTTAATAAAATTGAAACCTGGCAGCTTTTGGAGCAAGAGCTCGGCGAGATCAGCTATAGAGCTTATACGTTTGACAATTACGATCGAATTCTAAGTCAGGCCATGCGTTCTGGCGGACGTATATATTCGGCCGCTTATATAATGCCCCCAGGAAGCTCTGCATTTGGATATCCAGCGAAGCATCAAAATCACCTGAAGCTGCTTGAGCGGATGATGGAAGATAAACTTCCAGAATTTTTAAGCAGTCGAGCCAATATGAAGCAAGCCTTTGAAGCAATTAGGAACTACCCCTCAATCGGAAATTTCCTAGCTTACCAGTTTATAACAGACATCAACTACTCAGAAATTACTAACTTCTCCGAAATGGATTTTGTAATTCCGGGACCTGGAGCCCTCGACGGCCTGAAAAAGTGCTTCAATAAAACTAATGATATTAGCGGCGACCAATTAATTAGATTTATGTCCGAAAACCAAGAGCACGAGTTTGAGAGGCTGGGCATTGAATTTGATTCGTTATGGGGGCGCCCACTCCAACTCATTGACTGCCAGAATATTTTCTGCGAGGTTGACAAATACGCTCGTGTTGCTCATCCAGAAGTAATGGGTATATCTGGGCGCACTCGTATAAAGCAGAAATTCTCTCCAACTGCCTCTCTAGAGATCCCATGGTACCCACCTAAATGGGAGATAAATAGCAGAGTTGCAGCTGAGTTTAAGGAGCATAAACCTTCCAATTGTCGACAGCCTTTTGGAAGTAGTCATCAGAGACAGCTAAATTGGAATAAATAAAATGGATTTGAATTTTTATCAGCACGCAGCACAAAAAACTGATCGAGTCCCTTCGAGCAGTATCGGAGAATCAGGGATCGAACTAATGGTTCCGTTGCTCGGGCTTGCGGGCGAAACAGGAGAGTTACTTAGCGAGTACAAAAAGCGTCTACGCGATGGAGAGTCTCATCTACTATTCAAAGATAGGGTATGTGAGGAGCTGGGAGATTTACTTTGGTATATAGCCAATGTTGCGGAAAAATTTGATTTAAAACTCGAAGACATTGCTCGCAAAAATTTAGCCAAGGCAAATGGCCGCTGGGGCGATGGGAACACTAACCTGATAGTTTTTGATGAAGGGTTTCCAGAAAGCGAAAGACTTCCAAGAAAGTTTGAAATCAAACTAGGTGAAGTTGTGATAGCTGGTCAGTCTAAAATTCGTATGCTAATGGATGGTACTCAGATTGGTGATGATCTGACAGACAATTCTGAAGACCCTGATGGTTATCGATTCCATGATGTTTTTCATCTTGCATACATTGCCGTACTCGGTTGGTCGCCAGTCATCCGAAGCCTGATGAAACGTAAGAGGAAAAGTATACCAACTATCGACGAGGTGCAAGACGGGGGGCGCGCTCAGGTTATCGATGAGGCTGTTGCAGCGCTCGTGTTCGATTATGCCAAAGAGCACAATTGGCTTGAAGAAGTTACTGAGCTCGATTACAAATTATTGAGGACAATCAAAGGTGTCACTTCTTTGTTGGAGGTCCGTACGCGTTCAGTGGGAGAATGGCAGAGGGCTATTTTACTAGGCTTTGAAATATGGCGCAAAATTCTAAAATCAAATGGTGGAAAACTATTAATTGATCAAGACCTGAGATCAATTATATACATGGGAGGCGTGAGCCACAACGAAATAGCGTAACTCACAATAATTATTTAAAGACGTATCTTATCTGCCATAAGCAACCGAAAGGATTCAGTCATGAGCAAGTCAGGAAGTCGTAGACATTTATTTATAAGTCACCATCATCGTGATGATGCATCAGTCGACAAATTTACTAAGTTACTAGGTTCCAAAGGTTGGGATGTCAGGAATAGCTCTATTCGTGCAAAACCAGCTAACCAGCAAAGGCTGGATAAAGGGATGGTTAAAGAGTCGACTATAAAACGGCTACTACGAATGAAAGTTTCCTGGGCATCAACGGTCGTTGTTTTGATAGGGACGCAAACTCATCAACGTCCATGGGTTAACTGGGAAATCGATCAGGCGCATGCCCAAGGGAAGCGTATTGTGGGAGTTTATGAGTATGGGGGCAAAGATTCGGAAATTCCCGCAAGCTTAGAAAAGTATGCCTCCGCAATTGTCGGTTGGAACTCAGAAAGTATTATGGCTGCTATTGATAGTGGCGAAAATACCTTCCAAAACCCAGATGGCAGCACGCGTAGCACAGTAAATACCGCAGCAAATTCAGAGTGCTAGCGATGACTAATGTATACATGTATGTGGTTGATCGTGATTTCGGTTTTGCTCCGAATCCTTTTCATGGATTGTGTACGCTTGCGACCTGTAAACCTGTTACTCGAAGAGTAGCAAAAGTAGGCGATTGGGTGGTCGGAATGGGGGGAGGGAGACTCAAAGCTACAGGAAAGTGTGTTTTTGCAATGAAGGTTTCTCAATTAGAAACTTTTGACTCTTATTGGACCAACCCCATCTATAAGGATAAAAAGCCCTTAAGGAATGGCAGTAAAAAAATGATTGTTGGCGACAACATCTACTGGAAAGAGGACGGTGAATGGCGGCAAGTTAACTCTCACCATAGTTTCCCTGATGGCTCGCCTAATCCCCATAATATAAAAAATGACACCCAAACAGATGCTGTTTTGATTTCAGATTATTTTTTTTATTTTGGTGCAGGCGCCGTTCAAATCCCAAAGCATATCCTCACGGGTATGGGGTATGTAAATGGCAGGCACCACCGTAAATTCTCAATCCAACAAGCGTGCTCACTTGTAGAGTTTCTGGAACGGGGATTTGAGAGCAACATACTACATGGAGACCCTTATGACTTTGATTCTGCTAACGCCCGCTACTCCGCAGAAAACAACAAGGTGACGGCCTGATGTCTTTATGATCTCATTCGTTTATTAATGCCCGAACCTTTTCGGGCATTAATACTAATGAAAATCACTTACAGGTTAAAGCATACTTTTTTGATAACTTCTTAAACCATTCCCTTACATTATTTTGATCAGCGTCTTCTTCTAGAATAGCCTTTAAAAACTCCTTCCGCTACGTGCACATCAAGCTGTCGATAGGCTTCAAATTGTTCTTCTGTGTAGAATTGATCTAAAGTTGATTCATGTGGAAAATCAGGACTTATGAAACGGTATCGCTTAAGCAGTTCTGTTTCGTCCCCGGTCAAAGAACGTTTAAGATATAGCGTTAGACCGATCGTTTCCAATTTCCCCGGGCCTGCGTCTGGATAGTGAATTCTGAGCAAGTGTGAGTGAGCTCTACTAAGTGATGATTTGGGGTCGAGCCGTATGTCATCGAGTCTCGGTTCAAGCCGTACGCCAAAGTCAATCTGGGCGTGGCGAACTAGAGTCAATTGTCCTTCAAATGTCGAACGGGGATCCGCCTCTCCATCGACGCATACAATAGATTTACAGCGACGACGAAGTAGTTCATATAGCCCCATATTCTCAATATGCCCGCCGTCCGACAGATTCAGCTAGGAATTATTCTCATTCATACCGATCCCCGTGATCTCTCGGAGGAAGCATACAAACCCTGGAGATTTCTTGCTTGAGGCTTTGGGATTACTTATCCAGTAGGCCAGGAATGGCGGAAGCTATCGCCAGGCGCTGGAAAATCTGCTTGTAGGCGCCCCACGCCCCCGCCCTCAAATGACATAGCGAATGCGGGCAAGCAATGTGATTAGCAGACAGTGAGCGAGAGAAAAACAAAAAGCCCGCATCTATAGCGAAAGGTCTTACAATACGAAGCCGATTTCCTACAGATCTTTTGCCCCTCACTGATACCCAAGAGATAATCCTGTGAGTGACTCAGACAGCTCATCCGCTCCACTGGTTGACATAACGAAACTCGCCGCATCCCTTCAGCGTTTTGCAGATGATCGCGACTGGCAGCAATTCCACTCCCCCAAAAATCTCATCCTGGCTCTCACTGGAGAGATAGGCGAGCTGTGCGAGATTTTCCAATGGATGAGCGATGCCGATTCGATCTCAGCCGCAACAGATCCCGAGATCGGCCAAGCGGTCAAGGACGAACTGGCGGATGTCCTGATGTACCTGGTTCGCCTGAGCAGCGTGCTCGGCATCGACCTCAACGAGGCAGTGACACGGAAACTCGTCTCTAACGGCCAGAAATACCCCGTGGATAAAGCAAGAAGCAGCAGCAAAAAGTACGACCGACTCTGACCAACACGCACCTAAGGACAACCCGTGATCGTTTACGCTGCGACCAAACAGCAATTTCTTAAAGACAACGATAACGATGACATTGAGGAAGTGATACTAAGGCATTACAAGGAAGCTACCGGCAAGAACGTTGGCTCCTCGGAAATCAGGTCGTGGCAAGGGTCCCTGACGTACATGGCCAAGGTCCTTAGAGATGAGGGACTTCCGAGCGATGCAGGCTTGGCCATTGAATTGCACATTCCGCAGTCGTCGAAGCGAATCGACTTTCTACTCACCGGTCGCGACGAAAACCAGGCAAAAAAGGCCGTACTGATCGAGCTGAAGCAATGGAGCAAGGCCAACGCCACAACCAAAGACGCCATCGTCAAAACGGCGTTGGGTGGCGGCCTCATTGAGACCATTCACCCGTCCTATCAGGTATGGTCCTATGCAGCGCTGCTGGAAGGCTTCAACGAGGCGGTGTATGACAAAAGCATCGAAATCCGTCCGTGTGCCTACCTCCATAACTACGTCAGCGACGGTGTCATAGATTCAGCCCACTATGAGCCCCACATCAGCAAGGCTCCGCTGTTTCTGAAAGGCCCGGAAGAGCTCAGTAAACTCAGAACCTTTCTGAAAAAGCATATAAGTCATGGCGACAACAAAGAGGTTCTTTACGAGCTGTCCGAAGGAAAAATTCGCCCATCCAAGGCGCTAGCCGAAGCCCTCGCGGGGTTGATGAAAGGCAAACCCGAGTTCGTATTGATTGACGATCAGAAAGCAATTTTTGAGTCAGCGCTTGCGGCGGCAAGCGAGGCTTCGGACCAAGCACCCAAGGTGATGATCATCGAAGGTGGACCGGGCACCGGAAAAACTGTTCTGGCTATCAATCTGCTGGTGAAGCTCACCGAATTGAAGCTGATGAGCAAATACGTCTCCAAGAATGCCGCCCCTCGCAAGGTCTACGAAAGCAAACTGGTTGGCACCATCAAGCGCAGCCATTTCTCGAATTTCTTTTCAGGCTCTGGGGCATTCATCGACACTGAGCCCAACACATTCGATGCGCTCATCGTGGACGAAGCTCACCGACTGAATGAGAAAAGCGGGCTTTATGGAAACCTTGGGGAGAACCAGATCAAGGAGCTGATTGACTCAGCGAAATGCTCCATTTTCTTCATTGATGAGGACCAGCGTGTAACCTTGAGCGATATCGGCAGCAAGCAGGCGATTCGCGCCTTTGCGAAAGCCAAGGGAGCTGTGGTTGAAGAACACGTGCTGTCTTCGCAGTTTCGCTGCAGTGGTTCTGACGGTTACCTAGCATGGCTGGATGACACGCTCAGCATTCGCTCGACGGCAAATCCGACGCTTGAGACTCAAGAGTACGAGTTTAAAGTGTTCGACTCACCTGAGGCGATGCATGAAGCAATCAACGAAAAAAACCACGGAAACAAAGCTCGTGTGGTCGCGGGCTATTGCTGGCCCTGGTTGAGCAAGAAAGACCCCGCCGCTGCTGATATCGTGATTGGTGACTACAAACGCCAATGGAATCTGGATCAGGATGGCAGCCTATGGATCATCGCTGAGAATTCCATTGAGCAGGTTGGCTGCATTCATACCTGCCAAGGTTTGGAAGTCGACTATATCGGGGTCATCATCGGGCCAGACCTAGTCGTACGTGACGGTAAGGTCGTGACATCCCCAGATGAGCGCGACAAGCACGATAAATCGATTCGCGGCTGGAAAAAAATGATGAAAGAGCAACCTACCCTCGCGAAAAGTGAAACAGACCTGATCATCAAAAATACGTACCGAACCCTGATGACACGCGGGATGAAGGGTTGCTACCTGTACTGCACCGACAAAGAGACTGCGCAGTACTTCGAGAGTCGGCTTAGCCAGCACGGTAATCATTGACGGTATCGTTGTCAGGAGCTCCTGTACGTGCGAGCGGGGACATCGTACGCACAGGGGCGACAATCAACAGCGCGACCATTTGCTTGATAGATTTGGACCCAATTCGCTTTTGGGGGCGGCTCACAAAAGCACCGTCCATCGGAATCCAGACCACGCTGCGTTCCAACTGGTATTCCAAGCAAGTTGACCAATCAATTATTAATTAGATAAAACAGATAGATACCGACTCGTTTCAGATTACCCCGGCCCACCAAATTCCAAAGAAAAAGACGCCCTCGGGCGTCTTTTTTTTTGTGCCTGGATTTTAGGGTGCGCGAGCCCCCAAAATCAGATTTCACCCCTTCCGTGTAGGCCGTTTCCTCAGGCCGATGCTGTACTCGAGGGAGCGGGTTTACCCGCGAAGAATCCAACGCGGTGCATGGCACCGGCTATGCCGGTGTTCGCGGGTAAACCCGCTCCCACAGGGCCCCCGCCAAATCAACAAGTCATATGCAGTTCAATGAAAGCCCGGCTTGTCGGAGATAGGAGCAGCACAAGCACCTGCAACACGAGTGGGATCGATTAATGGCCAGCAAAGCACTGCTGGATGATGCCGAACTCGGCATGATGCGCTGAACACCACACAGCCCTTCCCCGTGCTCGGCCAACCTCAAAAACGGACTTCGCCCAACAGATACGGGGGTCAAAGGACGAATGGTCGAAATGTGTCAGGCACGGGGAATTGCTGGGAGTTTTTTGCCACTACTGGCGTTTCAGCCAAGCGCGTTCGTCGTGGTGAAATGAACTTCACTTTCTCGGCGTGTCAGATTAGGTCCTTGTCAAGCGAACTTCAGTAGAGGTACAGCCTTATGAGCATGGCCACAATTGTAAGTGCCGTGATTTCCAGTCTCGCACCAAGTGTCTTTGACCATAACAGCCTGCAAGAACCCGGCGCGCATATCTCTGCCGTCGAATACCACTACGGGATGAACATCGATGTGAAACGCGTATTGCAACGCACCGATACATCCGACAAGACCGGTGTGGTACCGGTAACCGTAGTGTATGAAGACAGCAAGGGCGAGATTCACAAGATCCGCTTCCTCGAATGGGGTGGAAGCCCCGCAGCTCCTACTGGCGTGGCCTGATCCGCCCAACGTTAAAGCCCCCCAGAAACGGAAGTCAAACCTCATACGCATTCAGTGCGAATGATGTTTCCATCACCTGAAAACGGACATGAGCGAATGATTAAAAGTTCATTCGCGAGAAACACTATTATCTTGACAGCCTAACCCTGCAAGTTAATTACCAGAAATAGCTGAAATTCAATTTCAGCCTACAACAGCACACCCCAGCCAAACAGTGCTGGGGGTCATGCTGAGCAGTTCACAAAGTTTTACTTGAGGATATCCAGATGAAAACCATGAAAGTTCTCTTCGTTGCCGCCGCCCTGACCGCTTCTACTCTGGCGATGGCCTCCGGCGGTGGTGATCGGACCTTCGCACGCATGGAGTCAGCCCGCAAAGCCTCGATGCAGGCCTTCCAGCTCGCCGAGAAACAGAAAGCAGAAGCCGCTATAGCTGAAAGCAAAGCCAAGCCAGCCAATGACGCCAAGGGCTGATCGGTGTAGCGCGTCCTCCAGCCTGGCCATATGGCAGGCGTTTCCGATCCATACCGTCACCACAAACGCATGAACATATGCCGCTAGGGTCGGTACGCAGTGATCGGGGACAGGGGGACGCTCTGTGTGGCTTTGGCCATCTGGGTGATTTCCACCTGCAGTTGGTCTTTGCCGAGCAGGTAGTCGGCCAGTTTCTGCGAGAACGGCCAGTAGTTCAGGGTGGCAGTCAGGGTCAACGGCCCGACAGCGTCGGTCGGTACCAGGAAGGAGAACTCGCCGATTTCGTAACCCTTGGGCAGTATGCGGTTGTCCGAGAGTATTTGCGTGGCATTCCACACCTCCACATCCAACGGATTACCGTCCTTGTCGCCTATGTGCACTTTGAAGTTTCGCGTGTTGTCCTCGGTCTTGCCGTCCTTGATCGAGCCCAGCCGATAGAGCTCTCGACCACTGGCATCCAGCACCTGGAAATCGATCCACATCTCCCGGCCTTCCGGAAAGCCGGTCGGCAATTTGTGCCCGGCGCCGACGTTGGCAACCTTGACGGCTACCGAGGTGTATTGCCCGGGCGTGATGACTGCCGGCAGTTGCTGGAAGGTTATTTCCGCTGCGCGCGCAAGCATGTCGCGCGCGCGTTGCGCGCCCTCTTCCTGCCCAAGATGCTTGAGCATCATGGCGTTGGCCCCGCTGAACCAATGCGAGGCAACATCTTCGCGGTCCGGCCCCATGATCGCGGCCTTACCCGCAAAACCTGGCATATGGCAACTTTGGCAGGTGACACCGTTGAGGCTGTACGCGCTCTCCTGCCATTCGTCATACGTGCGTTCGACCGCCACGCTGCTGAAAGGATGCGTGACGTTGTGGCAGGTGCCGCAAAAGTCCGAACGCGTGTGCAGGTCGGAATATACGGTGTCGTGATAAGGCGACACGGCATCTTTGCGCGGGCCGAACTTGGTCGGTTTACCATGTGCCCGAGGGCTCAGAACATAGGCGCCGTTATCAAGCCCAGTACGGGCACTGATGTTGTGACAGGACTCGCAATCGACCCCTGGCATCGGATGATTCTTGGCGCTGTCTTCAATCGAGGAGCGATTGACTTGCGAATTGATCTGCCCGGTCGTGAGACCGATCGGGGTATGGCAGCCGGTGCAGAAGTTGTCGACCTTGCCTTCCGTGGCTGCACTCGCACGCTTGAGCAACGCCCGATAGATAGGTTCATCCCAGGCCTGGGACATCATTGATGAGCGCCACTGCTTGTAGATTTCCGTATGGCAAGCGCCGCATACCTGGGCGTTGTCGAAGTCCTGCACATTGAGAACCAGGTTGCCGGTGGTATTGGCCCGATGTGGAAAGAACGGCATCGCGCCAGTCACATGCATGAGCCTGGAGCGCGCCGGCTCCAGCCACTTTTCGTTACCTGGATTGTCATTGCCTTGAAGTTCGTCGGCTACCACCACCAGCGTTGCCATCAGCAGGCAGGCCAGAAAACACAACTTCGGTAACGCCCGCCGCACAAACGTATGCCTGGAGTGGCTCATAAGCATCTCCCCTGGGCGGTTGTAGAGGCGCGCAGCAATGCTTCTATTGAGTAGCCAGGGGTATTTGTGCCGCCAACCGATGGTTACCTGCAATCACTCAATAGGTACTGTCAGCTTCGCTGCTTCCCGACTCTGCACCTTTGATGAACAGGATATGCTCACTCAGCAATTGGCTTGCCAGCCCCGCAAAAACATGTCGGGGCAACAGGAAGACCAGCAGGTATTGTTCAGCGCTTGAAGCGCTCAGTTAATGGGGCCCACAAACTGCTGGGGTATCACGCCCATTAGTGGGGCAACTCACCCCGAAGTCGGGGGGGTACGAATACGCTGCCTGGTTCCTGCGCCCGGGAAGTTTCATGCTATTTACGCTTGAGTTGTGTCACAGCCACTATGAAGCCGTAGTATCCATGGTGCCTGCCGTGCTGGCGACCACAAGCGCCACGATACAAGCCAGCAAAGCGAATGCCGTGAACACCGCCATCACATGCATGCATGGCATGACATGGTTCCAGGCTCGGGCTACCCCCAGAAAAGCGGCGAACAGCCAACCACTCATGGAGAACGCCCCCAAGAGTGCAAGGCGACCGCGGTCGGAACCCGGTAACAAGACGAAAGGGGCTTTTTGCAACAACGGGAAGCCGATGCGATGCAACAGGCCGCCGTTCAATGTCAGCAACGCGACAACCGCAACCTTGGCCCAGAGCTTCTGGTTGAGCAAATACGCTGCGCCCTCGAGAAGATATCCCTGAAGTATCAACAGCAGACCACTGCCCCAAAGAGCCAGTAACGCAAGGGTGGCAATTTTCCTGGTTTCTTCCAGGTACTCATGCTTTGCCTGATCCAGCGCTTCCTTGCGCCAACTCCAAAGCTTGTGATCGGCAAGCAAGACCCTACCGAGGGCAATACAGGTGGCGAGCAGATGAACATACACGAGGAGCATTTTCAGCATTATTTTTATGACCTTCTTTTTATATGGACAATGCTCTCCTTGCGTCCTGAAATTTAATCTTAATGATACCGATTAACAGCTGCAACATAAAGTTTCAAAACCACCGGACCAGCATCTTGACGGATTGGTCTACTTTTTATAGGTATCTCGGCTACCCAGTTCAGTGGCGACCAAGCGATCAACAGGCTCATCGACGAATTTCGAGTGGATATCAATATCATCCACTCGACTCGAGAACCGGGAGCGGGCTGTAAAACGAAACATCCCGGCTCCTCGGCCCCGCGCAAACTCATGGCCTTCACTGCGCTCAACTACCCGGATAAGCCAGTTCGATCTGCTGATCAAACTCCCCGCCAACCCCACAATACTCCCGCGGAATGCGCTCGATATCTTCGGCTACCTGCGCAATCACCTGGCGCAGTTCCAGGCGCTCGAGCCAGCGGGCAGGGATAGCGGCAGCACCATGTTGCGCACCCAGCAAGTGCCCGACGACCAGCCCGGTACTGCTGCTGTCGCCGCTGTGATTCACCGCCATGGCTACCCCTTCCTCGAGTGACCGAGCTGTCAGCGCACACCACAACCCAACCGCCAGCACCTGGTCAGCGACCCAAGCAGCGCCAAAATCGTCAATGCGTTGCGGGGTGGGTGCATAGCCCTCGTAATAGAAGAACAGCACGCGCTCGATCAGGCTGCGCGTTTCCTCCATGCCAGGCACCTGCCCGTACCTGGCCAGGCTCTGAGTCACAGCGTGCTCCACGCTATCTTGTCGATCGACAATGCGCTGGAGAATGTCGGCGAACAGCCCTGCCGCCAGGTAACCGGTGGGATGTCCGTGCGTCAGTCGCCCGGACTGCGCTGCGTAGTCAAATGCATGGGCAAAGAATGCACAGGGTGCAACCCGTACCAGGGCACCGCAGCCCTTGCTGTTGTTTTCGGCAACCGCACCCAGCCGCCCGCTGCTCTTGAGCGCATTCAGGCAAGTTGCGTCGGGGGCGCGGCGCGACCAGAGCTCCACGTGCTTGATCAGCCAGCCATCCGTGGTCACCGGTATCGTCGAGGGGTAATCCTGTGTCATCAGCCAGCGCAGCAACGCGTGATGAATAATGCTCGGAACATGACAGCGCTGCCGTGAACTCCCAAGCACATAAGCCCGCAGCAAGCCTTCAGCGGTGAACAGCATCATCTGCGTATCGTCGCTGATCGCACCGGTGATGCCGTAGGCCGGGGCAAGATCAATGATGCCCTGCGCGCCGAACCTGGCCTTGATCACAGGCCACTCGAGAAACTCCACGGGGGCGCCAAGCGCGTCTCCCACTGCGCCACCTAGCAGGCAGCCTTTGATCCGTTCAAGTCTGTTCATGTCTTCCCTTGTCACTCTTCTGCAGAGACCAGGTTCTGCAAAAGCACCAGCTTGCTTTGCAGCTGTGCGATGTGCGCTTTGTCGGCACGCTGTGCCGCACGTAGCTCCCGGTTTTCCATCTCCCATATCCGCGCCCAACGCGCGTCCTGGCGACAGGCGAAAACCAGGTGCCAGATTTCTCGCAACCGCAGGTACTGCATCAGGAGCACCACCAGGATCACCCCGATCAACACCAACGCTCCTGTTGAAACCGCTTCAGACATGGTCATGTCCACTTCCTTTCGTGACTTCAACTTATTTCGAAGACAGGAACACGATATGTAGTGTTTAGTGACAGGTCTAGAATGTAGACTTATACAGGTAAAGTAATCGCGCACATGGAGAGGGTATGAAACGCAAGCAATCCATCGAGCAGGTACGCTGGGACCTGGCACTTCGCTATCGCTTGATCGAGACCGTTGCCTGGTGGGAAGGCCGGCTGACCACGGGCCACCTGATGCAGAGCTTTGGCATCAGCCGCCAGCAGGCGTCGAAGGACATCAATACCTACATCACCGAACATGCGCCCAAAAACTTGACATATGACAAGCAGCTCAAGGGCTATGTACCAAGCAAGCAGTTCAAGCCGCTGTTCATCGACGACAGCGCCAGCGCCTACCTGCACCTGCTTTATCAGAACAATGAGCGGGCCCCGCACATCGACGGGCTGGCACTGGCCTATGCGCATACCCGGGTGCTGGAAGTGCCGGACCGGCCTATTCGCCCGGAAGTGCTGCGCCCCTTGCTCAAGGCCTGCCGTGAAGGTTTGCGCCTGGAAACCGAATACGTGTCCTTCAACACCCCCAACGTGGAGGTGCGCCTCATTGCCCCGCACACGCTGGTCTACACCGGCATGCGCTGGCACGTGAGGGCTTACTGCGAAAAGAACGGCCAGTATCGCGACTTCGTCCTCAGCCGCCTGCGTGGGCAGCCAGACTTGCTCGACCAATCGCCGAACACCCGCGAGCAGGATGAAGACTGGAATGTCGAGGTGCCGGTCATCTTCGAACCTGACGGGCGATTGAACGCGGCGCAGAAGGCAATCATCGAAACCGACTTCGGCATGACGCAGGGGCAACTGGTGGTGCCCAGCCGCAGGGCGCTGGTGAAGTACGTGTTGCAGCGTTACCAGATCGACCACCGCAACCTGGCAGTACTTCCCGAGGCGCAGCAATTGGTGGTGAGCAACCTCAAGGAACTGAAGCCATGGCTGTTGAATGATTGATTGTCGAATGCCGCGACGAGGGGCTCGATGCCCCCAGTCGCTGTGTCGTGGTGCCCCGCCGCACGCTTCATGATTGTCCCTCGGCCAGCAACACCTCCGGTATGGCCGGCAGCGGCCGGCTCAGCAACACGCCGACCAGCATCGCGAACAGCAGCGCCGCCACACCGGCGACCTGCAACACGGCTTCGAAGCCCCCGATGAACGCCTGGCGGGCCAAGGGTGCCACCGTTTCCCGCAACCCGGGCTCAAGCAACGCCAACGCCGCCTGCAAATCCCCCGCGGCAACCCGGGTAGCCATCGCGGCAACCTGGCCCGATTGCCCAGGCGCCACGGCAGCCATGGCCTCATACAGCAACTGCCCACTACGTGCAGCCAGCACACCACCCAGCCCACCGATGGCCAGCACGATCGCCCCGAACCGCGTGGTTGTACTCAACCCCGACGCCATGCCGGTGCGCTCACGCGGCACGCAAGCCATGATGTTCTTCTGCGTATCGCCATTCAGCAGCCCGGCACCAGCACCCAGCACCAGGCTGGCCAGGGCGAATGCACCGTAACCGCCCTGCTGCGTGGCCCAGGCACACAGCAGGTTACCCGCCCCGACCAATACCAGGCCGAGTGCGAACACCTGCGCCGGGCTCAAGTGTGCAGCCAGGCGCATACCCAGGCGTGGCGTCAGCAGCATGGCCACGGCAAACGGCAGCATGCCCGCCCCTGCGGCCAGGGCCGACAGCTGCAGGCCGTTCTGCAAGTAAAGCGGCAGCAGGGTCATCATCACCTGGGCGCAGGCCGCGTAGGCGAACATGCCCAGCAAGGCACCAACGAAACGCCCGCTACGCATCAGCCGCAGGTCGATCATCGGCCGATCCTGGCTGCGTTCGACCATGACGAACAGGCCGAACAGGAAGGCGCTGATCACCAGCCGTCCCAGGGTTTGCGCACTGCCCCAGCCCACCTGGTTGGCATCGATCATTGCCCAGATCAGGTAACCCAGGCTGCCGGCGAAAGTCAGGCTGCCCCATGGGTCGAGCCGGGCCGCAGTGCTGTCACGGGACTCTTCGACACTGCGCAGCACCATCACTGCGAGCACTGCCACCAACGGCAGGTTGATGTAGAAGATCCAGCGCCAGCCAAGGGTGCTGGCGATCACCCCGCCCAGCAGCGGCGCAAAGGTGATGGTGGCGCCCATGCAGGCGCCCCAGAAGGCCCAGGCGCGCATGCGCTCCTGGGGTTGGTGGAAGCGGTTGCCGATCGCGGCCAGGGCCGAGGTCAGCAGCAGCGCCGCACCAACGCCCTTGGCTGCCCTGGCCAGGTCGAGGAACAGCAGGTTGGGCGCCGCGCCGCAGGCCAGCGAGGCGATGCCGAACAGGGCCAGGCCGAGCAGCAGCATGCGGCGGCGGCCAAAGCGGTCGGCCAGGCTGCCAGCGGGCAGCAGGCAGGCGGCAAAGGCCAGCAGGTAGGCGCTGACCACCCATTCGATATCGGCGAACGAGCCGGACAGGTCGCGGGCGATGCTGGGCAGGCTGACCGCGACGATGTTGGTGTCGAGGATGATCAGGGCGCAGACCAGGGAGGCGGTGAGCAGGGTAAAACGCGCAGAGGGCATGGTGAGGCTCCGGATGCAGGGCTGGTTGCTCAAATCGCCGGGGCTGCCTTGCAGCCCATCGCAGGCAAGCCAGTTCCTACAGGGACCGCTCCGCCTTCAAGGATTGCGCAATACCTGTAGGAGCTGGCTTGCCTGCGATGGACCGCAAAGCGGTCCCCTGCAATTCCCAGGCAGCCTTTGCTGCCAAGCCACCAGCCTTGTAGTGTTGGCCTCACCATAACGCCGCCAGCCCCCAGGCTTGTTAGCCCCGGCGGCCCGCGTCATTACCCTGCAGGTAACACCCATGGAAATCCGCCATTTCCGCTACTTCCTCTGCGTCGCCCGCCACGGTCACTTCACCCGTGCCGCCGAACAGCTGGGCATCGCCCCGCCCACCCTCAGCCGGCAGATCCAGGACATGGAGCGCGAGCTGGGCGTGCGCCTGTTCGAACGCAACCAGCGCGAGGTCAACCTCACTGCAGCGGGCCAGGCCCTGTTGGTCGAGGCCGAACATGCCGTGCGCCAGTTCGATGCTGCGCAACTGGGTGCGCAACGGGCAGCCCGAGGCGAAAGCGGGCGCATAGAACTGGGCTATGTGGCCTCGGCCGCGTACTCGGGCATGCTCCAGCAGCAAGTCAGCCGCTACAGCGAAACCTGCCCCGGCGTGCGCCTGAGCATTCGCGAACTGCCCATGGCCGAACTGCCCGGCATGGTCCGCGACGGCCTGCTCGACCTTGCCTATGTGCGCTCACCGATGGAGCTGCCCGAGGAGCTTGAAGCCATCGCCTTGCACCAGGAAGGTTTCGTCCTCGCCCTGCCCGCCAGTTCGCGGATAAATGAAGTGCCGCAGATCCCGGCCTCGCGCCTGGCCAATGAAACCTTCATCCTGCCCGAACAAATCTCCGGCACGCTGGAGGTGGCCGCACAAGGTGGTTTCGTCCCGAGGCTCGGCCCCCAGCCGGGCAGCCTGGTGGCGGTGATCACCCTGGTGTCACTCGGCCAAGGCATCGCAGTGGTGCCAGAGTCGGTGGTGCAACGCATCAGCCTGCCGCAGGTGAACTACCGGCGTATTGTCGACTGCCAGGCCAGCTCGTGGCTTAGCCTGATCCACCGGCGCTTCGAGAAAGCGCCGGCGGCAATCAGATACATCAAGATGATGAAGGGCTGAAAAAACAAAGGGCACCCATCCACTGGTGCCCTTTGCCCTACCGCCAGGTGAACTCAATCACCCCATCGAACGCACCCCCACAGGTTGCGCATTGCCTCGCGTGGTCACGATCCCCAGGAAGGAAATCACGATCGCCAGGCCCAATGTCGAGCTCACTTCTGCCCGGTGTTCAGGCGTGAACATCATGACCGCCAGTGCCCCGCCAATGAACAGGATCACCGCCCAGGTCAGGTACGGGAACAGCCACATGCGGAACTTCAGCTCGGTGTTTTCCCGCTCCAGGCGGCGGCGCATGCGCAGCTGCGAAATGGCGATGACCATGTACACCAGCAAGGCAATGGCGCCGGAGCTGGCCAGCAGGAACTCGAACACGCCCTTCGGCGCGAAGTAGTTGAGGATGGCAATGGCCGCGCCGATCAGCGTGCTGCCGAATACCGCAGCGCGTGGCACACCGACCTTGGAGGTCTTGTTGAGCATGGCCGGTGCGTCACCGCGCTTGGCCAGCGAGTACATCATCCGCGAGGCAATGTAGATCGAAGAGTTCATGCAGCTGGTCACTGCCACCAGCACCACCAGGTCGACCATGAAGGCCGCGTTGGGGATGTTCATGATCTCCAGCGCACGCTGGTAGGAACCCACCACCGCCAGCTGCGGGTCGTTCCACGGCACCACCGAAATGATCACGAAGATCGACAGGATGTAGAAGGTGCTGATGCGCCAGATCACCGAGCGAGTGGCCTTGGCGATGTTGCGCGACGGGTCGCTCGATTCGGACGCGGCGATGGTCACCGCTTCGGTGCCGATGAAGCTGAACATCACGGTGATGAACGCACCCACCACGGCCGACCAGCCCTTCGGCGCGAAGCCGCCGTGCTCGGCCATCAAGCCGCTCAGGCCGCTGACCTCGCGGTTGGGCAGCCAGCCCATCAGTGCGGCGAAACCCAAGCCGATGAAACCGAGAATGGCCGTGACTTTGAGAATGGCGAACCAGAACTCGAACTCACCGTATTTGGCCACGCTGAACAGGTTGGTACCAGCCAGCAGCAGCACCGAAGCCAGGGCGAATATCCAGCTGTCCACCTGCGGGAACCAGGCGTTCAGCACATGCCCGGCGGCCAGTGCTTCGATCGGGATTACCAGTACCCAGAACCACCAGTACAGCCAGCCGATGGTGTAGCCGGCCCAGCGGCCGATGGCCTGCTCGGCGTAGGTGGAAAACGATCCGGTGTCCGGGTGTGCCACGGCCATTTCGCCGAGCATGCGCATGACCAGTACCACCAGGGTCCCGGCCACGAAATAGGAAATTATGGTAGCTGGCCCGGCTGCCGCGATGGCGTGGCCAGAGCCGACGAAAAGTCCGGCGCCGATGATGCCGGCGATGGACAGCATCGTTACATGACGTGGCTTGAAACCTTGTGCAAGGTTGCCATCAGATCCCACGGTGTTCATTGATGTTGTTCTCTTTTTGCTGACACAAGGATGGACGGGCAGGTGTAGGCGAAAATATCTCCTTTGAAATCAATAAGTCGACACGTTACTCGCGCTCTGTTGTTGATATTTGGCACGCGTCACAGAGCAACGTGTCAGTGCAGGTCGGGCTTCATTTAAGCCCCGCAGGGCTGTGGGAAATTACACGAGAACGCCCCGGAACTGTTCGATCACGACAGGGCATTTCCATGAACGCCAGATGTCGTGAATGGCATGCCCGATCGCGCCACCAGGCCGTCTGGAGCTTTTGTTTTTCATTTGGGTGTGTTTGTGGCTGTACTGGCCCTTTCGCGGGCTCGCCCGCTCCCACAGGTTACTTCCACGCCCCTCAAACCTGTGGTGTACCTGTGGGAGCGGGCAAGCCCGCGAAAGGGCCGGTGCAGGCATCACCACTTTCTGCCAGCCACAAAAAAGCCCCGGTCTCCCGGGGCCTCTGTTGCCAGGCGTCTGCCTACGCCTGCCCGGTACGCTCGAAGCGTCGGGCCAGCAACAGGTAAGCGAGGATCCCCAGCACGCCATGGGCGGCCACGAACCAGAGTGCGTTGTGGAACGAGCCGGTGCTGGCCACCACATAACCGATCACCAACGGGGTGACGATACCGGCGATGTTGCCGATGCCGTTGAACACGCCACCGCACAGGCCAACCATCTTCTTCGGCGCCACATCCGACAACACCGCCCAGCCCACCGCCGCCAGGCCTTTGCCGAAGAAGGCCAGGGTCATCAGGGCGATCACTGCGGCATTGCCGTCCACATAGTTGGCCAGCACCAGGCTGGTGGACAGCCCCATGCCGATGATGAACGGGGTCTTGCGCGCCCTGGACGGGTGCACGCCACGGCGGATCAGCCAGTCGGACACGAAGCCACCGAGAATGCCACCGGTAAAACCGCAGATTGCCGGCAACGCGGCCACCCAGCCGGCCTCCATGATGGTCATGCCACGGCCCTTGATCAGGTAGATCGGGAACCAGGTGATGAAGAAGTAGGTGAGCGCGGTGATGCAGTACTGGCCCAGGTACACCGCCCACAGGTTACGGCTGGTGAACAGTTGCGCAAGCTCGGCCCGGGTCGGTTTGCTCTTGGCGGTCTTGCGTTCCTTTTCCAGGTCGACCAGGGCGCCGCCTTCACGCATGTAGTCCAGCTCTTCGGGGCTCAGCCCTGGCGCACTGTGCGGCTCGTGGTACAAGCGGAACCACACCACGCTCAGCGCCAGCCCCAGCACGCCCATCCAGATGAACACCTGCTCCCAGCTCAGCGCATGGGTCATCCACGCCATCAACGGTGCGAACACCACCACGGCCATGTACTGCGCCGAGTTGAACAGTGCCGAGGCGGTGCCGCGCTCGCGGGTGGGGAACCAGCAACTGACGATGCGCGAGTTGGCCGGGAAGGCCGGCGACTCCACCAGGCCCAACATGAACCGCATGGAGAACAACGCTACAGCGGCGGACACACCAGCCAGGCCCATCCAGCCCACGGTCCCTTGCAGCAGGGTGAACAGCGACCAGAGGATCAGGCTTATGCCGTAGACCCGGCGTGCGCCGAAGCGGTCGAGCAACCAGCCGCCAGGCACCTGGCCCAGGGCGTAGGCCCAGGCGAAAGCAGAGAAGATCATGCCCAGCATGACCGGGTCCAGGCCGAGGTCCTTGAGCACCTCGGTGCCGGTAATCGACAGGGTGGCGCGGTCGGCGTAGTTGATGACGGTGATGACGAAGATCAGTGCCAGGACCAGGAAGCGATGGCGACCGATCCCGGCCACGGCCTGCGGTGCGGCGACGGCGGATTTGCTGTTCATGTGGACCCTCTTGCTTCTCGGTGGAAGCGATTGTTCTTGTGCGGAGAAGGTGTGGCCCTTGGGGCCTTGTGTTGCCTGTACCGGCCTCTTCGCGGCTAAAGCCGCTCCCACAGGGTCAGTGCAGTGTTCAAGGCATGCGCTGTCCCTGTGGGAGCCGGCTTGCCGGCGATGGGGCCTACGCGCAATTCGGGGGAACCTCGCCGCGGAAGCAAGCAGCGAGATTCGATAAAACCATCTGCCCCATTTCCAGCCGGGTTTGCAGCGTGGCGCTGCCTCGATGCGGCTGCAGAACGACCTGGTTCAGGTCACGCAGCGCCGGCGGCACATGCGGCTCATCGACGAACACATCCAGCCCGGCCCCGGCAATGCGCTGCTCACGCAACGCCTCGACCAGCGCGTTCTCATCCACCAACTTGCCGCGCGCCACATTGACCAGGTACCCCTCCGGCCCCAGTGCATCGAGCACCTCGGCCGTCACCAGCACCTGGCCGCCATCGGCGGCAGCTGCAACCACCAGCACATCCACCGAGCGCGCCAGCTCGACCAGATCGGCCTCATAGCGGTAGCCGGTTTCTGGTTGCTCGCGCCGCCCGTTGTAGGCAATACGCATGTCGAATGCAGCGGCACGCCGAGCGATTGCCTTGCCCACCTCGCCAAGCCCGACGATGCCCAGTTCGATACCGCTGACCTTGCGCGCCAATGGCAGGTCGACCTTGCCCCACAAGCCATCACGCACCAGCCGCTCACCCTCGCCCAGGCGGCGCAAGGTGCCAATGATCAAGCCCATGGCCAGGTCGGCCACATCGGCGGTGAGCACGCCCGGCGTGGTGGTGACATGGATGCCGCGGCTGGCCGCATGGCGCAGGTCCACGGCATCGGTGCCGATGCCGCTGATGGCGATGATCTCCAGCGCGGGCAGTTGCTCCATCAGCTCATTGGACAGGCCCTTGGCACCGCCTGTAACCACACCACGAATGCGCGGGCCTGCTTCGTCGAGCAACTGTTGCGGGTTGGAATGCTGATACAGGCGATGTACCCGATAGGCGCTGACCAGCCGGGCATCGATGGCCTCTGGTACTGGCTGGGTCAACAGCACTTCGATGGGGTTTTCGTTCATGGTGGGCATCCGGCAGTTCGAAGACATGACTCGATGCTAGGCCGGCATTTGATACAGGTCTAATATAGATGCTGGATCGAATAATTCAGGAATTGAATCATGGAGCTGCATCAGCTGCGCTGCTTCGTGGCCGTGGCCGAAGAGCTGCATTTCGGCCGCGCCGCCACCCGCCTGCACATGACCCAGCCGCCCTTGAGCCGGCAGATCCAGTTGCTGGAACATGCCCTCGGCGTGTTGCTGCTCGAGCGTAACAACCGCCAGGCGCGGCTGACCCTGGCGGGCCAGAGCTTTCTCGAAGACGCCCGTCGCATCCTGCAGATCGCCGAGTCGGCCAGCCAGTCGGCGCGGCGCATCGCTCATGGCGAAGCGGGCAAGTTGACCCTGGGTTTCACCGCAGTGGGTGCCTACAGCATGATCCCGCGCTTGCTGGTGCATGCCGGGCAGGCGCTGCCGGACATCGAACTGGTGCTCAGCGAACGCGTCTCCAGCACCCAGGTGCATGACCTGGAGGCAGGGCTGATCGATGTTGGCCTGGTGCGCCAGGTGCTGCCCAGCGCGCGTGTGGAGTACCTGCCGATCCACCGCGAACCCTTCATCGCCGCCCTGCCCGCCGGGCATGCGCTGGCGGCACGTGAGCGGCTCAGGCCGAGCGATTTCGATGAACAACCGTTCGTGATGTACAGCGCCAACGAAGGGCGCTACTTCCATGACCGCATCGCCAACCTGTTTGCCCGCCATGAGGTGCAGCCGCGGTACCTGCACCAACTGGGGCAGACTCACTCGATACTGGGGCTGGTCAATGTGGGGCTGGGCTGCGCGGTGGTGCCGGCCTCGGCGCAGGCATTGCGCCTGGAGCAGGTGGTGTTCAGGCCATTGGTAGGGATGGAGCAGCAGGCGGAGATTTTCCTGGCGTTCTGCCGGGATAACCCTAACCCGGTGTTGGGGGCATTCGTGGCGATGGCGCGGAAGTTTTTCGAAGCAGGTTGATTTGTGCCTGCCTCTTCGCGGGCTCGCCCGCTCCCACAGGATAAATGCAGGCCTTGAGCCTGATGCAGTACCTGTGGGAGCGGGCAAGCCCGCGAAAGGGCCAGCAGCCTCAACGCACCAGGCAAGGCCGCTTGTTATCGAAGCTCCACCCCGGAATCAGGAACTGCATTGCCACGCTGTCATCCCGCGCGCCCAACCCCATGTTGCGGTAGCACTCATGCGCCTTGGCCAGCTGGTCTTCATCCAGCTCCACCCCAAGCCCCGGCCGCGCCGGCACGTGCACATGCCCGTCGACGATGCGCAGTGGTTCGCGGGTCAGGCGCTGGCCGTCCTGCCAGATCCAGTGGGTGTCGATCGCAGTGATTTCACCCGGCGCCGCAGCCGCCACCTGGGTGAACATTGCCAGCGAGATATCGAAGTGGTTGTTGGAATGCGAACCCCAGGTCAGCCCCCAATCGTTGCACATCTGCGCCACCCGTACCGAACCCTGCAAGGTCCAGAAGTGCGGGTCGGCCAGCGGAATGTCCACCGACTGCAACTGGATCGCATGGCCCATCTGCCGCCAGTCGGTAGCGATCATGTTGGTGGCGGTGGGCAGGCCGGTGGCACGGCGGAACTCGGCCATCACCTCACGGCCCGAGTAGCCGTTCTCGGCACCGCACGGGTCTTCGGCGTAGGCCAGCACATCGTGCTTGTCGCGGCACAGGGCAATGGCTTCCTTCAATGACCAGGCACCATTCGGGTCGAGGGTGATGCGGGCTTCGGGGAAGCGCTCGGCCAGCGCCGTTACCGCTTCCATCTCCTCCTCGCCGCGCAACACCCCGCCCTTGAGCTTGAAGTCGCTGAATCCATAGCGCGCCTTGGCGGCCTCGGCCAGGCGCACCACCGCGTCCGGGGTCAGGGCCTTTTCGTGGCGCAGGCGGAACCAGTCGTCCTCGGCATCGGCTTCGTTGCGGTAGGCCAGGTCGGTTTGCTGGCGGTCGCCGATGTAGAACAGGTAACCGAGCATCTTCACCGCCTCGCGCTGCTGCCCCTCGCCCAGCAGTGCCGCCATCGGCACGTTCAGGTGCTGGCCGAGCAGGTCGAGCAGCGCCGACTCGATGGCCGTCACCGCATGCACGGTGATGCGCAGGTCGAAGGTCTGCAGGCCGCGACCAGCCGAGTCACGGTTGGCGAAGGTCTGGCGCATGGCATTGAGCACGCGCTGGTAATGGCCGATCGGCTGGCCGACCACCAGGCTGCGGGCGTCCTCCAATGTCTGGCGGATCTTCTCGCCGCCCGGCACCTCGCCCAACCCGGTATTGCCGGCGCTGTCACGCAGCACCACCACGTTGCGGGTGAAGAACGGGCCATGGGCACCACTGAGGTTGAGCAGCATGCTGTCGTGCCCGGCGACGGGGATCACGCGCAGATCAGTGACCACGGGGGTGCTGGTGTGAAGGGTCTGCATGTTCATGGTTGTTGTCTCGCAGTCATCAATGGCTCTGACCCAGGGCCGAAGGGGCCTTGAGGTCATCGGAAGGGACGCCCTTTGGGCGAGTGCGTACGAAGAAGATGGCAATGGCCGCCAGCACCGAGGTCACCGCCAGGCCGTACAGGCCGCCCTGGATCGAACCGGTCTGCTGCTCCAGCAGGCCGAAGGTGGTGGGGGCGACGAAGCCGCCGAGGTTGCCGACCGAGTTGATCAAGGCGATCACCGCAGCGGCGATGCGGGCATCCAGGTAGCCCTGCGGGATCGGCCAGAACAGTGACGACGCCGACTTGAAACCGATGGCCGCGAAGCACACCGCGACAAAGGCGAACACCGGCCCACCCGTGGTGGACATGAACATGCCGATGGCAGCGATCACCAGCGCACCTGCGACCCAGGCCTGCTGGAACTTCCAGCGCGCCGAGCCGGCGGCGAAGGCATACATGGCCAGGATCGAGATCAGCCACGGGATCGAGTTGAAGAAGCCGACCTGCAGGTCGCTGAGGTCACCCATGCGCTTGATGATGCTCGGCAGCCAGAAGGTGGCGGCGTAGATGGTCAGCTGGATGCAGAAGTAGATCAGGCAGAACAGCAGGATCTGGCGGTCCTTGAGCAGGCTCCAGGCCGATGGCCTGAGCGCGCCGACCGCTTCGCGCTCAAGCTGCTCGCGATCGATGGCGCCCACCAGTGCTTCCTGCTCGGCCTGGCTCAGCCACTTGGCGTCCTGCGGCCTGGAGTCGAGCCAGAAGAACACGAAGAAGCACAGCGTCACCGAGGCCATGCCTTCGATGAACAGCATCCACTGCCAGCCATGCATGCCCAGGCCCTGGATCTGCATCAGCGCGCCGGCCAGCGGCCCGGAAATCAGCGACGCCAATGCCGAGCCGCTGAGGAAGATGGCAATCGCCTTGCCACGCTCGGCGGCCGGCAGCCAGCGGGTGAAGTAGTAGATCACCCCGGGGAAGAAGCCCGCTTCGGCAACGCCCAGCAGAAAGCGCAGCACGTAGAACTGGGTTTCGTTCTGCACGAACGCCATGGCCGTGGCCACCAGCCCCCAGGTGAACATGATGCGGGTCAGCCACAGCCGTGCGCCGACCTTCTGCAGCAGCATGTTCGAGGGCACTTCGAACAACGCGTAGCCAATGAAGAACAGGCCGGCGCCAAAGCCATAGGCCACGGCGCTGATGCCCAGATCGCTTTCCAGATGGGGACGGACGAAGCCGATGTTGACGCGGTCCAGGTAGTTGACGATGAACATGATGACGAACAGCGGCAGGACGTGGCGCTTGACCTTGGCCACGGCGCTGGCCAGGGCGTCGCCTTCATTCCGGGCAGACGGAGCGAGGGTATCGTTCACTTGCGGATCTCCCACTAATTGTTTTTGTGCGGGTCGAGGTTGTCTGACATGGCAGTGGGGAGGAGCATATGCGCAGTGCAGTTGTACGACAAGATCAACAACATCGGCAAAATCACAAAATACAAGCTACCGCAAAGCCAATATGCGTCGATCTTGCAAAAACAGACAAACTACTCGCTGGCTTGACCGCAGGAAAAATCGGCAAGAAATATTTTTATCGATTAACTTGTCGTACAAGCACAACAACAATCGGATCACACCATGGCCACCGAACAAGCCCACAAACGCGGCCACAGCCGTGCCCATGACCTGGTCTCCAGCCTGACCCAACAGATCTTGCTGGGTACCTTCAAGCCAGGCGACAAGTTGCCCTCGGAAAACAGCCTGGTGCGCGAGCATGGGGTCAGCCGCACCGTGGTCCGCGAGGCCCTGTCGAAATTGCAGGCCTCGGGGCTGGTGGAGCCACGCCACGGTATCGGTACGTTCGTGATGGAGCGCCAGACCCAGGCCGGCCTGCGCATCGCTGCGGAAAGCGCGGCGAATGTGCGCGACCTGCTGGAGCTGCGCATCGGCCTGGAAGGCCAGGCCGCCGCCCTGGCCGCGCTACGCCGTGACGAGGGGCACCTGAGGCGCATGCGCCAGGCGCTGGATGACTACCAGGACCTGGCCGCCGCCGGCGACAGCTGCATCGAGGCCGACCGGCGCTTTCACCTGTTGATTGCCGAGGCCACTGGCAACCTGTACTTCACTGAAATGCTGTTGCAGCTGGGCAACGGCCTGATCCCGCGCAACCGCATGGCCCTGGCCGAACGCAGCGGGGCGAAGCTGGCGCGGCAGGCGTACCTGGCCAACCTCGAGCATGAGGCGATCCTCAATGCCATCCGCCGGCAGGACCCGGATGCGGCGCGGGCAGCGGTGTGCCTGCACCTGTCCAATAGCCGCGACCGGTTGTTGCCGGACTAGGGGCCGCTACGCGGCCCGATCGCCGGCAAGCCAGCTCCCACAGGGGTAGCGCAAGGCTCGAGGCCGATACGGTCGAGGTGGGAGCTGGCTTGCCGGCGAATGGGCTGCAAAGCAGCCCCCGGCCATTACCAGGTCAGGCAGATCTTGCCGAAATGCCGATTGCTCTCCTGATAACGGAACGCCTCGACGATCTGTTCCAGCTCGAAATGCTTGTCCACCACCGGCCGCAGGCCGTTGGCATCGATCGCCCGCACCATCGCCTGCTGCTGGGCGCGGCTGCCCACCAGCACGCCTTGCAGGCGAATCTGCCGCACCAGCGCCTGCACCAGTGGCAACTGCCCGGCCACGCCGGTGAGGATGCCGATCAACGACACATGCCCACCAATGCGCGCGGCAACCATCGATTGCTCCAGCGTCGCCGGGCCACCCACTTCGATTACATGGTCGACACCGCGGTTGCCGGTCAGCTCGCGCACTTTCTCACCCCACGCCGGGGTGCTCTTGTAGTTGATCAGGTGGTCGGCACCCAGGGCTTTCAGGCGCTCCAGCTTGGCGTCGCTGGAAGAGGTGGCGATCACCGTCGCGCCGGCCAGCTTGGCAAACTGCAGGGCGAAGATCGACACACCGCCCGTGCCCTGCACCAGCACCGTATCGCCGGGCTTGAGGTGGTCGTCGCTCATCAACGCACGCCAGGCCGTGAGACCGGCCGTGGTCAGCGTGGCAGCTTCTGCATGGCTGAAGCCCTTGGGCGCCAGGGTGAAGGCGGTGGCGCGAGCGGTGACCTGTTCACGGGCGTAACCATCGATACCGTCGCCGGGCACCCTGGCGAAGCCTTCCACATTGGCCTGGCCGTCGAGCCAGTCGGGGAAGAAGGTACTGACCACATTGTCGCCGACCTGGAACTCGGTGACGCCGCTACCCACCGCGACCACTTCGCCAGCGCCATCGGCCATGGGGATGCGCCGCTCGCTCGGGCCCCACATGCCGCTGACAACGGCGAAATCGTGGTAGTTGAGAGAGCTGGCGTGCAGGCGCACGGTGATTTCATCGGCCTGGGGGGCGAGAGCCTCGCTGGTACCGACCTCGACCTTGTCGTAGCCGCCGCCGGGTTTTACGTAGATGGCCTTGCTGGTCATGGATAGGTCTCCGTTCAGGGAATAGATTGGGGTTCAGCATAGACAGGTCCGGCCCTATCGCCGGCAAGCCAGCTCCCACAGGTATTGCACAAGTCTCAGCTCTAGTGGTGTCCCTGTGGGAGCTGGCTTGCCGGCGATAGGGCCCACATTGCCAACACAAGATTCAGCCCAGCATCACCTTCAATGCCCGGCAATCGGCCGCATGCCAATCCACCAGCTCCGGCCACGGATTGTCCGGCAGGTTCACCAGCACCGTGCGCGCCCCTGCGGCCCGCCCACAGTCCAGGTCAAACCGGTAATCCCCCACCATCACCAGCTCACCCGGTGCCACACCCCAGGCATTGGCAATCTTCAGCAGCCCATCCGGGCTTGGCTTGGGCGCCGCTTCGTCACGCCCCAGAATGTGCTCCACCGGGAAGCAGTCCGCCAGGCCGATGGCCTCCAGCGTCACATGCGCCAACTCGCGGGCATTGCGGGTCAGAATGCCCAGCCGGCAACCACGCTGGGCCAGTTCGCGCACCAGTTCCACCGCCCCGGTGGCCGCCGTGGAGGCAATCGCCAGGTCACGCTCGTGCTCCAGCAGCCAGGCATGCTTGGCCGCCGCCTCGTCCGCCGGCAAGGCTGCCAGGTGGGTGAGGATGTCGTGCTCGGCCGGGATATCCAGCGCTACGCGGATGGCGGCAAAATCGTGCACGGCCACGGTCAGGGTGCCGTCCATGTCGAACACCCAGTTGCGCACCTCGCCCAGGCTCATGCCCAGTCCTTGCGATGGCGAATCAGGCCTTCCTGGCACGACGACGCCACCAGTTGCCCGGCCTGGTTGAAGATGCTGCCGCGGCAGAAGCCACGGGCATTGCCCGCCCAAGGGCTGTCGGTGGCGTACAGCAGCCACTCGTCGGCACGCAGGTTGCCATGGAACCACAGCGAATGGTCGAGGCTGGCGATCTGCATGTCACGCTGCCACACCGATTTGCCATGGGGCAGCAACGCAGTGGTCAGCAGGCCGAAGTCCGAGGCGTAGGCCAGCATGTATTTGTGCAGGGCGGGGATATCGGGCAGGTTGCCGTCGGCGCGGAACCAGGCGTACTTCACCGGGTCGCCAGGCTTGGGGTTGAACGGGTCGCGCTCGGTGACCGGGCGGATCTCGATCGGCTTGGCGCACAGCACCTTGTCGCGAATGCGTTCGGGCAACTGGTCGGCCATGGCCCGGGCCAGCTCGACTTCAGTGGGCAGGTTCTCCGGGCCGACCACCTCGGGCATCTGCGCCTGGTGCTCGAAACCTTCCTCGTCGTATTGGAACGAGGCGCTGCAGGTGAAGATCGGCTGGCCCTTCTGAATCGCCGTCACCCGCCGGGTGCTGAAGCTGCCGCCATCGCGCACGCGGTCCACCGAATACACCACCGGCAGGCTGGCATCGCCAGGGCGCAGGAAGTAGCCGTGCAACGAATGCACATGGCGTGCATCCTCGACCGTCTGGCTGGCCGCCGACAACGATTGGCCCAGTACCTGCCCACCGTACAGCTGGCGGAAGCCCAGGTCCTGGCTGCGGCCACGGAACAGGTTCTCCTCGATGGACTCGAGGCTCAACAGGTCGACCAGGTCGTCCAACACATGACTCATCGGGGGTTCTCCTAGCAAGGCAAACAGGTCTCTACAGCACTCTTATGAAGGCAAATGATACAGGGTTTGTCATTCGCGCCGGGCATGGCCATGCATTCAGGCGCGCAGGGTACGCTCCCAGTGAGCGCGGTCGATGCGGTACAGCACATGCGGGCGCAGCGGATGGCCCACGGGCAGACTGGGGTGTTCGAAACTGCCATTCAGGTCCTGCTGCATACCGATGGCCTGCATGACCTTCTGCGAGGGCAGGTTGCTCTCGCTAGTGAACGACACCACCTCCTCCAGGCGCAATTGGGCGAAAGCACAGCGCAGGCAGGTCCACGCCGCCTCGCTGGCGAAACCCAGGCCCCAGTGGCGGCGTGCCAGGCGCCAGCCGATCTCCACCGCCGGCGCGAAATCGGCATCGAAGCCCACGTGCAGCAACCCCGTCATGCCGATGAACGCACCGCTGTCCTTGCGCTCCAGGGCCCACAGGCCAAAGCCGTACTCATTGAAATGCCCGCGCACGCGGCCGATCAGCGCGGCTGCCTCCACGCGCGTCAGCGGCGCCGGGAAGTAGCGCATCACCTGCGGGTCGGCACACAGGGCGGCGAACTCGCGCAGGTCGTCGTCGTGCCATTGGCGCAGCACCAGCCGCGCGCTTTCCAGTTGCAGGATAGGGGTCATCGGGCGTGCTCCGGTTTTACCGTCTTGCAGTTTACAGCGTAGGCGCGGGTGCAGGTTTCACCCAGCCGGCGCAGCCGAATGCAATTTTCACACGCCCTTCACCGCCCCCCGACAGGCCAGTTGGCAGGATGCCAGCCAACACCGCCGCGCCAGCCGCGACCATGCCAACGGAGCAACGCATGCTATCGAGCAACACCCTGGGGCACCCAGCCATCCACGCCCGGCGCAAGCGACACCTGACCCGCAAAGCCCTCGGTGCCGCCCTTGGCCTGTGCATGGTCGTGGCGGCGTTGAGCACCTGGCTGGCGACGAGGACGCACATCGTGGACCTTGGCAACGAACGACAATTGAGTGACAGCGGCCTGCTGCAGGACTGGGCCGACGGTGCGGTGATCGTGATGATCCGCCACGCCGAGCGCTGCGACAGCGCCCCCGGCCCGTGCCTGGACGACCCCACCGGCATCACCGTGGCCGGCAGCCAGGCTGCCGGACGTGTTGGCCAAGGGCTGCACCAGCTGGGCCTGAACAACGCCGATATGCTCAGCAGCCCGAAACTGCGCACACGGCAAACCGCGCATTTCATCCTCGGCCAGGCGGTGGCCAGTGAGGACTGGCTGGAAAGCTGTGACAGCCAGTTCGCCAGCGAAGCGCTGGCACACAAACGACCGGGGCATAACCTGGTGCTGGTGACCCACAACGGCTGCATCGACCATTTTGCCCGCCAGCAGAAAGTTGCGGGGGGCGAGCGTGAGAGCGGCTATGCCAGTGCGCTGTTCGTTTCGGTGGACGGCAATGGCAAGACGCGTATCCTCGGCCGCCTGAACGAACCGGACTGGCAACGGGTGCTGGCCAGTACCACGAAACAGCACTGACGCCGCTCCTGCCTGCCAGGGCAACTGCCGTGCACTGCCTATTCTGGCCTCATCGCCGGCAAGCCAGCTCCCACAGGTATCCCATAGCCTTTTCGCCTTGTGCAGTACCTGTGGGAGCTGGCTTGCCGGCGATTGGGCAGCAAAGCTGCCCTAGCCATGGCAAGATCAGCACTGGCCCCGATTGCGACCCCACCCATGCCGTTGCCGCTGATCTACCACGAAGACTACAGCCCGGAGTTCCCTGCCGAACACCGCTTCCCCATGGACAAGTTTCGCCTGCTGCACGACCACTTGATCGACAGCGGGCTGACCACCGACCAGGCCCTGCTGCGCCCGGACATCTGCCCCAACGACATCCTCGCCCTGGCCCACGACCGCAGCTACATCGAGCGCTACATGAACGGTGACCTGTCACGCGAGGACCAACGCCGCCTCGGCCTGCCCTGGAGCGAGGCCCTGGCCCGGCGTACCGTGCGCGCCGTAGGCGGCTCGCTGCTGAGCGCCGAGATGGCGCTGCAGCACGGCATCGCCTGCCACCTTGCCGGCGGCACCCACCACGCCCATTACGACCACCCTGCCGGTTTCTGCATCTTCAACGACCTGGCCGTGATCAGCCGCTACCTGCTGGAGGCTGGCCGGGTACACCGGGTGCTGATCTTCGACTGCGATGTGCATCAGGGTGACGGCACCGCGCGCATCCTGCACGACACACCAGACGCCATCACCGTGTCGCTGCACTGCGAACAGAACTTCCCGGCGCGCAAGGCACAAAGCGATTGGGACATCCCCCTGCCCCGCGGCATGGGTGACATGGCCTACCTGAAGGTGGTGGACGACGCCCTCAACTACCTGCTGCCACTCTATCGACCCGACCTGGTGCTGTACGACGCCGGGGTCGATGTGCACAAGGACGACGCCCTGGGCTATCTGCAACTCACCGATGCAGGCGTTGCCGCCCGTGACGAAGCGGTACTGCGCCACTGCCTGGGCCGCGACATCCCGGTGGTGGGCGTGATCGGCGGTGGCTACAGCAAGGACCGCGCAGCCCTGGCCAGGCGCCACGGCATCCTTCATCACAGCGCGGCACGCGTCATCGGTTGTTCACAATGACTGTGGAACCGCTTGTGGATAACCTGCGGGAAAGGCGCTGCAGCCCTTTACAGGCAAGGCCTGCAAAGCTCTGATCAATTTTTGAGCAGTGCTTCCACAGGCCGCGCTGCGCTAGAATGCGCTCTTTTCCACAGCCTGCTGCCCACCATGCCTGATCTGAGCCCCGCCTCCCCTCCCCTCGCTGTCGTCATCGGCGGCGGCCCAGCCGGCCTGATGGCCGCCGAAGCACTGGCCCAGGCGGGCCTGGCGGTCGAGGTGTTCGATGCCATGCCATCGGTGGGCCGCAAGTTCCTGCTGGCGGGTGTCGGTGGCATGAACATCACCCATTCCGAGCCCTACCCGGCGTTCGTCAGCCGGTATGCCGAGCGCCAGGGCGAAATCGCCGCGCTGCTGCACGACTTCGATGCCGACGCCTTGCGCCAGTGGATTCACGGCCTGGGCATCGAAACCTTCGTCGGCACCTCGGGCCGGGTGTTCCCCACCGACATGAAAGCCGCGCCACTGCTGCGCGCCTGGCTCAAGCGCCTGCGCGACAGCGGGGTAGTTATCCACACCCGTCACCGCTGGTTGGGCTGGAATGCCGAAAGTGCATTGCGGATTGCTTATCCACAAGGCGAGCGGGCGGTGAAGGCCGCCGTGGTGGTGCTGGCGCTGGGTGGCGGCAGCTGGGCGCGACTGGGCTCGGACGGTAGCTGGCAGCCGCTGCTGGCCGCACGGGCTGTGGATATCTCGCCCTTGCAACCCAGCAACTGCGGTTTTGAAGTGGCAGGCTGGAGTGCGCTGCTCAAGGACAAGTTCGCCGGTGCGCCGTTGAAGAACATTGCCCTCAGCGTTCCCGGCAGCGCGCCGCGCAAGGGCGAGTTCATCCTCACCGCGCAGGGTGTGGAAGGCAGCCTGGTGTATGCATGGTCAGCGCCGGTGCGCGAGGCCATCAACCGTGAGGGCCACGGGGTGTTGCTGCTAGACCTGTTGCCGGACAAGCCTGTGGACAAGATTGCCCAGGCGCTGGCCAAGCCACGGGGTTCGCGCTCCATGGCCAAGCACCTGCACAGCCAACTGGGTATCGACGGGGTCAAGGCTGCGCTGTTGCGCGAGCTGACCGATCAGGCGACCTTTGCCGACCCTGGTGCCTTGGCGAAGGCGATCAAGGCATTGCCGATCACGCTGGTGCGCACGCGGCCGCTGGATGAGGCGATCAGCAGCGCGGGCGGGGTGCGTTTCGAGGGGCTGGATGAGGGCTTGATGGTCAAGGGCATGCCGGGGGTGTTCTGTGCCGGCGAGATGCTGGACTGGGAGGCACCGACTGGGGGGTATCTGCTGACAGCGTGCTTTGCCAGCGGCTTGCGCGCCGGGCGAGCGGCGGCGGATTGGGTTATGCGGGTTTCCTGACAGATTGTCGGGGCTGCTTTGCAACCCATCGCCGGCAAGCCAGCTCCCACAAGTACAGCAGTGGCCTTGAGAGCAGCGCAGTACCTGTGGGAGCCGGCTTGCCGGCGATGAGGCCAGGTCAGGCAATCAAGGCTTACGCTTGCGCGCCCCACCATTGAAGCTCGGCACCTTGCGCACCGCCTTCACCGCCGGCTCCGCACTGCCTGATTCAGCACTGTCCATCCAGCGCCCCAACCCGCGCTTGGCGCTGTTTTCCTTCGGCTTCTTGGGCTTCTTCGGCTTCTTGATCACCTGGCCACTGGCGTCGGTCATCGGCACCCGGTGGTCAGGGATGAAGTCCGGCTCTTCATGACGCGGCAGGGTCTGCCGGGTCAGCACTTCGATCGCCGCCAGCAGCTGCACTTCATCCGCACACACCAGCGAGATCGCCTCGCCCTTGTTGCCCGCCCGCCCGGTACGCCCGATGCGGTGCACGTAATCCTCGGCAACGATCGGCAGGTCAAGGTTGACCACCAGCGGCAAGTCGTCGATATCCAGGCCGCGGGCCGCCACATCGGTCGCCACCAGCACCTGGATTTCGCGGGCCTTGAAGCTGTCCAGCGCGCGCTGGCGGGTGGCTTGCGGGCGGTCACCGTGGATACCGTCGGCATTCACACCCTCGGCCAGCAAGCGCTCCACCAGTTGATCGACGCCATTGCGGGTCTTGGCGAACACCAGCACCTGCTTCCAGCGCTGCTTGCGCAGCAGGTGGCAGAACAGGTCGACCTTGCGCTTTTTATCCACAGGTACCAGCCACTGCTTGACGCTGGTGGCCGTGGCATTGCGTGGGCTGACTTCGATGCTCAGCGGGTCGTTCAGGGCCAGCCCCGCCAGCATGCGGATCTGGTCGGAGAAAGTGGCGGAGAACAGCAACGTCTGGCGCTTGCGTGGCAGCGCGGCGTACACCGACTGCAGCTCTTCGGCAAAGCCCAGGTCGAGCATGCGGTCGGCTTCGTCCAGCACCAAGGTCTGCACCTGGTTGAACTTCACGGCGTTCTGCCGGAACAGGTCGAGCAAGCGCCCCGGGGTGGCCACCAGCAGGTCGACACCACGGCGCAGGCGCATCATCTGCGGGTTGATGCTGACCCCGCCATACACCGCGTAGGTGCTCAGCGGCAGGTTCTCGGCGTACTCGCGCACGTTGTTGTGCACCTGCTCGGCCAGCTCACGGGTGGGCACCAGCACCAGCGCGCGGATCGAGTTGCTGGCCACCTTCTCGCCTTCCAGCGCCAGGCGCTGCAGCACAGGCAGGGCAAAGCCCGCGGTCTTGCCGGTGCCGGTCTGGGCCGCGGCCATCAGGTCGCGGCCGGCCAGCACGGCGGGGATGGCCTTGGCCTGCACCGGGGTCGGGGTGGTGTAGTCCAGTTGCTGCAGGGTGCGCAGCAGCGGTTCGATCAGGCCGAGTTTGGCGAAATTCATGGCAATACCGTCAGGGGGTTCAGCGAAGGCGGCAAGTTTACCGCATCACCCCTGCCTACTTGCAGATTTCGCCTTTCAACGGCTGCGCCGGCTCAGGTGCCTTGCGCCACTGCGGCAGGCCGATCAGCACCACCGCGCCGATGATCACCGCCATGGCCACACATTCTTCGGCACCAATCTGCTCACCGGCAAAGACGATGCCCAGCAGCACGGCCACCGCCGGGTTGACGTAGGCATAGCTGGTGGCGGCTGCCGGGCGTACGTGCTTGAGCAGGTACATGTAGGCACTGAACGCCAGGATCGAACCGAAGAACACCAGGTAGGCCAGTGCACCCCAGCCGGCAGCGGTCGGCATCTGCGTCATGCGCTCGCCAGACAGCACGCTGCCGAGCAGCAGCACAGCGCCACCGACCAGCATTTCCGCGGCGCTGGCCATGGGCCCCTGGGGCAGCGGCAAGGTCTTGCTCCACACCGAGCCGAATGCCCACGACGCCGCCGCAAAAATGATCAGCGCCGCGCCAATCGGGCTTGCCTGCAGGTTGGAGCCCAGGTTCAGCAGGCCGATACCCACCAGCCCGAGGGCGATCCCCGCCCACTCCAGCTTCGAATTGCGGTGCCCGAACAGCAGGCCGAACAGCAAGGTGAACAGCGGCACCGTCGCCACCGCCAGTGCCGCCACGCCCGAGGCCACACCGGCATGCTCGGCCACGGTCACGCCACCGTTGCCACAGCAGAGCAGCAGGAAACCGATCGCCCCCGCAGCCCGCCACTGCGGCCAGGTCGGTGCCGGCACACCGCGCCAGCGCAAGAAGCCATACAGCAGGCCCCCGGCAATCAGGAAGCGCACCCCGGCCATGAGCATCGGTGGCCAGCTCTCGACGCCAATGCGAATGAACAGGTAGGTGGAGCCCCAGACCAGGTACAAGGCCAGGAAAGCGCCAATGAGCAACAACGGGAAGCGACGGGAGGCAGGCATGGGAAACACTCGAAATCCGTTTACGGGTGGCTTAGTTTAGAAAGGCCACCGTGTAAACTTAAGTTACAAAACAGCTTTAAATCACCCGAACACTTTGCATTGCATGGTTATTCGGATGCTTTTCAATCGAATCGAAACCAGGCAGGAATAACCCATGGACAAGTATGACCGCATGCTGCTCGCCGCCCTGCTCGACAATGGCCGCGCCACCTTCGCGCAACTGGCGCGCCAGGTGAACCTGTCGGCACCGGCGGTGGCCGAGCGGGTGGCCAAGCTCGAGGCCAGCGGGGTTATCACCGGCTACCAGGCCAAGGTCGACATGAGCAAGATCGGCCTGCCGATCCAGTGCGTGATCGAACTGCGCCTGGCCAGCCACGGCAACCAGCAGGCCTACGAAGCGTTGACCCAGATCCCCCAGTTGACCGAATGCCACCGGGTAACCGGCGACCCCTGCGTCATCATGCAGGCAGCGGTGGGTTCGATGCCGGAGCTGGAAGAACTGATCAACCGGGTCGCGCAGTTCGGCTTCAGCAAGACCTCGATCATTCTCTCAAGCGCTGTGGAGCGGCGGGTCCCGCTGGGGCAACTGGAGAAGAAGCCCTAACAGTACCTGGCCAGAGCTTCACGAACCTTGGCGGCCGGGGTTTTCTGCAGGCGGCAGAGCAGGTCGTGCGAAAGCTGCTGTACACCATGGCCCTGGCGCAGCACGCCAGCCAGGTGTTGCAGCAGGTTGGCGGCCATTTCGGCATCGGCCATGGCCCGGTGCGCGGTACCGGTATCCGGCAGCCCGGCCCAGCGGGTCAGGGTGCCCAGCTTGTGGTTCGGTGCCGTCGGCAACAGGCGCCGTGACAGCAGCAGGGAACAGGCGAAGGCCTGGCTGCGGCTACGGCCGATGCGGCCCAGTTCGTAGTCCCAGAACTTCTGGTCGAAGGCGGCATTGTGTGCCAGCAACGGGGTGCCGCCGACGAATTCGGCCACTTCGTTCATCACCTTGTCCACCGGCGGCGCACTGCGCAGCATGGCGGTGGTGATGCCAGTGAGCCCGGCGACGAAGGCCGGTACCGGCACACCCGCGTTCATCAGGCTCTGGTAGCGCTCGACGATGCGCCCGCCCTCCAGCATCACCACCGCCACCTCAGTAGCGCGGCAGCCGGCGCCGGGGCTGATGCCGGTGGTTTCAAAGTCGATGACAGCGATACGTTCCATGAAAAATCTCAGTGTTTTAGCAACAGCGCACCCTCGATGGGCACATAACGGGTGGCGGCACGGATCAGCGACAGTGCGGTAAGCCCGGGCACACCATACACCACCGCCTCGGTGCCATGGCGCTGTATCACCCGCTCCAGCAGCAGGTCGAAATCACCATCGCCGGAGGCCAGTACCACTTGGTCGACGCGGCTGGCGGCGTCGATCACATCCAGGGTAATACCCACATCCCAGTCACCTTTGGCCGAGCCATCGCTGCGCTGGATGAAGGGCTTGAGGCGCACATCGAAACCGAGATTGCGCAGGATCTGCTGGAACTGCTGTTGCTTGCTGTCGCCACGGTCGATGGCATAGGCCACGGCCTCGACGATCTGGCCTTCGCGGCTGACATCGGCCCACAGGGCGGTGTAGTTGAAGTGGCAGCCGTGGGCCTGGCGCACGGTGTAGTAGAGGTTCTGCACATCGGCGAACAGCGCGATCTTTTTCACCTTGGAACCCCTTGGTCGGCCTGGAATGCTGGGGGCTGCCTTGCAGCCCTTTCGCGACACAAGGCCGCTCCTACAGGGGTTCGCGTACCCTTGCAGGAGCGGCCTTGCGTCGCGAAAGGGGCGCAAAGCGCCCCCAAAATTGCGAGCAGTATGCCAGACCTGTCAAACGCAAGAATCGTCGTCCGAGAAGAACCCTCCATCATCGCTGGCATAACCGCTGACGGCATTCCACGTAGTCGCCTCCCAGCCTTGCTCGCCCATGCAATGCCAATGAACAAGGAAGTACTTCAAGCTTCGGCCCGGTCCCGCGCCTTACTACTGTACCCACGCATAGGGAGTTCAACTCCCTCATTGGAGAACAGTCATGAGTAACAGCATTACCAACTGGATCGCAGAAGCAAAATCTTTCAAGGCGCACATACATTGTCAGTCGGTCTGGAAATACTGGGACGGCACACAAGACAGGTACAAAGACATAATGACTTTCGACTCACCGGGGATAGATCAACCAGTCTGGCTGAGCGACGCTTCCGGGCTCGGCCAGGAGGAAGGCTGGCTGATCACCGGACGCCAAGCAGCACCCACCACGTTCAACATCGAATACCACTCCGAGACAACGGATCGAATCCATGTCTACATCAACGGCACGGGCACCGACAGCGACAGAAAGGTCGAGATCAGCCGCAACGGCTATCTTGGTTTGTACCGAACCAACTCACCGGTCGACCTGATAAAACTCGAACCGCTGGAATGGGGCCCTGACACACTGCGCTGCCGCCTGCGCGACCATACGGGCCGTACCGTGAAAACGCTGTATCACATGCCTCCGGACAGGAATGTCTATCTGAATACGAACGATGGCGACATTGCGACATTTCTTATCACGCGCCGATAGCTGCCAGGCTGCACCTGCCCCCTGACAGGTTGCCCCTGGAAAACCCGAGGTACACGGCCATGCGTTGTCATGTACCTCTGGGTTTGGCCAGCAGTATGCCAGACCTGTCAGACGTACGAATCGTCGTCCGAGAAGAACCCGCCATCATCGCTGCCATAATCGCTGTCGGCATAACCACCCTGGTCGCTGCCCCAACCACTGTTGTCAGCCACCTGCTGCTGCGCCCCCGAGTCGCTCCAGCCACCGCTGTCGCTGGCCGGCGCCGGCTCCTCCTTGATCACCTCTACCACCTCCTCCGGCTGCGAGTTGTGGTTGAACAGGCTGCTGATGCCCTGCGCCAGCAACACACCACCCGCCACACCGGCTGCAGTCTGCATTGCGCCGCCGAGGAAGCTGCTGGCACCACTGCGTGCCGGTGCAGCGCCAAAGCCAGGCTGCTGCGTTTGTGGCTGGGAAAAGCCCGGCGCCGACGGCTCACGCCAGCCACCGCCAGATGCCACGGGGGCTGCAGCTGGACGCTGCTGTTGCACGGCCGGGGCCGCATTGCGCCCAGACGAACCAAAGATGCTGGACAGGAAACCACCACCGCCATTGCTCGGCGCGCTGCCGGCACGGGCGGCCTCGGCCTGGGCACGGGCCTGCTTCAGTTCGGCTTCCAGTTGCTTGTTCTGCTCGTCGAGGCGCTTGATCGCTGCCTCCTGCACCAGGATCGCCTGGGCCATGTAATAAGGCGCCGCCGGCTGCTGACGCACATGTTCCTCGATGCATGCCTGGGCCTGCGCATCACGTGGCTGGCTCGGGTCCTCGGCTTGCTTGAGGCGGCCGAACAGGCCGTCGATCAGGGTTTGTTCTTCAGTATTCATGGGGCGACCTCGTGGGGGAGCGGACAACGGACAGCGTCAAAGATGGGGCGTACAGGCGTGGGATTCAATCACCGGCGGCGTGAAACTTTTTTCAGCAAGTGACAGCCCCAGGCCTGCTTTGGGCTAAAGTTATGCCCCTGTTTTTACTGCCATGCGATGTAGACCGATGAACCCGCTGAGCGTCCTGCGCGACTCCCTGTACTTCTTCCGCCGCCACCTGCCGAACATCCTCCAGCTGTGCCTGCCGCTGGTGGTGCTGGAAGCCTTGCTCACCCAGCTGCTGTACCGGCAGATGGGCGATCAGGCATCGCCGGCCTACGGCATGCTGATCAGCCTGCTGTTCTACCCGCTGTACAGCGCCGCGCTGATCCTGTACCTCGACACCCGCAGCAATGGCCAGGAAATCGCAAAGCGCGACCTGTTCGCCCGAGCCCTGCAATTGTGGCCGCAGCTGGCCCTGCTGATCCTGATCAGCTCGCTGCTGATCATGGCCGGCCTGGCGCTGTTCATCTTCCCGGGCGTGTGGATCATGATCAACCTGGTGTTCGCCGAGTACCTGCTGGTGCTGCGCGGCCTGCCGGTGGTGCAGTCGATGCGCGAGAGCGCACGCATGACCACCGGACACTTCATGCGCATCATGATCTGCGTGCTGGGGGTGCTGGCACCGATCTGGCTGATCGACGGGCTATTGCTGATGGCTTTTCCCGAACCCGCAGCGGGTGCCCAACTGGCCATGGACAGCCTGAGCGGCTTCCTGCAGCTGTTCAGTACCGTGGTGCTGTATCGCCTGTTCATGCTGCTGGAAGGTGAAGCCGGGGCTTGAGGCATCTGGGAAAATCTTCATTCTGCTCGCACGCCCGACGGTGGCATTAGTGTAAACACACCTTCAATGCCATTAGAGGAAAACGTCATGGAGCAAACAATCAGCACTCAATATGCCGAATCGTTTCGAGGCCGGCTTTTAATGCGCCTCGACGGTGGTTACGCCAATACTCGGCTTAGTCGTAGTGGCGACAAAACCGATGATAGTTTCTTTGATTTCTCCCCTGGGGATGACTGGTTAATATTGGGCGGACGCACGCTGCCGCCACTGTTGGAGTTCCGTTATATCTCCAAAACCGAAGATCGCCTGCATTATCACATCCACCTTTGGGGACAAACAGACAAGAAGTTGGGTGTCAGCCGCAATGGCTACCTCGGCTTCTACAAGTATGCCGAAGTCACCGATTACTGGATGATCGAGCCACTGCACCTGCTCAATGGATCTCTCATCTGTCATCTGCGAGACCAAAGCGGGCAGAGCGTGGGCGCCATTGACTACAAACGAGACGAGTACCAAGAAACGTTAGCCCCGCTGAATGTCAAGAAAGGTCAGATCGTCACCTTCGACCTGACGAAATATTAATTCATAGGGAGCACTTCGATGAAGCGCACATCTATTGGGGCTTCTTAGCCTTCACAAATTTTCTTTGGCCGAATCACATGATTCATGAGGATAGCCAGATCTCTAACCCTCTGAACAAGGCAACCGATCTGGCAACCGCTCTGCGTCACATTCAGGTGCCGCGCGGCTTCGCCCGCGCGGTCGCATCGGCCACCAAGGGGTCATCCGGCCAATAGTGCTTGGGATAACGCCCTTTCAAATCCTTCTTCACCTCGGCATACGTCGTGCGCCAGAAGTTGGCCAGATCCTGGGTCACTTGTACCGGCCGCCGTGCCGGTGACAACAAATGCAACTTCACCTGCTGACGGCCTTGGGCAATACGCGGTGTATCGGCGAGGCCGAAGAGTTCCTGCAGACGCACGGCGAGAATCGGTGGGTTTTCACTGTAGTCCAGGCGAATGTTCGAGCCGGAGGGCACCGCCAGATGCGCCGGTGCCCATTCGTCCAGGCGCTGTGGCAATGGCCATGGCAGCAGATTGCGCAAGATCGAAGACACATCCAGGGCGGCGAAATGGCTCAGCCGCGAGACCTTGCCCAAGTATGGCTGCAGCCAGTCTTCCAGGGTCGCCAGCAGCGCTTCGTCCCCCAGGTCAGGCCATTCGCTTTGCCCCTCTTTGTCCAGATCAAGCTGACGTAACAGCGCCACCCGCGCTTGCCATTGGCGAAGTTCCGGGGTCCAGGTCAACAGGTTCAGGCCCTTGCGCCGCACCAGGCCAAGCAACGCTTTGGCGCGGGCATCGTCATCCAGGTTGGGTAACGGTTCACGACCCAGCACCAGCTCGCCGACCTTGGTCTGGCGTTCGGCACGCAGCACCTGCTCACGCTCGTCCCAATCGAGGATATCGACCCGCTCGACCTGTTCGGCCAGCACGCTTTCGAGCAGCGCCGGATCGAATTCGGCAGCCAGATAGATGCGTTCTTCGCGCTGACCCTGGCGGCTGCCCAGGTCGGCGATCACCAGCCACGGGCACTTCATCAGTGCATCGACTTCGGCAAACAGCGCCGCACGGCCGTTGGCCAGCCGGTATTCCGCACCGCCCTCGCGGCGCTGCTGGGCGACGCGGTCGGGGTAGGCCAGCGCCAGCAGCGCGCCCAGCCAGCGCGGGTGATCGGGGTCCGCAACCGGCGCGCCTGGTTTGCCACACAGCAGGCCACGGTACTGGCGAGCCAGTTGGCGCGCACGCTGCACACCGCCGTGGCTGCCACGGGCAGCTTTGCTTTCGCCACTGACCAGCGCCAGCCGGCTGTGCAAATCGGCACCACCGCCGCGCTGGATATCCCGCTCGCCCAGCAGCGCAGCCACATCACAGGCCATCTGTGCCAGGCCCAGGTCCTGGCCGCGCAACAGCAGATGCGCAATACGCGGATGCGCCGGCAACTCGGCCATGGCCTGGCCGTGCTCGCTAAGTTTGTCACGGCTGCCGGGCTTGAAGGCGTTGAGCCGCGCCAGCAGGTCCTGGGCCTGGGCGAAGGCGGCCGTGGGAGGCTGGTCGAGCCAACGCAACTGCTCGGGTGTAACACCCCAGCGCGCCAGTTGCAGGGCCAGGCCGGCCAGGTCGGCCTGCATGATCTCGGCGCTGCCGTGGGCGGCCAGCTGGTCATGCTGGGCCTCGGACCACAGGCGATAGCACACGCCGGGCTCCAGGCGGCCGGCACGGCCAGCGCGCTGAGTGGCACTGGCACGGGAGATGCGTTGGGTGTCCAGACGAGTCATACCGCTGCCGGGGTCGAAACGCGGTACCCGGGCCAGGCCTGCGTCGATCACCACGCGCACGCCGTCGATGGTCAGGCTGGTCTCGGCGATGTTGGTGGCCAGCACCACCTTGCGCCGGCCCTTGGGCGCCGGGTCGATGGCCGCACGCTGGGCGTCGAGATCGAGCTCGCCATGCAGCGGGCAAAGCAGGACCTCGGGGCGCTCGCCCAACGCTTCCTGCAGGCTCTGGTGTACCCGGCGGATCTCGGCCTGACCTGGCAGGAATACCAGCACACTGCCGGTCTGGTCGGCCAGTGCCTGCAACACGCTGTCCACTACCCGTGGTTCGATGAACTCACCCGGCTGGAAAGGCCGCCCCCAACGGATGTCGACGGGGTGCATGCGGCCCTCGCTGCTGACCACCGGGGCATCATCCAGCAGCCGCGAAAGGCGCTCGCCCTCCAGGGTCGCGGACATCAGCAAAACCTTCAGTGGCGGGTCGTCCCGCAGCAATTCCCGGCCATTCAGGCTCAATGCCAGGGCCAGGTCGGCATCAAGGCTGCGCTCGTGAAATTCGTCGAAGATCACCAGCCCCACACCCTCCAGCGCCGGGTCGGCCTGCAGGCGGCGGGTGAGGATGCCTTCGGTCACTACCTCGATGCGGGTGTTCGGCCCGACCTTGCTGTCCAGGCGGATGCGATAGCCCACGGTTTCGCCGACCTTTTCGCCCAGCTCGCTGGCCAGGCGCTCGGCCGCAGCCCGCGCTGCCAGGCGCCGGGGCTCGAGCATGAGAATGCTCTGCCCGGCCAACCACGGCTCGTTGAGCAGCGCCAGCGGCACGCGCGTGGTCTTGCCGGCACCAGGCGGCGCCTCGAGCACCGCTTCGTCACGGTTTTCCAGGGCTTGGCGCAGAGCGGGCAAGACAGCATCGATCGGTAATGAAATCATGGTGGTCCTCGAACAGTCCCGCGAGTATAACGGCGAACCCAGCCTGCTCTATCATGGTCTTAGCTTCAGGTGCAGGCGCTTCGCTTGCCCTGCTGGATACCTTTTCGGAGATTTACATGCGCATCCCAACCCGCGTCATCGGTGGCGCCCTCATCGTCACCTTGCTGACCCAACTGACCGCCTGCGGCACCATTCTCTACCCGGAACGGCGCGGCCAGATCGGCGGCAAGATCGACCCAGTGGTTGCCGCAATGGATGCCATCGGCATCCTGTTCTACGTGATCCCGGGGCTGATCGCCTTCGGTATCGACTTCGCCACGGGCGCCATTTATTACTCAGGCGGGCGATCCGCTCAGGTCGACCCGGTCAAACTGCGCGAGGCCGTGAGCCCCGATGGCAAGGTCGACAACCTGAAGTTGCAGGCCATTCTGGAAAGCGAACTGGGCCAGCGCCTGCCGCTGAACGACCCTCGGCTGATCCAGCATCGCGGCAGCATCGAGCAGTTGGCCAGCCTGGGCCTGGTACCTGCAGCCTGAAGTACAAGGACACTACCCACGGATGATGACCACCCCGGCTGAACACCAGCGCCTGCTACGCCTGGCCACTCGCGCCTCGCTGGCGGTGGCCAGCATCCTGGTCCTGAGCAAGGCGTTAGCCTGGTGGCTGAGCGGCTCGGTCAGCCTGCTGGCCGGGCTGACCGACTCGGCACTGGATGCCGTTGCCTCGTTCCTCAGCCTGCTCGCCGTGCACTACGCCCTGCGCCCGGCCGACAACGACCACCGTTTCGGCCATGGCAAGGCCGAGGCCCTGGCCGGTATGGCGCAGGCGCTGTTCATCGGGGTCAGCGCGGTGCTGATCGGGGTGCAGGCGGTTGAACGCCTGCACACCCCGCAACCCTTGGGCGATACCGCCGTCGGTATCGGGGTAATGCTGCTGTCGCTGGTGCTGACCCTTGCCCTGCTGGCACTGCAACACAAGGTCATCCGCCTGACCGGCTCCACGGCGGTACGGGCCGACTCCCTGCACTACCGCTCGGACCTGCTGCTCAACGGCAGCATCCTGCTGGCCCTGCTGCTGGCACGCTTTGGCTGGCCGCAGCTGGATGCGCTGTTCGGCCTGGGCATCGCCGTCTATATCCTCTGGAGCGCGCTGCAGATCGCCCGGGAAAGCACGGCCATCCTGATGGATCAGGAACTGCCCGGCGATGTCGGCGAGGCCATGGCTGCGCTGGTGCTGGCCATTCCCGGGGTCAAAGGCGTGCACGACCTGCGTACGCGGGTGTCGGGCAACCAGTGGTTCGTGCAGTTGCATCTGGAGATGCCGGGGCAATTGCCGCTGCATGAAGCGCACGCCTTGTGCGTGGAGGCCTCGAGGGTGATCCGCCAGCGTTATCCACAGGCGGATGTGATGGTGCATGCGGATCCGGTGTGAACCTGCAAGGGCCCTATCGCCGGCAAGCCAGCTCCCACAGGAACCGCACCGTCCTGAAGGCATGCGCAATACCAGTGGGAGCTGGCTTGCCAGCGAAGGGCTGGGACAGGCAGTTCCCACAGGCACTACACATGGCTTCAGGCCGGTGCGGTTCCTGTGGGAGCTGGCTTGCCGGCGATAGGGCCGGGACAGGCAGTTCCCACAGGCACTACACATGCCTTCAGGCCGGTGCAGTTCCTGTGGGAGCTGGCTTGCCGGCGATAGGGCCGGGACAGGCAGTGCCCACAGGCACTACACATGGCATCAGGCCGGTGCGGCTCCTGTGGAAGCTGGCTTGCCGGCGATAGGGCCGGGACAGGCAGCACATCTGGCTCAGTTGATGCTGTAGCCTCGGCCACTGAAGCACGCGCCCAGCGCCCGCCGGTAGTTGTCCGCCACATTGGCCGGCGGTGCATAAGTTGCCGTCGCCGGGTCGAAGCCTGACTGGCTCACCGCCCAACGGTGGCACTGGTAACGGTCCTGGTCCTGCTGCTCCTGCCCTTGCCCATACATCGGGTAGGCCACCACGTCATACCCACCGCCTACAGGTGCCGGCGCGGCAACCGGCGGGTTGACCACCACGTACTCGCGGCTGTCGGCCAGGTACTGGTAATAGGTATCGGCCACCAGGAAGAACAGCGCCCCACCCAGCCAGACTTCCCGCGCATAGGGCGGCAGGTAGTCGACCCGCACGCCACGGGGCGGGGTCACCACGACATAACGGCCACCATGGGGGCGATACCAGTAACCACCGGAGTAGAAGTAGTCATCGCCACGGTAGGGTACTTTCCAGTAGCGGTCCGGGAAATGATCGATGGTGTGCCCCGGGCGATACTGCGGCCCCGGCCCCCAGCCATTGCCATGACCATCCGGGCGCCCCTGCCAGTCACCGCCAGGCCGTTGCCCCGGGCCACCGGCTTCCCAGTGGCGGTTATCGCCATGGCGGCGGGGAATGTCCTGGTAATAACCCTGGCGTGGCGGCTGGGTCTGCTGCACTTCGTCACGCGAATTGAGCGAGCGGCCCGGCGCCCCCTCGCCCGGCCCTTCGGCCATGGCCCCGAGGCTGATGCTCAACCCCAACACACCAACACCTGCCAACTGCCAGATGCGCGACTTCATGCTGTTCCTCTCGGTAGAAAATACGACAACCACAGCCAGTCTACCGCGCCTGTCACGCAGGCCAATTAAATTTCCGGACATGAAAAAAGGGAGGCCGCTGGGCCTCCCTTCAGGAATTGTCGTCCGTGCTCGGCACTTGTGGCGCCGGCTCACCTCACACCGTCTTCTGGAAGGTGTGTAGCCCGGGGGCCTGCAGATCCTGTTGGATGGCTGGCCGCGACCGCCCGCCTAGGGCGCGTCGCCGTGGACTGATGTCCGGGCAGTGATTCTGTGGATAAAGATACCGGACAGGTTGCGGCAGATGATTGCGAAGATTGCTCGGATAAATAGCACTTGCGCAATTTTTCACCCTGGATTGATAATTCACCGCAATCCGAACAGAAAAGGCATAAACCATGAGCAAACTTGACCGCTACGACCTGAGCATCCTCGCCGAATTGCAGCGCGATGCGCGCATTTCCAACCAGGAACTGGCCGAGCGCATCGGCCTGTCGCCTTCGCCATGCTCGCGTCGGGTCAAGCAACTGGAAGACGACGGCTACATCTCGCGCCAAGTCGCCCTGCTCGACCGCAAGAAGCTGGGCCTGAGCCTGACCGCCTATGTGCTGATCGGCATGGACCGCCACACCCCGGAACGCTTCGAAACCTTCGAGGCGGCCATCCGTAACCTGCCGCAGGTGCTCGAATGCAGCCTGGTCACCGGCATGGATGCCGACTACCAGCTGAAAGTGGTGGTGCCCGACATGGACCACTACCAGAAACTGCTGTTAGGCAGCCTGACCCGTATCGAAGGCGTCACCAGCGTGCGTTCGAGCTTTGTACTGAACCAGGTGCTGGCCAGCACCGAGCTGCCCTTGACCCACCTGCGTTAATTGCCTGCGCCAGCAGGCGTATAATCGGACGCTCAACCCGCCTGGAGAACACCGATGGATCCCGCCGTATTCGAAGAGTGGATGATGATCATCCTGGTCACCGTGCTGATCGGTTTCATGGGTTTCATCGTCTGGGACCTGGCGAAAAAGTCCAAGGCCGGGCGGTTCGGGACGCTGATCCTGTTCTTCGTGCTGGGGCTGGGGGTATTGGCCTTTATCATCAAGAGCGTGGTGGTGGGGTTTCTCGAAGGGGTGTAGAAAATTCAGGGCCATTCGCGGGCACGCCCGCTCCCACAGGTCTGGCGCTGCACTTGAGGGCTGCACCGTACCTGTGGGAGCGGGCGTGCCCGCGAATGGCCCTTGAACTGGACTAAAGCTTGGCGGCCACTTCGCGCCAGCAGCCCTGTTCCAACCCATCCAGCGCCCAGTCGCCAATCCGCACCCGCACCAGGCGCAAGGTCGGCAACCCCACCGCCGCCGTCATCCGCCGCACCTGGCGGTTACGCCCTTCGCGAATAACCAGCTCCAGCCAGCTGGTCGGCACGCTCTTGCGAAAACGCACCGGCGGGTTGCGCGGCCACAGCTCGGGCTCGTCCAGGCGCCGCGCCTCGGCCGGCAAGGTCGGCCCATCGTTCAGTTCCACACCATCGCGCAAGCGCTGCAACTGCTCCTCGCTCGGCTCCCCCTCCACCTGAACCCAGTAAGTCTTGGCCAGTTTGTGCTTCGGGTCGGCAATGCGCGCCTGCAGGCCGCCATCGTTGGTCAGCAGCAACAGGCCTTCACTGTCGCGGTCCAGCCGCCCGGCCGGGTACACGCCGGGGATGTCGATGTAGTCCTTGAGCGTCGCGCGCCCGTCGCCGTCGCTGAACTGGGTCAGCACGTCGAACGGTTTGTTGAACAGGATCAGGCGCGGCTCGGCCGGTGGCGCCTTGGGCTGGCGACGCGGGCCGGTGGCAGGCCGCGCCTGGGGGCGGCGCGGCTTGGAACGGGGTGGCAGTGACATGGATCCTCAGCGGAACGGCGGCTCATCGAAACTGCGCAGTTTACGCGAGTGCAGCGAGTTGAGCTCGGTGCGCAGCAGGTCGAGGGCGGCAATGCCGATCTTCAGATGCTGGCTGACCGCCCGGTTATAGAAGGCGTTGGCCGAACCCGGCAGCTTGATCTCGCTGTGCAGCGGTTTGTCGGACACACACAGCAAGGTGCCGTACGGCACGCGCAAGCGGTAACCCTGGGCGGCAATGGTACCGCTTTCCATGTCCACCGCCACGGCACGCGACAGGTTGATCAGCGGCCGCTCCTGGGCCCAGCGCAGCTCCCAGTTGCGGTCGTCGTAGGTCAGCACGGTGCCGGTGCGCAGGCGCTTCTTCAGCTGTTCGCCACGCTCGCCGGTGACCTGCGCGGCGGCTTCCTGCAAGGCCAGCTGCACTTCGGCCAGGGCCGGAATCGGGATGTTCGGCGGCACCACCCGGTCGAGAATGCCGTCACGGCGCATGTAGGCGTGTGCCAGCACATAATCGCCGATGGTCTGCGACTGCCGCAGGCCGCCGCAGTGGCCGATCATCAGCCAGCAGTGCGGGCGCAGCACGGCCAGGTGGTCGGTGATGTTCTTGGCATTGGACGGGCCGACGCCGATGTTGACCAGCGTGACGCCGTCGCCATCGGCCGCGATCAGGTGATACGCCGGCATCTGGTAGCGGTGCCAGACCACGCTGGCCACCAGGGCCTGGGTTTCACCGTGGTCCATGCCCTTTTCGATCACCACGTTGCCCGGCAGCACCATGCGCACGAAGCGTGGGTCGTCACGCAACTGGTCGAGGCCGTGGCTGATGAACTGGTCGACATAGCGGTGATAGTTGGTCAGCAGGATCCATGGCTGCATATGGCGCCAGTCGCTGCCGGTGTAGTGCACCAGACGGCGCAGCGAGAAGTCGACCCGCGCGGCATCGAACAGCGCCAGCGGCAGGGTTTCGGCACTGCCCCAGTCATACAGGCCGTCGGCGATGTTGTCGGTGGCAGCCGACAGGTCGGTACTGGGGAACACCCGCGCCAGCTGCGCGGCGGTGATGCCGCTGCCGGCCAGTTCGTCGCCCTGGTCGACCACGTAGGGGTAAGGGATGTTCTGTTCGCTGACGCCGACCTCTACCGTGACGGTGTAGTCGTGCATCAGCGGGCGCAGTTGCTCCAGCAGATAGCCACGGAAAGCAGCCGGCTGGGTGATGGTGACGCTGTAGGTACCGGCCACCTGAACCTTGGCGTAAGCCCGCGTGGTGGCGGCGACTTCACCGTGGCTGTAGTAGGTCAGGCGCAGCGCCGGGTAGCGGAACAGGTCGCGCTCTTCGACGCCTGGCTCGGTACGGTCCTTCAGGTAACGCTTGAGGGCCTGGCTAAGGGCCCCGGTGGCCTGGTCATGCAGGGCCGCCAGACGGTCGACGGCCTGTTCGGGGGTATCAACGACTACAAAAGCTTGGCTCACACTGTGCTTCCTGTCTGGACATGCATGTGAACCATCTTGCCTGCCTTCTTGGCTAAATACACCCCCATTGATCGGTGTTGCATCCATTCGCGGGCACGCCCGCTCCCACAGGATCTTCACTGCCCTCAAGCACGACGCAGTACCTGTGGGAGCGGGCGTGCCCGCGAAGAAGCCAGCTCAGTTCGCCCAGGCTGGCGTCGCCCTGGCCACCAATGCCGCCACATCCACACCCCGCGGCAACGCCCCGTACACGCGCCCGCCCCCCGTCAAGCGGCTGTCGATAAACGCATCACTGACCACCGCATTGCCCGCCTCCAGCAGCAGCTTGGCCTGCAGCGCCAGGGCAATATCCTCGGTCAGCTGCCGCGCGCGGTACTGCATGTCGCCAGTGTCGGCAAACGCCCCCTTGAGGTTGCCGATGTGCGCCGCCAGGCGCGGGTCCCCGTGCCCATCGCCCAGCTCGGCGAACAGCGCATCGAGCACGCCCGGCTCCTTGGACAAGGCCCGCAGCACATCCAGGCACTGCACATTGCCCGAGCCTTCCCAGGTCGAGTTGACCGGCGCTTCGCGGTACAGCCGTGGCAGGATGCTGTCTTCCACATAACCTGCCCCGCCCAGGCACTCGGCGGCCTCGTTGATCATGGCCGGCGCGCGTTTGCAGATCCAGTACTTGCCCACCGCCGTGACCAGCCGGGCGAAATGCGCCTGCTGCGGGTCTTCCAGCTGCTCCAGCGCCTGCCCCATGCGCAGGCTCAGGGCCAGCGCGGCCTCGCTTTCCAACGCCAGGTCGGCCAGCACGTTCTGCATCAACGGCTGCTCGCTCAGCAGCCGCCCGCCGACCTTGCGGTGCGCGCAATGGTGGGTCGCCTGGGTCAGCGCCTGGCGCATCAGGGCGCTGGAGCCGACCATGCAGTCGAAGCGGGTCATGGCCACCATTTCGATGATGGTCGGCACGCCCCGCCCTTCTTCCCCGACCATCCACGCCAGGGCACCGCGGAATTCCACCTCGCTGGAGGCGTTGGAACTGTTGCCCAGCTTGTTCTTCAGGCGCTGGATATAGAACTGGTTACGGCTGTCATCCGGGCGGTGACGCGGCAGCAGGAAGCAGCTCAGGCCTTTTTCGGTCTGGGCCAGGGTCAGAAAGGCATCGCACATCGGCGCCGAGCAGAACCACTTGTGCCCGACCAGTTCGTAGGGCTGCCCCGGGCCCGCGGCGCCGACCGGATAAGCCCGGGTGGTGTTGGCCCGTACATCGGTGCCGCCCTGCTTCTCGGTCATGGCCATGCCCAGTGTGACACCGGCCTTGTGACGGTCGCCGACGTTACGCGGGTCGTACTCGCAGGCGAGGATTTTCGGCAGCCAGTATTCGGCCAGTTCGGGTTGCAGCCGCAGCGCTGGCACAGCGGCGAAGGTCATGGTCAGCGGGCAGCCGGTACCGGCCTCGGCCTGGCTGTGCAGGTAGGTCATCGAAGCCCGCGCCACATGGGCGCCTGGGCGGGGTTCGGCCCATGGCAGCGACGGCAGGCCGTGCTCGACGGCGGTGCGCATCAGTTCGTGGTAGGCGGGGTGGAACTCAACCAGGTCGATGCGATGGCCGTAGCGGTTGTGGCTGCTGAACTCCGGCTTGTGCGCATTGGCCAGGAAGCCCGCCTGCATCAGCGGGCCGCCGGCCAGGGCACCGTAGGCATCGATCCGCGATTCGGCCCAACCCGCACCGAAACGCCGCGACCATTCCTGTAGCGGCAGGTCGAGGCGGTAAAGGTTGGCACCGTCGAGGGGCGGTGGCTGGTTGGTGACTTCGTGGGTTTCAGCGTACTGGTGCAGGTTCATCGTGGGCTCCTGGATCCGGGTAGGCTTGAGAGACCCAGTGAAGCACTCCCTGTGAGTCAGTCAAAGTGACATTAATGACTAAACATGTGGTGGGGGGCATGTCTTGGGGATGCAACGGGGCTGACAGGTTTTCGCCACGACAGTTGCATTGCCGGCCAGGCCAGGGGCCGTGTACACGGTAAAGACTGGCTGCTAAAGGGCGACAAGACCACCCCCTGCCCGCGCTGTGGCCAAGAAAGCACCCTCATCGAAGGCGAGTCCCGCTGGCAGCAGGACGTCATCGGCTGCGCCGATGTTCGCGGGTAAACACTCCCACAGGAGATGTGCATAGCCTGAGGCATACGCAATCCCTGTGGGAGCGGGTTCACCCGCGAAAGGGCCGGTGCAGCCAAACAAAACTCAGCGCATCAAACCCAGCTCGGCATCATCCAGCAGCGCCTTGGCCATTGCTGCGAAGTAGTGTGAAGCCCACATCATTTGCTGGTCGCCATCCATCAAACCGGTAAGCGACAAGTCCCGCGCATAGCCCATCAGCTCCGAGGCCTGCTCACGGGCGCTGCGACAGGGGATGCCCTCGGCAATGCGGAACAGTGGATGGGTTTGGCCTTCGCCTTGGTAGAAGTAAGTAACGCCAGGGGTGGTTTTGGTTTCGTCGGTCATGGATTGGTCATCATATTGGTTATGTGCCACCCGTCCGTTTCCACACATTGGGGTGACAGCTGCACACGGGGTGGAAAACCAGGCATATGATGAAACCCGGTAGGCTCGAAAGCCTCCCGCGTACAGCTGTCGTGTCAACAAACATCATATGTCTTGCCAGGTTTCCACACCCGATCGCTGAACCGTCAGCGACAGGAAAAGCCTAGAGGGCGGGATTTGCAGGAACAATCAGACGCGTGTCGACAGGGGTTGTAGGGTATTTCGCAGTTGGCGCAGTTTCCAGTGCCAGTGCGTAGGAAGAGTCTGGAGTTGTTGTAGCCTGTGGGTTTCTTGGGGCCGCTTTGCGGCCCTTCGCGGGCACGCCCGCTCCCACAAGGGGATCGCGCATTATTTGGGCTGAGCACCAAACCTGTAGGAGCGGGCGTGCCCGCGAAGGGCTGCAAAGCAGCCCCAACAAAGCCTGCGAAAATCTCTAAAGCGACCGTCGCGTCTGCAGAACATTCGATGCCATCTGCACCTGCGCAATAGCCATGTTCAAACTCAACTCGAACCGGCTCCCCAACCCCCGCGTCGACTCATGCGACAACCGTGCCCCCAGCAATTCCCCCATCTGCCGGCAGATCGACAAACCAATCCCCAGCCCGCCATAACGCCGGGTCATCGAGCCATCGACCTGGAAGAAGCGCTGGTACAGGGTCGCCTGGTCGAGGTCATCGAAGCCGATACCGCTGTCGCTGACCGTGACGGTCAGCGCCAGGTCGTCAGGCCCCACCCGGCGCCCGCGCACCTGGATCATCACCCCGCCCTGGTGGGTGAACTTCAAACCGTTGTCCACCAGGCACCCCAGGCAGCGGGCCAGCTTCTGAGCATCGCCCAGCAACCCGTCCGGCACATCGGCCGGGATGTCCAGGCTCAGGTACAAGCCTTTGCCCAAAGCCTGCCCGGCATAACCGGCTCGCACGCCCTGCAGCAGGTCACGCAGGCTGAATGGCGCCGGCTGCGCGCGCAGGCGGCCGGCCTGCAGTTCGGACAGGGTAAGAATGGCATCGACCATATCCATCATGCCCTGGGCCGAGCCCACCGCCGTGCGGTGGTACTGGGCCATCTCGGCCTCCATCGGCAGGGTATGCATCAGCTCCAGCGAGCCGATCACGCCATTCATCGGCGTGCGCAGCTCATGGGTCACGCTGGCCAGGAATTCGTCTTTCAGCCGGTTGCTCCTGGCCAGTTGCAGGTTCAGTTGTTCCAGCGTGCGCCCGGTGTCTCGCAAGGTCTGCGCCTGCTGCTCGCGCAGGCTGTTGATGCGGTCGGCCAGCGCCAGCGACAACAAGGCCACCTCCAGCGCCGACCCCAGCTGGCTGGCATACATGGTGATGAACACGTTCGGCAGGTAGCCCAGCACCATCAGGGTGTTGACCAAGCCACCGAGCAGGAACGCCGTCCAGGCGATGATGAACCAGCGTGCCACGCGCAAGCCTCGCCACCAGGCGTACAGCCCGGCAGCGAAGATGCTCACGGTAAACAGCAACGCCAGCACCGTGGCCATGCGCAGGGCGACGCCGTAGGGCATGCTCACCGCCAGCACCATGACCAGCGCGCCACCCAGCATCAGCAGCTGCAGCAGCCGGTCGAAACCACGGCTGATGCTGCCCAGTTGCAGGAAATGCCGGGCGAACTGGCAGCCGAACAGGCCAGCGGCCCCGATGAACAACGGCGTCGAAGCATTCGCCCACCACGGGCTGTCCGGCCAGAAGTAGGCCACACCGGCGCCATTCACCGACACCTGGTAAAAGCCGAACGAGGCGATATAGAGGATGTAATAGAGATAGCTGACGTCGCGCACGCTGAGGTAGATGAACAGGTTGTACACCAGCATCACCAGCAACACGCCGTAGATCATCCCCAGCACATACAGGCGCGTGGGCTGCTCCTCCATGTAGGCCTGGGCAGACCAAAGCGCCAGCGGCGCCTGCACCGAGCCCTGGCTGTGCAGGCGCAGGTAGGCGGTGGTCACCTGGCCAGGCGGCAGCTGCAGCTCGAACAGATAGTTGTTCTGCAGGATCTGCCGACTTTGGTAGGGCAAGGCGTCGCCGGTGCGCCGGGCCAGGCGGTAACTGCCACTGCTGTCGGGCAGGTACAGCTCGAGGTGGTCCAGCGGCGGATAGGCCAGTTCCAGCAGCCATTGCCGTGGGGCGGCGCCGGGTGCGGCGACAGGGCGCAGTTCGACCTTGAGCCAGAACACCGAGGTGGAATAACCGGCGTTCAGCACGTCTTCGTGGTGGGGGCGAAAATGCTTGGCGAACCCAGGGGCACTGACCTGGGCGATGCTGGCGCTGCCATCGAGGTCTTCATAAACCTGCATGGCCTTGCCCAGCGGAAGATGCCGCGTAGCGTCGTCGAAATCGACTGCCCCGGCCAGCACGGGCAGCAAGCCCAGAAGCACAATCAGCAAATAGCGCATACAGCCCCAGCATGGCCTGTCCGGTCGAGTCGCGGTTGCCTCCCATCCGTTTGAGACGACACGATCCGGCAGAACCCGTTTGTAGAGTTATCCGAGCACTCTAGCATAGCTTCGCAACCTGGCAATCGACCATATCCAATCACAAAGAAAAGGCTCTAAATCAATGCTTTCAGAAATTAAACCGGCAAAAAACTGACCTTATGATCAACAAAACTCGTTTGTAGGACGATCCGCCCAAACAGGATTGGTGGTAAGCTCGCCGACCATGAATACCTACAGCTCCCGCCCCGTTGTCCTCTGTCTCTCCGGCCACGACCCCAGTGGCGGCGCCGGCCTGCAGGCAGATATCGAAGCCCTGATCGCCCAAGGCTGTCACGCCGCACCCGCAGTGACAGCCCTGACCGTGCAGGATACCGTCAACGTTTCCGACTTCCGCGTGCTCGACCGCGAGTGGGTGCTGGCCCAGGCCAACGCCGTGCTGGCCGACTCCACGGTGGCCGCCGTCAAGCTCGGCATGCTCGGTTCGATCGAAATGGTCGACACCGTCGCCGAACTGCTGGCCGCCCACCCGCACCTGCCGCTGGTCTGCGACCCGGTGCTGCGTGCCGGTGGTGGTGGCCGCCTGGGCAAGGACGAAGTGGGCTACGCCCTGCGCGAACGCCTGCTGCCGCTGGCGACCATCGCCACGCCGAACCTGCCCGAAGCCCGCATCCTTGCCGAACTGCCCGAAGGCACCGCCGACGAGTGTGCCGAGAAACTGTTGCCGTTCTGTAGACACCTGCTGATTACCGGCGGTCACGGCGACGAAGACGAAATTCACAACCGCCTGTACAGCCGCGACGGCCAGCGCCACACCTGGACCTGCCAGCGCCTGCCGGGCAGCTACCACGGCTCGGGCTGCACCCTGGCCAGTGCCCTGGCCGGCCGTCTGGCCCTCGGCGAGCAGCTGGAAAGCGCCGTCCGCAGCGCCCTGGACTACACCTGGCGCACACTGCGTGACGCCGAACAGCTGGGCAAGGGCCAGTTCGTGCCGCGCCGCCTGCCGCTGGATTTCTGCTCCTGACACGAGGCCTCCAATGAAGCTACGCGGTCTGTACGCCATCACCGACAGCCAGCTGCTCGCTGGCCGTTTCCTGTCCCATGTCGAGGCGGCACTGGAAGGCGGCGTGTGCCTGCTGCAGTACCGCGACAAAAGTGACGACGCGGCGCGCCGCCTGCATGAAGCCGAAGGGCTGCTGAAGCTCTGCGAGCGCTACGGCACCCAGCTGCTCATCAACGACGACGCCGAACTGGCCGCGCGCCTGGGCGTCGGCGTGCACCTGGGCCAGACCGACGGCCCGCTGACCCCAGCCCGCGCATTGCTCGGCCGCCAGGCGATCATCGGTTCCACCTGCCACGCCAGCCTCGAACTGGCCGCCCAGGCTGCCAGCGAAGGCGCCAGCTACGTGGCCTTTGGCCGCTTCTTCAATTCCGTCACCAAGCCGGGTGCACCCGCTGCCAACATCGAACTGCTGGAGCAGGCCCGCGCCCAGGTGAAACTGCCGATCGCGGTGATCGGCGGCATTACCCTCGACAACGCCGCCCCGCTGGTCGCCCATGGCGCCGACCTGCTGGCGGTGATCCACGGCCTGTTCGGTGCCGACAGCGCGCAGGAAGTCACCCGCCGCGCCCGCGCCTTCAACGCCTTGTTCGCATCCTGATTCGAGAGATCCTCCCATGTCCCGTTCCGAAGCCCTGTTCGCCCAAGCCCAGAAGCACATCCCCGGTGGCGTCAACTCGCCGGTCCGCGCTTTCAAGAGCGTTGGCGGCACGCCGCTGTTCTTCAAGCATGCCGAAGGCGCCTACGTCGTTGACGAGGATGACAAGCGCTACGTCGACTACGTCGGCTCCTGGGGCCCGATGATCCTCGGCCACGGCCACCCGGAGGTACTGGACTCGGTACGCAGGCAGCTGGAGCACGGCCTGTCCTATGGTGCCCCGACCGCCATGGAAACCGAGATGGCCGACCTGGTCTGCTCGCTGGTGCCGTCCATGGAGATGGTGCGCATGGTCAGCTCGGGCACCGAAGCCACCATGAGCGCCATCCGCCTGGCCCGTGGCTACACCGGCCGTGACGCCATCATCAAGTTCGAAGGCTGCTACCACGGCCACTCCGACAGCCTGCTGGTAAAAGCCGGCTCCGGCCTGCTGACCCAGGGCGTGCCGAGCTCGGCGGGCGTGCCGGCGGACTTCGCCAAGCACACCCTGACCCTGCCGTTCAACGACATCGCCGCCGTCGAGAAAACCCTGGCCGAAGTCGGCCAGACCGTAGCCTGCATCATCGTCGAGCCGGTAGCCGGCAACATGAACTGCGTACCGCCGGCGCCAGGCTTCCTCGAAGGCCTGCGCGAGCAGTGCGACAAGCACGGCGTGGTGTTGATCTTCGACGAAGTAATGACCGGTTTCCGCGTTTCGCTCGGCGGCGCCCAGGGCCACTACGGCATCAAGCCGGACCTGTCGACCTTCGGCAAGATCGTCGGTGGCGGCATGCCGGTCGGCTGCTTCGGCGGCAAGCGTGAAATCATGGGCTGCATCGCCCCGCTCGGCCCGGTCTACCAGGCCGGTACCCTGTCGGGTAACCCGCTGGCCATGGCCGCCGGCCTGACCACCCTGAAGCTGATCAGCCGCCCGGGCTTCCACGCCGAGCTGACCGACTACACCAGCCGCATGCTCGACGGCCTGCAACAGCGCGCCGATGCCGCTGGCGTGCCGTTCGTCACCACCCAGGCCGGTGCCATGTTCGGCCTGTACTTCAGCGGTGCCGACGACATCGTCACCTTCGAAGACGTGATGGCCAGCGATGCCGAGCGCTTCAAGCGCTTCTTCCACCTGATGCTCGATGGTGGCGTGTACCTGGCGCCGAGCGCGTTCGAGGCCGGCTTCACCTCCATCGCCCATGGCGACAAGGAGCTGCAGATCACCCTGGATGCGGCTGAAAAGGCTTTTGCAGCCCTGAAGTAATTGTCAGCCTGTACCGGCCCTTTCGCGGGCACGCCCGCTCCCACAGGTTCTGCACCAACCTTGAAAATGGTGCGATCCCTGTGGGAGCGGGCGTGCCCGCGAAGAGGCCGGGACAGGCAACAAAAGACCCTGCACAATCAGCTGACTCCCCCAACCAAGCAGAAATTCGAGTAAAACTTTGTAAGGTTGGCGCTGCTTATCCCATAATGTGCCACCAGAGACATTGGCCGCAGCTTTGCAGAGGTAAGTCGATCCCCATGAACCGCACCGGCCGCGCCCTGACCCTGGGCTGCCTGTTGCTTCTTCAGCCCCTGCTGGCCCTGGCGGAGGGCGGTAACTCGTTGCTCATTCCGGCGACGGGCCGCTGCACCTTGAATGTCCAGCCTGAAGATCTGGCAAACGCCCTCAAGGCTTGTGAGCAGACGGCAACGGCGGGGGATGCCCAGGCGCAATTCGAACTGGGCGAGTACTACTACACGCAAACGCCGAAAAACCTGGGCAAAGCCCTGAACTGGTTCGAAAAGGCCTCGCTGCAAGGCCATGCAGAGGCCCAGTACCGCCTGGGCGCCATGTTCTTCCGTGGCGAAGGGGTCAAGGCCAACAATGTGCAGGCCTACATCCTGCTGAAGATGGCCGCGGTCAACGGCGCCGAGGATGCGCTGGACATGGCCGACGAAGTGACCGAGCAAATGCCCCGCGACGAACTGGAGCATGCCACCCAGGTGCTCGGCCAGATCTTCCGCAAGTACCTGCTGGAACTGCAGAACGCCGAAGGGCGCACGCCGTTCTCGCCACTCCCCTGAGGGTTACTTTTCCGGCATCGGCATGGGGAACGGCATCACGTTGCCGCCGCCCTTGGCTTCGCTGATCTTCGCCGTGCCCAGGCGCTCCACCTCGTCGATGCGCACGATCGAGTGCATCGGCACGAAGCTGCGGATCACCCCATCGAACTGGCTCTTGAGCTTCTCCTCGCTCGGGTCCACCACCAGCTGCGAACGCTCGCCGAACACGAACTCCTCGATTTCCAGGAACCCCCACAGGTCGCTCTGGTAGATCTGCTTGGCATACATCTCGAAGACCTGCCCCTGGTTGAGGAAGATCACTTTATAGATGGCAGGTTCGCGTTTGCTCATGTTCGTCGGGATAACACATGCGTAAGAAAAGGCGGGCATCATAGCAGACAGGTTTGCTGATCTGTGTTGCCTGTCCCGGCCTCATCGCCGGCAAGCCAGCTGCCACAGGTACTGCGCAAGCTTCAGGCCTGTGCAGTATCTGTGGGAGCCCGGCTTGCCGGCGATAGGGCCGGAACAGGCCATACATACCGTTGAACGTTTCAGTGCTTTCGCCACTGCCATTCAAGGGTTATTCTTGAGTTCACATCCATTGCCGTCGAGCGGCTAAAAACGACCTTGAACGCACCCATACAACCCCATCGTTTCATCCTCGAACCTTTCGAGGCCCACCGTTTCGCCAACTTGTGCGGCCAGTTCGACGAGCACCTGCGCCTGATCGAACAGCGCCTGGCCATCGAGATCCGCAACCGCGGCAATCAGTTCGAGCTGATCGGCGAACCCAAGACCACCTCCGCTGCCGAACAGCTGCTGCGCCGTCTCTACCGCGAGACCAAGGCCAGCGACCTGTCGCCGGAAACCGTGCACCTGTACCTGCAGGAATCGACCGTCGAGAACATCGACAACCCGGCCGTCAACGAGGTCAGCGTGTCGCTGCGCACGCGCAAGGGCAACATCCGCCCGCGCGGGGTCAACCAGCAACGCTACGTCAAGGAAATCCTGGCCAACGACATCAACTTCGGCATCGGCCCGGCCGGTACCGGCAAGACCTACCTGGCCGTGGCCTGCGCCGTGGACGCGCTGGAACGCGAACAGGTGCGCCGTATCCTGCTGGTGCGCCCGGCGGTCGAGGCGGGCGAAAAGCTCGGCTTCCTGCCCGGCGACCTGGCACAGAAGATCGACCCGTACCTGCGCCCGCTGTACGACGCCCTGTACGAAATGCTCGGCTTCGAACACGTGGCCAAGCTGATCGAGCGCCAGGTGATCGAGATCGCCCCGCTGGCCTACATGCGTGGCCGCACCCTGAACAACAGCTTCATCATCCTCGACGAGAGCCAGAACACCACGCTGGAACAGATGAAGATGTTCCTCACCCGTATCGGCTTCGGCTCTACCGCGGTCATCACCGGTGACATCACCCAGGTCGACCTGCCCCGTGGCACCAAGTCGGGCCTGGCGCACGTCATCGAGGTGCTAAGGGACGTTCCGGGGATCAGTTTCACCCACTTCCAACCCAAAGATGTGGTTCGTCACCCACTGGTGCAGCGCATTGTCGAGGCCTACGACCGCTTCGATGCCCGCCAGGCCAAGCCCGAGGCGCCCGGCAAAGATGCTTGAACTCGATATTCAACGGGCCACGGATGCTGCCGCCCCGGATGACACCGCCTTTCGCCGCTGGTGCGAACTGGCACTGCGCCAGCGCAGCGCCGATTCGGAAATGACCATTCGCCTGGTCGACGAAGCCGAAGGCCGCGAGCTGAACCACACCTACCGGCACAAGGACTACGCGACCAATGTGCTGTCGTTCCCGGCCGACGTCCCCGACGACCTGCTCGATATCCCACTGCTGGGCGACCTGGTGATCTGCGTGCCGGTGGTCGAGCGCGAAGCCGCCGAACAGGGCAAGTCGCTGGAAGCGCACTGGGCACACCTGGTCATCCACGGTTGCCTGCACCTGCTCGGTTACGACCACATCGAAGATGAGGAAGCCGAGGAAATGGAAGGCCTGGAACGGGAATTGCTGGCAGAACTGGGTCATCCCGACCCGTACGCCGACGATGAAACCGACACCATCACACACTGATACACGAAGGATCACGAGAACCGCCATGAGCGAAGATCGATCGAGCAACGGGCAGAAGTCCTGGCTGGGTAAACTGACCCAGGCTTTTGCCCATGAGCCGAAAAACCGCCAGCAGCTCCTTGAACTGCTGCGCGAAGCCCATCAGAACAAACTGCTGGACAGCGAAGCGCTGACCATCGTCGAAGGCGCCATCCAGGTGGCCGACCTGCAGGTTCGCGACATCATGGTGCCGCGTTCGCAGATGATCAGCATCAAGGCCAGCCAGTCGCCCCGCGAGTTCCTGCCGGCAGTGATCGACGCCGCACACTCGCGCTACCCGGTGATCGGCGAAAGCCACGACGATGTGCTCGGGATCCTGCTCGCCAAGGACCTGCTGCCGCTGATCCTCAAGGAGAACGGTGACAGCTTCAACATCAAGGACCTGCTGCGCCCGGCCACTTTCGTGCCCGAGTCCAAGCGCCTGAACGTGCTGCTGCGCGAGTTCCGCGCCAACCATAACCACATGGCCATCGTCATCGACGAGTACGGCGGCGTGGCCGGCCTGGTCACCATCGAGGATGTGCTGGAGCAGATCGTCGGCGACATCGAGGACGAGCACGATGTCGAGGAAGACAGCTACATCAAGCCGCTGCCCAGCGGTGACTTCCTGGTCAAGGCGCTTACCCCGATCGAGAACTTCAACGAGTTCTTCGACAGCGAATTCTCCGATGACGAGTTCGACACGGTCGGCGGCCTGGTGATGAGCGCCTTCGGTCACCTGCCCAAGCGCAACGAAACCACCGAGATCGGCCCTTACAAGTTCCGTATTCTCAATGCCGACAGCCGGCGGATACACTTGCTGCGCCTGACACCGATCACCCGTTAAGGACAAACATGCGTTGGATCACCCGCCCCGGCTGGCCCGGTAACCTGCTGGCCCTGGCGGCCGGTGCCTCCACCCTCCTGGCCCTGGCGCCGTTCGACATCTGGCCCCTGGCCGTGTTGTCCATCGCCCTGCTCTACCTTGGCCTGCGCGAGCTCAGCCCGCGCCAGGCCATGTGGCGTGGCTGGTGGTTCGGCTTCGGCCTGTACGGTGCCGGCACCTGGTGGATCTACGTCAGCATGAACACCTACGGCGGCGCCTCGCCGCTGCTGGCGATCCTGCTGCTGCTGGCGTTCTTCGCCGCCCTGGCCTGGTTCTTCGCCCTGCCCACCTGGCTTTGGGCACGCTGGTTGCGGCGCACCGAGGCACCACTGGCCGACGCCTTGTGCTTCGCCGCCCTGTGGCTGCTGCAAGAGGCCTTCCGCGGCTGGTTCCTGACCGGTTTCCCCTGGCTCTACGCCGGCTACAGCCAGCTGGACGGCCCGCTGGCCGGCCTGGCACCGCTGGGCGGCGTGTGGCTGATTTCCTTCGCCCTCGCCCTGACCGCTGCCCTGCTGTGCAACCTGCACCGCCTGCGCGCCCGCCCCTCGTTCCTGGCGGCGGGTTGCCTGCTATTGCTGGCCCCGTGGGTGCTGGGCCTGGCGCTCAAGGGCCATGCCTGGACCAAGCCGGCGGGCGACCCGCTGAAAGTGGCGGCCATCCAGGGCAATGTCGAGCAGGACCTGAAATGGGACCCGGCACACATCGACGCGCAACTGGCGCTGTACCGTGACCTGAGTTTCAGCTCCAGGCCGGTGGACCTGCTGGTGTGGCCGGAAACCGCGGTCCCGGTGCTCAAGGACCAAGCCCAGGGGTATATCGACGTGATGGGCCGCTTCGCCGCCGAACGGCATTCGGCGCTGATCACCGGCGTGCCGGTGCGTGAAGTGGTGCACCACCAGCGCCGCTACTACAACGGCATCACCGTCACCGGTGAAGGCGATGGCACCTACCTCAAGCAGAAGCTGGTGCCGTTTGGCGAGTATGTGCCGCTGCAGGACATGCTGCGCGGCCTGATCGAGTTCTTCAACCTGCCCATGTCGGACTTCGCCCGCGGGCCGGAAGACCAGCCGCTGCTGCAGGCCAAGGGCTACCAGATTGCACCGTACATCTGCTACGAAGTGGTCTACCCCGAATTCGCCGCTGGCCTGGCGGCCCGCAGCGACCTGCTGCTGACCATCAGCAACGACACCTGGTTCGGCACCTCGATCGGCCCGTTGCAGCACCTGCAGATGGCGCAGATGCGCGCGCTGGAAGCCGGCCGCTGGATGATCCGCGCCACCAACAACGGCGTGACCGCATTGATCGACCCGTTTGGCCGCATTACCACGCAGGTCCCGCAGTTCCAGCAGGCGGTGCTGTACGGCGAGGTGGTGCCGATGCAGAAACTGACGCCGTACCTGCAATGGCGGTCGTGGCCGCTGGCGATTGTCTGTGCATTGCTGCTGGGTTGGGCGTTGCTGGCGGGCCGTATAGCGAAGACTGTCTAACAAGTTATACGTGGCCCTGTGGGAGCGGCCTTGTGTCGCGAAAGGGCCGCAAAGCGGCCCCGGCAATCTATGCACCGACACTGAAATCCCGGGGCTGCTGCGCAGCCCTTTCGCGACACAAGGCCGCTCCCACAGAGGCTTGCATGAACCTGTGGCTCAGTAGAACAGCCGATACCCCACCAGCCCCGCCACTTCATTGAGCAACTGCCCGCTCTGCCACATCGCCCGGCTCTCCGGCAGCAACCCACCGAACGGCCGCGCATGATCGCGCCCGAGGAACCCGACCGGCGCCGGCACCACCTCGAACCCCGCCTGCTCGAAGCTCCAGCGCGAGCGCTGCATGTGCCACGCCTGGGTCACCACGACCACCCGACGAATCCCCAACGGCTGCAGCACCTTGGCCGTCAGCCGGGCATTCTCCCAGGTCGTACGGCTGCCCTCCTCCCGCCATTTCACCTCGACGCCGAAATCTTCACGCAGGCGATCAGCCATCAACCGCGCCTCGCTCGGCGGCGTACCATAGTGCAACCCGCCACTGGTCAGCACCGGCAAGCCCGAAGCCTTGGCCAGCCGCGCGGCGAAGCGCATGCGCTCCAGCGCCGTGGCCGTGGGCTGGTCGCTACCCCCCCAGGCCGGGTCACCCCGCTCACGCCCCGCGCCCAGCACCACGATGGCATCCGCCCGGCTTGCCAGGCCGGCCCAATCACTGACCGCCAGCGGCGCTTCCGTCTCCAGTACACGAGCGGTTTCCTGCACCACCAGCGGCAGGCTCATCAGCCACAAGCCACCAAGGCCCACGGCAAAACACAGCGCTGCCAGCCTGGGCCGGCGACGGCGCAGCCACCACGCCACAAGCAGCAGCAGGAACAGGACGCCTGGCGGCATCAGCCATTGTTTGACGAAGAATCGGATCGGCACTGGCCACACCTCCTTGGCAGGCGTGCAGCCTAGAAGGATCGACGCCGGTCAACAAGGGTGAGGCCGGCGCCGATCGTGAGCTGGGCAAATTTTGAAGAACCGGCGCGCGATAGCCTGCGCCTGGCGTCCTGAACGGCTAGCGATGTGGCAGCGTCCTGGATCTCGCCGTGCTGGCGGGGCGTTTCTTGTCCTTGAGCCAGATGATCTTGGCCGATGTCGGCTCCGCTTGTGGGTAACTGCCGACACAGGCATTGTGGCGCTCCGGGAGGGAATCCAGGTAGGCCTTGATCAGTTCGAACTCTGCGTGGCTCAGGCCACGCAACTCCAGCTCGGCTGGCATTTCGTCGCGCAATCGCACCGAGGTCCTGGCCACTTCCAGCGCCAGGCCAAGCCGGTCGATCAGGCGTTCGTATAGCTCCGGTCTGATTGCGGGTAGCTGCGTCTCTCCCATCCGTTCACCTCATTGAAGATAAGAATATCTCCCCCCACACCTGAGCTTAGCGTCGTTGCAAAAAGCAGCCGTGTGCCGCGACCAGCGGGCATTCGCAACGAAGGTTTCCCACGATGCGCGGCGCTGCTGTATGCTACGGCGTTCACTCTAAACGACACCGGAGTGCCGGACGCAGCGAGGTTCCGCTGCCTGGAACAAGGTCTCTTCCCTCTCAGCAAAAAGTAGCCATGCACGAACAATACACGCCCCGTGATATCGAAGCCGCCGCCCAGAAGTTCTGGGACGAGCAACAATCGTTCGCTGTTACCGAACAGCCAGGCAAGGACACCTACTACTGCCTGTCGATGTTCCCGTACCCGAGCGGCAAGCTACACATGGGCCACGTGCGCAACTACACCATCGGTGACGTGATTGCCCGCTACCAGCGCATGCTGGGCAAGAACGTCCTGCAGCCGATGGGCTGGGACGCATTCGGCATGCCCGCGGAAAACGCGGCGATGAAGAACAACGTCGCCCCGGCCAAGTGGACGTACGAAAACATCGACTACATGAAGACCCAGCTCAAGAGCCTGGGCCTGGCCATCGACTGGGCACGTGAAGTCACCACCTGCAAGCCCGACTACTACCGCTGGGAGCAGTGGCTGTTCACCCGCCTGTTCGAGAAAGGCATCATCTACCGCAAGAACGGTACCGTGAACTGGGACCCGGCGGACCAGACCGTACTGGCCAACGAGCAGGTCATCGACGGCCGTGGCTGGCGTTCGGGCGCGCTGATCGAGAAGCGCGAAATCCCGATGTACTACTTCCGCATCACCGACTACGCCGACGAGCTGCTGGAAAGCCTCGACGAGCTGCCGGGCTGGCCTGAGCAGGTCAAGACCATGCAGCGCAACTGGATCGGCAAGTCGCGCGGCATGGAAGTGCAGTTCCCGTTCGACCTGGCCAGCATCGGCCACGAAGGCACCCTCAAGGTCTTCACCACCCGTCCCGACACGCTGATGGGCGCCACCTACGTCGCCGTCGCCGCCGAACACCCGCTGGCCACCCAGGCCGCCCAGGGCAACCCGGCGCTGCAGGCGTTCATCGACGAGTGCAAGAGCGGCAGCGTTGCCGAAGCCGACATGGCCACCCAGGAGAAGAAGGGCATGGCCACTTCCCTGCTGGTCGAGCACCCGCTGACCGGCGAGAAGTTGCCGGTATGGGTCGCCAACTACGTGCTGATGCACTACGGCGATGGCGCCGTCATGGCCGTGCCGGCACACGATGAGCGCGACTTCGAGTTCGCCCACAAGTACAACCTGCCGGTCAAGGCCGTGGTGCGCACCAGCGCTGGCGACGAAGTCGGCAACGAGTGGCTGGCCGCCTATGGCGAGCACGGCCAGCTGATCAACTCCGGCGAGTTCGACGGCCTGGACTTCGCCGGTGCCTTCGACGCCATCGAAGCCGCCCTGATCCGCAAGGAGCTGGGCAAATCGCGTACCCAGTTCCGCCTGCGCGACTGGGGTATCAGCCGCCAGCGCTACTGGGGCTGCCCGATCCCGATCATCCACTGCCCGTCCTGCGGCGACGTACCGGTGCCGGAAGACCAGCTGCCGGTCACCCTGCCAGAGAACGTGGTGCCGGACGGTGCCGGTTCGCCGCTGGCGCGCATGCCTGAATTCTACGAGTGCAGCTGCCCGAAATGCGGCACCGCGGCCAAGCGCGAAACCGACACCATGGACACCTTCGTCGAGTCGTCCTGGTACTTCGCCCGCTACGCCTCGCCGAACTACGAAGGTGGCATGGTCGACCCGAAAGCGGCCAACCACTGGCTGCCGGTTGACCAGTACATCGGCGGTATCGAGCACGCCATCCTGCACCTGCTGTACGCGCGCTTCTTCCACAAGCTGATGCGTGACGAAGGCCTGGTCACCTCGAACGAGCCGTTCAAGAACCTGCTGACCCAGGGCATGGTGGTCGCCGAAACCTACTACCGTGTGGCCAGCAACGGCGGCAAGGACTGGTTCAACCCGGCCGATGTCGAAGTCGAGCGCGATGCCAAGGCCAAGATCATTGGCGCCCGCCTGAAGACCGACGGCCTGCCGGTGGAAATCGGTGGCACCGAGAAGATGTCGAAGTCGAAGAACAACGGCGTCGACCCGCAATCGATGATCGACCAGTACGGCGCCGACACCTGCCGCCTGTTCATGATGTTCGCCTCGCCGCCCGACATGAGCCTGGAATGGTCCGACTCCGGCGTCGAAGGCGCCAGCCGCTTCCTGCGCCGCGTCTGGCGCCTGGCCCAGGCCCACGTGGCCCAAGGCCTGCCGGGCAAGCTGGATGTCGCCGCCCTGGACGACGCGCAGAAGGTCATCCGCCGCGCCATCCACGCCGCCATCAAGCAGGCCAGCACCGACGTGGGTCAGTTCCACAAGTTCAACACCGCCATCGCCCAGGTGATGACCGTGATGAACGTGCTGGAAAAGGCCCCGCAAGTCACTGAACAGGACCGTGCCCTGCTGCAGGAAGGCCTGGAGGCCGTCACCCTGCTGCTGGCACCGATCACCCCGCACATCTCCCACGAGCTGTGGCAACAGCTGGGCCACCAGCAGGCCGTCATCGACGCCAGCTGGCCAGCCGTCGACGAGGCAGCCCTGGTACAGGACACCGTTACCCTGGTGGTGCAGGTCAACGGCAAGCTGCGTGGCCAGGTCGAAATGCCGGCCGCCGCCAGCCGCGAAGAAATCGAAGCCGCCGCGCGCAGCAACGAGAACGTCCTGCGCTTCATCGATGGCCTGACCATCCGCAAGGTCATCGTGGTACCGGGCAAGCTGGTCAACATCGTCGCCAACTGATGGCAACGCCCGCCCGCAGCCACTGCGGGCGGGCGAACAGGCCCACAAGGGAGCAACAACATGATCAAACGCAATTTGCTGGTAATTGGCCTGGCGGTCATGCTCAGCGCCTGCGGTTTCCAGCTGCGTGGCACCGGCTCTACCGAACTGAGCGTGAAGGAAATGGACGTAAGTGCGCGCAACGCCTACGGCCCCACCGTGGTCCAGCTGCGTGAAGTACTGCAGCGTAGCGGTGTCAACGTGCACGCTGGCGCACCGTACCGCCTGGTGCTGACCAACGAGCAGGAGCGCGAGCGCTCGGCGACCTACAACAGCGGCAACCGTACCGCCGAATACGAGCTGACCACCGTGCTGAACTACAGCATCCAGGGCCTGAACAACCTGGAGCTGATGAGCGACAAGCTGGAAGTGCGCAAGATCTACTTGCGTGACGGCTCGAACATCACCGGCTCCGAGCAGGAAGCCAACCGCGCCCGCGAAGAAATGCGTCGCGACCTGGTCAACGCCATGGTCGTTCGCCTGCAGATGCTGACCCCGTCCCAGCTGGACGAGCTGCAGCGTCAAGCCGACGAACGTGCCAAGGCCGAAGCCGCTGCGCTGGAGGCCGCTCGCCGCCAGCAGGCCGAAACGCCTCAGCAGTCGCCACTGGAAGTACCGGGCAACTAAGCCCGAGCGGGGTACCTTCGGGTGCCCCGCCTGTTTCCCATGAAGCTCGCCCCCGCCCAACTCAACAAGCACCTGCAAGGCGCCCTGGCACCGGTCTACGTGGTCAGCGGCGACGACCCGCTGCTGTGCCAGGAAGCCGCCGACGCCATCCGCAACGCCGCGCGCCAGCAGGGCTTCGACGAACGCCAGGTATTCAGTGCCGACGCCAATTTCGACTGGGGCACCCTGCTCCAGGCTGGCGCCAGCCTGTCCCTGTTCGCCCAGCGCCGCCTGCTGGAATTGCGCCTGCCCTCGGGCAAGCCCGGTGACAAGGGCGCTGCTGCGCTGATGGAATACTGCGCCAACCCCGCCGAAGACACCCTGCTGCTGGTCAGCCTGCCCAAGCTCGACGGCAGCGCACAGAAGACCAAGTGGGGCAAGGCGCTGATCGAAGGCGCCCACTGCCAGTTCATCCAGATCTGGCCGGTGGATGTGCACCAGCTGCCGCAGTGGATCAACCAGCGCCTGCAGCAGGCCGGCCTGTCGGCACAGCGTGACGCCGTCGACCTGATTGCCGCACGCGTGGAAGGCAACCTGCTGGCTGCAGCGCAGGAAATCGAAAAGCTCAAGCTGCTTGCCGAAGGTAACCAGATCACCGTGGAGACCGTGCAGGCCGCCGTCGCCGACAGCGCCCGCTTCGATGTCTTCGGCCTGGTCGATGCCATTCTCAACGGCGAAGCCGCGCATGCCTTGCGCATGCTCGAAGGCTTGCGCGGTGAAGGCGTGGAGCCACCAGTGATTCTCTGGGCCCTGGCACGTGAGCTGCGCCAGCTGGCCGGGCTGGCCCAGCAGTTCAGCCAGGGTGTACCGCTGGACAAGGCCTTCAGCCAGGCCCGCCCGCCGATCTGGGACAAACGCCGGCCACTGGTCAGCAAGGCCCTGCAGCGCCTGTCGGCGCAGCGCTGGGCGCAGTTGCTGCAAGATGCCCAGCGTATCGATGCACAGATCAAGGGCCAGGCCGAGGGCTCGCCGTGGACCGGCCTGGCGCGCTTGTCGCTGCTGATGGCCGGCCAGCGCCTGACACTGCCTCCCGAGTAACTGGGGCCGCTGTGGGAGCGGGCATGCCCGCGAACCAGGCGACACGGTGGATGGCACCGGCTTCGCCGGTGTTCGCGGGCACGCCCGCTCCCACAGGGCTGCAATGTCCCCAACATCTCGAACCATAAACACAATCAATTGGCCCCACCCTGCCCCAAGCCCTACAGTGCGCCGCGAAACCCACCCAACCCGGGAACCCCGCCATGAGCAAAAAGCCGAAAAAGCACGGCCCCAACAAGGCCAAGTCGATCATCGCCCAACCGCTGTTCCGCTGCCGCCAGGAACAGCCGAACAAGGGCAAAGGCAGCTACCGCCGCGAAGCCTTCCAATCGAGAGATTGGGAGGCTTCCTACTTTTTGGCTGCATGAAAGCATCGAAAGCGCAGGCATGGTATGGTCGTCACCTGACCTGCAATTCTGGATCTGTGAATGCTCCTCAGTCTTCTCCCCCGCTGGAAAACCCGTCAGCTGATCGCGGCCTCCAGTTTCATCCTGCTCGTGGCCTGCGCAGAAAAGCCCACCGCCGCCGATGCCCTGCCGCTGGCCCCCGCCCAGCCCGCCCCGGTGGTGACCCTGCCCGGCACGACGCCCGACACCAGCACTGAAATCCAGCCTCTGCAAACCTTCGCACAATGGCAAGCAGGCTTTCGCCAGCAAGCCCTGCAAGCCGGCATTTCGCAGGACACCTTCGACCGCGCCTTCCTCGGCGTCACCCCCGACATGGACGTGATCAAGGCCGATCGCAGCCAGCCGGAGTTCACCCGCCCGGTATGGGAATACCTCGAAGGTGCCCTGTCGCCCCTGCGTGTGCGCAACGGCAAGAAGCTGCTGGAGCAGAACGCCGAACTGCTGACCCGCATCGAGCAACGCTATGGCGTCGATCGCCAGGTACTGGTCGCGGTATGGGGCATGGAAAGCAACTTCGGCCAGTTCCAGGGCAGCAAATCGGTGATCCGCTCGCTGGCTACCCTGGCCTATGAGGGCCGCCGCCCGCAGTTCGCCCAGGACCAGCTGATCGCTGCGCTGCAGATCATCCAGCATGGCGACATCCAGCCTGAGGCCATGCGTGGCTCGTGGGCCGGCGCCATGGGCCAGACCCAGTTCATCCCGACCACCTACAACACCCACGCCGTGGACTTCGACGGCGATGGCCGCCGTGACATCTGGAACAGCACGCCAGACGCCCTGGCCTCGACCGCGCACTATCTGCAGAGCTCGGGCTGGAAACGTGGCCAGCCGTGGGGCTTCGAGGTCCAGGTGCCGCCTGGCTTCGATTACTGGCAGGCCGATGGCTCCCTGCGCAAGCCGGTGAGCGAGTGGCTGGCGATGGGCGTGAAACTGCCTGCCGGTACCCAGCTGCCAGTGGGCAGCAACCAGCTGTCTGCCGCCCTGCTGCTGCCAGCGGGCGCGCGTGGCCCGGCGTTCCTGGTGCTGGACAACTTCCGTGCCATCCTCAAGTACAACAATTCGTCGTCCTACGCGCTGGCGGTAAGCCTGCTGGGTGATCGCTTCACGGGCTGGGGCTTCATTGCCGGCAGCTGGCCGAAAGAAGACCTGCCGCTCAGCCGCAGCGAGCGCATGGAGCTGCAGAACCTGCTGAACAGCAATGGGCACGAAGCCGGCAATGCCGATGGCATCATTGGCGCCAATACCCGCAAGGCGATCCGCAATGCCCAGCAGGGGTTGGGGTGGCCGGCGGATGGGTATCCGACCCACAAGCTGCTCGAGAGCCTGCGTCAGCCGTGAGCATTTTGGGGCCGCTGTGCGGCCCATCGCCGGCAAGCCAGCTCCCACAGGGATATCACAGGCCTGACAGACTGCGCTGGACCTGTGGGAGCTGGCTTGCCGGCGATGGGCTGCAAAGCAGCCCCGACAATCTCACGCCGTGAACAGATCCTGCTCCAGCAACAGTGTCTGCTGAACACTGTCCAGCCTTACGCGAGCCCCCAACGGCAAGCACACATTCGGGTCACAATGCCCACTGCGCCACCCGGCCAGCACCGGCACACCCAGCGGCGCAAAGATATCCTCCAGCAGGGGCGTCAACGCCGCAGTGGTAATCCCGGCAAAGTCCCCCACCAGCACACCCTTCACCCCCTCCAGCTTGCCCGCCAGGCGCAGTTGGGTCAGCAAGCGATCCACCCGGTACAGCGGCTCGTTGACGTCCTCGATGAACAGGATGCAACCCTGCGTATCCAGCTCGGCAATCGTCCCCAGGGTCGCGCCCAGCATCGACAGGTTGCCGCCCAGCAGCGGCCCGCTGGCCACCCCATGCAGCACGCTGCTCAAGGCGAAGTCAGCTGGGTGCACGATCTGTTCCCCTGCCCGCACATGCCCACCCAGCTGCGCCAGCAACGAAGTCTCGGTTGGCGGCAACTTGGCCCCCAGCAGGTCAGCATTGAGCATCCCGCCATGGAAGGTGAGCAGCCCGGTATGCCGGTAGATCGCCGTGTGCAGCGCGGTGATGTCGCTGTAGCCGATCAGCGGCTTGGGGTTGCGCCGGATCAGTTCGAAATCGAGCTGGTCGAGCAGGCGCATGCTGCCGTACCCCCCACGCATGCACAGAATGGCGTCGATGACCGGGTCGGCAAAGGCATCATGCAGGTCCTGCAACCGCTGCCGGTCCGGCCCCGCCAGGTAGCCCTGAGCCTGAAGGGCACCCGGGTAGATGCGGCAACTGTAGCCTCGATCAACGAACCACTGGTTGACCTTTTGCGTATCCAGCCGCGCCGCGCCCGCCGGGGCGACAATGGCAAAACAGGCATCACGCGGCAGCGCGGCGGGCAGGCTGGGTTGGAAGGTTTCGGCGCAGTTCATCGCGGCTCCTTGCAGCGCGTGTGGCACAAACAAAAATGCCGATGCCGCCCTTCGGCGCGCATCGGCATGCGTAGCTCTGTGCTTGGCTCAGAGCTTGATCTTGGCTTCGTGAGCCTGCTGGTCAGCGTGGTACGAAGAACGCACCAGCGGGCCGGAAGCGACGTTCTTGAAGCCCATCTTGTAACCTTCCTCGGCGAACCAGGCGAAGGTGTCCGGGTGGACGAAACGCTGCACCGGCAGGTGGCTGCGCGACGGCTGAAGGTACTGGCCGAGGGTGAGCATGTCGATGTCATGCTCGCGCATGCGGTGCATCACTTCGATCACTTCCTCGTCGGTTTCGCCCAGGCCGAGCATCAGGCCCGACTTGGTCGGTACGTGCGGCACCAGCTGCTTGAACTTCTGCAACAGGTCCAGCGACCAGTCGTAGTCCGAACCCGGGCGTGCGGCCTTGTACAGGCGCGGTACGGTCTCGAGGTTGTGGTTGAACACATCCGGCGGCTCTTGCGCGGTGATCTCCAGGGCAATATCCATGCGCCCACGGTAGTCCGGCACCAGGGTTTCCAGTTGTACGCCCGGCGACAGCGCACGGATTTCGCGGATGCAGTCGGCAAAGTGCTGGGCACCACCGTCACGCAGGTCGTCGCGGTCCACCGAGGTGATCACCACGTACTTCAGGCGCAGGTCGGCGATGGCGATGGCCAGGTTCTTCGGCTCGTCCAGGTCCAGCGGTTTCGGCCGGCCGTGGCCAACGTCGCAGAACGGGCAACGACGGGTGCAGATGTCACCCATGATCATGAAGGTGGCGGTACCACCGGAGAAGCACTCGCCCAGGTTCGGGCAGGATGCCTCTTCGCATACGCTGTGCAGCTTGTGCTTGCGCAGCAACTGCTTGATGCGGTCTACCTCGGGCGACACCGGGATACGCACGCGGATCCAGTCGGGCTTCTTCGGCAGCTCTTCGGTGGGGATGATCTTCACCGGGATGCGCGCCACCTTTTCGGCACCACGCAGCTTGACCCCGGCTTCCACCTTCTTCGGCGCTGGGCGCGGGGTGGCATCCTGGGTAGGTATCAGGTTCGGCACGGCTTCTTGCACAGTTGTCATATTCAGTCGATTCCGCCCGTGAGGGTCGTCTGCTCAGCGTAGTCGAGGTGCTTGACCAGCTGTCCGCGCAGCCTTGTCCTGACCTCGTCGAGTTCGATCGGACCTGCCAGGTCGCGCAGCTGGGTCATCGCCAGCCCCGCATAGCCGCAGGGGTTGATTCGGCGGAATGGCGCAAGGTCCATGTCCACGTTCAGGGCAAGGCCGTGGAACGAACGGCCGTTGCGGATTCGCAGGCCGAGGGAGGCGATTTTCGCTCCGTCGACATAGACGCCCGGGGCATCGGGCTTGGCCGCGGCCTGGACATCGTAACTGGCGAGCAGGTCGATGAGGGTCTGCTCGATACGGCTGACCAGCTCACGCACGCCAAAGCCCAGCCGGCGCACATCCAGCAGCAGGTAGGCAACCAGCTGCCCGGGGCCATGGTAGGTCACCTGGCCACCGCGATCGGTCTGCACCACCGGGATGTCGCCCGGCACCAGCAGGTGCTCGGCCTTGCCGGCCTGGCCCTGGGTGAAGACCGCGGGGTGCTCGACCAGCCACACTTCATCCTGGCTGTCCGGGCTGCGCTGCTCGGTGAAGCGACGCATGGCCTCCAGCACCGGTTCGTAGGGCTGCAGGCCAAGCTCGCGAAAACCGAGGCAGGCGGACATCAGAGCACCATTTTCACGATGCCGGTAGCGCGCAGGGCGCTGTTGATATCGTGAAGCTGGTTCTCGCTTTCGGCAACGATGTGCAATTGCACGGTGGTGTACTTGCCTTCCTTGCTCTGGCGCTCGGCCAGGGTGGAAAGGTCGACCTTGGCGTGCTTGCTCAGGATCTCGATCACCGTGTCCTTGAAGCCGACAACGGTGTCACCGATGACCTTGATCGGGTAATCGTCGCAGGGGAATTCGATCTTGTGCGACTTGACGTCTGGTTCGCTCATGGCGGAAACGGCCTCGTAAGCCGTGGCAACAACAACGCCCCCGCAGGATACGCGGGGGCATGCAGGTCACGTATCAGTTGAACAACCCGTAGAAGAATAGACGGATGCTATCCCACATACGGCGGAAGAAACCACCTTCCTCGACGCCATCGAGGGCGATCAGGTCGGCGCTGTGAACCACTTTCTCGTCCAGTTTGACTTCCACTTTGCCGATCACGTCACCTTTGGCGATTGGCGCGGTGAGCTGCGGGCTCATGGTCATCGAAGCCTGAAGGCGCTTCAATTGGCCTTTAGGCATAGTCAGGGTCAGGTCGTTGGCCAGGCCGGCTTTCACTTCGCCAGTCGCGCCCTTCCAGACCGGCGACTTGGTCAGCTCGGTACCCTTCTGGTAGAAGGTCTGGGTTTCGAAGAAGCGGAAGCCGTAGGTCAGCAGCTTCTGGGTCTCGGCAGCACGCGACTGCTCGCTGTTGGTGCCGAACACCACGGCGATCAGGCGCTGGCCATCGCGAACGGCCGAAGCCACCATGCAGTAGCCGGCTTCGTCGGTGTGGCCGGTCTTCAGGCCGTCGACGGTCTTGTCACGCCACAGCAGCAGGTTGCGGTTTGGCTGCTTGATGTTGTTCCAGAAGAACTCTTTCTGCGAGTAGATGGCGTAGTGGGCCGGGTCGACGTTGATGATCGCACGGGCCAGGGTAGCCATGTCGTGGGCCGACGAGTAGTGCTCCGGGTGCGGCAGGCCGGTCGGGTTCATGAAGTGGCTGTTGGCCATGCCCAGGTCGGCAGCGGTCTTGTTCATCATGTCGGCGAAGGCGTCTTCGCTGCCGGCGATGTGCTCGGCCAGGGCGACCGAGGCGTCGTTGCCGGACTGGATGATGATGCCGTGCAGCAGGTCGCTGACGGTCACCTGGCTGCCCACCTTGATGAACATGCGCGAACCGCCGGTACGCCAGGCGTTTTCGCTGACGGTAACCGGGTCGTTTTCACCGATCTGGCCGCGACGGATGTCCAGGGTGGCGATGTAGGCCGTCATCAGCTTGGTCAGGCTGGCTGGCGGCAGGCGCTCGTCACCGTTGTTCTCGACCAGCACGTTGCCGCTGGACGCATCCATGAGTACGTAGGACTTGGCTGCCAGTTGCGGTGGCGCCGGCGTCATCTGCTCAGCCGCGAAGGCGGCAGGCGTGATCATCAGCAGTACGGGCAGGCAAAGTCGTTTGGCAAGGTTGGTGATGTTCATCCGTCTCTCGAAAATCGCTAATGGTCTGATGTTCCCTGGGCAAGATCATGTGCCCAGCGCCAGTCAGTCTAGTTTTTGTGGCCGTAGGCCAGGCTCGCAAAGTGCGGCTTTATGTCGCTGCGGGCAAAAGCCGACATTGTACATGCCCGCGCCCGCGAAGAAGGCAACGCGGTCAGTCAGCTGTGACCAGCTTGGCCTGCCCAAGGTTCGCCAGGCGGATGCTGTCCTGCGCTTGCTGGATCTCGCCCTGGCTGTTGATCGGTCCCAGGCGCACGCGGTGCAGGGTCTGCTGGTTGCGCACGATCGAGCTGATGAACACTGGCGCGCTGACCATGCTGCTGAGCTTGGAGCGCAGCAGTTCGGCGGCGTCCGGGTTGGCGAAGGCACCCACCTGCAGGAAGCTGCCGCCACTGCCGGCCGGCACGTTGTTGCCAGCCACCTGCACCGGGACCACCGGCGCCGCATGCTGCTGGGGCGGCGGGGTCCATTGCTCGACGCGCCCGGTACTGGCCGGGATTGCCTGGGTCTGGGCCACCTGCGGCTCTTTCAGCACCATCGGCGGCGTCTGGCCACGCTGGGCCCACCATTGCTGCGGGTCGATGCCTTCGACGCGCACGTGCGCGGTACCAATCTCGGCATAACCGAGCTTTTTCGCCGCGGCATAGGACAGGTCGATGATGCGGTCCGAATAGAACGGCCCACGGTCGTTCACCCGCAGGATCACGCTGCGGCCGTTGGCCAGGTTGGTCACCCGCACGTAGGCCGGCAGCGGCAGGGTCTTGTGCGCCGCGCTCATGCCGTACAGGTCGTACAGCTCGCCGTTGGCGGTGTTCTGGCCGTGGAACTTGGTGCCGTACCACGACGCGGTGCCCTCCGCACGATAGTTGCGCGAGTCCTGCATCGGGTAGTAGGTCTTGCCCAGCACCGTGTACGGGTTGGCCTTGTAGTTGCCGGTATGCACGGTTGGCGTGGCGTCGGGGATCTTGTTCACATCCACGTCCCACCACGGCGCGCCGTCCTTGTGCGCCCGGTTGATGTCCAGGCCCGGCTGGGTGCGCACCACGTTGCCACTGCTTTGCTGGGACGGGCGGTTGGACGAACAGCTGGCCAGCACCACGCCGACGGCGAGGCAGGTGAGCAGCTTGAAAGAGTTGCCAGAGAAGATTGCGCGCATTACTTGACGCCCCGTGCTTGAACCAGCTGTTCCGATAGCTGATGCACCGCCATGGCATACATCACGCTGCGGTTGTAGCGAGTGATCGCGTAGAAGTTCTTCAGGCCCATCCAGTACTCGGGGCCATTGTCGCCCTCGAGACGGAAGGCGGTAACCGGCAGATCATCGCGCAGCGAATCATGGACCGACCAGCCAAGCGTGCGCAACTCCCCAACGGTTTTTACCGGCTCGATGCCGGTAGTCAGGCCTTCGTCGGCGCGCCCACCGTCCACCCAGGCACGGCTGACCACACCTTCGCCGGCCACCCAGCCGTGGCGCTTGAAGTAGCTGGCCACGCTGCCGATGGCATCGTCCGGGTTGTTCCAGATATTGATGTGGCCGTCGCCGTCGAAGTCCACCGCGAAGTTGCGGAAGCTGCTCGGCATGAACTGCGGCAGGCCCATGGCGCCGGCGTAGGAGCCCTTGAGCGTCAGCGGGTCGAGCTGCTCCTCACGGGCCAGCAGCAGGAACTCGCGCAGCTCCTTGCGGAAGAATTCGGCCCGTGGCGGGTAGTCGAAGCCCAGGGTCGACAAGGCATCGATCACCCGGTAGTTGCCGGTGTTGCGGCCAAAGAAGGTTTCCACGCCGATGATGGCGACGATGTACTGCGCCGGCACGCCGTATTCCTGCTCGGCACGGGCCAGCACCGCCTCGTGCTGGCGCCAGAAGTCCACACCGCGGGCGATGCGCGCGTCGGTGATGAACATCGGCCGGTATTCCTTCCACGGCTTTACCCGTTCGGCCGGGCGCGAAATGGCGTCGAGGATCGACTGTTTGCGCTGCACCTCACTGAACACACCCATCAGCTGCTCAGGGGCAAAGCCATGGTCGCGGCTCATTTCGCCAACGAACTGGGCCACCTGGGGCGAGCCTTGGTAATCGCCGGCATGGGCCAGCTGTACAGCGCCGAACAGGCCCACCGCGCCGATCCACGGCGCACAACGGGCAGCCCAGTTACGCACTGCTTGCATGAAATTCTTCACCTTATTCAAACCTGAGCGATCCATTTGCGGTGCGTGTGGATCGACATCAGAACGCCAAACGCTGACAGCAGCGTCACCAACGAAGTTCCGCCATAGCTGATGAAGGGCAGCGGCACGCCCACCACGGGCAGAAGGCCGCTGACCATACCGATATTGACGAACACGTATACAAAGAAGGTCATGGTCAGGCTGCCCGCCAGCAGCTTGCCGAACAGGGTCTGCGCCTGGGCGGTGATCATCAGGCCACGGCCGATCAGCAGCAGGTAGACGATCAGCAGCAGGCAGATGCCGACCAGGCCGAATTCCTCGCCGAGCACAGCGATGATGAAGTCGGTATGGCTTTCCGGCAGGAAGTCCAGGTGCGACTGGGTGCCGAGCAGCCAGCCCTTGCCGAACACACCGCCCGAGCCGATCGCCGCCTTCGACTGGATGATGTTCCAGCCAGTGCCCAACGGGTCGCTTTCCGGGTCGAGGAAGGTCAGTACCCGCTGCTTCTGGTAGTCGTGCATGACGAAGAACCACATCGCCACCGCCACTGGCACCGCAGCTGCCAGCACGCTGAGGATCCAGCGCCAGCGCAGGCCGCCCATGAACAGCACGAAAGCCCCGGAGGCGAGGATCAGCAGCGCCGTGCCCAGGTCGGGCTGGCGCACGATCAGGATGAACGGCACGCCGATCAGCACCAGGCTGATCGCCACATGCTTCAGATGCGGCGGCAACGTGCGCTTGGACAGGTACCAGGCGATGGTCGCCGGCATGATGATCTTCATGAACTCCGAGGGCTGGAAGCGGATCACCCCGGGGATGTTGATCCAGCGCGTGGCGCCCATGGCGTTGTGGCCCATCACGTCCACCACCACCAGCAACAGCACCCCGGCCAGGTAGGCCAGCGGCACCCAACGGGCCATGAAGCGCGGCTCCAGCTGGGCGATGATGAACATCGACACCAGGCCGATGCCGAACGAGGTGGCCTGCTTGAGCAGCAGGTCCCAGTTCTTGCCACTGGCCGAGTACAGGACAAACAGGCTGCCGGCCGCGAGGGTCAGCAGAATGATCAGCAAAGGGCCGTCGACGTGGATGCGCTGTAGAAAGCTGGCGCGCCGACGCATCACATCCTCGCTGGAGAGCATGCGATCGAAATTGTTCATCACAGGGCTGATTCCTGGGTAACGGTGGCAGGCGCGAACTCGGGCTTGAGCCGGCCGTTTTCGTCAAGCAGCCAGGCGTCCATCACCTGGCGCACCACCGGGGCGGCGACGCCCGAGCCGGACTCACCGTTCTCGACCATCACCGAAACCACGATCTTCGGGTCCTCGGCCGGGGCGAAGGCGACGAACAGGGCGTGGTCGCGGTGGCGCTCCTGGAGCTTGTTGCGGTCGTACTTCTCGCCCTGCTTGATCGCCACCACCTGGGCGGTACCGCTCTTGCCGGCAATGCGGTACTGCGAGCCGATGGCCGCCTTGCGTGCGGTACCGCGGGCGTTGTGCATCACCTGCTCCATGCCATGGGTGACCTTGGCCCAGTCGGACTTGTCACGCAGCACGATGTTTTCCATGGGGTTGTCGTCCACCGGCGGCTGGCCTTCGATGGTCTTGGCCAGGTGCGGGCGGTTCCACACGCCCTTGTTGGCGATCAGCGCAGTGGCCTGGGCCAGTTGCAGCGGCGTGGTCTGCATGTAGCCCTGGCCGATGCCGAGGATCAGGGTTTCGCCGGGGAACCAGGCCTGGCGGCGAGTGGCGCGCTTCCATTCGCGCGACGGCATCAACCCGGCGGATTCCTCGAACATGTCGAGGGAAACCCGCTGGCCGATGCCGAACTTGTTCATGTAGCTGGACAGCCGATCGATGCCCATCTTGTGGGCAAGGTCATAGAAGTAGGTGTCGTTGGAGCGCATGATCGCGGTGTCCAGGTCGACCCAGCCATCGCCCGAGCGGTTCCAGTTACGGTATTTGTGGTCGTAGTTGGGCAGTTGGTAGTAGCCCGGGTCGAACACCCGGCTGCCGGCATTGACCACGCCGCTGTCCAGGCCGGCGATGGCCACCGCCGGCTTGATGGTCGAACCTGGCGGGTACAGGCCGCGCAGCACGCGGTTGAACAGCGGTCGGTCGATCGAGTCGCGCAGTTCGGCATAGGCCTTGAAGCCGATGCCGGTGACGAACAGGTTGGGGTCGAAGCTGGGCTGACTGACCATCGCCAGCACCTCGCCGGTACGCGGGTCGAGCGCCACCACCGCGCCACGCCGGCCACCCAGGGCGGCCTCGGCGGCCTCCTGCAGCTTGATGTCCAGGCTCAGCACGATGTCCTTGCCCGGTTTCGGATCGGTACGCTTGAGCACCCGCAGCACACGGCCGCGGGCGTTGGTCTCGACTTCCTCGTAGCCCACCTGGCCATGCAGGTCGGCTTCGTAGAAGCGTTCGATGCCGGTCTTGCCGATGTGGTGGGTGCCGCTGTAGTTCACCGGGTCGAGGGTTTTCAGCTCTTTCTCGTTGATCCGCCCCACATACCCCACCGAATGGGCGAAGTGCGCGCCCTGCGGGTAATGGCGCACCAACTGGGCCACCACTTCCACGCCCGGCAGGCGGAACTGGTTCACCGCCACGCGGGCGATCTGCTCTTCGTTGAGTTCGAACAGGATCGGCACCGGCTCGAACGGCCTGCGGCCCTGGCGCATGCGCTTCTCGAACAGGGCGCGGTCGTCGGGCGTCAGTTCCAGCACTTCGACGATGGTATCCAGCACTTCCTGCCAGTTACCCGCACGTTCGCGGGTCATCGACAGGCTGAAGCTGGGCCGGTTGTCGGCGACGATCACCCCGTTGCGGTCGAAGATCAGCCCGCGGGTCGGCGGGATCGGCTGCACATGCACCCGGTTGTTCTCGGACAGCGTCGAGTGATAGTCGTGCTGGATGACCTGCAGGTAGTACAGCCGCGCGATCAGCACGCAAATGAGCAGCATGATCGCCACTGCGCCGACCACGACGCGGTTGCGCACCAGGCGGGCGTCTTTCTCGTGGTCCTTGAGACGGATCGGCTGCGACATCGGACTGCTTACAGGCTCATTTATGGTAAGGATGCCCGGACAACACGGTCCAGGCGCGGTAGATCTGCTCGCCGATGAGTATCCTTACCAATGGGTGCGGCAAGGTCAGCGGCGACAGCGACCAGCGTTGCTCGGCGCGCGCACAGACCTCGGGCGCCAGGCCTTCCGGGCCGCCCACCATCAAATTCACCGTGCGCGCATCCAGGCGCCAGCGGTCCAGCTCGGTCGCCAGTTGCTCGGTACTCCAGGGCTTGCCATGGACCTCGAGGGTGACGATGCGTTCCCCTGGCTGAACCTTGCTCAGCATGGCCTCGCCCTCCTGACGGATCAGGCGGGCGACGTCGGCATTCTTGCCACGGGTGTTCAGCGGGATTTCCACCAGCTCCAGCGACAGCTCGGCAGGCAGGCGCTTGGCATATTCATGCCAGCCTTCCTCGACCCACTTCGGCATGCGCGAGCCGACCGCGATCAGGCGCAGACGCACAGCGCTTTCCTTATTCCCGGTCCTTGAGCTTGTCGGAGTACTCGTGGGCATGGTCCGGGCTGTGGTGCTTGCCATCGGCGGCACGGCTTTGCTCGGCACCCTGCCACAGGCGCTCCAGGTCGTAGAACTGGCGGGCAGCGGCGGTCATCATGTGCACGATGACGTCGTTCAGGTCCAGCAGCACCCAGTCGCTGTCGCCCTTGCCTTCTTCACCCAGTGGCTGGGCACCCTTGGCCTTGACCGCTTCGCGGACCTTTTCCAGCATCGCGTTGATCTGGCGGTTGGAGGTACCGGTGGCAATGATCATGTAGTCGGTCAGGCTGTGCTTTTCGCGCACGTCGATGACCTGGATGTCCTGGGCCTTGACGTCTTCCAGCGCTGCCTTGGTCAGGGCGACCAGTTCTTCGCCGTGGATTTTCTGCTTGGTCATATAAAACTCGTTCAACTCGTTGGATGAGGCGCCAGAGGCACCGTCAGTTAGGTGCACGATACAGTTCGTGCGCCTCGATGTAGGCCAGTACGGCGTCCGGCACCAGGAACCTCACCGATTTGCCGCTGGCCAGCAGCTGTCGGATCTGTGTAGCCGACACCGCAAGCGGCGTCTGCCAGACGAACGAAATGTTTCCCGCCGGGCCGGACATGGCGGTGGGATCGCTCTCCGAGCGCGCAGCCAGCAGGTTGCGCAGCTCGTCAGGGGGTTCTACGTCGGCATCCGGGCGTTGCAGCACCAGGATGTGACAGTGTTGCAGCAATTCTTCCCAGCGGTGCCAGCCGGGCAAGCCACAGAAGGCATCCCAGCCCAGCACCAGGAACAGCTGGTCGTTGGCGCCTAGTTCGGTGCGGATCGATTCCAGCGTGTCGATGGTGTACGACGGTTTGTCGCGCGCCAGTTCGCGGGCATCCACGCTCAGGCAGGGCACGCCCTGTACAGCGCCTTGCACCATGGCCAGGCGGTCCTGCGCGGCCACCTGCGGAGTGTCGCGGTGCGGCGGCCGGGCGTTGGGCAGCAGGCGAAGCTCGTCCAGCCCCATGAGCTCGGCCACTTCCAGCGCGCTGCGCAGGTGGCCGATGTGCACGGGGTCGAAGGTGCCGCCAAGAATGCCGATGCGCCGGACTGCCTGGGCCTTGCTCAACTCAGCAGGACTCCTGGCCGCGCAGCTGGCCGTCGCCGATCACTACGTACTTCTCGCAGGTCAGGCCTTCCAGGCCGACCGGGCCACGGGCATGCAGCTTGTCGGTGGAAATGCCGATTTCCGCACCCAGGCCGTACTCGAAGCCGTCGGCGAAGCAGGTCGGGGTATTGAGCATGACCGACGCCGAGTCGACCTCGGCCATGAACTGGCGGGCTTCACCCTGGTGTTCGCTGATGATCGAATCGGTGTGGTGCGAGCCATAGTGGTTGATGTGCTCGATGGCCTGGTCCAGGCCGTCGACCACACGGATCGACAGGATCGCGTCCAGGTACTCGGTGTGCCAGTCGGCCTCGGTGGCCGGTTTGGCGTCGATGATCGCCCGGGTACGCTCGCAGCCACGCAATTCGACGCCCTTCTCCTGGAAGCGGCGGGCCATTTCCGGCAGGAAGCGCTCGGCCACCTGCTGGTCGACCAGTAGCGTTTCCATGGCGCCACAGATGCCGTAGCGGTAGGTCTTGGCGTTGAACGCCACGCGCCAGGCCTTGTCCAGGTCGGCGTGCTGGCTGACGTAGACGTGGCAGATACCGTCCAGGTGCTTGATCACCGGCACGCGAGCATCGCGGCTGATGCGTTCGATCAGGCCACGGCCACCGCGCGGCACGATGACGTCGACGAATTCCGGCATGCTGATCAGCGCGCCCACGGCTTCGCGGTCGGTAGTCTCGACCACCTGCACCACGGCTGCCGGCAGGCCGGCGGCGGTCAGGCCACGCTGGATGCAGGTGGCGATGGCGCGGTTGGAGTGGATGGCTTCGGAGCCGCCACGCAGGATGGTCGCGTTACCCGACTTCAGGCACAGGCTGGCGGCATCGATGGTCACGTTCGGGCGCGACTCGTAGATGATCCCGATCACCCCCAGCGGCGTGCGCATCTTGCCAACCTGGATACCGGATGGGCGGTAGCTCATGTCGCGGATGGCACCGACCGGGTCCGGCAGGCTGGCCACTTGGCGCAGGCCGGTGATCATGCCGTCGATACGCGCCGGGGTCAGCGCCAGGCGGTCGAGCAGCGCCGGCTCCAGGCCGTTGGCACGGCCGGCGGCCAGGTCCAGCTCGTTGGCAGCGGTCAGCTCGGCACGAGCGGCGTCCAGTGCATCGGCGGCAGCTTGCAGGGCGCGGTTCTTCTGCGCGGTGCTGGCACGGCCGATCACCCGGGAGGCCTCACGGGCAGCGCGACCCAGGCGGGTCATATAGTCAAGAACGGACTCAGTCATGGGTTCGGTGTCTTGGCGAAGGGGAAATCGGCTGATTATAACTGCCGCGCAGGTGTACGCCCAGCGGCGGGTGGCGGATGGTAGAAAATGGCTGGGGGCATTGTGTAGGAAAGATGTAACCGGGGTTATCGAAATTTCTATCTCCTGTCAGGGCCCTTTCGCGGGTAAACCCGCTCCCACAGGGATTGCACAAGGCCTGGGACCTCCGAGGTACCTGTGGGAGCGGGCGAGCCTGCGAAAGGGCCGGCACTGCCAACATCCCATTCGATTCAGCCTCGATTAAGCCATTCATTGCTATCATCCCCGCCTTCCCAACCGCGAACCGCCCGCATGCCAGCCTTGCCCGACAGCTTTTTCGACCGCGACGCCCAGACCCTGGCCAAGGCCCTGCTGGGCAAGGTCATCCGCCATCGCCACGGCGACCTGTGGCTGGCCGCGCGCATCATCGAGACCGAGGCCTACTACCTCACCGACAAGGGCAGCCACGCCTCGCTCGGCTACACCGAAAAACGCAAGGCGTTGTTCCTCGATGGCGGGCACATCTATATGTACTACGCGCGCGGCGGCGACTCGCTGAACTTCAGCGCCCGCGGGCCGGGCAACGCGGTGCTGATCAAGTCGGCCTATCCTTGGCAGGACGCCCGCTCGGGGCCGAACAGCCTGGCGCAGATGCAACTGAACAACCCCGATGCCAGCGGCAACCTCCGCCCGGCCGAGCGCCTGTGCGCCGGCCAGACCTTGCTGTGCCGGGCCCTGGGCCTGAAGGTGCCGCACTGGGACGCCCAGCGTTTCGACGCCGAGCGCCTGTACGTGGAGGATTGCGGCAACGCCGTGCCACGGGTGATCCAGGCCGCCCGCCTGGGCATCCCGCATGGCCGCGACGAGCACCTGCCCTACCGTTTCATCGATGCCGAATACGCCCGTTTCTGCACGCGGAACCCGTTACGTCGTGGCCAAGTCGAAGGCCGCGACTTCTTCATTCTCGAACAAGGAAGCTGAACCATGGGCCAATGGCTCGACAGCCTGACCGGCTGGCTCAGCGCCAACCCGCAGTGGCTTGGCCTGGCAATTTTCCTGGTGGCCTGCATCGAGTGCCTGGCCATTGCCGGCATCATCGTGCCAGGCACCGTGCTGCTGTTCGCGGTCGCGGTACTGGCCGGCAGCGGCGCCTTCAGCCTGGGCGAAACGCTGCTGCTGGGCTTTCTCGGCGGCCTGGTGGGCGATGCCTTGTCGTACACGGTGGGCAAGTACTTCCATCAGAACATCCGCCGCCTGCCCCTGCTGCGCCACCATCCGGAATGGATCGGCAGTACCGAGGCCTACTTCCAGCGCTACGGCATCGCCAGCCTGCTGGTAGGGCGCTTCATCGGGCCGCTGCGGCCGATGCTGCCGATGGTCGCCGGCATGTTCGACATGCCACTGCCGCGCTTCATCGCCGTCAGCCTGGTGGCCGGTGCCGGCTGGGCGGTGGCCTACCTGCTGCCCGGCTGGGCTACCGGCGCGGCCATGCGCCTGCCCTTGCCGGAAGGCTTCTGGCTGGATGCCGGGATCATCGCCGGCACCCTGGCTGTCATCATCGGGCTGAGCCTGAACACCAGCATTCGCGATCAACGCCACGGCACCCGGCTGATCGCCGGCATGAGTTTCCTGGCCTTGGCCGGGGTCTTCCTCGGCTGGCCCTACCTGCACGAATTCGACCAGGGCGTGATGACACTGGTGCAGGAACACCGCAGCCAGGCCATCGATGGCGCCGTGGTGCTGGTGACCCGGCTGGGCGATTTCCGCACCCAGTTGTTCCTCGGCGGCCTGCTGACGGGCCTGCTGCTGCTTGCCCGGCAGTGGCGGCATGCCATGTTCGCTGCGGGCGCGCTGATGGGTACGGCGCTTGCCAACGGCACCCTGAAGTGGCTGTTCGCCCGGGCCCGCCCGGAAGTGCTGAGTGACCCGCTTACCAGCTACAGCATGCCCAGCGGGCACAGTTCGGCGTCGTTTGCGTTCTTCCTGGTGATGGCGGTGCTGGCCGGGCGCGGTCAGCCGCCGCGGATGCGCCTGACCTGGGTGATGCTGGGCTGTATTCCAGCGCTGGCGATTGCCCTGTCACGGGTGTACCTGGGGGCGCACTGGCCGACCGACATCCTCGCCGGGGCCTTGCTGGCGTGCTGTGTGTGCGCGCTCAGCCTGGCACTGGTGCAGCGTCACCAGACCCTGCCAGCCTTGCCGCTGCGGGTGTGGTGGCTGGTGTTGCCGGCGTGTGTCGCATTGCTGGCGTTCTTTGCCATGCATGCGCTGCCGCAGGCTTTGCTGCGGTATCAATATTGATACCGCCTGTACCGGCCTCTTCGCGGGTAAACCCGCTCCCACAGAGATAGCGCCGTTCTCAGGCTTGATGCAGTACCTGTGGGAGCGGGTTTACCCGCGAAGAGGCCGGCACTGGCAACACATCACTATCAGGCAAACAATTCACCCTGAATCCGCTCCAGCAGCTTCTGGATTTCCCCCAACCGCTCCTGTGGCGAGTCGAGGGTCAGCAAATCCAGCTTGTCCTCTTCCATGAACGGCAGCAGGTACGCCAGCTGGTTGGCCAACGCCTGGCGCCCGTCCACCGGGCGCGGCATGTCCAGGGCTTCGACCATCGGGTGTTCACCCAGCGCCACCAGTAGTGCCAGCAGGTCTTCGTCCGACTCGAGCAACGGGCTGTCCGTCTGCTCCGGCAGCCATTGCACCTGCCCCACCAGTAACTGGTCCTTCTGCACCTCGGTACTGTCCAGGCTGAAGCGCCGCACACCTTCGACGCGGATACCCAGCAAGCCGTTATCCTGCTGCACGAAGTCACGGATCACCGCCTCGCAGCCGATCGAGGCAACCACCGGCGGCGCCTTGCCGACCTGCTCGCCTTCCAGGATGCACACCACACCAAAACCTTCGCCCCGCTTCATGCAGCGCCCGATCATGTCCAGGTAGCGCGCCTCGAAAATCTGCAAATCGAGGAAACAACCAGGAAACAGCACGGTATTGAGGGGAAACAGCGGTAGCGTCATCACAAGTCCTCAAGCCACCAGGCTGACCGCCAGCGGCAGGAACACCGCCGTGGCCACCCCCATCAGGCTCATCGCCAGCGCGGCAAAGGCGCCGCATTCGTCACTTTCCTGCAGGGCCACCGAAGTGCCCACCGCGTGCGCGGTCACGCCCAGCGACATGCCGCGTGCCTCGGGGCTATGCACGCCAAAACGGCTCAGCAGCGCCGGGCCGAAGATTGCCCCAATCACCCCGGTAATCAGCACGAACACCGCCGCCAGGGCCGCCACGCCGCCAATCTGCTCGGCCACCAGCATGGCGATCGGCGAGGTCACCGATTTCGGCGCCATGGTCATCAGGATCATGTGCTCGGCACCGAACCACCAGCCCAGCATCAGGCAGCACAGCGTGGCGAACAGGCCTCCGACTACCAGCGTAGTAAATGTGGGCCAGAACAGCTGACGGATACGTCGCAGGTTGAGGTAGAGCGGCACGGCCAGGGCCACGGTGGCAGGCCCCAGCAGGATGTTCATGATTTCGGTGCTCTTGCGGTATTCGCTGTAGTCGATGCCACACACCAGCAACACGCCGATCACCAGCAGCATCGACACCAGTACCGGCTGCAGGAAGATCCAGCGGGTCTTCTCATAGGCCGCCAGCACCACCTGGTAGGCCCCAAGCGTGATGCCGATACCGAACAAGGGATGATGAACGACCGCATCCAGTGCGCCTTGCCAGTCGAGCATCATGGCTGCTCCTCGCGCCGGCCCTGGCGGTGGATGAGCTTTTGCATCAACACGCCGACGAACACCAGGGTCACCAGGCAGGAGATCAGCAAGGCACCGGCAATGGCCCAGAAGTCGGCGGCGATATCCCTGGCATACACCATCACCCCCACCGCTGGCGGCACCAGCAACAGCGGCAGGTAGCGCAGCAGGCTGCTGGCGGCCTCGTTCAGCGGCTTGCCCACCTCACCACGGGCCATGAGGAAGAACAACAGCAGCAACAGGCCGATGATCGGCCCCGGCAAAAACGGCACCAACAGGTGGTTGATCGCCGTCCCCAGCAGCTGGAACAGCACCAGCCAGGTCAAACCACGCAACAGCATAAGCATCTCCCTCGGGCATGGCCGCCATTATAAGCACGTGCCGCCATATACCGATATTCGTCGAAAAGCGCGCAACTTGACTGAAACGGTTCGCCGTGCTGATCTTGCACTTTCGTACCAACTGACAACCTGGAGAGTCCGCGATGCCCCATGTACCGGTTACAGAGCTTTCGCAGTACGTTGGTAAGGAACTGGGCCACTCGGCCTGGCTGAAGATCGACCAGCAACGCATCAACCTGTTCGCCGAAGCCACGGGCGATTTCCAGTTCATCCATGTCGACCCGGAAAAGGCGGCGAAAACCCCGTTTGGCGGCACGATCGCCCACGGTTTCCTGACGTTGTCGCTGATTCCCAAGCTGATCGAGGACATCCTGGTCCTGCCGGAAGGGCTGAAGATGGTGGTGAACTACGGACTGGACAGTGTGCGGTTCATCCAGCCGGTCAAGGTCGACAGCCAGGTGCGACTGAAGGTGGATTTGGCCGAGGTGACGGAGAAGAGGCCGGGGCAATGGTTGCTCAAGGCGATTGCCACGCTGGAAATCGAGGGAGAAGAAAAACCTGCTTATATAGCTGAGTCGCTTTCCCTCTGTTTTGTCTGATACACCACAGTTTCTGTGGGAGCGGGCATGCCCGCGAAGCAAGCACCGCGGTGGATGGCACGGGCTTCGCCCGTGTTCGCGGGCGCGCCCGCTCCCACAGGGTGCATGCCAGGATTTCAATGTTGTGCAAGGCAGTAGCCCCAACGATGTCCGTGCCTGGCCTCCTCTACAAACCCACCGCACTCGCGTAAACTGCCAGCCTTCGCGCAGCCTAGGGCTGCCCCTGTCGATTTACCAAAGGTGCCCGCCATGCCCTGGCTGCAAGTACGCCTGGCCATCAGCCCGGAACAAGCCGAAACCTACGAAGATGCCCTGCTCGAAGTGGGTGCCGTCTCGGTCACGTTCATGGACGCCGAGGATCAACCGATCTTCGAGCCAGACCTCAACACCACCCCGCTGTGGTCGCACACCCACCTGCTGGCCCTGTTCGAGGCCGATGCCGACCCTGAGCAGGTATTCGCCCACCTGCGCCTGCTGACCGGTGCCGAGCTGCCCGAGCACCAGGCCGAGGTGATCGAGGACCAGGACTGGGAACGCAGCTGGATGGACAACTTCCAGCCGATGCGCTTCGGCCGCCGCCTGTGGATCGTACCCAGCTGGCACGAGGCCCCGGAACAGGACGCGGTGAACCTGCTGCTCGACCCGGGCCTGGCGTTCGGCACCGGCACCCACCCGACCACCGCCCTGTGCCTGGAATGGCTCGACGGCCAGCAACTCGAAGGCACCCAGGTGCTGGACTTCGGCTGCGGCTCGGGCATTCTGGCCATCGCCGCGCTGCTGCTGGGCGCCCGTGAAGCGGTCGGTACCGACATCGACGTGCAGGCCATCGAGGCTTCGCGCGACAACGCCCAGCGCAACGGCATCGCCGATGAGAAGCTGGCGCTGTACCTGCCCGAGCACATGCCGGCCATGCAGGCCGACGTGCTGGTCGCCAACATCCTCGCCGGCCCGCTGGTGTCGCTGGCACCGCAACTGTCCGGCCTGGTCCGCCCAGGTGGCCTGCTGGCGCTGTCGGGCATCCTCGCCGAGCAGGGTGAGGAAGTGGCCGCGGCCTATGCCGCCGACTTCGAGCTGGACCCGATCGTCGTGCGCGACGGCTGGGTGCGCATCAGTGGTCGCCGCCGTTAAGCGGGCCTAGAATACTTTTCTGCACAGCTCCCGGATTGCCGCATGACCGACAGTTTCGTCACCCAGTGCCCGCATTGCCAGACCAGCTTTCGCGTCACCCACCACCAGTTGAGCGTGGCCCGCGGTGTAGTGCGCTGCGGCCACTGCCTGCAGGTGTTCAACGCCGCCAAGCAGCTGCTGGAGCAGAACCGCGCCGACGGAGCCAGCGCACCTGCGGTGCCGGCACCGATGCCTGCCGCCCCTGCCGAGCCGCTGGCCGAACCGGTGATCGCACCCGAGCCTGTCGCCAGCGAACCCGGCACCACCCCGGACGAGGACTGGGCGCTCACCAACCAGGCGCTGGACGCGCTCGACCTCGACATGGAACTGGAGCGCCTGGAGCGCCGCGGCCAACCGGCCACGGCTCGCCCGGCCAGCCAGGATGACGGCCTGCAGGCGCGGCGTGACGAACTGCACCCGGACGAACATGCCGACGACCTGTTCGGTACGGCTACCGATGAACCGTTCGAACCGCAACCGGCGATAGAAACCGCGCCCGTGCTGCGGGAGCCGGAGCCCTTGGAGCTGGACCTGGAGCCCGCCCCGGGCGAGCGTACCGAGCCGACGCTAGGCGGCAACCTGGACCTGGACATTGACGACGAGCCACCGGTACACCGTGCCGCCGAAATCGATGACCACCCCGAATTCAACGAACCGCTGCGTGCCAGCGATGATGAAGCCCCGGTACAGGGCCTGAGCGCCCGCGACGACGAGCCGCTGGAGCTGCACCTGTCGGCGCGCGATGACGAGCCTGTCGAGCCGCTGCCCGGCGAACGCCTGGAACCAGGCCTTGCCGGCAAAGCCGAGCGCCCGGCGCGCAAGGAGCCGCTGGTCGACGTGGTCGACGACCCGCTGCAACTAGGCTGGGAAAAGCCCGCACCCAACTGGGGCAAGCGCCTGCTGTGGGGCTTCCTGACCCTGCTGGCCGCTGGCTTGCTGGCGTTCCAGTATGTGTGGTTCCACTTCGATGAAATGGCCCGCCAGGACCAGTACCGGCCGCTCTTCCAGCAAGTCTGCCCGTTGGTCGGCTGCGAAGTGCCGACCCGCGTCGATATCGCCCGAATCAAGAGCAGCAACCTGGTGGTACGCAGCCACCCGGACTTCAAGGGCGCACTGATCGTCGATGCGATCATCTACAACCGCGCGCCGTTCGCCCAGCCGTTCCCGCTGCTGGAACTGCGCTTCGCCGACCTCAATGGCCAGCTGATCGCCAGCCGTCGCTTCAAGCCCAGCGAATACCTGTCCGGCGAACTGGCCGGGCGCGGCGAAATGCCCAGCCAGACCCCGATCCACATCGCCCTGGACATCCTCGACCCGGGGCCGAAGGCCGTCAATTACAGCCTGAGCTTCCGTTCGCCGGAATAACCACCAACCCTGTGGGAGCGGGCGTGCCCGCGAACACGGGCGAAGCCCGCGCCATCCATTGCGCCGCCTGCTTCGCGGGCACGCCCGCTCCCACAGGGGCCGCGCAAGGTCCTGGATCCTCCCCCATACCAAATGTCATAAGCCGACAACTGTTCAGATTTTATCCAAATCCATCTTTATCCGGTCACCGAGAGCGGGTATCATGCCAACCCTTTTTCGAACTCCAAGATTCGGCCCCACAACAGGGATCACCTATGTCGGCGGTACGCATCGGCCCATACACACTACGTAACAACCTGATCCTCGCGCCCATGGCCGGGGTCACGGACCAGCCTTTCCGTACACTTTGCCAGCGCCTGGGCGCCGGCATGGTGGTGTCGGAAATGGTCTCCAGCGACATGAGCCTGTGGAACAGCCGCAAGTCGAGCCTGCGCCGCATCCATGAAGGTGATCCCGAGCCACGCTCGGTGCAGATCGCCGGTGGTGATGCGCAGATGATGGCAGCGGCGGCAAAGGCCAACGTCGAAGCAGGCGCCCAGATCATTGATATCAACATGGGCTGCCCGGCAAAAAAAGTCTGCAACAAAGCCGCAGGCTCTGCTTTATTGAGAGATGAAGCCTTGGTCAGCGAGATTCTCCACGCCGTGGTCGGCGCCGTGGACGTCCCGGTGACCCTGAAGATCCGCACCGGCTGGGACCGGGCGAACAAGAACGGCCTGAACGTGGCGAGGATCGCCGAGCAGGCCGGCATCCAGGCGCTGGCGGTGCATGGCCGCACACGCGCCGACCTGTACACCGGCGAAGCCGAATACGACACCATCGCTGCCATCAAGCAGGCGGTGTCGATCCCGGTTTTTGCCAACGGCGATATCACCTCGCCAGAAAAGGCCCGGGCGGTGCTGGACGCCACCGGGGTAGACGGCCTGTTGATCGGCCGGGCCGCCCAGGGGCGGCCATGGATCTTTCGTGAGATCGAGCATTACCTGCGCACTGGCGAACACCTGCCAGCGCCGCAGCTGGACGAAGTGGAACGCATCCTGCTGGAGCACCTGGCCGCGCTGCATGCCTTCTATGGCGATGTGATGGGCGTACGTATCGCCCGCAAGCACGTTGGCTGGTACCTGGCAACACGACCCGGCGGCAAGGAGTTTCGCTCCCGGTTCAACGCTTTGGAAGACACACAAGCGCAGTGCGCCAACGTTCGCGCGTTTTTCAGCGAACGTCGACAGAGCCTTGAGACAGAGGACGGACAAGGGGTGGCCGCATGACGATGATGACCGAGACATTTGTGAGTGGAACAACGCCCGTGAGCGACAACGCCAACCTGAAACAGCACCTCAACACGCCGAGCGAAGAGGGCCAGACCCTTCGCGACAGCGTCGAGAAGGCGCTGCACAACTACTTCGCCCACCTGGAAGGCGCGACCGTGACGGACGTGTACAACCTGGTGCTCTCCGAAGTCGAGGCGCCCCTGCTCGAAAGCGTGATGAACTACGTGAAGGGCAACCAGACCAAGGCCAGCGAGATGCTCGGGCTGAACCGAGGCACCCTGCGCAAGAAGCTCAAGCAGTACGACTTGTTGTAAGCCAGAATCCCAACCAGAAAAGGCGGCTCCCTGAACAGAGGCGCCTTTTTTGCAGACTCCACCGCGTTATTGGAACCCGAAATGACCGACCAGACTACCCGCCTGCCAGTCCGCCGCGCCCTGATCAGCGTCTCCGACAAGACCGGTATCCTCGAATTCGCCCGTGAGCTGCAGCAGCTCGGTGTCGAGATCCTGTCCACCGGCGGCACCTACAAGCTGCTCAAGGACAACGGTGTCAACGCGGTGGAAGTGGCCGACTACACCGGCTTCGCCGAAATGATGGATGGCCGGGTCAAGACCCTGCACCCGAAAATCCACGGTGGCATCCTGGGCCGTCGCGGCACCGACGACGCCATCATGAACGAGCACGGCATCAAGCCGATCGACCTGGTAGCAGTCAACCTGTACCCGTTCGAAGCCACCATTTCCAAGCCTGGCTGTGATCTGCCGACCGCCATCGAGAACATCGACATCGGCGGCCCGACCATGGTCCGTTCGGCTGCCAAGAACCACAAGGACGTGGCCATCGTGGTCAACGCCAGCGACTACGCCGGCATCGTCGAAGGCCTCAAGGCCGGTGGCCTGACCTACGCCCAGCGCTTCGACCTGATGCTCAAGGCGTTCGAGCACACCGCTGCCTACGACGGCATGATCGCCAACTACATGGGCACCATCGACCAGGCCAAAGAGACCCTGAGCACTGAAGACCGCAGCGAATTCCCGCGCACCTTCAACAGCCAGTTCGTCAAGGCCCAGGAAATGCGCTACGGCGAGAACCCGCACCAGAGCGCGGCGTTCTACGTGGAAGCGAAAAAAGGCGAAGCCAGCGTTTCCACCGCCATCCAGCTGCAGGGCAAGGAACTGTCGTTCAACAATGTGGCCGACACTGACGCCGCACTGGAGTGCGTGAAGAGCTTCGTCAAGCCGGCCTGCGTCATCGTCAAGCACGCCAACCCATGCGGCGTGGCCGTGGTACCTGAAGACGAAGGCGGCATCCGCAAGGCCTACGACCTGGCCTATGCCACCGACACCGAGTCGGCGTTCGGCGGCATCATCGCCTTCAACCGCGAGCTGGACGGCGAAACCGCCAAGGCCATCGTCGACCGCCAGTTCGTCGAAGTGATCATCGCCCCGAAAATCTCCCAGGCTGCCCGCGACGTGGTTGCCGCCAAGCAGAACGTACGCCTGCTGGAATGCGGCGAGTGGCCAGCCGAGCGCGCTGCCGGCTGGGACTTCAAGCGTGTCAACGGTGGCCTGCTGGTGCAGAGCCGCGATATCGGCATGATCACCGCCGATGACCTGAAGATCGTCACCAAGCGCGCGCCGACCGAGCAAGAGATCCACGACCTGGTGTTCGCCTGGAAAGTGGCCAAGTTCGTCAAGTCCAACGCCATTGTCTACGCCAAGCAGCGCCAGACCATCGGCGTCGGCGCCGGCCAGATGAGCCGCGTCAACTCCGCGCGCATTGCTGCAATCAAGGCCGAGCATGCTGGCCTGCAGGTGCAGGGCGCAGTCATGGCGTCGGACGCGTTCTTCCCGTTCCGTGACGGCATCGACAATGCGGCTAAAGTGGGTATCAGCGCCGTGATCCAGCCGGGTGGTTCGATGCGTGATGCCGAGGTGATTGCTGCTGCTGACGAAGCCGGTATCGCCATGGTCTTCACCGGTATGCGCCACTTCCGCCACTAATTACGCGGATCCCGGGCAAGCGGCGATCCTGTGGGAGCGGGCGTGCCCGCGAATACGATGGTGAATTCACCGCCGCATTCGCGGGCACGCCCGCTCCCACAGCGTTCCCCACCAGCCTCGGGATCACCTGAATCGAGGTTTTGACATGAAAGTTTTGATCATCGGCAGCGGCGGCCGTGAGCACGCCCTGGCCTGGAAAGTCGCCCAGGACCCACGCGTGGAGAAAGTCTTCGTTGCCCCGGGCAACGCCGGCACCGCCATTGAAGCCAAGTGCGAGAACGTCGCCATCGACGTCTGCGCCCTGGAGCAACTGGCTGACTTCGCCGAGAAGAACGTCGACCTGACCATCGTCGGCCCGGAAGCACCGCTGGTCATCGGCGTGGTCGACCTGTTCCGCAGCCGCGGACTGGACTGCTTCGGTCCGACCAAAGGCGCGGCCCAGCTGGAAGGCTCCAAGGCCTTCACCAAGGACTTCCTGGCGCGTCACAAGATCCCGACCGCCGACTACCAGAACTTCACCGAAATCGAGCCGGCGCTGGCCTACCTGCAGGAAAAAGGCGCGCCGATCGTGATCAAGGCCGACGGCCTGGCCGCGGGCAAGGGCGTGATCGTCGCCATGACCCTGGAAGAAGCCGAAGCCGCCGTGCGTGACATGCTGGCCGGCAACGCCTTCGGCGATGCGGGCTCCCGCGTGGTGATCGAGGAGTTCCTCGACGGCGAGGAAGCGAGCTTCATCGTCATGGTCGACGGCCAGAACGTGCTGCCCATGGCCACCAGCCAGGACCACAAGCGCGTCGGCGACCAGGACACCGGCCCGAACACCGGCGGCATGGGTGCCTACTCCCCTGCCCCGGTGGTCACCGCCGAAGTGCACCAGCGCGTGATGGACCAGGTGATCTGGCCGACCGTGCGCGGCATGGCCGAGGAAGGCAACGTCTACACCGGCTTCCTCTACGCCGGCCTGATGATCGACAAGGCGGGCAACCCCAAGGTCATCGAGTTCAACTGCCGCTTCGGCGACCCTGAGACCCAGCCAGTCATGCTGCGCCTGGAGTCGAGCCTGGTGCTGCTGGTCGAGGCCGCATTCGCCAAGGCGCTGGACAAGGTCGAAGCACAGTGGGACCCGCGCCCGAGCCTGGGCGTGGTGCTGGCTGCCGGTGGTTACCCGGGCGACTACGCCAAGGGTGATGTGATCAACGGCCTGGACGCTGCCGCGAAGATCGAAGGCAAGGTGTTCCACGCCGGTACCGCACTGAAGGATGGCAAGGTGACCACCAACGGCGGCCGCGTACTGTGTGCCACCGCCATGGGCAGCACCGTTGCCGACGCGCAGCAGCAGGCTTACCGCCTGGCCAAGGAAGTAAGCTGGAACGGCAGCTTCTACCGCACCGACATCGGCTACCGGGCCATCGCCCGCGAGCGCGGTGAGCACCAGCAGTAAGTTGTACCGGGCTGCCGCAGCGCGCTCCAGCACCTTGCGCCTGCGGCATCCGGCTCGTCGACAGGGCCCCGAGGGGCCTTGCCTTCGACTTGGCGCGCCGCGCATAGTTAATACCCGGCACCTTGGCTAAGAAGGGATTTCGTAGTGCGTCGGCTTCGGATTGCCTCAGCTCTGATCGTCAGCTTGCTGACCTTGCTCTGCATGTTCCCGGCTGCGGCCGAACATGACGGAGGCTGGGCCGTTCTGCTCGACGAACAGGCCAACCTGCAACTGAGCGACGTGCGCTCCGAGCGTTACCGCAACCAGTTCAGCCCGCTGGTACTCGCCGACCTGGATGCCGCCCCTGCGGAACAGGCCCTGTGGCTGCACTACCGCCTGGAGCCCGGCGAGCAGGAACAACTGCTGCGGGTTTTCGCCCCAGACCTTTCTGGCCTGGACCTCTACGCCCTCGAGGGCGACCAGCTTCTGCGTCAGCTGCACCACGGGCGCCAGGCCGGCAATGCCAGCCCGACCCTGCGTGGCAGCGACCATGTACTGCCCCTGCCCAACAGCAAGCAACCCCTGGATATCTACCTGCGCCTGGTTTCCGAGCACCAGCTGCGCCCGGCCATCAGCCTGGAGCCTGCGGCCGTGGCAGCCTCCGACCAGCGCCAACCACTGCTGTTCGGCATGCTGTTCGGCGGCCTGGTGATGCTGATCATGCACAACCTGATCCGCTTCCTCTACAGCCGCTCCAGCACCACCCTGATCCTGGCGCTGTACCACGGCCTGATGCTGCTCAGCGGCCTGATCCTGCTGAACCTCAGCGGCCCCTGGTGGCACGTGTGGCACAGCGCGCAAACGCCCGCCGCATACCTGACGCTGGTCCTGGCCGGCCTGGCCGGGCTGTGTTTCACCCAGCATTTCTTCTCGCCATGCAACTCGCCACGGCTCAACCGCCTGCTGCAGGGCGAGATGCTGGTGGTCGGGTTGAGCGGGTTGGTGCTGCTGTTCGTCGACACCCTGCCCCTCAACCTGATGACCTACGCCCTGATGGCCCTGGGCAGCGTGAGCATGCTGCTGGTCAGCAGCTACCACTGGTACAAGGGCTATGCACCCGCACGCCTGTTCAGCCTGGCCATGGTGGTGTTCAACCTCGGTGGGCTGGTGCTGCTGCCAGCGCTGCTGGGCCTGACCCGTACCTCGACGCCCTGGCTGCTGTGCATCCTGCTGGGGCTGACCGTGGCCAGCGGCCTGCTGCTCAACCTGGCAGTCAGCGAACGCCTGCGGCGCATGAGCGAGGAGCGCTTCAGCGCCAGCCGCGCCCTGGCTGCCAGCGATGCCGAAATCAACGCCAAGGCCGAGTTCCTGGCCAAGATCAGCCACGAAATCCGCACCCCCATGAACGGTGTGCTGGGCATGACCGAGCTGCTGCTGGGCACGCCGCTGTCGGTCAAGCAGCGCGACTACGTGCAGACCATTCACAGCGCCGGCAACGAACTGCTCACGCTGATCAACGAGATTCTCGACATTTCCAAGCTGGAATCCCGGCAGATCGAACTCGATGACGTGCAGTTCGACCTCAACGCGCTGATCGAAGATTGCCTGAACATCTTCCGCGCCAAGGCCGAACAACAGAACATCGAACTGATCAGCTTCACCCAGCCGCAGGTACCACGGGTGATCAGCGGCGACCCGACGCGCCTGCGCCAGGCCTTGTCGAGCCTGCTGGAGAATGCCCTGAAAAACACCGACCAGGGCGAGATCCTGCTGGTAGTGGCGCTGGACCAGCGCGGCGAGGTACCGCGCCTGCGCATCGCCGTGCAGGACAGCGGCGAACCGTTGCCCGCCGCTGACCGCGAAGCCCTGCTGCAGGCCGAGTTGCACAGCCACCACTTCCTGTCCAGCAACAAGCTGGGCGGCCACCTGGGGCTGGTCATCGCCAAGCAGCTGATCGGCCTGATGCAGGGCGAGTTCGGCATCAAGAGCAGCACCGGCATGGGCAACACCCTGTGGCTGACGCTGCCGCTGGACCCTTCGCGCCTGGAACAGCCACCGGCCGACCTGGACAGCCCGCTGCGCGATGCTCGCGTACTGGTGGTGGACGACAACGACACCTGCCGCAAGGTGCTGGTACAGCAGTGCAGTGCCTGGGGCATGAACGTCAGCGCGGTCCCGTCGGGCAAGGAAGCCCTGGCCCTGCTGCGCACCAAGGCCCACCTGCGCGACTACTTCGATGCCGTGCTGCTGGACCAGAACATGCCAGGCATGACCGGCATGCAGCTGGCCGCCAAGATCAAGGAAGACCCGAGCCTGAACCACGACATCCTGGTAGTGATGCTCACCGGCATCAGCAACGCGCCGAGCAAGGTCATTGCGCGCAACGCCGGGGTCAAGCGTATCCTCGCCAAGCCGGTGGCCGGCTACACGTTGAAAACCACCCTGGCCGAAGAACTGGCCCAGCGCGGCCGCGAGCAAGCCATACCAGCCAGTTTGCCCGGCATCCCCCAGGCACTGGACCTGCCCGGCGATTTCCGCGTGCTGGTCGCCGAGGACAACAGCATCTCGACCAAGGTGATCCGCGGCATGCTCGGCAAGCTCAACCTCGAGCCCGACACCGCCAGCAATGGCGAAGAGGCCTTGCAGGCGATGAAGGCGCAGCGCTATGACCTGGTGCTGATGGACTGCGAAATGCCGATACTGGACGGCTTCTCGGCCACCCAGCAGCTGCGCGCCTGGGAAGCGGCCAACCAGCGCCAGCGCACCCCGGTGGTGGCGCTGACCGCGCACATACTTGCCGAACACAAGGAACGCGCCCGCCTGGCGGGCATGGACGGGCACATGGCCAAACCGGTGGAACTGTCGCAGTTGCGAGAGCTGATCCAGTACTGGGCCAATCACCGGGAAGCCAAGGTGGATCCGGTGCATAGTTCCTGATCTGAGGCGCCTGTGCCGGCCTCTTCGCGGGTGAACCCGCTCCCACAGGTACTGCATAAGGCCTGAAGGCAATGCTATCCCTGTGGGAGCGGGTTCACCCGCGAAGAGGCCGGTACAGGCTATCAACAGAATCTGCTGATAAACTCTGCCCAGCCATAACTGCCTGGACTAGCCCCCATGCTCCATGAGTTGTTCAGCGTCTACCTGAAAATGCTCGTGCTCTACAGCCCGTTCTTCGTGCTGTCGTGCTTCATCAGCCTGACCCGCGGCCACTCCAGCAAGGAGCGCAAGCAGCTGGCCTGGAAGGTGGCCATCGCCGCGCTGATCGCCAGTGTTTTGCTGTACCTGTTCGGGCGGGCGATTTTCGGCATCTTCGGCATCACCGCCGACGCCTTCCGCATCGGCGCCGGCAGCGTGCTGTTCATCTCGGCACTGGGCATGGCCCAAGGCAAGTCCGCGGTACAGGCCGACAACGTGCAGCAGGATGTCACCATCGTGCCGCTGACCATCCCGCTCACCGTCGGCCCCGGCACCATCGGTGCACTGCTGGTAATGGGCGTCGGCCACCCGCACTGGGACGACAAGCTGTTGGCCATCATCAGCATCGCCCTGGCCAGCTTTACCGTCGGCCTGGTGCTGTACCTGTCACACCGTATCGAGCGCATCCTCGGTGACCAGGGCCTGCAGATCGTCAGCCGGCTGATGGGGCTGTTCGTCTGCGCCCTGGCTGCACAAATCATCTTTACCGGTATCAAAGGCTACCTGGCGCCCTGACCATCGCCGGATTGAGGTAGAACCGATACTCCCCCTGCGCATCCTTGGTTTTCATCAATGCCTGCAGTTCATCTCGCTGGTGTTGGAAGCGCCCGTTATCCAGCTGCAAGGAAACGCCATTGAACCCGGCTTCGCCCTCCAGCGCCTTTTCGACCAGCAGCATGTCCTGAGAAATGCCGGCGATCGGCTTGTCGAATTGCAGGGTAATACTGCAAAGGTCGAGGGCCGGGCCCGGCCTGAGCAAGCCAAGCTCGATCACCAGCTGCGAACCCTGCGTGCAGAACTTAAGCTGGTGGCGAAAACCTTCGATCGATCGGCCCAGGCCGCTTCTTACTGCAGCCAGCACGGCCTCATGACGGATCGAGCGCATCTTCAGCCACGCCTCGAGTGGCTGTATCTGCGCGCTGCGCGCGGGTTGCCCCAACTGTTTCAGGTCATGCGTACTGGCCAGCTTGATCCAGCCCAGTTGCCGGTATGCCTCGCGATAGGCGTCATACCAGGCTTCATAGTTGTCAAAGCGTGACCCCGCATTCCTGTTGGCCACCAACTGGGCGTAAAGGATGGAGTCGAAGGCAGCCTGGCGTTGAATCTGGCCAGCGTCCGCGCGATACAGTAATGCCGTCCCGCCAATCAACATCAGTTGTTCAGCTGTTCTGTCCATTGCGTTGCCTCGTCACAAAGAGCCGAACAAGGCGGCGTTGCAACAACGCCGCCCTGCAATCAGAAGTCGTACTGGAGAACGTTCTCGACGCTGCGCACGCCGAGTTTGTTTTCCACGGTTTCGCGGACCTTGTCGTAGACGAAAGTGTTGAGGGTGAGAACAGCCATGCCGGCGTAGTACTCGGTCTTTTCCAGCTTCCACTGGATACCCAGGATGTCATCATCCAGTTGTGGGGCAGAGGCCTGGATGCAGCTCACCACCATGACCACATCGTTGTTGTCGGTTTCGACGCAGGCGGCCATCCCGACCATGCCCCTGACCTTGTTCTTGCGCTTGTGATCGACCACCTTGAGGTCATTTTCGACGGTGGTGAGTTTGTCGAAGGCCGCCTTGGCCAGCACACCCAACTTGGTACCACCCAGCACCGCATTACCGACCGCACCAATCGCCCGTACAGCGACAGCGCCTACAGTGACAGACAGCTCGGCAGAGGTTTCCAGCTCGAAGGTGCGACGAGGGATGGTAAAACCAAGATCACGCATGACATCGATGAACCGGTCGTACCACTCCCTGCTCTGTTTTTCGGCATCGAAGGACTTGTCAGCCACCAAGGTGGCAAAGTGGAAGGCGTTCTTTACGTCATGACGGCTTTGCGAAGACATGCCTGCGCCGCAGGCCAGCAGGTTGCCTTCGACCAGGATGGCTGTGTCGGTTGCAGTGACTTGTGTTTCTGTGGACATGTGGAAACTCCTAGATGGTTGCGCCCCGAGTCAGGGGCGACCACCTTAGCCAGCGCGCCCAGGATGCAGCGCGCTGAAGGGTTTCCGGTGCAACTAGTCGGCCGACGGGTACCAACGCGGCGTGTAGGCCCACACCCCACCCGAGAGGCGAGGAAACACGCAGGTTGTAGATGAACCCACCAGCACCATGGTGCGCATGTCGACCATTTCCGGCAGCAGCTCGGCCAATGTGACGACCTTCAGCGTCTGCCCCGGCCTACCGATGTCACGGCCAAGGACTACAGGCGTGTTCCCCTCGCGGTGCCGACGCACGACCTCCAGCGCTACCCCGAGCTGGTGCGGCCTTGCCTTGGAAATCGGGTTGTAGAACGCCAGCACCAGGTCGGCCTGGGCCGCCAGGTCCAGGCGCTTTTCAATGATCGACCACGGCTTGAGGTTGTCCGACAGCGACATCACGCAGAAGTCATGCCCCAGCGGCGCGCCCGCCTGGGCGGCGGTCGCGAGCGAGGCTGACACCCCCGGCAGGATCTCGAGATCCACCCGGTGCCAGGCCGGCTCAGTGGACTCGTGCAGCGCTTCAAGTACCGCAGCTGCCATGGCGAACACACCCGGGTCGCCCGACGACACCACCACAACCGAACGGCCCTGGGCTGCCAGTTCGAAGGCATGCCGGGCACGCTGCATCTCTTCACGGTTGTCGGTGCAGTGCAGCACCTGGTCGTCACGGAACGGGCCGGCCATGCGCACGTAGGTTTCGTAACCGAGCACATCCTCGGCCCGCGCCAGCTCGGCCTTGACCGCCGGCACCATCAGCTCGGCTGCACCCGGCCCCAGGCCGATGACCGCCAGGCGACCCCGACGACGACCGATCTGCGCCACCTCGACCGGGGCAGGCGCCACCGCGATGACCACGTCTGCCACCTCGATCAGCTGCGCAGCAGGCAATGCTGCAGCAACCATCCCGCCCAGATCATGCGCCCTGGCAGCAAAGCGCAAGGCAACCCCCAGTGCCAGTGCGGCCTCGTGCAGGGCGCTATCGGCCATGGCTTGCTCATCGGCCAGCAGGCAGGCCACTGCAGGCTCGGCGATGCCGGCCTGCTGCAATGCCGCCCGGATACTGGCCAGGCTACCGCCAGCAACACCCACTACCACCGAGCGCGGGTGGATCAGCAGCTCGTCGCGGCTGGCCGGGCGCGCCTGGTGCCCCACATGGATGGTACGCCGGGCCGCCTCGCTGGCAGGCAACTGCGCCTGCTGCAGCCACGGCGCGTCACCTTCGATGCGCACCGCCTCGCCAGCCAGCAGGTCGGAGACAAAGCGCTTGCCTTGCTCGATATCCGCCAGCGCATAGCCCTGTGGCGGGTTCAGCAGACAGGTGCCGAAACGCAGCTCGCCACTGGTGGTAATCGCCGCAGCAACACCCAGTGCTTCAGCGATTTCGAGCGCCATCACGTTCACACCGCCAAGGCCCCCGAGCAACGGCACTACGGCACTGCCGTCTTCGGCCACGGCCAGTACTGGTGGCTCGACACCTTTCTCGCTGAGCAGGCTGGCCAGGCTGCGGATGACGATACCCGCGGCGCACAGGGCGATGATCGGCGTGTTCTGCTGGTACAGCCCACGCAGGGTATCGCCGAACGCGGTGTAGCAACGGTCGGCACCCTCGACCCGGCCTTCCAGGCCATGGATCGATGCTTGTGGATAACACTGCTGGATACGCTGCGCCGTGGCCAGGCTGCCCTGGCCAAGGATGACGATCGCCGGTGCCTGGTGCATGTTCAGCCCTGCCATTTTTCACCCGGCACGATGATCAGCGAGAAGTACGGCGACGACTGTGGGTCGACCTGGTCCAGCGGCACGATCTTCTGGTTGGCCATGGTCGCCCGCTCCACATACAGCGCGCGTCCGTCCAGGCCCAGTTCGGCCAGCACTTCGCGCACCTTGGGGAAGTTGCGGCCAAGCTTCATGATCACCGCCGCGTCGGCGTCGGCCAGGCGACGCTTGAGCTCTTCGGCCGGCAACACGCCAGACAGCACCGACAGGCTCTGGTTGCGGTACACCAGCGGCGCACCCAGTACCGATGCGCCACCGAGCATCGAGCAGACGCCGGGGATCACTTCGGCCTCGTAGCGCTGCGCCAGGCGGTCGTGCAGGTACATGTAGGAACCGTAGAAGAACGGGTCGCCTTCACAGATCACCGCCACGTCGCGGCCGGCATCCAGGTGCTCGGCCACCTGCACGCTGGCCTCGTCGTAGAAGTCGCTGATCACCTGTTCATAGGACAGCGGCGCTGGCAGCGCTTCGGTGGTTACCGGGTAGACCAGCGGCAGCAAGGTCTGCTCGGGCTGCAGGTGCGCCTCGATGATGCCGAAGGCGTTGCCGCGCTTGCCCTTGGCCACGAAGTAGCCGACCACGGGCGCTTCACGCAGCAGGCGCAGGGCCTTGAGGGTAATCAGTTCAGGGTCGCCAGGGCCCACGCCCAGGCCCAGCAGACGTCCACGCGGCGCCATCATTCCACCTCCGTGGCGAGGGCGTTGACCGCGGCGGCGGCCATCGCGCTGCCGCCCAGGCGGCCCTGCATGATCACGAACGGCACGCCACGGCTGTCGGCGGCGAGCATCGCCTTGGACTCGGCGGCACCGACGAAGCCGACCGGGAAGCCGAGGATCAGTGCTGGTTTCGGGGCGCCGGCGTCGAGCATTTCCAGCAGGTAGAACAGTGCGGTGGGCGCGTTGCCGATCACCACCACACTGCCTTCCAGGTGCGGTCGCCACAGTTCCAGGGCCACGGCGGAACGGGTGTTGCCGGCGTCTTTCGCCAGGCCCGGTACGCTCGGGTCGCGCAGGGTACAGATGACCTTGTTGTCGGCGGGCAGGCGGGCGCGGGTAATGCCTTCGGCGACCATGTGCGCATCGCACAGGATCGGCGCGCCGTTCAGCAACGCCTCGCGCCCTGCCCGGCCGGCGCCTTCGGAGAACTGCAGACCATCGATGGCGTCGACCATGCCACAGGCGTGGATCACGCGCACGGCGAGCTTTTCGAGGTCTGCGGGGATCCGCTCGAGTCGGGCTTCCTCGCGGATGATCCGGAAGGAATTGCGATAGATCTCCTGACCATCGCGGATGTAGTCAATCATCAAGGTGCTCCGTCGGCAGGTCGAGCATGGCGCCTGCTTCATTCAAGGTAAGGTCGGTGGCGCGCAGGGCGCCGAAGCCCGGCAGGCGCGCATCACGCAGGTACAGGTCGTAACGGCCCGGCGCGCGGGCCAGCAGGGTGGCCGGGGCAACATGGGCCACGGCGCAGGATCGGGGGCAACCGGACAAGTGCACGCTGCCGGGCACGCCAGGGCCGAGCAGTGCGGCCAGGGTGACGGCGTCGGCCTTGGTCTCGCCCAGGGCCTTGGCACAGCCACTGGCGCCGGTACAGGCGCTTATGCGGGCCAGTGGCTCATGGTCGTGGCATAGCAGGCCCAGTGCGGACAACCCGGCCTGGGCGTGATCGATGTGTTGGGCTTGCAGGTTGGTCAGCACCAGGCTTTGCCAGGGGCTCAGGCGCAGGTTGCCATCGCCATGTTCACGGGCAACGCGCGCAGCGCCACGCAGCATGGCCGGGGTCAGGCGCCCCTGCGGCGGGGCAACGCCCAAGGCGACGCCCTGCGCCTGGGGCAGAACGCCCAGCCACGAGACGTTGCGGGGTGCACGCCGCCATGCGAGCACGGCGGCATCGCGGCGGAGGGCCAGGCCGAGCCCGTCGATGAAATCGGTTGCCGAACACACCTCGAGCAACTGGCGCATGCGCGACTGTGCCGGGGTGGCCAGGTCGAGGAAGCGCTCCAGCACCGCACGCACCAGTGCCAGGCCTTGTTCCGCCGGCACCGCGCCGAGCACCTGGCCGTCTGCCGGGCAACCCGCCAGGCCAAACGCCAGCCAGGTCTGCTGCCCCAGGCGCAGGGCCGACAGCCACAGGTCATGGGGGTGTTCGAGCATGGCCAGGTTTTCGCCGGCATCCAGCTGCACGGCGAACTTTGCCGACAACTGGTGAAAACGCGGGGTGCCTTCCAGCAGGTCGAGGATCTGCCCGGCCAGCGGCCGAGCGTCCAGCAGCATCGCCGGGTCATGCCCGGCCAGCGGGCTGAGCATCAGGTTGCGCACATCGTCACCGGCGGCATCACGTGGGCCCAGGCCGGCAGCGAGCAGTGTCTCGACCAGGCCGCGATGCTCGCTGCCGATGCCGCGAATCTGCAGGTTGCCGCGGTTGGTGGCCTCGATCACGCCACCGGCGAAACGCTCGGCAGCCGCCGCCACTGCGTCGGCCTGGTCGGCCAGCAGCAGGCCGCCCGGCAGCTTGATGCGGCAGATGCCGCCATCACGGGCACTGACGATGCGCCACAACCCCGGGCAGGCCGAGGGACGGGGCGATACATGGGAGGCATGGGCCTGGGTCAAAGGGGCGTCCGGCAATCTGTGAAAATGCGCTTGAGTGTAGAAGGCGCGGTATTATGCCTGCTTTGTCCGGCGGCATGAAAAGCCGGTGGTCGAGCATCATCGACGATCGAGTAGAAATTCAGGACCGCGTCGCCTTCTTCGCGGGCCCGCCCGCTCCCACAGGATCACCGCTGCCCTCAACGGCTGCGCTGTACCTGTAGGAGCGGGCGAGCCCGCGAAGGGGCGCGCAGCGGCCCCAAAAAATGGCGGAATGAAATACATGGCACCCTGGCTGACAGTAGTAGGTATCGGCGAAGACGGCTTCAGCGGCCTGGGCAAGCAGGCCCGGCGCGCGCTGCTGGGCGCTGCGCGGATCTTCGGCAGCCCGCGCCAGCTGGCCTTGCTGCCACGCTGCGTGGCCGGCGAACGGCTGGTCTGGCCAAGCCCGTTCTCGCTGGCCTCGGTACTGGCCCTGCGCGGCCAGCCGGTATGCGTGCTGGCCAGCGGCGACCCGATGTTCTACGGCGTCGGCGCCAGCCTGGCGCGCCAACTGCCCGCCGCTGAAATACGCGTGCTGTCGATGCCCTCCTCCTGCGCCCTGGCCGCCGCCCGCCTGGGCTGGCCGCTGCAGGACGTGCAAGTGGTATCGCTGGTCGCTCGGCCCCTGGCAGCGCTCAATGCCCACCTGCACAGCGGCGTGCGCCTGCTGGTGCTGAGCAACGACGGCGACAGCCCGGCAGCAATTGCCACGCAGCTGCGCGAGCGGGGCTTCGGGCCAAGCCGCCTGCGGGTCTTCGAACACTTGGGTGGCGTGGACGAACGCGAGTTGGCCGGCACCGCCCAGGACTGGCCGCACAGCGACGTCGCCGCGCTGAACCTGGTAGCCATCGAGTGCCTGGCCACGCCCGAGGCGCCGCGCCTGCACCGGCTGGCCGGGTTGCCGGACAGCGCCTTCCGGCATGACGGCCAGCTGACCAAACGCGATGTCCGCGCCATCACCCTGGCCCGCCTGGCACCACAGCCCGGCGAGTTGCTGTGGGACGTGGGTGCCGGCTGCGGCTCGATCGGCATCGAATGGATGCGCGCCCACCCGGCCTGCCGCGCCTTGGCCATCGAGGCCGACGAAGGCCGCCAGGGCTTCATCGAACACAACCGCGATGCGTTGGGTGTCCCCGGCCTGCAACTGGTCTGCGGCAAGGCACCGGCAGCGCTGGAGGGCCTGGAGCAACCGGATGCGATCTTCATCGGTGGCGGCGTCACCCGCGAAGGTGTGCTCGACCTGTGCTGGGCAAACCTGCGCCCCGGCGGCCGGCTGGTAGCCAATGCGGTGACCCTGCAAAGCGAACTGGCCCTGGCGCATTTCCGTGAACGCCATGGCGGCGAGCTGACCCGCATCCATGTCGCCCATGCCCAGCCATTGGGCGCGTTCGACACTTGGCGCCAGGCACTGCCGATCACCTTGCTGGACGTGGTGAAACCCGCCGATGCGTGAAGAAACCCGCGAACAGCCCGCCCCCCTGCGCAGCGGCCTGACCACCGGCAGCTGCGCCACTGCCACCAGCCTGGCGGCAGCGCGCTTGCTGCTGGGAGGCGAGAGCAACGACGCCGTCAGCATCACCCTGCCCAAGGGCAAGGTGGTGCAAATGCGCCTGGAGTTCTGCCGCCTCACCAGCCAAGGTGCCGAAGCGGGCACGCTCAAGGACGCCGGCGACGACCCGGACGTGACCCATGGCGCCCTGCTCTATAGCCAGGTGCGCCTGCTGGCCGAACCGGGCATCCGTTTTGTCGCCGGCACCGGCGTCGGCACCGTGACCCGCCCGGGGCTGGTGCTGGCGGTGGGTGAGCCGGCCATCAACCCGGTGCCACGGCGCATGATCAGCGAACACCTGCAACGCCTGGCGGACGAATGCAGCTACCCCGGCGGCTTCGAGGTCACGGTCAATGTGCAGGGCGGCGAGCAACTGGCCCTGAAGACCATGAACCCGCGCCTGGGCATTCTCGGCGGGCTGTCGATCCTCGGCACCAGCGGCATCGTGCGGCCGTTTTCCTGCGCGGCCTACATCGCCTCGATCCACCAGGGCATCGACGTCGCCCACACCAACGGCTACACGCATATCGCCGCATGCACCGGCAACGCCAGCGAGGACACCATGCGCCGCGTCTATGGCCTGCCGGAAATAGCCCTGATCGAAATGGGCGACTTCGTCGGTGCGGTGCTCAAGCACCTGCGCAAGGTGCCGGTGCCACGCCTGACCCTGTGCGGCGGTTTCGGCAAGATCAGCAAACTGGCTGCCGGGCACATGGACCTGCATAGCCGCCACTCCAGCATCGACCTGCCGCAACTGGCCGGCTGGGCAGCGGACATCGGCGCCGACGAGGCGCTGCAGGCATCGATCATTACTGCCAACACCAGCCAGCAGGCCCTGGCACTGGCCCATGCAGCCGGCATCCCCTTGGGTGACGCGGTGTGCGGCCACGCCCTGGCCTTCGCCCGCAGCGTGGTGCCAGCGCAGGTGCAGGTGGAGGTGTTCGCCATCGACCGCCAGGGTGGCATCGTCGGCCGGGCGGGTGTGCAATGAACGGGCGCATCTTGCTGCTGGGCGGCGTCACTGAAGCCCTGGCCATCGCTCGCCGCCTGGGCCCGCAGCACGTCTACAGCCTGGCGGGCATCGGCCGGGTGCCGCAGGACCTGCAATGCCAGGTTCGGGTCGGCGGCTTTGGCGGTGCCGAAGGGTTGGCCCGCTACCTGCACGAGGCAGGCATCACGTTGCTGATCGATGCTACCCATCCCTATGCCGCACAGATCAGCCGCAATGCGGCCAACGCCGCAGGCATGGCCGGTATCCCGTGCTGGGCTTTGCGCCGCCCGGCCTGGCAGGCGCAAACGGGGGACGACTGGCGCGAGGTCGAGGACTGGGCGCGGTTGATCGAGGCACTCAAGCCGTTTCGCAGGCCATTGTTCACGCTGGGGCGTGAGCCGCTGCAACATCTGGACGAGATACCGCCGGAGCAGTTCTGGACCTTGCGTGCGCTGGAGGCGTGCCCTGGCAATGATCGCTGCGAAGTGATTGGCGCGCGCGGGCCGTTCCATATCGACGATGAGCGGGCGTTGTTCCAGCGCCGCAAGATCGATGTACTGATCAGCAAGAACAGCGGCAGCGTGGCGACCGAACCGAAGCTGGAAGTGGCGCGGGAGCTGGGGATACCTGTGCTGATCCTGAAGCGACCGGCGTTGCCGGATGTGGACCAGGCATTCGACTCGCCAGCCGACCTGGCTGCGGCACTCGACCTGCAATAACTGTGGGAGCGGGCGCGCCCGCGAACACCGGCGAAGCCGGTGCCATGCACCGAGTCGTAATTTTCGCGGGCACGCCCGCTCCCACAGGGGTGGCCTACAGTAAGTTCAGACTTTTCTCTCAAACCATGAAGTGGCCATGTGCCGCACTGCTACCTTAAACTCGGCACTCCCTCCCGGAAGGCGCTACCCATATGGAAATGCAATGGTGGATCTGGCTGGTCTTCGGCATCGCGCTGATCCTGCTCGAACTGGTCCTGCCGACGTTCTTCATCCTCTGGTTCGGCATCGGCGCCGTGCTGGTGTCGCTCATTTCGCTGGCCGTCCCCAGCCTGCAACTGGACATGCAGGTGCTGCTGTGGGTGCTGATGTCGTCAGTCACCACGGCACTGTGGTTCAAGCTGTTCCGGCGCAAGCAACCAGACGTGCGCTGGACCGCCGAAAGCGTGATCGGTGAAGTGGGGCTGCTGACTGCTGGTGTATCGGAGTTCCAGAAAGGCCGAGTGCGCTTCCAGAAGCCTATCCTAGGCAACGAGGAATGGACCTGCGTCGCCAACAGCGAGATCGCGGCCGGCGAGCGGGTACGCCTGACCGCCATCGAAGGGAACACCGCCCGGGTCATCCGGGCCTGAATCCGCACTAAAAGGAATTTCGCATCATGACCAGCCTCATCGTCGTCGTCGCCATCGCCCTGTTCGTCCTGATCACCGTGTTCAAGGGGGTGCGCATCGTGCCCCAGGGCGAGGAATGGGTCGTCGAGCGCCTGGGCCGCTACCAAAGCACCCTAAAGCCCGGCCTGAACATCGTCATCCCGTACATGGACGTGGTCGCCTACCGCCTGCCGACCAAGGACATCATCCTCGATGTGCAGCAGCAGGAAATCATCACCCGGGACAACGCGGTGATCGTCGCCAACGCCCTGTGCTTCGCCAAGGTGGTCGACCCGCAGAAGGCCTCCTATGGCGTGCAGGATTTCTCGTTCGCCGTCACCAGCCTGACCATGACCTCGCTGCGCGCCATCGTCGGCGCCATGGACCTGGACGAAGCGCTGTCCAGCCGCGAGCAGATCAAGGCACGCCTGCGCGAGGCGATGTCCGAGCAGACCGAAGACTGGGGCGTGACCGTACGCTCGGTGGAAATCCAGGACATCAAGCCCTCGGAGAACATGCAACTGGCCATGGAGCGCCAGGCGGCAGCAGAGCGTGAGCGCAAGGCCGATGTGACCCGTGCCGAAGGGGCCAAGCAGGCGGCGATCCTGGAAGCAGAAGCACGCTTGCAGGCTGCCAGGCTGGATGCCGAAGCGCAGATCAGCCTGGCCGAGGCCTCGGCGCGGGCGATTACGCTGGTCAAGGACGCGGTCGGCAACGAGACCGTGCCGGCGATGTACCTGCTGGGCGAGCGCTATGTGGGGGCGATGGAGAACCTGGCGGGCAGCAGCAATGCCAAAGTGGTGGTGCTGCCGGCGGACCTGCAGGAGACCGTGCGTGGGCTGATGGGGCGTGGCAAGGCTTGAGGGTACCTTTGCCTTCATCGCCGGCAAGCCAGCTCCCACAGGGACCGCACAAATTTAAAGGCCTGTGGTAAACCTGTGGGAGCTGGCTTGCCGGCGATTGGGCTGCAAAGCAGCCCCTCGAAGGGCCCGGCCTGCGTCACTTCACCGCACCCCGCCATTTTTACCTATACTCCGCCTTACAATACCCACCACGATTCCTGACCGGATCTCTCCATGCCCCCACGTCGGCACATCGCCTGGATAGCCTGCCTTGCAGTGCTGTTCAACCTGCTGGCCATGCCGCTGTCTTCCGCCGCGCCCAAGGGCCCGGCCGAGCAGCTGCTGTGGGGGGCCTTCTGTTCCAGCATGGCCAACAAGGCCAAGGTCGACGTCCAGGCCCTGGCCAAGATCGACCTCGCCCCGCAAAGCGACGACAGCGCCAGCATGATGAATTGCTGGTGCTGCTCCGGTGCCGCGCCACTGCTGGCCCTGCCCGGCTACCCGCCGCAGCTGCACAACCCGCCGATACTGCTCGCCGGCCTGCTGCCGCCACCCGCCGACTACCACGCCACGCCGCGCCAACTCTGGCCGGCGCTCAACCCCCGTGCCTCTCCGCTGGCCTGAGTTCTTCACGCTGTCTGCCTGAACCTGAACAGAAACGGAGATTCACCATGCTCAAGCACGCCCTCGTCATGGCCGCCCTGCTGCTGCCCGGCGCCTTTGCCAATGCCCACGAATACAGCGTGGGTGACCTGCACATCGCCCACCCCTGGTCACTGCAGTTGCCCCCCAACGCCCCCAACGTCGCGGCGTATTTCGTGGTGCACAACAATGGCCAGGCCGACGACCGCCTGCTCGGTGTCGACAGCCCCATCAGCGATGACGCACAACTGCACGAGCATGCCATGAGCGCCAGCGGTGCCATGAAGATGCAGCAGGTGCCCAGCGTGGTGGTGCCCGCTGGCAAGGACCTGACCTTCGCGCCCAGCGCCTACCATGTGATGCTGATGCAGCCCAAGGACCGCAGCCTGCTCAGCGACGGCAAGCGCTTCCCGTTGACCCTGCACTTCGAGAAGGCCGGCGATATCACCGTCGATGTGGCCGTGCAGAAGCAGGCGCCGACGGACCAGCCGCAAGCCCACGAACACGCGCACTGATCACCCGCTGAAAGGCACTCGCCATGAGCCTGCCGCGCAACAGCATCAGCCGTACCACCCGCCCTGACCGCAGGCGCGCCGGTGGCGGATGGCTGAGCCTGTTCGCCATGTGGATGATCTTCATCGGCCCGCTGATTTCCCAGTCGATGCCGATGGACCACCACGCCGGCATGAGCATGCCGATGGACATGCCGATGGCCACCGCCCATCAGCATGGCGGCGACACCCATCACGGCCAGGCTGGCGATGGCCAGCTGCATGTGATGTGGGAGAAGTGCGGTTACTGCAGCCTGTTGTTCAACTGCCCGGCCCTGCCCCAGGCCCTAAGCCCGCTCAGTGCCGGCAGCGTCGTACCCACCACCCACCTGTTCGCACCCACGCGCCAGGGCCATGCCCGGCAGGCTGTATTCCCCGGCGCGCGCAGCCGCGCCCCACCTTCCTCGATCAACGTCTGAACCCACATTTTTTGCGCACGGAGCCAGGAGGCTTCGCGCTGACTCATGACTGATCGACTGGAATCATTATGTCCGGCTGCACCCCTGTTTTTGCCTTGTCCCTGCGTGGGACCATCGCCGCCGTGTGCGGCTCGCTGCTCGCGCCCGTGGCCCTGGCCGCCGACCCAGGCCATGAAGGCCATGCACACGACGCCCCCGAGCTGAGCCCGACGGTGATCACCGCCGTGGCCCCGAGCTCGCCGCTGACCGTGGTCACCAACCCGAAAGACCCGCGCCAGCCGGTGCCGGCCAGCGATGGCGCCGACTACCTGAAGACCATCCCCGGCTTCTCGGCCATCCGCGCCGGCGGCACCAACGGCGACCCGGTACTGCGCGGCATGTTCGGCTCGCGCCTGAACATCCTCACCAATGGCGGCCTGATGCTGGGCGCGTGCCCCAACCGCATGGACGCCCCCACATCGTACATTTCGCCGGAAACCTACGACCGCCTGACCGTCATCAAAGGCCCGCAAAGCGTGATCTGGGGCCCGGGCGGCTCGGCGGGCACCATCCTCTTCGAGCGCGGGCCGGAAAAGTTCGGCACCCTCGGCAGCCGGGTCAATGCCAGCCTGCTGGCCGGCTCCAACGGCCGCTTCGACAAGGTGCTGGACACTGCCGCCGGCAACGACCAGGCCTACGCCCGCTTCGTCGGCAACCAGTCGCGCTCGGACGACTACCACGACGGCGGTGACAACACCGTGCCGTCACGCTGGGACAAGTGGAACGGCGATGTCGCCCTCGGCTGGACCCCCGATCAGGACACCCTGCTGGAACTCACCGCCGGCAAGGGCGATGGCGAGGCCCGCTATGCCGGCCGAGGCATGGACGGCTCGCAGTTCAAGCGCGAAAGCCTGGGCCTGCGTTTCGAAAAGTCCAACCTCGGCGAGGTGCTCGACAAGGTCGAGGCGCAGGTCTACTACAACTACGCCGACCACGTGATGGACAACTACAGCCTGCGCACGCCTTCGGGCAGCGGCATGATGGGCATGCCGATGGTCAGCAACGTCGACCGCCGCACCATGGGCGCACGCATCAAGGCCACCTGGCGCTGGGCCGACGTGCAACTGATCGGCGGCATCGACGCGCAGACCAACGAACATCGCAAGCGCGGTGGCATGGGTGTGGACGCGCACAAGGGCAAGGCCTGGACCAAGGACGCCGACTTTCACAACTACGGTGCCTTCGGCGAGCTGACCTGGTACGTCAGCGGCGAGGACCGGTTGATCAGCGGTGCCCGCCTGGACCGCGCCTCGGCCCGCGACTTCCGCGCGACCAGCGCCACCAACGGCAACACCCGCGCCGACACCCTGCCCAGCGGCTTCGTACGCTACGAGCACGACCTGGCGGCGCTGCCAGCCACCACCTACATCGGCCTCGGCCATGCGCAACGCTTCCCCGACTACTGGGAGCTGTTCTCGGCGGGCGGCCCCACCGGCTCGGTCAATGCCTTCGACAGCATCAAGCCGGAGAAAACCACCCAGCTCGACTTCGGTGTCCAGTACCGCGACGAGCGCATGGAAGCCTGGGCTTCCGGCTACGTGGGGCAGATCCGCGACTACATCCTGTTCGACTACCAGGGGATGAGCTCCCGGGCCCGCAATATCGACGCCCGCATCATGGGCGGCGAACTGGGCGCGGCCTACCAGCTGACGGAAAACTGGAAGGCCGACGCAACGCTGGCCTACGCCTGGGGCAAGAACAGCAGTGACGGCACAGCACTACCGCAAATGCCGCCCCTGGAAAGCCGCCTGGGCCTGACCTACAGCCGCGATGTCTGGAGCGTCGGCGCACTGTGGCGGCTGGTGGCGGCGCAGAACCGCATTGCCGAGAACCAGGGCAACGTGGTCGGCAAGGACTACGACAAGAGCGCCGGATTCGGCGTGTTCTCGCTCAATGGCGCCTACAAGGTAAGCAACCACCTCAAGCTCAGCGCAGGGGTCGACAACCTGTTCGACAAGACCTACGCCGAGCACTTGAACCTGGCCGGGAACGCCGGGTTCGGCTACCCGGCTACCGATCCACAGCCGGTCAACGAGCCAGGCAGGACCTTCTGGACCAAGGTCGACTTCAGCTTCTGACAACAACAACGGGCGCGGCGCAGGTCGCGCCCATCTGCTGGTCAAACAGGAGGTTCCCATGAGAGGAACACGCATCAACTTCTACAACCTGGCCTGGCGTTGGCACTTCTATGCGGGGCTGTTCGTGGCCCCGTTCATGATCCTGCTGGCAATCACCGGGATCATCTACCTGTTCAAGCCGCAGCTCGATCCGCTGCTGTACCGCGAGCTGATGGTGGTCGAAGCCGGCCACCACCGACAGGGCGCGGACACGATGCTGGCCGAGGTGCGCAAGGCCTACCCCAAGGGCCACGTTGGCCAGTACCTGCCGCCGCTGGACGCCGAACGCAGCGCACAATTCGTGGTGCATGACGCCGGGCGCGAACTGAACGTGTTCGTCGACCCCTACAGCGGCAAAGTCCTCGGCGAACAGGATGGCAAGCAGAACCTGCAGGCCATCGCCCGCGCCCTGCATGGCGAACTGATGGTCGGCACGGTCGGTGACCGCCTGGTAGAACTGGCCGCGGGCTGGGGCATCGTGCTGGTGGTGTCGGGCCTGTACTTGTGGTGGCCACGCGGGCGAAATGGCGCTGGCGTGCTGTGGCCACGGCTGTCGGCGCGCGGCCGACTGTTCTGGCGCGACCTGCATGCGGTGACCGGTTTCTGGGGCTCGGCCTTGTTGCTGCTGATGCTGGTCAGCGGCATGACCTGGACCGGCCTGTGGGGCAAGCAGTACGCCGACTTGTGGAACCGCTTTCCGGCGGCCATGTGGAATGACGTGCCCAAGTCGGACCAGCAGGCGGGTGAACTCAACAGCGCGCACCGCCAGACCGTGCCCTGGGCGATGGAAAACACGCCGATGCCGCAGTCCGGTGCACACGCCGAACATGCCGGGCATCACATGATGTCGAGCGCGCCGGCAGCGCCACAGATAAGCCTGCAGCAGGTCGAAGACATCGCTACCGCGCGCCAGGTCGAACCGGGTTACAGCATCACCGCGCCGACCACGGCCGATGGCGTGTTCACCATCGCCGTATTCGCCGACGACCCGCGCAACGACGCCACCCTGCATGTCGACCAGTACACCGGCAAGGTGCTGGCCGATGTGCGCTGGCAGGACTACAGCCCGGTCGCCCGTGCCACCGAGCTGGGTGTGATGCTGCATGAAGGCAAGATGTTCGGGGCGTTCAACCAGATCATCATCCTGCTGGTGTGCCTGATGATCTTGCTGGGCTCGGTGAGCGGGCTGGTGATGTGGTGGAAGCGCAGGCCGGCCGGCGGGCTGGGTGTGCCGCCGCTGCGCCATGACTTGCCGCGCTGGAAGACGGCGGTGGGGGTGATGCTGGTGCTGGGGTTGATGTTCCCGCTGGTGGGGGTGTCGATGGTGGTGATGTGGCTGGTGGATAGCCTGGTGGTGAGGCGCGGTCGGGTGCTGGCCAGCGCTTGAGCCTTGCTTCGTCTGTGCCGGCCCTTTCGCGGGTAAACCCGCTCCCACAGTTTCTGCGCCAAGCCTTAGGGCAGCGCGGTCCCTGTGGGAGCGGGTTCACCCGCGAAGAGGCCGGCACAGGCACAACACTGCTACCCAAAAGTCGAGTCGATCTGTCGCGCCCCGAACTGGAACGCGCGTGTTAGCCTAGCCGGCTACCTCTGACAAGACGACCGACTGTCCAACGGAATGCAGCCTATGACGCAAACCTCACCCACAGCGCCAGATGAACAGCATCTGCAGCGCAACCTGACCAACCGCCACATCCAGCTGATCGCCATCGGTGGCGCGATCGGTACCGGCCTGTTCATGGGCTCGGGCAAGACCATCAGCCTGGCCGGGCCGTCGATCATCTTCGTCTACATGATCATCGGCTTCATGCTGTTCTTCGTCATGCGCGCCATGGGCGAACTGCTGCTGTCGAACCTCAACTACAAGTCGTTCATCGATTTCTCCGCCGACCTGCTCGGCCCCTGGGCGGGCTACTTCACCGGCTGGACCTACTGGTTCTGCTGGGTAGTCACCGGCATCGCCGACGTGGTCGCGATCGCGGCCTATACGCAGTTCTGGTTCCCCGAACTGCCGCAGTGGATACCGGCGCTGACCTGCGTAGGGCTGCTGCTGTCGCTGAACCTGGTAACGGTGAAGATGTTCGGTGAAATGGAATTCTGGTTCGCCCTGATCAAGATCGTCGCCATCATCGGCCTGGTCGTCACCGGCCTGTACATGGTCATCACCGGCTTCACCTCGCCCAGCGGGCGCACCGCGCAGCTGGCCAACCTGTGGAATGACGGCGGCATGTTCCCCAACGGCCTGATGGGCTTCTTCGCCGGCTTCCAGATCGCCGTGTTCGCCTTCGTCGGCATCGAGCTGGTAGGCACCACCGCCGCCGAAGCGAAGAACCCGGAACGCACCCTGCCACGGGCGATCAACTCGATCCCGGTACGGATCATCGTGTTCTACGTGCTGGCGCTGATCGCGATCATGGCCGTGACCCCATGGCGCGACGTGGTGCCGGGCAAGAGCCCGTTCGTGGAGCTGTTCGTGCTGGCCGGCCTGCCGGCGGCGGCGGGCATCATCAACTTCGTGGTGCTGACCTCGGCGGCCTCGTCGGCCAACAGCGGCGTGTTCTCCACCAGCCGCATGCTCTACGGCCTTAGCCAGGAGGGTGACGCACCCAAGGCCTTCGAGAAACTGTCGAGCCGCTCGGTGCCAGCCAACGGCCTGTACTTCTCCTGCACCTGCCTGCTGCTGGGCGCAGTGCTGATCTACCTGGTGCCGAACGTGGTCGAGGCATTCACTCTGGTCACCACCGTTTCGGCGGTGCTGTTCATGTTCGTCTGGACACTGATCCTGCTGTCGTACCTGAAGTACCGCAAGCACCGCGCGGCACTGCACCAGGCCTCGAAGTACAAGATGCCGGGCGGGCGCTTCATGTGCTACGTGTGCCTGGTGTTCTTTGCCTTCATCCTGGTGTTGCTGAGCCTGGAAGACGATACCCGCGCGGCGTTGCTGGTGACGCCGATCTGGTTCGTGCTGCTGGCGGTGACCTATCAGGGTGTGCGCAGCAAGCGCCATCCGCGCACGGCAGTGCGTAACGGCTGATGACCCTGGGGGCTGCTCTGCAGCCCTTTCGCCGGCAAGCCAGGCTCCCACCTCGACCGCATCGACCTCAAGTCATGCGTTATCAACTGTCTTGTGTTGCCTGTACTGGCCTCATCGCCGGCAAGCCAGCTCCCCCAGGGACAGCGCATGGCTCGAGGCCGATGCGGTCGAGGTGGGAGCTGGCTTGCCAGCGATGGGCCGCACAGCGGCCCCAATCCTGTGCACACAAATCCATCAGGCACCAACCTGGATCCAACCAACGCCCCAACACCTCGCACAACCCCTCTATTGCGCACCTTCCGCCGTTAGGCACACCCCTTGCAACACCCCTCCCCGCTTGCCCAACACATAAAAACTCAGCGGAGAGAGCACATGAAGCGACGCAGTCTGATCAAGGCCTTCACCCTTAGCGCATCGATTGCCGCAATGGGCCTGAGCTGGAGCATCCAGGCCGCCGAAACCATCAAGGTCGGCATCCTGCATTCGCTGTCGGGGACCATGGCCATTTCCGAGACTTCGCTCAAGGACATGGCGCTGATGACCATCGAGCAGATCAACGCCAAGGGCGGCGTGAACGGCAAGCTGCTCGAACCGGTGGTGGTCGACCCGGCCTCCAACTGGCCGCTGTTCGCCGAAAAGAGCCGACAGCTGCTGACCCAGGACAAGGTGGCAGTGGTGTTCGGCTGCTGGACCTCGGTGTCACGCAAGTCGGTGCTGCCGGTGTTCGAAGAGCTTAACGGCCTGCTGTTCTACCCGGTGCAGTACGAGGGTGAAGAGATGTCGCCGAACGTGTTCTACACCGGAGCCGCGCCCAACCAGCAGGCCATCCCGGCCGTGGAGTACCTGATGAGCGAGGACGGCGGCAGCGCCAAGCGCTTCTTCCTGCTGGGCACCGACTACGTCTACCCGCGCACCACCAACAAGATCCTGCGTGCCTTCCTGCACAGCAAGGGCGTGGCCGACAAGGACATCGAAGAGGTGTACACGCCGTTCGGCCACAGCGATTACCAGACCATCGTCGCCAACATCAAGAAGTTCTCCGCCGGTGGCAAGACCGCCGTCATCTCCACGGTCAACGGCGACTCCAACGTGCCGTTCTACAAGGAGCTGGCCAACCAGGGCCTGAAGGCCACCGACGTGCCGGTGGTGGCGTTCTCGGTGGGCGAAGAAGAACTGCGCGGCATCGACACCAAGCCGCTGGTGGGCCATCTGGCGGCGTGGAACTACTTCGAGTCGGTGGATAACCCGGTCAACCAGAAGTTCGTCGCCGACTGGAAGGCCTATGCCAAGGCCAAGGGCCTGCCAGGCGCCGACAAGGCGGTGACCAACGACCCGATGGAGGCCACCTACGTGGGCATCCGCATGTGGGCGCAGGCGGTGGAGAAAGCCAAGTCCACCGATGTCGACAAGGTGCGCGAGGCACTGGCCGGGCAAAGCTTCGAGGCGCCGTCCGGTTTCACCCTGACCATGGACAAGACCAACCACCACCTGCACAAGCCGGTGATGATCGGCGAGATCCAGGATGACGGGCAGTTCAGCGTGGTGTGGGAAACCGAGCAACCGCTGCGGGCGCAGCCATGGAGCCCGTTCATTCCCGGCAACGACAAGCGCCCTGATTACGCCGTGAAAGGCAACTGAGTGCACTGGGGCTGCTTTGCAGCCCAATCGCCGGCAAGCCAGCTCCCACAAGGAAAGCACCGCCCTCAAGGCCTGTGGATGACCTGTGGGAGCGGGCATGCCCGCGAAGAATCCACCGCCGATTTCCAGGATTACCCGCATGCTCAGACTGCTGCTCACCCTGCTCCTGCTGATGCCCTTGGCAACCCAGGCCAGCGAGGGCGAATTCTTCCTCGCTGCCAAGCCCGCCGAGCAAGCCCGCCTGCTCGAAGGCTGGGCCGCGCAACCCGATGCCGCCCGCCTGCCGCTGCTGGACAACCTGCGCCAAGGCCGCATCGCCGCCGACGACACGCGCAAGGTGCGCCTGAACAACCGCCTGCGCGGCCTGATCGACAATGCCCTGGCCAGCCACCAGTTGCTCAGCGACAACAGCGACATCCGCCTGGCCGCTGCCCAACAACTACAGAAAAGCGCGCAACCGGCGCAAATGGCCTTCCTCGACCGGCGCTTCGCCAGCGAACCGGATGCCGCCGTGCACGCCGCCCTCGGCCTGGCCCTGGCCAACCTGCAACTGGGCGCCAGCGAACCAGCGGTACGCCTGGCTGCCGTGCGCCTGCTCGGCGAAACCGGCGACCCGCTGGCCCGCACCCGCCTCGAAGCCTTGCTGCAACCCAACGCGGAAACCGACCCGGGCGTGCGCACAGCCGCCGAAACCAGCCTGGCCCAGGTGCAGCGCAAGCTGCTGGTGGGCGAACTGCTCGGCCAGGCTTTCAGCGGCCTGTCGCTGGGCTCGATCCTGCTGCTGGCAGCCCTTGGCCTGGCCATCACCTTCGGCCTGCTCGGGGTGATCAACATGGCCCACGGCGAAATGCTGATGCTCGGCGCCTACAGCACCTACATGGTCCAGGTACTGCTGCAGCGCTACGCCCCCGGCGCCATCGAGTTCTACCCGCTGATCGCCCTGCCGGTGGCGTTCGCCATCAGTGCCGGGGTCGGCATGGCGTTGGAGCGCACGGTAATCCGCCACCTGTATGGCCGCCCACTGGAAACCCTGCTGGCGACCTGGGGCATCAGCCTGATCCTGATCCAGGCCATCCGCCTGCTGTTCGGCGCGCAGAACGTCGAAGTCAGCAACCCGGCCTGGCTGTCGGGGGGCATCCAGTTGCTGCCCAACCTGGTGCTGCCATACAACCGCCTGGTGATCATCGGCTTCGCCCTGGCCGTGGTACTGCTCACCTGGCTGCTGCTCAACCGCACACGGCTGGGCCTGAACGTGCGCGCAGTCACCCAGAACCGCAACATGGCCGCCTGCTGCGGCGTGTCCACCGGGCGCGTAGACATGCTCGCCTTCGGCCTCGGCTCTGGCATCGCCGGGCTAGGCGGCGTGGCCCTGAGCCAGGTCGGCAACGTCGGCCCGGACCTGGGCCAGAGCTACATCATCGACTCGTTCCTGGTGGTGGTGCTCGGCGGCGTCGGCCAGTTGGCCGGCAGCCTGTGGGCAGCCTTTGGCCTTGGCATCGCCAACAAGCTGCTGGAGCCGCAGATCGGCGCCGTGCTCGGCAAGATCCTCATCCTTGCGTTGATCATTCTGTTCATCCAGAAGCGCCCGCAAGGCCTGTTCGCCCTCAAGGGACGGGTAATCGACTGATGAACCAGCCACTGCTTGTCACCGCTACGCAAAAGGCCGGGCCACGCCTGACCCTGGCCATCGGCGCCGTCGTCGTCCTGCTGCTGGTGGCCCTGCCGCTGCTGTCGCTGCTGCCGGCGGACCATGCCCTGCAAGTGTCGGCCTACACCCTGACCCTGGTCGGCAAGATCCTCTGCTACGCCATCGTCGCCCTGGCCCTGGACCTGGTCTGGGGCTACGCCGGGCTGCTGTCGCTGGGCCACGGGCTGTTCTTCGCCCTCGGTGGCTACGCCATGGGCATGTACCTGATGCGCCAGGCCGCCGGTGACGGCCTGCCGGGGTTCATGACCTTCCTGTCGTGGAGCGAGCTGCCGTGGTACTGGGCCGGTACCCAGCATTTCGCCTGGGCCCTGTGCCTGGTAGTGCTGGCGCCTGGGCTGCTGGCACTGGTATTCGGCTGGTTCGCCTTCCGCTCGCGGATCAAGGGCGTGTACTTCTCGATCATGACCCAGGCGCTGACCTTTGCCGGCATGTTGCTGTTCTTCCGCAACGAAACCGGCTTTGGCGGCAACAACGGCTTTACCAGCTTCCGCACCATCCTTGGCTTCGACATTGCCGCCCAAGGCACCCGCGCGGTGCTGTTCCTGCTCACCGTCGGCCTGCTGCTGGCCAGCCTGTACCTGTGCTGGCGCCTCACCCGCAGCAAGTTCGGCCGCCTGCTCACCGCCGTGCGCGACGCCGAAAACCGCCTGATGTTCTGTGGCTACGACCCACGCGGTTTCAAGCTGCTGGTGTGGGTGCTAAGCGCCGTACTGTGCGGCCTGGCCGGTGCGCTGTACGTACCGCAGGTGGGCATCATCAACCCCAGCGAGATGTCGCCGACCAACTCCATCGAAGCCGCCGTATGGGTGGCCCTGGGCGGGCGCGGCACCTTGATCGGCCCGCTGCTCGGCGCCGGCCTGGTCAATGGCATGAAAAGCTGGTTCACCGTGGCCTTCCCGGAGTTCTGGCTGTTCTTCCTCGGCGCGTTGTTCATCCTCGTCACCCTGTACCTGCCCAAGGGCGTGGTCGGCCTGTTGAAGAAAAGGAGCCAGCCATGAGAGGCGTGCCCCCGGTCCACCCGGAATTCATGCTCGAACCGGTGTTCGACAACCTCGGCGCCGGCCGCGACGCCATCGGCCTGGGCCACAGCCGCAAGGCCGGCCTCGATACCCGCCATGGCACGGTGCTGAGCCTGGAAGACATCAGCGTCAGCTTCGATGGCTTCAAGGCGCTGAACGCGCTGAACCTGTACATCGGCGTGGGCGAGCTGCGCTGCATCATCGGCCCCAACGGGGCCGGCAAGACCACGATGATGGATGTGATCACCGGCAAGACCCGGCCCGACAACGGTACGGCCTATTTCGGTGACACCCTCGACCTGACCCGCATGAGCGAATACCAGATCGCCCAGGCCGGCATAGGCCGCAAGTTCCAGACGCCCACGGTGTTCGAGGCGTTGACGGTGTTCGAAAACCTGGAGCTGGCGCTGAAGACCGACAAGTCGGTGTGGGCCAGCCTGGCAGCGCGCCTGGGTGGTGAACAGCGCCAGCGCATCGAGGAGGTGCTGGGCACCTTGCGCCTGCTGCCGCTGGCCCAGCGCCAGGCGGGCTTGCTGTCGCATGGGCAGAAGCAGTTCCTGGAGATCGGCATGTTGCTGGTGCAGGAGCCGCAACTGCTGTTGCTGGACGAGCCGGTGGCGGGCATGACCGATGCCGAGACCGAGTTCACCGCCGAGCTGTTCAAGGGGTTGGCAGGCAAGCATTCGCTGATGGTGGTGGAGCATGACATGGGGTTTGTCGGCAGCATTGCCGACCATGTAACCGTGCTGCACCAGGGCAGCGTGCTGGCGGAAGGGTCGCTGGAGCAGGTGCAGGCGGATGAGCGGGTGGTCGAGGTCTACTTGGGCCGGTGACCGGCATTTGAATTTTTGAAGCCTGTACCGGCCTCTTCGCGGGCTTGCCCGCTCCCACAGGAAACCCACAGTTTTCGAGCCCTGTGTAGTACCTGTGGGAGCGGGCAAGCCCGCGAAAGGGCCGGCACAGGCACAGCAACAATTTCAGGAATACACACATGCTCAAGATCGACACCCTGCACCAGTACTACGGCGGCAGCCATATCCTCCGGGGCCTGTCCTTCGAGGCCAAGGTCGGCGAAGTCACCTGCCTGCTGGGCCGCAACGGCGTTGGCAAGACCACCCTGCTGCGCTGCCTGATGGGCCTGGTCCCGGCCCGCGACGGCAACATCGAATGGGAAGGCAAGCCGATCACCAGCCTCAAGCCCCAGCAACGGGTCCACGCCGGCATCGCCTACGTGCCCCAGGGCCGCGAGATCTTCCCGCGCCTCACTGTCGAAGAGAACCTGCTGATGGGCCTGTCGCGCTTCCCCGCCCGTGAAGCGCGCGAAGTACCATCCTTCATCTACGAACTGTTTCCCGTGCTGGAACAGATGAAACAACGCCGTGGCGGTGACCTATCCGGCGGCCAGCAGCAACAGCTGGCAATCGGCCGTGCCCTGGCCAGCCGCCCGCGGCTGCTGATCCTCGATGAGCCCACCGAGGGTATCCAGCCTTCGGTCATCAAGGAAATTGGGGCTGTCATCCGTCGCTTGGCAGAGCGCGGTGACATGGCCATCCTGCTGGTGGAACAGTTCTATGACTTCGCTGAGGAGCTGGCCGACCAGTATCTGGTGATGGCCCGTGGCGAGATCATCCAGCGGGGCCGTGGCGAAAACATGCAAGCCGAGGGTGTGCGTGGGCTGGTAACCATTTAATCTGCAAGCAACTACCCTGCGAGACGCTGTCATGAGTCATGAAATCCGCGACGCCCTGCCTAACGACGTGCCGGGCATCCTCGACATCTACAACGACGCGGTGCGCAACACCACGGCGATCTGGAACGAAACCCCGGTGGACCTGGCCAACCGCCAGGCCTGGTTCGATGCACGTGCGCAGCAGGGTTACCCGATTCTGGTGGCGGTGGATGAGAGCGGGGTGCTGGGCTATGCGTCGTTTGGCGACTGGCGGCCGTTCGAGGGTTTTCGCCTTACCGTTGAGCATTCGGTGTACATCCGCGGCGACCAGCGTGGCAAGGGGCTGGGTCCGGTACTGATGGCGGCGCTGGTCGAGCGTGCGCGCGCGTGTGGCAAGCATGTGATGGTGGCGGCCATCGAGAGCGGCAATGCAGCGTCGGTGCGCCTGCACGAGCGGCTGGGCTTCGTGTTGACCGGGCAGATGCCGCAGGTGGGGGTGAAGTTTGGCCGGTGGCTGGACTTGACCTTCATGCAGCTGGTGCTGAACCCGGGGGCAGAACCAAGCTGAATTTGATTTTGCCTGTACTGGCCTCTTCGCGGGTAAACCCGCTCCCACAGGTACTGCACACATCTCAGGAATCGTGCGATTCCTGTGGGAGCGGGTTCACCCGCGAAGAGGCCGGGCCTGCAAACCTCACATCTGGGTAAACCTGCCCAACCGCTGCCTCAGCATGTTGTTCTCGCTGCGCAACTGCTGCACTTCCTGCAGCAGCTCCAGCGCCAGCGCCACCCCTTCCCACTCCAGTTCCAGCTCCTGATGCAGCTTCGCCGCACGTTTGGCCAACAACGGCGCCTGATCGTCGAACAACCAGTCCTCCGGCGTTCGGCCGGAAGGTTCGACAATGCCGTGCTCGACGATTTCGATCACGCAGTCAGCCGTGATATCGGCCTCCTGACACAAGGTACGCATGTCCAGTTGAACGATCAGGGTGCTGCTCATGATCACTTACTCCATTGTGTCCTCGGGTTGAACGCAGCCTTCTCGGAAAGCTTGGTCCACAATTCGCGGGCAGACTCGTCGGATGCTGGCGGCATGACCACTTTCAGCTGCGCGTAAAGGTTGCCGCGCTCGCCACTCTTGTTGGCCAGGCCCTTGCCCGGCACGCGCAGGCGCTGGCCGCTCTGGCTGTCGGGGCGGATGGTGAGGTTGATCTTGCCGTCCAGGGTCGGCACGGCCACCTTGGCGCCCAGTGCGGCCTCCCACGGTGCCAGCGGCACGGTGATGATCAGGTCATGACCTTCGACATCGAACAGCGGGTGCGGTGCCATGCGAATGGTCAGGAACAGGTCGCCATTGGCCCCGCCACCACTGCCCGGCGCGCCCTGGCCCTTGAGGCGGATGCGCTCGCCGTCGGTCACCCCTGCCGGGATCTTCACGTTCAGGGTCTTGGTAGTGAAGCCGGTGCGCTGGCCCATGGCATTAGTCTGCGGCACCTGGAAGCTGATCTGCTTGGACTCCTTGCTCAGGGTCTCTTCAAGGAATACCGCCAGTTCTAGCTCCACGTCCTGCCCCCGCCTGCCGGCGCTGCGTTGCTGCTGCCGGGCACCACCGAACGGGTTGCCGCCCCGGCCACCAAAGATCGAGCTGAAAAAGTCGGAAAAATCACCGCCTTCGAAACCACCGCCACCGCCGCGGCTTTCCCAGCCCGGTGGTGCCTGGAACGGCCGGCCATGCTGGCCGCCGTACTTGCGGATTTCGTCGAATTCGGCACGTTTCTGCGCGTCGCCCAGCACTTCGTAGGCCTCGTTGGCCTCCTTGAATTTTTCCTCGGCGTCGCGCTCCTTGCTGACATCGGGGTGATACTTGCGCGCCAGCTTGCGGTACGCGGCCTTGATCGCCTTGTCGTCCGCCGTGGGCTCTACGCCGAGTATCTTGTAATAGTCTTTGAAGTCCATCTATGGATCACCAATGTGAATGTGCGTGTTGCAAAAGAAGATAGGGGTCAAGCATAGCCTTTCAAGACCGCCTTGGGTTTGCTCCATGGCAGACGACCGGTCTTGATTCTGTAGCCAACTGGCATACACTGCGCGGCCGTTTTGCCTCCGGAAGCTCATTCCCATGTCTGACGTATCCCCGGCCCGCGCCCTGGGCATCGACTTTGGCACCTCCAACTCCACGGTCGGCTGGCACCGCCCCGGCGTCGAGTCGCTGATTGCCCTGGAAGACGGCAAGATCACCTTGCCCTCGGTGGTGTTCTTCAACATCGAGGAGCGTCGCCCGGTATATGGCCGCCTGGCACTGCACGAGTACCTGGAAGGCTACGAAGGCCGCCTGATGCGTTCGCTGAAAAGCCTGCTGGGTTCCAAGCTGATCAAGCACGACACCAGCGTGCTGGGCAGCGCCCTGCCATTCAAGGACCTGCTGGGCATGTTCATCGGCGAGCTGAAAAAACGCGCCGAGGCCGCTGCCGGGCGTGAGTTCGAGCAGGTGGTGCTGGGCCGCCCGGTGTTCTTCGTCGACGAAGACCCGGCCGCCGACCAGGAGGCCGAGGACACCCTGGCCGAAGTGGCGCGCAAGATCGGCTTCAAGGATGTGTCGTTCCAGTACGAGCCGATTGCCGCGGCCTTCGACTACGAGTCGAGCATCAGCCGCGAAGAGCTGGTGCTGATCGTCGACATCGGCGGTGGTACCTCGGACTTCACCCTGATCCGCCTGTCGCCCGAGCGCCACCTGGTGGCCGAGCGCCAGAGCGACATCCTCGCCACCGGCGGTGTGCACATTGGCGGTACCGACTTCGACAAGCAGCTGAGCCTGCAGGGCGTGATGCCGCTGTTCGGCTACGGCAGCCGCATGAAGAGCGGCGCGCTGATGCCGACCAGCTATCACCTCAACCTCGCCACCTGGCACACCATCAACGCCCTGTACTCGCAGAAGTCGCAGCTGGCGCTGGGCAGCATGCGCTATGACATCGAGGACACGCTGGGCATCGACCGCCTGTTCAAGCTGATCGAAGAGCGTGCCGGGCACTGGTTGGCGATGGAAGTGGAGGCCAGCAAGATCGAGCTGACCGAGCAGCAGAGCCGCCACGTCGACCTCGGCCGCATCGAGCGCGAGCTGAGCGTGGACCTGTCACGAGCGCTGTTCGAGGGGGCTATCGAAGGGTTGCTGGAGCGGGTGCGTGGTAGCGTGAGCGAACTGCTGGCCAAGGCTGGAGTGAGCGAAACACAGGTCGATACGGTGTTCTTCACCGGCGGTTCCAGCGGGATTCCGGCGCTGCGCAACAGCGTGTCGGCGATGCTGCCGAATGCGCGGCATGTGGAAGGCAACATCTTTGGCAGCATTGGTAGCGGGCTGGCCATTGAGGCGCGCAAGCGCTATGGCGTAGCCTGAGCCATCCCTTTCACCTGTGCCGGCCTCTTCGCGGGTAAACCCGCTCCCACAGGGTCCCCGCAAGTCTTGAGAGAAGTGGCGTACTTGTGGGAGCGGGTTTACCCGCGAAGAGGCCGGTACTGGTCAACAAAGAATCAGACCAGTTCGGCCCGCTTCAGCTCACTCTTCAGGTAGGCATAGTAGATCGGCCCCGCCACCACCCCCGGCAGCCCGAACGCCGCCTCGAACACCAGCATCGCCAGCAGCAGTTCCCACGACTTGGCACTGATCTGCCCGCCCACGATCCGCGCGTTGAGGAAGTACTCAACCTTGTGGATGACGATCAGGTAACCCAGCGCCGCCGCCGCCACCCAGATCGACAGCGACAGGCCGACGATGGTGATCAGGGTATTCGACATCAGGTTGCCGATCACCGGCAGCAGGCCCAGCAGGAAGGTCAGCACGATCAGCGTCTTGGTCAGCGGCAGGTGCACGTCGAACATCGGCAGCACCACGGCCAGGAAGATGCCGGTGAAGGTGGTGTTGAGCAGCGAAATCTTGATCTGCGCGAAGACGATGTTGCGAAACGCCTGCACCAGCAGGCTCAGGCGCTCGAACAGCGCCGCCGCCAGCGGCTTGCGCCGGGAGATGTCGGGGATGCGCTGCAAGGCGACGATGGCGCCCAGGATCATGCCGATCAACAGGGTGACGAACATGTGCGCCATGCCCTTGCCCACCAGCTGCAGGTCGCTCAGGTGGCTCTTGATCCAGTCACCGATGGCCACCTTGAACTCCGCGGCACTGGCCGGCAGGTAGCCTTCGATGAACGGCGGCAGCTGCCCGCGGGCGCGCTCCACCAGGGCCATGAACTTGTCCAGCGAGGCCCCGGGGTTTTCCGCCTCGTGCAGCAAAAAGCTGAAAGCACCGGCAAACAGCAGGGTCAGGGTGCTGACCACCAGCGTGCCGAGCAGCGCTACAGCCAGCCAGCGGGCACGCTGCCCGGCAATCAGCGGCTGCAGCCGCGGCGTGAGCATGTTGACCAGCTCGAACACCAGCAGGCCGGCCAGCAGGCTCGGCAGCAATTTCAGGGGTAACGCCAGCAACAGGCCGGCAAACACGATGATCCAGCTGGCCAGGGTGACCTGGCGGGGGGTGAAGGTCATACAGCCTCAACGGCAGACAACGGGAAAGACCCGCAGTCTGCCAGCCTTACGTCTGCAGGCATAGGCGCAGGTCATTTCTTCTTCAGGCAGTCGCTCATGAACGCTTTGCGTTCGTCACCCTTGAGGGCCTTGGTGGTGGCGTCGGCGTTGCAGGTTTTCATCTTCTCTTGCTGGGTTTGTGGCACATCCTTCTTCAGGCAAGTGCTCATGAAGGCTTTGCGCTCATCGCCCTTGAGGGCCTTGGCGGTGGCGTCGGCGTTGCAGGTTTTCATCTTTTCCTGCTGCGCGGTATTGGCGGCGAAGCCTTGGGCGCTGAACAACACCGCCAATACCAGTAAGGGGATTTGCAGCACTTTCATGGAGTAGTCTCCTTGGCTCCGCGCCCGATGCACGGGGGTCGAGCTGAGTGTAGCCAAGAATTTCAACGCCCTGCCCGTGCCTGGCGGCGGTATTGCTCGGGCGTGCACTGGGCCTGGCGCTGGAACATGGCGATGAACGCCGAGGCGCTGCTGTAGCCCAGGTCGAAGGCGATGGCCTGGATCGGCTGGCCGGCCTCCAGCGCTTCGATGGCGCGCAGAAAGCGCAGGCGCAGGCGCCATTCGCCAAAACTGATGCCCAGTTCACGCAGGAACTGGCGGGCCAGGGTACGTTCGCTGACATGCACCTTGGCGGCCCAGTCGGCCAGCGGGCGGTTGTCGCCCGGCTCGGCACCGAGGGCATCGAGCACCTGGCGCAAGCCTTCGCTGTGGGCAAACGGCAGGTAGCAGGCCTGGGTGGGCGCCAGCAGCAGCTGGTCGAGCAGCACTTGCACCAGGCGCTGGTCGCGCTCGCCCTCGGCCACCCGCAGGTCGCGCCGGGCGAAGTCGGCGAGGATGGCCTTGAGGATGTCGCTGATCATCAGGCTGCACGGTTGCTGCGGCAGTGCGGCGCACAGGCTGCGGTCCAGGTAGACCGAACGGTAGACGATGGCCTGCGGGTTGTAGCAGCCATGCTCGGTGTCGGGCGGCACCCACACGGCGTATTGCGGCGGCGACAGGAAGTGCTGGCCGGCGACCTCCAGGTGCATCACGCCGTGGGCGGTGTAGTTGAGCTGGCCCCAGGCGTGGCGATGCAGGGCGCTGCGGGTGTCGGCACCGAACTCGTCGTGGCGGAAGTACACCGGGGCCGGGAGCCGGGTGAACTGGGGAATGTCGAGGTATTTGCGCGGCATGCTGTCTGCTTTGCGGGGTGGGTTGTCTGGATAGGAGTATAGGCTTGTTGACAGACAGTTGATAATGGCTGCCATCGGGGCCTGCTGCGCAGGCCTTCGCGGGCTTGCCCGCTCCCACAGGGATATCACAGGCCTGAAAGCTGGCGCAGATCCTGTGGGAGCGGGCGAGCCCGCGATGGGCTGCAAAGCAGCCCCAATCCAAGCCCCAACGAGTAACCTGCTACATGAACTACCTGTTCCCCCTGACCGCCATCCTGATATGGGCCGGCAACACCGTGGTCACCAAGATGTCCGCCGGCGCCATCCATCCCGCCGAGATCGGCTTCTACCGCTGGCTGCTGGCCGCGCTGTTGTTCACCCCGTTCCTGCTGCCCGCCGTGTGGCGCAATCGCGCGGTCATTCGCCCGCACCTGGGCAAGGTTTTCGTGCTGGGCGTTCTGGGCATGGCGCTGTACCAGAGCCTGGCCTACTTCGCCGCCGGCATCACCAGCGCCACCAACATGGGCATCATCCTTTCGCTGATGCCACTGATGTCACTGGCACTGTCCATCGCCTGGCTGGGCCAGCGCCTGAGCTACGGCGCCCTGCTGGGCGCGCTGGTGTCATTTTTCGGCGTGCTTGAAGTGGTCAGCGCCGGCCACCCCGCCAGCCTGTTGCAACAAGGCCTGAACAGCGGCGACCTGCTGATGCTGGTGGCCACACTGGCCTACGCGCTGTACAGCTTCCTGCTGAAGAAATGGCAGCTGCGCCTGCCGCCGATGCAACTGCTGTACCTGCAGGTGCTGGTAGCCATCGTCGTACTGCTGCCGCTGTTCGTGCTGTCGGACAAGACTGGCCTGAACAGCCGCAACATCGGCCTGGTGCTGTACGCCTGCGTGCTGGCCTCGATGATCGCGCCCCTGGTATGGATGCAGGCCGTGCACCGCCTGGGCCCCAGCCGCACCACGCTGTTCTTCAACCTGCTGCCGCTGGTCACGGCACTGATCGCCGCCGTGGTGCTCGACGAGCAGCTGGCCCGCTATCACCTGGTCGGCGGCCTGCTGACCCTGGCGGGCGTGGTGCTGGCCGAGCGCTGGACCACACCGATCCGTCGTTAGAGCCCTGCCGCCTTGAGCCGGGCGGCATGTTCGGTGAACAGCCGCACCGGTTCGGCACCCTTGCCCACCGCACCAAGCGACTGGTTGACGATATCCAGGTGGTCGAGCGGGTAATCGTCGCCGATCACCTGCCCCAGGTGCGAACTGAAGCGCCCGACCATTCCGTCGCAATGGCCCCTTTCCTTGACGAAACTGCGCGCGAACAGGCGGCAGAAGTGGCTGCTGCCGTCGAAACGGTTGCGTCGCTGGTCGGTCAGGCCGGGCTGCAAGGTGCCTGACCAGGAGTAATAGCGCACGCCATCGACCTCATAGGCCCCTTCCCCACCCCAGGAGGTGCCTGGCAACCCCTGTGGATAAGCCTGGTTGAACAGCGCCACCCCGGCGCTGGTCAACGACTGGTGCGAGGCGTGTACATCCACCGGCAGCGGGTCGCGGCGCCAGCCGGTTTCCAGCCACACCAGCAGCACGGCCAAGCCATGCAGCACAGCCTTCAGGATGCGCCCCTGCGGGGAATCGCCCGGTGCCGTACGCTCCAGGTAGTCGGCCAGTTCCGAGCCATGGTTGGGCCCCGCCACCGAAGTGACCGAAGCCACCCGCCCGGGCCGCCTGGCAGCTGCGTAGCGCGCGCTCAGGGCACCCTGGCTGTGGCCGATGAGGTTGACCTTTTCCGCTCCGGTGCGCAGGCAGATGTCTTCGATGATCGCCAGCAACTGCTCGCCGCGCACCTCGCTGGAATGCAGTGGCGAAACCTGCACCGGGAACACCTGCGCCCCGCCCTTGCGCAGGGCCGGCACGATGCCGAACCAGTAGGGGTAGAGCACTACCCGGACAAAACCGAGCATGCCCGGCACCAGCACCAACGGGTATCGCGTGGCCAATTCCTGCTGCATTGCCCCAGCCCCTTTCCGTGGACGACCGGCCAACACTACAGCGGCCTTGATGACCATCGCAATCGAACTCCCGGCGCGCGCTGCGGTTCCAAACCACACATACCCTTTGCAAGGAGCGGGACCATGTACAAGCAGACCCTGGCAATTCTTCTGGCAAGCGCCACCCTCGCCGCCTGCGGCAGCCGCCCGGAAAACCCGGTGGACTACGTCACCTACCGCGACGAGCCGCTGGTCAAGCAGGTGGAAAAAGGCATGACCATGCAGAAAGTCATCGCCATCGGCGGCAGCCCGTCCAACGTGATCGACCTCCCCCATGGCGGCACCTGCAACGACTACATCCTCAACCACGATGGCCACCAGCAGCCCTACTACGTGCGCTTCGACGCCACCGGCCATGTCGACGCCAAGGGCTTCAAGACTTGCAAACAACGCGAAGAAGACAGCGACGCCGTCCACGGCGCCTGAGCCTTCCAGGCCATATCCATGACCACCCTGATGTTCCAGGAGATGAACATGAATGCGACTGAACTGACCGATGTGCAAACCCTGCGCGAACGTGCCCGCCAGCATGTCGAGCAAGGTGCGGTGACCGAGGGTTACGATGCTGATCGCCAACAGATCCTGCGCCTGCTCAATGATTCACTGGCCACCGAACTGGTCTGCGTGCTGCGCTACAAGCGTCACTACTTCATGGCCAGCGGCATCAAGGCCAGCGTGGCTGCCGATGAATTCCTCGAGCATGCCAACCAGGAAGCCGAGCACGCCGACAAGCTTGCCGAACGGATCGTGCAGTTAGGTGGAGAGCCGGATTTCAACCCGGACAACCTGAGCAAGCGGTCTCATGCCCAATATGTGGCGGGCACTTCATTGAAGGAGATGGTGCTGGAAGACCTGGTGGCGGAGCGGATCGCCATCGATAGCTATCGCGAGATCATTCGGTACATTGGGGATAAAGATCCGACTACGCGGCGGATTTTTGAAGACATCCTCGCGCAGGAAGAAGAGCACGCGGACGATATGTCCGACCTGTTGCAAGGCTTGTGATTCTTGGGGGCGCTTTGCGCCCCTTTCGCGACACAAGGCCGCTCCCACAGGTATTTCACAAGTCTTTAGGGCTGTGAAATACCTGTGGGAGCGGCCTTGTGTCGCGATGGGCCACGAAGCGGCCCCCTGCTATTTCCGCTCTTTCACCACCGCCGGCGCCTTGCCCGCCTTCATCTGCTGCAACAGCGGCGTGCACTGGTTGGGATCATCCCCGCTGCTAGGCGCAATCAGCGCCAGCAACCCCGCCGCCGGCCCGGCAACCACACCCAACGCCACCATCCCCGCCCCGCGCAACGCCAGCGGCACCGCCTGCACCCCGGCACTGGGCTTGGCGAACGGCCCGCGCACATACAGCGGCGAGCGCAGCGAGAACAGCCGCAGCCCTTTCGATTCAGGGGTAATTTTCAGGTCCAGCTGCTCCGTGGCGAAATTGGCCGTGCCGTTGATGTAGATGATCGCGTTCTCGGTATCGAAGATGAACAGGCGCGTGGTCGCCAGGCCATCCTTGATGCCCACGTCAGCCGCTGCACAGTTGATCTTCACATCCTCATCACCAAACAGCTTGCCGACCACATAGTTGCCCACGTTCAACCCGGCAATCTCCATCAGGCTGCGGCTGATGGCGCCATCGTTGATCAACATGCGCAGGTCGCCATTGGCCGTGCCCAGCAAGGCGGCTACCGAGTTGCCCCGGCCGGTGATATCGGCATCGCCATTCAACTCACCGAAGCTGGTCTGCATCGGCGCAAAGGATGGGAACAACTGCTTGAGCTTGAAGCCCCGCGCCGTCAGCCGGGCACGTCCCTGCAACGGTACGTTGCGGCCATCCAGGCGGATCCTGGAAGCGAGATTGCCGCCAGCCACGCCAAAACGCAGGGGCTCCAGGCGCAGCAGGCCGTCCTCCAGTATCACGTGGGCCGACAGGTCGTTGAACGGCAGTTGCGCGCTGTGCACGATGCGCTTGCCGGCGAAGGTGACGTCGGCGTCCATCGTGCGCCAGCGCTCGGTGCGGAACTCTTCCACCGGCAGCACCTTGCCCGCCGGCTGCTTGCTGGCACCCCCGCGGGCCTTCTGCTCGGCGTTGGAGTCGGCGCCGATCAGCGGCGCCAGGTCCTTGAACAGCAACTGGTTGGACACCAGGTTGCCGGACAGCTTGGGCCGTGGCTGGCTGGCAACGAAGGCCAGGTCGCCGTGGATATCGCTGTCACCGATCTTGCCGTTGAAGCCCTGGTAGTTGAAGGTCGCCCCTTGCGCCGCGTGCAGGTTGGCGCTGAGGTGGCCGTCGGTGGAATAGGCCGGGGTGTCGGGCAGGGTTACGCCGGTCAGCGGGTAGAGGTTGCCCAGGCTGGCCCCGGACAGGCGCAGGCGCAGGTCGAGGGCGCCGAGGTTGCGCGGGTCGGTCAGGGTGCCGGCGAGCACCACATGGGTGTCGGCGATGCGCACGTCAGCCTGCAGCGGGAACGGCTGGCTGGCGTCCTGCAGGGCCAGCAGGCCGCCGATCTTGCCGGTACCGGACACCGGCTGGCCTTTGTAGCGGCCCTGGGCCTTGAGCCCGAAGGCGTAGTCCTGCGCGGCACCGGCCTTCTCGGCGCTGGCCTTGCCAACGATGTCGCTGAACGGGACAGGCTTGCCCAGCGGGTCGATCTGCACCTTCATGCTGGTTTTCAGGGTTTGGTCATCGAAGCTGACATTGCCCTGGTCGAAGCCGATGGCGCCAATGTCCAGCTGCCATTTGGAAGGCTCTGCGTTTTCATCCTTGGGGCCGAAGTCGAAGGCCCAGTTGGCGCGGCCATCGGCCAGGCGGGTGAGGCTGGCTGTGGGCTTGGTCAGGTCGATGCGCGGGATGCTGATCTGCTGGAACAGCAGCGGCAGCGGCGCCAGGCGGAACGCCACGCGCTCCAGGCCGACCATCTTCGGTTCCTTGAGCCACTCGGGGTTGCCCAGGGTCAGGTCTTCGGCAATGAAGTGCGGCCAGGGCACCCAGGCGCGCCAGCCCCCCTCTTCTGGTTCGGTGCGCCAGTCCACGGCAAGGTTGCCATTGATCGCGAAGGGCCGCTGCAGGGCCTCGGAGACTTTCTCGTTGAGCAGGGGCTTGACGCGGTTCCAGTCGAAGGTGGCGATCACCACCACCAGGATCGCCAGCAGGGTCAGCAGGCTGGTGAAGGTCCAGACGAGGATTCTGGCGGGACGCGTCATTGCGTGGTTCTCCTTGCGGTATGGCACAGAACAGGTGCAGCGGTGGCACTCAATATCTCGGACTGATGAAAACCCGTGGGGTTTTATCGATGGCGCCATGATAGCGAAGTTTTTCCTGGCCTTTTGCTCAGCAATTCGTCGCGACAGGCCATACGTGTTACCCGCAAACATCGCCATCAAATTGCCACCTTCCGGCCTGGAAAGTGCTGTCTAGAGCAGCTTGCAACCTCTATCAATACGGTCGATTGTTACCATTACCCGTATGAACTTCTCTCTGGCGTTACCCGGCGTAGCATTGGCTCCGTACCCACTTTCCAGCCCCCGAGAGGAGCACCGAAATCATGAAACGCCATCTGCTGACCCTGACCCTGTCCATCCTGGCCGCCAACGCTTTTGCCCTGCCAGCCGACGAGCAACACCTGACCGCCGAATCGCGCTCCAGCGCTGCCGAAATCGCCCAGCCGCTGAAAACCGTTGCCGAAGGTGGTGCTGATCGCCTGATCGAACGTAGTGGTCGTGTTGCCGAAGGCGGCTCGGATCGCCTGATCGAACGTAGTGGTCGTGTTGCCGAAGGCGGCTCGGATCGCTTGATCGAACGTAGTGGCCGTGTTGCCGAAGGTGGCTCCGATCGCCTGATCGAACGTAGTGGCCGTGTTGCCGAAGGTGGCTCCGATCGCCTGATCGAACGTAGTGGCCGTGTTGCCGAAGGCGGCTCCGATCGCCTGATCGAACGTAGTGGCCGCGTTGCCGAAGGTGGCTCCGATCGCCTGATCGAACGTAGTGGCCGCGTTGCCGAAGGTGGCTCCGATCGCCTGATCGAACGTAGTGGCCGCGTTGCCGAAGGTGGCTCCGATCGCCTGATCGAACGTAGTGGCCGTGTTGCCGAAGGTGGCTCCGATCGCCTGATCGAACGTAGTGGCCGCGTTGCCGAAGGTGGCTCCGATCGCCTGATCGAACGTAGTGGCCGCGTTGCCGAAGGTGGCTCCGATCGCCTGGTTGAACTCAGCCGTGTGAGCTGATCACCATGGCCGAAAAGAACAACCTCTGTCACAACGCTTGCTCCCCTCCAGGCCCGGTCCATTGACCGGGCTTTGTTTTTTTAACTAGAGTGCCCAGCCTTACCGCCACAGAAGCCCGCACCATGCTGCCGCGCGCCGAACAGAAGCTACAGACCCGCCAGGCCCTGCTCGATGCCGCCTGCCAGCTCATGGAGAGTGGCCGTGGTTTCGGCAGTATCAGCCTGCGCGAAGTGGCGAAGACGGCCGGCATCGTACCCACCGGCTTCTACCGGCATTTTTCCGACATGGACGCCCTGGGCCTGGCCCTGGTTGCCGAGGTCGACACTACCTTCCGCCAGACCATCCGCCTGGTGCGCCAGAACGAATTCGAACTGGGCGGCATCACCGACGCCTCGGTGCGCATCTTCCTCGACGTGGTCGCCGCCCACCGTGCGCAGTTCCTGTTCCTCGCCCGTGAGCAGTACGGCGGTTCGCAGGCCGTACGCCAGGCCATTGCCCGCCTGCGCCAGGACATCAGCGACGACCTGGCCACCGACCTGGCGCGGATGAAGCGCTGGCAGCACCTGGACGGCGCAGCGCTGGCGGTGATGGCCGACCTGGTGGTGAAAACCGTGTTCGCCACCCTGCCAGAGCTTATCGACAGCCCCGAAGCGGGTTATCCACAGGCGTTGACGCCACAGGAAAAGATCACCCAGCAGTTGCGCTTCATCTTCGTGGGGGCGCGGCATTGGCAGGGGTTGGGCAACCCGGGCTGATCGGTAGCCTGTACTGGCCCTATCGCCGGCAAGCCGGCTCCCACAGGATCACCACAGGCCCGCGCAATGTGAAGTACCTGTGGGAGCTGGCTTGCCGGCGATAGGGCCGGCACAGGCTACCCACAACCCAGTTCTGCTACCATGGCGCCCTGCCCGACAGCGACGAGCGCCGAAATGTCCGACCCCCGCCCCACCCTGCCCGAACTGGCCCGCTTCAACCAGCACTTCGCCGAACGCATCGTGCCGTTGTGGCAAGGCCCGGGCTGGAACGCCGACATGGCCCTGCCCTACGAGGCACTGGACGCCCAGCACCAGCCATTGCCGGTGCAGCGCTACCGGGCCATGGCCTGCGCGCGTCAGCTGTACCTGTTCAGCAGCCGCATCGGGCAACCGGGCGCAGCCGAGCGTGCGGCCGCCTTGTTCCGCTCGCTGCAGAAGCACTTCCACGACGCCGAACACGGCGGCTGGTTCTACAGCATCGACGCCCAGGGCAAACCGCAGGACCGGCGCAAGGACCTCTACACCCACGCCTTCATCGTCTTCGCCTGTGCACATTACTGGGGCAAGGTGCGTGAAAACCTGGTGGAGTCCACGCTGAACGCCGCGCTGGACATCATCGACCAGCAGTTTGCCCGCGACGACGGCCTGTACGAAGCCAGCCTCGCTGAAGACTGGGCCGACCTTGGCAGCGGCCCGCTGCAGAACCCGCAGATGCACCTGGCCGAAGCCTTCCTGCAGGTGCTGGCGGTGCGTGACGACGAGCATGCCCAGCAGTCGTTGCTGCACCTGTGCGCGGCGCTGCAGGAGCACTTCATCGACCCCGCCCACGGCCTGATGCTGGAAAAGCCACGCGGCACTGTGGATAACTGGTTCGAGCCGGGGCACCAGTTCGAGTGGTTCTACCTGCTGCATACCTCGCCACTGCTGCGAGATACGCCGCTGCATGCGTCCATCGACCAAGCTTTCGGCTACGCCGAGCAGTACGGGGTGAAGGACACCGCGGTACTGGCGATGCTGGATGTGGATGGCCAGGTGCTCGATGCCACCCAGCGGATCTGGGCGCAGGCGGAATACCTGCGGGCGCTGGTGTTGCGGGCAGGGGGCGAGGCGAAGCTGGCCGGGCAGTTGCAGGCGCTGGAAGCGCGGTTCCTGCGTGAGGCGGGCTGGTATGAGTGCCGGGATGGGCAAGGTAGTGTCAGCCGGCATGATATGCCTTCTACTACGCCCTATCATTTGGCGACTTGCCTGGAAGGGCTGCAGCGCCTGAGCTGACGCCATCGCCGGCAAGCCAGCTCCCACAGGTACAGTGCGGCCTTGAGAAATGCGCCATCCTGTGGGAGCTGGCTTGCCGGCGATGGGCCGCATAGCGGCCCCGCTTTTCTGATCAGCCCTTGACCGATCGGTCGATCGAGAACCCTGCCCAATCCTGGCTCACCGGCATCAGCTCCAGGCTGTTGATGTTGATATGCGCCGGCTGGTTGAGGATCCAGAAGATGGTTTCGGCAATGTCCTGCGGCTGGATCGGCTCGGCACCGGCATAGGTGGCGTCGTATTTGGCCTGGTCACCGCCGAAGCGCACCAGCGAGAACTCGCTCTCGCACAGGCCCGGCTCGATGTTGCTCACGCGCACGCCCGTACCCCGCAGGTCGCAGCGCAGGCTCAACGAGAACTGGCCGACGAAGGCCTTGGTGCCGCCGTACACGTTGCTGCCCGGGTACGGGTAGTTGCCCGCCACCGAACCTACGTTGAGGATCGACGCCCCACGGCCATGGGCGATCAGCCGTGGCAGCAGCAGGCGGGTGGTGTACATCAGGCCCTTGATGTTGGTGTCGACCATGGTTTCCCAGTCGTCCAGGCTGCAGTTCTGCGCCGCGTCCACACCCAGCGCCAGGCCTGCGTTGTTGACCAGGCCGCGCAGCTTGTCGAAGCCGGCCGGCAGGCTGGCGATGGCCTGCTCCATGGCCTTGCGGTCACGCACGTCGAGCACCAGGCCATGTACTTCGGTCTTGGCCGACAGTTCGGCGCACAGGGCGTCCAGGCGCTCCTTGCGGCGGCCAGTGAGCACCAGCTTCCAGCCGGCTTCGGCGAAGCGGCGGGCAGTGGCCTCGCCGAAACCGGAAGTCGCGCCAGTGATGAATACGGTGGACGTCATGCTCTGTTCCTCACGGTGGATTGTCATCGGCAGGCTTGCAGCATGCCCGCGCCGGGCGCTTGCAGCAACCCGCCCGGGGCACTGTTCATTTTTTGATCATATGCGGCAAACCCTTGCAGCAGAGGGCTCGGCACCAGCTATGCGCACGTTATCCACAAGGCTTTCCCCACGGATTGGGGGCAACTTGTCCATGGTGAGGAACCCTTTCAGCGACTTGTGGTCGGTGGATATCTTTTCGGTGATGGCGCAAGGCTTTCAAGCATGCCGCCTGCAGCGGTCTGTCCAAGGTTTTTTCACAGGGTTATCCACAGGTTTTGCGCGAGCCTTGGAATGAATGCAGGACTCTGAAAAACCTGGGAAAATCATCCACAAGGCGCCTGTGATCAAAAAACGATCATGAAGCTGCAGGGCTTGGTATCAAAGGGCTTGAGCGAAATGCCACCATGTTTTCCACAGGCGGTTCCACATTATCCGTGGAAAAGATCGGGCCTGTGGAAACAAGGGCTTGGGATGGGCTGGTGATGCGTGAACGGAGAGGTGTGGTAGAAGTTGTCCACATCCAGAATGGGGCTGCTTTGCAGCCCATCGCCGGCAAGCCAGCTCCCACAGGGACCACACAGGCCCTGAGGGCAGCGCAGTACCTGTGGGAGCTGGCTTGCCGGCGAAAGGGCCGCAAAGCGGCCCCCGCATGCAACTCAATGCCCGCCGAGATAGGCGTTACGCACTTCCTCGTTGACCAACAGCTCCTGCCCCGTGCCGCTCATGCGAATCTGCCCGTTGACCATCACATAAGCCCGGTCCGACAGTTTCAGCGCATGGTTGGCGTTCTGCTCCACCAGGAAGATGGTCATCCCGGTCTTGGCCAATTCACGCAAGGTCGAGAAGATCTGCTTGACCACGATCGGCGCCAGCCCCAGCGATGGCTCATCCAGCAGCAACAACTTTGGCCGGCTCATCAGCGCGCGGGCAATAGCCAGCATCTGCTGCTCGCCACCGGACATGGTCATGGCCCTCTGGTTACGCCGCTCTTTCAGGCGCGGGAACAGCTCGTACATGCGCTGCATGTCTTCATCGGCATGCTTGTCACCGATGGGAATGGTACCCATCATCAGGTTCTCCTCGACGGTCATGTCGGGGAACACCCGGCGCCCTTCCGGCGACTGGGCGATGCCGTTGGAAGCGATGTAGTGCGACGACTTGCGAGTGATGTCGGTGCCGCGGTACACGATATGCCCCGACGCCGCCCGCGGCTGGCCGAAGATCGACATCAGCAGGGTCGACTTGCCGGCACCGTTGGCGCCGATCAGGCTGACCGTCTCGCCCTCGTTGATGTGCATCGAGACCTTTTTCAGCGCCTGGATCGGGCCGTAGAACACGTCCAGATCCTTCAGTTCGAGAATGGGTGCACTCATACCAGTTCCTCTTCATCGGCACCCAGGTAGGCGGCGATCACCGTCGGGTTGTGGCGGATATCCTGCGGCGCGCCTTCGGCAATCACGTTGCCGTGGTCGAGCACCACGATATGGTCGGAAATGCTCATGACCATGCCCATGTCGTGTTCGATCAGCACCACGGTGATGTCGTGCTCGTCGCGCAGCACGCGGATCATGCGGCTGAGAGCTTCGGTTTCCTGTGGGTTCAGGCCAGCTGCCGGTTCGTCCAGGCAGATGATCTTCGGCCGCGTGCACATGGCCCGGGCGATTTCCAGGCGGCGCTGCTGGCCGTACGACAACTCGCCAGCCAGTCGGTTGGCGCAATCGACCAGGTCGACCACCTCCAGCCAGTAGAACGCGTGGTCCAGTGCGTCACTCTCGGCCTTGCGGTAGGCCTTGGTGTTGAGCACCCCGGCCAGCAGGTTGCGGTTGACCCACATGTGCTGGGCCACCAGCAGGTTCTCCACCACCGACATTTCCTTGAACAGGCGAATGTTCTGGAAGGTGCGTGCCAGGCCGGCGCGATTGACCAGGTGGGTACCGCCGAACATCTTGTAGTACATGCGGTTGGCAAAGCGCGCCGGCGAGACGAAGTCCGCCACCTGGAAGCGCTCGCCGAGCAGCTGGATGACATTGGTGTGGCTGCCGCGCACATTCAGCTCGATGCGCCCGCCACTGGCCTTGTAGAACCCGGTCAGGCAGTTGAACACGGTGGTCTTGCCCGCACCGTTGGGGCCGATCAGGGCGAAGATCTGGTTGCGCCGGACCTTCAGGCTGACATCGCTGAGCGCCTTGATGCCACCGAACTGCATCATCAGGTTGTCGACCGAGAGAATGATATCGTCGCTCATGGCGCCACTCCTTTACGCGGGGTCACACCGGTACGGCTGATGCGGATCAGCCCACGCGGTCGCCAGATCATCATCAGCACCATCAGCACACCGAACAGCAGCACGCGGTATTCGGAGAAGCTGCGCAGCAGCTCGGGCGCCACGGTCAGCACGAAGGCCGCGATCACCACACCTACGGTCGAGCCCATGCCACCGAGCACGACGATGGCGAGGATCAGCGCCGACTCGAAGAAGGTGAACGACGACGGGTTGACGAAGCCCTGGTAGGTGGCAAAGAACACCCCGGCCAGGCCAGCGGTGGAAGCGCCCAGGGTGAACGCCGAGAGCTTGACCAGCACGTGGTTCAGGCCCATCGAGCGGCAGGCGATCTCGTCTTCGCGTAGCGCTTCCCAGGCACGGCCGACCGGCATGCGGGTCAGGCGATGCTTGATGTACAGCACGGCCAGCACGACGATGAACAGCACTGCGTAGATGAACACGAACTTGAGGTTGGCGTTGTAATCGAAGCCGAAGAACTCGTGGATCGGTACCCCACCGTCCTTGGCCCTACGGCCGAACTCCAGGCCGAAGAAGGTCGGCGCCGGTGCCGGCATGCCGTTCGGGCCGCCGGTGAACGACAACCAGTTGTTCAGCACCAGGCGGATAATCTCGCCGAAGCCCAGGGTCACGATCGCCAGGTAGTCGCCGTGCATCCGCAACACCGGGAAACCGAGTATGCACCCCGCCAGCGCCGCAGCTATGGCCGCCAGTGGCAGCACGCTCCAGAAGCCCAGGCCAAGGTACTGGTAACCCAGCGCCAGGCCGTACGCACCGATGGCATAGAACGCCACGTAGCCCAGGTCGAGCAGACCGGCCAGGCCGACCACGATGTTCAGCCCCAGGCCCAGCAGCACGTAGATCAGGCCGAGGATGACCACGGTCAGCAGGTACTTGTTGGCGAAGATCGGGAAGACGATGGCGATCACCACCAGCGCAGGGATGATATAGCGCAGCCGCGATACGTAGTCCGGCGCGCGCACATGCACGCCCGAACCACCGCTTTCGAAGCCTTGGAGCATGCGCGAGCCGGCGGCCGTCTGCAGGTACAGGCTGAGCAGGAAGCGCCCCAGCATCACCCCGCCGACCAGCCAGGCCACACGCCGCGGCTCGGCATTGAAGGTGTAGCCGTCTAGCACCACGCCGACCACAGGGCCAAACACGATGAGTGCCAGCAGGCCGGCGACGATGGTCTCCAGCAGGCTGCGTTTGATGTCGAAACTTCTGGTTTCAGTAACGGAGGCAGTTTTGGCAATGGACATGTTCACACCTTAGCCACGAGCGGGCGACCCAGCAGGCCTTGTGGGCGGAAGATAAGGATCATCACCAGCAGCGAGAAGCTGAACACGTCCTTGTAGTCGGAGTTGATCAGGCCAGAGAACAGCGACTCGGAAATACCCAGGATGATCCCGCCGAGCATGGCGCCAGGCAGCGAGCCGATACCGCCGAGCACCGCGGCGGTGAACGCCTTGATGCCGATGATGAAGCCGGCGTAGAAGTCGAAGGTGCCGTAGTTCATGGTGATCAGCACGCCGGCCAGGGCGGCCATCACCGCACCGATGACGAACACGTAGGAGATCACCCGGTCGGTGTTGATGCCCAGGATCGAGGCCATCTTGCGGTCTTGCTGGGTGGCACGGCACATGCGGCCGAGCTTGGTGTACTTGATCACGTAGGTGAGCAGGCCCATGCCAACGAAGGCTGCCACCAGGATGAAGATCTTGGTGTAGGTCAGTTGCACGAAGCCGGTGCCCACTTCGACACGCCAGGCACCTTCCAGCAGGGTTGGCACGCCTTGCTGGCGGGCGCCCTGGCTGATCTGCGCGTAGTTCTGCAGGATCAGCGAGATGCCGATGGCACTGATCAGCGGTGCCAGGCGGGTGGAGTTGCGCAGGGGTTTGTAGGCGATGCGTTCGATGGTGAAGCCGTACACGCCGGTGACGACGATGGTGAACAACAGGGTGCCCAGCATCAACAGGGGGAACGACTCGATACCGAAATAAGCCAGCAATGCCAGGCTGATCGCCGCGAGGTACGCGGAAATCATATACACCTCGCCGTGCGCGAAGTTGATCATGCCGATGATGCCATAGACCATTGTGTAGCCGATGGCGATCAGGCCATAGACCGACCCGAGGGTCAGGCCGTTGACCAGTTGCTGCAGGAAAATACCATCCATAACGCAATCTCACCTGATTGAGATTGCACGAGCGCCGACCACGGCGGGCCTGGGACAAGGCGGCCCTCGCAGCGCAGTACTGTGCAGATCTACGGATAAAGACAGGTACCGCGGGGCTTTGGCCCGGGGGCTGACGCGCCCGGGCCGTGGGCCGTTGTTATTTTTGTTTTTCCAGCTGGTGGTACTTGCCTTGGGCATCCCACTGGTAGACCACATAGTCGGACACGGTCAGGTCACCCTTCTTGTCCCACTTTTTCTCGCCCATGACGGTCTGCACCGGGTTGGCCTTGAGCCACTCGGCAGCCGCTTCGCCCTTGTTCGACTTGGCGCCGTTGAACGCGGCAGCCAAGGCCTGCAGCGAGGCGTAGGCGTACAGGGTGTAGCCTTCAGGTTCGGTACCGGCCTTGCGGAACTCCTCCACCACCGCCTTGCTGTCCGGCAGCAGGCGCGGGTCGGCGCCGAAGGTCATGTACACACCATCGACGTACTGCGCGCCGCCGGCGGTGGACACCAGTTCGTCGGTGACGATGCCGTCATCGGACATGAACTTGACGTCCTTCAGGCCCTGCTCGCGCAGCTGGCGTACCAGCGGGCCGGCTTCCGGGTGCAGGCCGCCGAAGTAGACCACGTCGGCACCGGTGGAACGGATCTTGGTGACGACGGCGCTGAAGTCCTTCTCGCCGCGGGTCAGGCCTTCGTACAGCACCGGCTTGACGCCGCGTTTCTCCAGCTGTGCCTTGGTCGCGTCGGCCAGGCCCTGGCCGTAGGTGTCCTTGTCGTGCAGCACCGCGACTTTCTTGCCCTTGAGCACGTCGACGATGTAATCGCCGGCGACGATGCCCTGCTGGTCGTCACGGCCGCACATGCGGAACATGGCGCCCAGGCCGCGCTCGGTGACTTGTGGGTTGGTGGAGCCCGGGGTGATGGCGATGACGCCAGCCTCGTCATACACCTCGGAGGCCGGGATGGTGTTGGAGGAACAGAAGTGGCCGACCACGCCGATCACCTTGTCCTGGTCGACCAGGCGGTTGGCCACGGCCACGGCCTGCTTCGGCTCGCAGGCGTCATCGCCCTTGACCAGCACGATTTTCTCGCCGTTCACGCCACCGGCGGCGTTGATCTTGTCGGCCGCTGCCTGCGCACCTTTCATGTACTGCTCGCCAAACGCTGCGTTAGCCCCGGTCATCGGGCCCGCTACACCGATCTTGACGTCGGCCTGAACATACGAAGAAACACCCAGTGCCGTAGCTACGGCCAGAGCCAGGAAACCTTTCTTGTAAAACGTCTGCGACATGAGGTGGTGCTCCTAGAGTTTTTTTTGGTTGGCACTACAACTTCTCAGCCCTGTGCTCCGAGCAAGGGCCGTGCCATAGGTTTTGTCTTCCGGGAAAACACACTGTGCAGGTTGCCGGCAGGCGACCGACGGCCTTTTCTTTATTGAGCGTGCAACCGTCTGCCACGCGGCAGGCGCCACCACACGTACAGACAAGGAGCAACCATCGAGTGCCATCATTGCAACCCTGGCAAGTGTTTACGTGCAACCGCCCTGTAACAGCGGACGTCACCGAACTGCACACAGCTGGTGCGCGACTGCTACAGGCGGCACCGTTTCAAGGCTAGCTGGTGCACGAAAAAACACCTCTGTTTTGGCAGTTCCGGCCCTATCGCCGGCAAGCCAGCTCCCACAGGAACACTGCAAATTTCGGCCGTGTGGGTTACTTGTGGGAGCTGGCTTGCCGGCGATAGGGCCGCAACAGGCACAACAAGGCCGAAAAGGCTGGCACAATGTCCGCCATTCGCCGCTTCCGGAGCCCCATTGATGAGCGAGAGCGCATTCGCCGAGCGCATCGTGCACAACCTGCTCGACACCGACTTCTACAAACTCACCATGATGCAGGGCGTGCTGCACAACTACCCGGACGCCGACGTCGAGTGGGAATTCCGCTGCCGCAACGGCGAGGACCTGCGCCCCTACCTCGGCGAGATCCGCAACCAGCTCGAACTGCTCAGCGACCTCACCCTGGATGACGGCCAGCTGGCCTTCCTCGAACGTATCAGCTTCCTCAAGCCTGACTTCCTGCGCTTTCTGCGCCTGTTCCGCTTCAACCTGCGCTACGTACGCCTGGGGATAGAAAACGACCAGCTGTTTCTGCGCCTGAAAGGCCCGTGGCTGCATGTGATCCTGTTCGAAGTGCCGCTGCTGGCGATCATCAGCGAAGTGCGCAACCGCCACCTGCACCCGCGCATGCGCCTGGCCGAGGCCCGCGACCAGCTGTACCGCAAGTTCGACTGGCTGCGCGCACATGCCAGCGACGATGAACTGGCCGAACTGCAGGTGGCCGACTTCGGCACCCGTCGGCGCTTTTCCAGCCGTGTGCAGGAAGAAGTGGTGCGTGTGCTGCGCGACGATTTCCCGGGCCGCTTTGTCGGCACCAGCAACGTCGACCTGGCATGGAAACTGGATATCAAGCCGCTGGGCACCATGGCCCATGAATGGATCATGGCCCACCAGCAACTCGGCCCGCGACTGATCGACAGCCAGATCGCCGCGCTGGACTGCTGGGTGCGCGAGTACCGCGGCCTGCTCGGCATCGCCCTGACCGATTGCATCACCATGGATGCCTTCCTCGGCGATTTCGACCTGTACTTCGCCAAGCTGTTCGACGGCCTGCGCCACGACTCGGGTGAACCGGTGGCCTGGGCGGAAAAGGCCATTGCCCATTACCAGAAACTGGGTATCGACCCGATGACCAAGACCCTGGTGTTTTCCGACGGTCTCAACCTGACCCGCTCGCTGGAAATCTTCCGTGCCCTGCGCGGTCGCATCAACGTCAGCTTTGGCATCGGCACCAACCTGACCTGTGATATCCCGGGCGTGGCCCCGATGAGCATCGTGCTTAAAATGACCGACTGCAACGGCGCGCCGGTGGCGAAGATCTCGGACGAAGCCGCCAAGACCCAATGCCGCGACGAGAACTTCGTCGCCTACATGCGCCATGTATTCAAAGTCCCCAGCAAGGAGTAACCCATGCAAGCGGTTCAGCAAGAGATTGCCCAGGCGCTGAAGGTACAGCCGCCGTTCGCCGACGCCGCCGCGCTCGAGGCCGAAGTGGCCCGGCGCGTGGCGTTCATCAAGGATTGCCTGGCCAACGCCCGGCTCAAGACCCTGGTGCTGGGCATCAGCGGCGGCGTCGACTCGCTGACCGCCGCCCTGCTAGCCCAACGCGCCATCAACGAGCTGCGCGCCGAAACCGGCGACAAGGCCTACACCTTCATCGCCGTGCGCCTGCCTTACCAGGTCCAGCATGACGAGCATGACGCCCAGGCGTGCCTGGAAGTGATCAAGGCCGACGAAGTGCACACCGTGGATATCGCCCCGGCAGTACGGGCGCTGGCGGCCGAAGTGGTGGAGTTGAAGAACGGCTCGCCGACGCTGGTGGACTTCGTGGTCGGCAACGTCAAGGCGCGCACCCGCATGGTCGCCCAGTACACCATCGCCGGTGCCCGCGCAGGCTTGGTGATCGGCACCGACCACGCCGCCGAGGCGGTGATGGGGTTCTTTACCAAGTTCGGTGATGGTGCCTGCGACCTGGCGCCGCTGAGCGGACTGGTGAAGAACCAGGTGCGGGCGATTGCGCGCAGCTTCGGTGCGCCGGAGTCACTGGTGGAAAAGGTGCCGACTGCGGACCTGGAAGACCTGGCGCCGGGCAAGCCGGACGAAGCCTCCCATGGCGTGACCTACCAGCAGATCGATGCCTTCCTGCATGGGCAGCCGGTTGACCAGGAAGCGTTCGACATTATCGTCGCCACCTACCGTAAGACCCAGCACAAGCGCGAACTGCCGTTCGCCCCTTGATAAGGCTATAGACGGACCTGTGGGAGCGGGTTCATCGGGACGCCGAACCGCCGCGAATGCAATGGTGAACCCACCGACGTATTCGCGGCGGTTCGGCGCCCCGATGAACCCGCTCCCACAGGGTTCACCGTCAGCCTTTGATTACTTGACGACGACCTTGCCCTTCATCATCGAGATGTGGCCCGGGAAGGTGCAGAAGAAGCTGTAGTCGCCACCGGCTTCCAGCTTGGTAGCGTCGAACTTCACCTCGGTCTCCTTCTCAGGAGCACCAATCATCTTGGTGTGGGCGATGATCGCGGCGTTGTCAGCTTTGATGTAGTCCTTTTCCAGACCCTGGCTCATGCCTTCGGTGGCAATGCCCTGCATGTCGGCAGTCTTGCTGATCACCAGGTTATGGCCCATGACGTTCTTCGGCAGGTTGCCGGAGTGGGTCAGTTTGACGGTGAATTCCTTGCAGCTCTTGTCGACGGTGATTTCCTTGGTGTTGTAGGACATCTGGTCGGTGGAGTCGACAGTCACCGAGCACTCGGCTGCGAAGACAGAGGCGCTGGCGAGGGTCAGCAGGGATACCGCTACAGCTTTCGCAAACATCATGAATCTCCTTGGCAGGGTTTTATCAATTGCGAGACTGCCTGAAACCGTTCAGCCCCTTGCTGATATGGGTCAAGGGGCTGTCAAGAGGCCAGCCAGTAGAATTGTTCAATGGATTGTATACAACCAATTCAAGGGCACATCATGCCCTTTTATTGGACGATGGGACAACCTCTCATTTAGGAGCAATACGAAATGACCCTTGGAAGCCTGATGAACAGCCTGCTGGCGGCCTACGCCCATGGAGCGACCGGCGCCATCTGCGAATTCTCCCGACCGGAGTGAAAGCAGCCTTGGAACTGTAGGACATGGGCCTTACCCTGTCAGCCTGAGTGACTGGAGATGAGCAATGCCCGTACGTTCCGTTTGTGTGTTCTGCGGCGCCAGCATTGGTGCCAACCCTGCCTACCGTGAAGCGGCCATCGCGCTGGGCCAGGCGATTGCCCGTCGCGGCCTGACCCTGGTCTATGGCGGTGGCGCGGTCGGCCTGATGGGCACCGTAGCCGACGCGGCCATGGCGGCCGGTGGCGAAGTGATCGGGATCATCCCCCAGAGCCTAATGAATGCCGAAATCGGCCACAAGGGCCTCAGCCGCCTGGAAGTGGTCGACGGCATGCACGCGCGCAAGGCACGCATGGCCGAGCTGAGCGATGCCTTCATCGCCCTGCCCGGTGGGCTGGGTACGCTGGAGGAGTTGTTCGAGGTATGGACCTGGGGCCAATTGGGCTATCACGCCAAGCCGCTGGGGCTGCTGGATGTGAACGGCTTCTACGAGAAGCTGGGCGGGTTCCTCGACCATATCGTCGAAGAAGGCTTCGTGCGGCCGCAGCATCGGGCGATGTTGCTGCTGGGGCAGCAGCCTGATGAGCTGCTGGACGGGATGGACAGCTTTGTTGCGCCGGTGGCGCCGAAGTGGGTCGACAAGAAGCCTTACTAAACCTGTAACAGGGGCTGCTTTGCAGCCCAATCGCCGGCAAGCCAGCTCCCACAAGTACAGCGCAAGCCTTGGGCTTTGTGCAATTCCTGTGGGAGCTGGCTTGCCGGCGATTGGGCCGCAAAGCGGCCCCCGAAATCAGCGCGGGATCACTGGTTGACGCGGCTTCTTGTTGCCCTTGCCACCCTTGGCCGCTTCCTTGCGCTCCTTGGCCGCCTGCTGGTTACGCGCAAACGCTTCGGCCTTGGCCTTTTCACGCTTGTCCCACGGCTTGCTGCCATCACTGCCACGCGGCGGCAGGCCGGTGTGCTGGGTAAGAACCTTCTGCTCCTTGCCCACCTTGTGGCTACCCGCAGGGGTCGAGTTCTTGCGGCGTGCACTCTGGTAGGTATCGGTCTGCGGCTGGTGCAGCGGGATCAGTTGGTGCTTGCCCGGCCCGATCAGGTCGGCGCGGCCCATGCGCTGCAACGCCTCACGCAGCATCGGCCAGCCCTTCGGGTCGTGGTAACGCAAGAACGCCTTGTGCAGGCGGCGCTGCTCCTCGCTCTTGACGATATCCACACCTTCGCTCTTGTAGGTCACCTTGCGCAGCGGGTTCTTGCCCGAGTGGTACATGGCCGTGGCCGAGGCCATCGGCGACGGGTAGAACGCCTGCACCTGGTCGGCACGGAAGCCGTTGCCCTTCAGCCACAGGGCGAGGTTCATCATGTCTTCGTCGGTGGTGCCCGGGTGCGCGGCGATGAAGTACGGGATCAGGTACTGCTCCTTGCCCGCCTCTTTCGAGAACTTCTCGAACATGCGCTTGAAGCGGTCATAGGTGCCGATGCCCGGCTTCATCATCTTGTCCAGCGGGCCACGCTCGGTGTGCTCCGGGGCAATCTTCAGGTAACCGCCGACATGGTGGGTGACCAGTTCCTTGACGTACTCCGGCGACTCCACCGCCAGGTCATAACGCAGGCCAGAGGCAATCAGGATCTTCTTCACACCCGGCAAGGCACGAGCCTTGCGGTACAGCTCGATCAGCGAGCTGTGGTCGGTGTTGAGGTTTTCGCAGATGCCCGGGAACACGCACGACGGCTTGCGGCAGTGCTTCTCGATGTCATGGCTCTTGCAGGCGATGCGGTACATGTTGGCAGTCGGGCCGCCAAGGTCGGAGACCACGCCGGTGAAGCCCGGCACCTTGTCACGCATCTCTTCGATTTCGTGCAGGATCGACTCGTGCGAGCGGTTCTGGATGATGCGGCCTTCGTGCTCGGTGATCGAGCAGAAGGTGCAGCCACCGAAGCAGCCACGCATGATGTTCACCGAGAAACGGATCATCTCGTAGGCCGGGATGCGCTCCTTGCCGTAGGCCGGGTGCGGCACACGGGCATAGGGCATGCCGAACACGTAGTCCATTTCCTCGGTGCTCATGGGGATGGGTGGCGGGTTGAACCACACATCCACTTCGCCATGCTTCTGCACCAGGGCGCGGGCGTTGCCCGGGTTGGTCTCCAGGTGCAGCACCCGGTTGGCATGGGCATAGAGTACCGGGTCGTTACGCACCTTCTCGAACGACGGCAGGCGGATCACCGACTTTTCCCGGGTCATGCTCGGGCTGTCGAGAATCTGCACGACCTTGGCTTCGTTCGGGTCCTCCTGGTCGCCCTTGGCCTGCTCGATGGCACAGGCCTGGGTGTCCTGGGTATTCACGTATGGGTTGATGATCTTGTCGACGCGGCCCGGGCGGTCGATACGGGTCGAATCGATCTCGTACCAGCCCTGAGGTGTATCACGACGCACGAAAGCAGTGCCGCGCACATCGGTGATGGTCTCGATCTTCTCGCCGTTGGACAGGCGCTGGGCCACCTCGACCACCGCGCGCTCGGCGTTGCCGAACAGCAGGATGTCGGCGCTGGCGTCGATCAGGATCGAGTGGCGGACCTTGTCCTGCCAGTAGTCGTAGTGGGCGATGCGGCGCAGCGAGGCCTCGATGCCGCCAAGCACGATCGGCACATGCTTGTAGGCTTCCTTGCAGCGCTGGCTGTACACCAGGCTGGCGCGGTCCGGTCGGCTGCCGGCCAGGCCACCAGGGGTGTAGGCGTCGTCGGAACGGATCTTCTTGTCCGCGGTGTAGCGGTTGATCATCGAGTCCATGTTGCCCGCGGCCACGCCGAAGAACAGGTTCGGCTCGCCGAGCTTCATGAAGTCGTCTTTCGACTGCCAGTTCGGCTGGGCGATGATGCCCACGCGGAAGCCCTGGGCCTCCAGCAGGCGGCCGATGATGGCCATGCCGAACGACGGGTGGTCGACGTAAGCATCACCGGTCACGATGATGATGTCGCAGGAATCCCAGCCGAGCAGATCCATCTCCTCCCTGCTCATCGGCAGGAAAGGTGCTGGCCCGAAGCATTCGGCCCAGTACTTGGGATAGTCGTAGAGTGGTTTGGCTGCTTGCATGTCAGTGACCGGTTCTGGTGTGCAGGGAAATCGCGGGCGCGGAGGATAGCACAAATTTTGACCAAATCCGACGATGGTTGTCGGATTCATGGGTTGCCTGTACCGGCCTCATCGCCGGCAAGCCAACTCCCACAGGAGATCACTGCCTTAAGGTCGGTGGAGCCCCTGTGGGAGCTGGCTTGCCGGCGATGAGGCCGGTGGCTTATTCGTCGTCGTCGAAGTTGTACATGCCCGGCGCAAGGTTCTCGAAGCGGGTGTACTTGCCGATGAACGCCAGGCGCACGAAGCCGATGGGGCCGTTACGCTGTTTACCGATGATGATTTCCGCCACGCCCTTGTGCTCGGTCTCGGGGTGGTACACCTCGTCGCGGTAAACGAACATGATCACGTCGGCGTCCTGCTCGATCGCACCGGATTCACGCAAGTCGGAGTTCACTGGGCGTTTGTTCGGGCGCTGTTCCAGGGAGCGGTTCAGCTGCGACAGGGCGATGACCGGGCAGTTGAACTCCTTGGCCAGGGCCTTGAGCGAGCGGGAGATCTCGGAAATTTCGTTGGTCCGGTTGTCGCCGGCCGAACCCGGGATCTGCATCAGCTGCAGGTAGTCGACCATGATCATGGCGATTTCGCCATGCTCGCGGGCCAGGCGGCGGGTACGGGCGCGCATTTCCGAGGGGCTGATGCCGGCGGTATCGTCGATGAACAGCTTGCGGTCGTTGAGCAGGTTCACCGCCGAGGTCAGGCGCGGCCAGTCGTCGTCGTCCAGCTGGCCGGAACGCACCTTGGTCTGGTCGATACGGCCCAGGGACGAGAGCATACGCATGATCAGCGATTCACCTGGCATCTCGAGGGAGAACACCAGCACCGCCTTGTCGGTACGCAGTACGGCGTTTTCCACCAGGTTCATGGCGAAGGTGGTCTTACCCATCGACGGTCGGCCGGCGACGATGATCAGGTCGGCTGGCTGCAGGCCGCTGGTCTTCTCGTCGAGGTCAGTAAAGCCGGTGGACACGCCGGTGATGTCACTGTCGGAGTTGAACAGCGTGTCGATACGGTCGATGGCCATGGTCAACAGTTCGTTGACCCCCACCGGGCCGCCGGTTTTCGGGCGGGCCTCGGCGATCTGGAAGATCTGCCGCTCGGCGTCGTCGAGAATCTCTTCGGCGTTGCGCCCTTGCGGGTTGAACGCGTTGTCGGCGATATCGGTACTGATGCTGATCAGCTGGCGCAGGGTGGCGCGCTCGCGAATGATCGCGGCGTAGGCCTTGATGTTGGCTACCGACGGGGTGTTCTTGGCCAGCTCGGCCAGGTACGCCAACCCACCGACTTGCGAAGAAAGGCCTTCCTTGTCCAACTGCTCGTGCAGGGTCACCACGTCGAATGGCTGGTTGGCGTCGGCCAACTTGTGCACGGCACGGAAGATCAGGCGGTGGTCATGCCGGTAGAAGTCGCCATCCGATACCTGGTCCAGCACCCGCTCCCAGGCATTGTTGTCCAGCATCAGGCCACCGAGCACGGCCTGTTCGGCCTCGATGGAATGCGGCGGTACCTTCAGGGCTGCGGTTTGCAGGTCTAGCTGTTCGGAGGTGGTGATCTCGTTCATGGCCACGAAAGAATTCTGGAGGATGAAAAAGACAAAGGGCACGGCCTGTCGAAAACAGGACCGTGCCCGATGTTAACCGCCTGACCCACAAGGAGCCAGCCAGTCAGCGCAGCTTAGGCAGCTACGACGACCACGCGTACGGTGGCTTCAACGTCGCTGTGCAGGTGCACGGCTACGTCGTATTCGCCAACCTGACGGATGGTGCCGTTCGGCAGACGAACTTCAGCCTTGGCCACTTCAACGCCGGAGGCGGTCAGGGCGTCAGCGATGTCGTGGGTGCCGATCGAACCGAACAGCTTGCCTTCGTCGCCAGCGGTGGCAGTGATGGTCACTTCCAGCTCGGCCAGTTGGGCAGCGCGGCTTTCAGCCGAAGCTTTCTTGTCAGCAGCTGCTTTTTCCAGCTCGGCGCGACGCTCTTCGAACGCAGCCAGGTTGGCGGCGTTGGCAACGGTGGCCTTGCCGAATGGGAGCAGGAAGTTACGGCCGTAACCAGCCTTAACTTTTACTTTGTCGCCCAGGTTGCCCAGGTTAGCGACTTTTTCCAGCAGGATCAGTTCCATTTGGTAAAACCTCTTAACTTTTAACCTTCACCGTTCGCGGAGTCATTCCCCTTGGGGGACTTGCGACCGCGAAAATCAATCAGGCTGTCGACAATGGCCAAAACCACCAGCAACGGATAAATCAGCTGCATGATCAGCGGCAACGTCACGTACATGCCCACCAGCCAGAAACCGGCCAGTCGCCCCTGCGCCACCAGCCCGTGCATCAAGGCGATGCCGGCCAGCACCAGTACCAGGCTGGAGGCCGATGCCAGGACGATGAACTGCGGCCCGATGAACGGGGCCACCACCATCACTGCCACCAAGACCGCCATGGTCTGTTTCGGCAACTTCAGGGCGCGAAACTCGCGACCGAAGCCTCCAGGGTTGTACAACGCTGCCTGCCAGTAGCGCGCCAGCACCAGGGCCAGCACACTGAACAATTGCACCGTCACTGCTGTGGAAGCGACCAGCACAGGGCGGATCAGCTCACCGGAGAGCACCGGTTGCCCCTCGATTTTCGGCATGGCTTCGGCAAACGCCTTGGCCAGCACATCGAAGGTTTGCGCCAGCGCCAGATCGAGCACGAGGCTGAAAGCCACGGCGAACACGGCACTGACCAGCAACACCCGGCTCCAGGGATGCTCGGCGCGCAACAGCGCAGCCAGGCCCAGGGCACCCGCGATCACCAGAAAGGTGATGGGATCGCCCATGACCCACACGGCCAGCCCGGCCAGCAGGCCGCCGGCGATGACCGTTGTAGCATCCTTGAACCCACGCCGCAGCAGCACAAGGCTGCCGGCAGCGGCACTCAACCAGAACAGCAGCGGCAGTACCGCGCTGATGACCACCACCAGGGTGGCCTGCACACGACCGCGCATGATGAAACTTGCTAACGCTCGCATGCTAATCCCTTACTGCTTGTCGACGACCCGGTCTCAGCGGCCGTGGCTGTCGGTGTAGGGCAGCAGGGCCAGGAAGCGGGCGCGCTTGATAGCGGTAGCCAGCTGACGCTGATAACGAGCTTTGGTACCGGTGATACGGCTTGGAACGATCTTGCCGGTTTCGGATACGTAAGCTTTCAGGGTGTTGAGATCTTTGAAGTCGATCTCTTTCACGTCTTCAGCAGTGAAGCGGCAGAATTTACGACGACGGAAGAAACGTGCCATTTAATAGGCTCCTCTAAAGGTCCGTGGATTACTCGTCAGCGTTATCGCTGGAGTCGCTGTCATTGCTGTCGTCGCCGTCGGCGGATTCAGCATGCTCAGGACGCTCACGACGCTCACGGCGCTCGCTGCGGTTTTCTTCAGCCTTCAGCATCTCGGACTGGCCGGTAACGGCTTCGTCGCGACGGATGACCAGGTTACGGATAACGGCATCGTTGTAGCGGAAGTTGTCTTCCAGCTCGGCCAGGGCCTTGCCGGTGCACTCAACGTTCAGCATCACGTAGTGAGCCTTGTGAACATTGTTGATTGCGTAGGCCAGTTGACGACGGCCCCAGTCTTCCAGGCGGTGGATCTTGCCACCATCTTCTTCGATCAGCTTGGTGTAACGCTCAACCATGCCGCCGACTTGCTCGCTCTGGTCCGGGTGAACCAGGAAGATGATTTCGTAATGACGCATGAATGCTCCTTACGGGTTAGTAGTCTGCCAGCGAATCTGGTCAGACAAGGAGTGAATGACACTGTATGTCTTGCACGGAGGGGAGGCACATGTGCGCCTGCCAGCTCGGCAAGGGGCGCAATTGTAGAGAAGGCGAGGCGTACAAGCAAGGTGATTGGTGAATATTTGAACAGCCAAAACACATTATTCCTGCACTGACCCTATCGCCGGCAAGCCAGCTCCCACAGGATCGCCACAGGTGCTGAACCTTGTGGTGCACCTGTGGGAGCCGGCTTGCCGGCGATAGGGCCGGTACAGGCCGAAGATCAGCGCTTGGCCTGACGCTGACGCACAGCCTCGAACAGGCACACGCCTGTCGCCACCGACACGTTCAGGCTGCTGACACTACCGCCCATCGGCAACTTCACCAGGAAATCGCAATGCTCGCGGGTCAGCCGGCGCATGCCCTTGCCTTCCGCGCCCATGATCATCACCAGCGGCCCGGTCAGGTCCTGCTGGTAGATTTCCTGTTCGGCCTCGCCGGCGGTACCTACCACCCACAGGCCACGCTGCTGCAGTTTTTCCAAGGTGCGCGCCAGGTTGGTCACGGCCACCAGCGGGATCACCTCCGCAGCGCCACAGGCCACCTTGCGCACGACCGGCGTCAGGGTTGCGGACTTGTCCTTGGGCACCACCACTGCCGTGGCACCGGCGGCATCGGCGGTACGCAGGCAGGCGCCAAGGTTGTGCGGGTCGGTCACGCCATCCAGCACCAGGATCAGCGGGGGTGTTTCGGTGCGTTCGAGCAATTCCTCGAGCATCAACTCGCCCCAGACCTGGCTCGGGCTCACCTCGGCGACCACACCCTGATGCACGCCCTCTACCCAGGCATCCATCTCACGGCGCTCGGCCTGGCCGACCGCCACGCGATTTTCCGCGGCCAGCGCCAGCAGCGCCTGCAGGCGCGGCTCGCTGCGCCCTTCCGACAGCCAGATCTGCTTGACCCGCTTCGGATGGTGCTGCAGCAATGCCTGCACGGCGTGCACGCCGTAGATCTTTTCCAGCTGACTCATGACTTGCTCTTGCTCTTGCGTGGCGCGCCGGACTTCGACGGGCCTTTACGGTGCTTGGTCGGCTTGCCGGAGGCCTTGCCACCCTTGTCCGACTTGCTGCTGGCATGGCCGCCACTGCGCGCCTCGCTCATCAGCGCCTTCTTCATTTCGCGGCTCTTGCGTACTTCGGCGTTACGCTGCACAGCGTCTTTCGGGAAGTACGCCTCGGCGGTCTCGCTCTTGCGGCTGCGCGGCTTCGGTGTGGCCTTGGCCTCGACCGGGGCCTGCTCGGCCTGGCCGGCAGCCGGTGCGGCACCACGTTGCTTGCGGCCGATCGGGGCGGCGAGGGTCTTTTCCGACACTTCGAAGTCGATCTTGCGCTCGTCGAGGTCGACGCGCATGACCTTGACCTCGATCGTGTCACCCAGGCGGAAGCTGCGCCCGGTACGCTCGCCAGACAGGCGGTGGTGCACCGGGTCGAAGTGGTAGTAGTCGCCCGGCAGCGCACTGACGTGCACCAGGCCTTCCACATAGATATCGGTCAGCTCGACGAACAGGCCGAAACCGGTCACCGCGGTGATCACACCCGGGAAAGTCTCGCCCACGCGGTCCTTCATGAACTCGCACTTGAGCCAGTTGACCACGTCACGGGTGGCTTCATCGGCCCGGCGCTCGGTCATCGAGCACTGCTCGCCAAGCTGCTCGAGGGTGTTCTCGTCGTACGGGTAGATGCGCGCCTTGGGGATGCTCATGGCGCCGGCACGCTTGACGTGCGGGGTTTCGACCCTGGAACGGATGATGCTGCGGATGGCGCGGTGCACCAGCAGGTCCGGGTAGCGACGGATCGGCGAGGTGAAGTGGGTGTACGCCTCGTAGTTCAGGCCGAAGTGGCCGTTGTTGTCGGTGCTGTACACCGCCTGGCTCAACGAACGCAGCATCACGGTCTGGATCAGGTGGAAGTCCGGGCGCCCGGCGATGCTCGCCAGCAGTGCCTGGTAATCCTTCGGCGACGGGTCCTTGCCCTTGTGCAGGGTCAGGCCCAGTTCGCCCAGGAAGGCGCGCAGCTTTTCCAGACGCTCTGGCGGCGGGCCGTCGTGCACGCGGTACAGGGCCGGCACGCCATGCTTCTGCAGGAACTCGGCGGTGGCCACGTTGGCCGCCAGCATGCATTCCTCGATCAGCTTGTGGGCGTCGTTGCGCACGGTCGGGCGGATTTCCGCGATCTTGCGCTCGTCACCGAAGATGATGCGGGTTTCCTGGGTCTCGAAGTCGATCGCGCCACGGGTGTGACGGGCCTCCACCAGCACCTTGTACAGGTTGTACAGGTTCTTCAGGTCCGGCACGACTGCCTTGTACTCCTCGCGCAGCGCCTTGCCCTCACGGGTGCGGGAGTGCTCGAGCATGCTGCTGACCTTGTTGTAGGTCAGGCGGGCGTGGGAGTGGATGACGCCTTCGTAGAACTGGTAGTCGACCATCTGGCCGGCTTTGTTCATGGTCATTTCGCAGACCATGGCCAGGCGATCGACATGCGGGTTCAGCGAGCACAGGCCGTTGGACAGCTCTTCGGGGAGCATCGGTACCACGCGCTCGGGGAAGTACACCGAGTTGCCGCGCTGCTGGGCCTCGACGTCCAGGGCCGAGCCCAGGCGCACGTAGCTGGACACGTCGGCAATGGCCACATACAGGCGCCAGCCACCGGAGAACAGGCGCAGCTTGCCCAGCGGTTCGCAATAGACGGCGTCGTCGAAGTCACGGGCGTCCTCGCCGTCGATGGTGACGAACGGCAGGTGGCGCAGGTCGACGCGCTTCTCCTTGTCCTTCTCTTCGACTTCGGAGCGGAACTTGCGCGCTTCCTTGATCACGTCCTTGGGCCAGACGTGCGGGATATCGTAGCTGCGCAGGGCAACGTCGATTTCCATGCCCGGCGCCATGTAGTTGCCGATGACCTCGACCACATCGCCTTGCGGCTGGAAGCGCGGAGTCGGCCAGTGGGTGATCTTGATCTCGACGAACTGGCCGATCTTGGCACCGCCGTTGCGCCCGGCGGTGACCAGCACTTCCTGCTGGATCTTCGGGTTGTCCGGGGTCACGTAGCCGATACCGCCTTCTTCGAAGTAACGGCCGACCACGCTTTCGTGGGCACGGGAGATGATTTCGACCAGCACGCCTTCACGGCGGCCACGGCGGTCGACGCCGGATACGCGGGCCAGGCCGCGGTCACCGTCGAACACCAGGCGCATCTGCGACGGGCTGAGGAACAGATCTTCGCTGCCGTCGTCCGGAATAAGGAAGCCGAAGCCGTCGCGGTGACCGGAGACGCGGCCGCAGATCAGGTCCAGCTTGTCTACCGGGGCATAAGTGCCGCGCCGGGTATAGATAAGCTGGCCATCGCGCTCCATTGCACGCAGTCGGCGGCGCAGGGCTTCGATCTGGTCTTCGTCGTAAAGACCGAACTCGGCCGCCAGCTCCTCGCGTGCGGCCGGTTCGCCACGGTCGGCGAGGCGCTGCAGGATCAGCTCACGGCTGGGAATGGGGTTGTCGTATTTTTCCGCTTCGCGAGCGGCCTCGGGATCGAGGGATTGCCAATCGGCCATCAGAAGGGGTTCACCTTGGGGTATATAGATAGGAATTCTGGCATAGGCGTATTGAAACCGGAAATGTCAGCCTTGGACAGCCCCACCGGCGCCTCCGGCGAGCAGGAATAGGCCTGCGGAATCAACAAGTTGAATTTTTTGAAATTTTTTTCGCTTGGGGGGTTTACAGCCCCCCGGACCGTCCGTATAGTGCGCACCACAACGACGGACAACCCCGAAGTTGTAGTAGAGATGAGCGGCGCTGTAAAGCATCAAGTAATCTCGAATGTGTGCCCAGGTGGCGGAATTGGTAGACGCGCTGGTTTCAGGTATCAGTGGCTTAACGGCCGTGGAAGTTCGAGTCTTCTCCTGGGCACCAAATATTTTCAAGTAACAGATGACCAAGGATCTGTTACTACTGTGTGAAAGCGAACGATAGTCGCCTTCTCCAGATGATGTAAAGCTTTGCCCAGGTGGCGGAATTGGTAGACGCGCTGGTTTCAGGTATCAGTGACTTAACGGTCGTGGAAGTTCGAGTCTTCTCCTGGGCACCATACAAAAACCCACTAGCTTGCTAGTGGGTTTTTTCTTGCCTGCGATTTTTGTATCCCCCCTCTTTCGGTCATAGGTGCAAACCTGTGCCAGCCTCTTCGCGGCTAAAGCCGCTCCCACAGGTATTTCACCCCCCTCAAGACCTGTGATGCCCCTGTGGGATCGGGTTTACCCGCGAAGAGGCCAGCACAGCCAACACACCTTCAGCCTCTTGCACCATGGTCTGACCATGAATTTCTCGTCACCCGGCCACTTGAGAAACGATTTCGTTTACCATTGTTTCCAAATATGTAGCCGTAAGCGAGGAAGTACCCGCATGACGATCCGCCCGCAACCGCTGATGCGTACCTTGGCCGCCGCCGTGCTGAGCCTGGCCATCGGCGCCCCGGCCGCCATGGCAGACGCACCGGTCACCCTGACCATGTACAACGGTCAGCACAAGGAAATCGGCGAGGCCATCGCCAAGGCCTACGAGGCCAAGACCGGCATCCACATCGATATCCGCAAGGGCAGCAGCAACCAGCTGGCCAGCCAGATCATCGAGGAAGGCGAACGCTCGCCGGCCGACATCATCTATACCGAAGAGTCCCCTCCCCTGAACAACTTGGGCGAACTGGGCCTGCTGGCGAAGATCGACGACGCCACCGCGAACATGATGCCCAAGGAGTACGTTGGTGCCAACGGCACCTGGATGGGCATCACCGCCCGTACGCGCATCGTCGTGTTCAACCCGAAGAAGGTCGACGAGAAAGACCTGCCGACCACAGTGATGGACTTTGCCAACCCTGAGTGGGAAGGCCGTGTCGGCTATGTGCCCACCAGCGGCGCCTTCCAGGAACAGGCTGTGGCCATCCTGAAGATGCACGGGCGAGAAGCCACCGAAGAATGGCTGACCGGCCTGAAGGCATTCGGCAAGACCTACACCAACAACATGGTCGCCCTCAAAGCCGTGGAAAAAGGCGAAGTGGCTGCGGTACTGGTGAACAACTACTACTGGTATGCGCTGGAGCGCGAGCGCGGCAAGCTGGACACCAAGCTCTACTACCTGGCCGATGGCGATGCCGGCAACCTGGTCACCATTTCCGGTGCAGCCGTGGTCAAGGCCAGCAAACACCCGAAAGAAGCCCAGGCCCTGCTCAACTGGATGGCCAGCGAAGAAGGCCAGCGCGTGATCACCCAGACTACCGCCGAGTACCCGCTGCACAAAGGCATGGTCTCCGACCGTGGCCTGAAGCCGTTCGAAGACCTGCGCCCACCGAAGATCTCACCAGCCGACCTGGGCAATGCCGAGGAAGCGATCGAGCTTGAGCGCGAGGTCGGCCTGCTCTGATGACTGCCGCCCTGTCCGAGCCGGTGCCGGTACGCTTCGTACCGCGCCGCAAGCGCCCCTCTGTCTGGGTGGTGCTGCCTGTGCTGTTCCTGGTGGCGATGAGCTTGCTGCCTTTGCTGTACGTTGCCATGAAAGCCTGGGAGGCCGGCTGGCGCGAAGCCTTGCACCTGCTGTGGCGGCCGTTTGTCTGGGGGCTGATGCGCAACACCCTGATGCTGATGGTCGGGGTGACGCTGACCTGCATGGTGGTCGGCCTGGCCCTGGCCTGGCTGCTTGAGCGCAGCAACCTGGCCGGCCGTCGGCTGTGGGGCGTGGTGCTGTGCCTGCCGTTCGCCGTACCGTCGTTCGTCAGCAGCTTCACCTGGGTGTCGCTGAGCTCGGACTTCGAAGGGCTGGGCGGGGCGATCATGGTCATGGCCCTGTCCAAGTACCCACTGGTGTTCCTGCCGGTGGCCGCGACCCTGCGCAATCTCGATACCTCGCTGGAGGAATCGGCACGTACGCTGGGCTGCAGCCGCTGGGGCGTATTCATCAAGGTCACCCTGCCGCTGCTATGGCCATCGATGCTGGGCGGCGCGCTGCTGATCGCCCTGCACATGCTGGTAGAGTTCGGTGCCTTGTCGATCCTCGGCTTGCAAACCTTCACCACGGCGATTTACCAGCAGTTCGAACTGGAGTTCAGCAATGCCAACGCGGCCATGCTGTCCGCCGTACTGTTGGCGATGTGCCTGGTGATGCTGTGGCTTGAACTGCGGGTACGCGGCAAAGCCCGTCATGTGCGCATCGGCCAGGGTGTGGCGCGGCGAGCACAACCGGTGCGGCTGCGTGGCTGGGCAGTGCTGGCGCAACTGTTCTGCGTGGGCCTGGCGGTGTTGGGCAGCGGTATTCCGCTGGCCATGCTCGGCTACTGGTTGAGCGTGGGTTCATCGGCGGCATTCCCTGTGGCAGCCATTTCCAAGGCGCTGTTCACCTCGTTGTCGGTGTCGCTGGGGGGGGCCGGTTTCTGCGTGTTGCTAGCCCTGCCAATCAGCTTCCTGGTGGTGCGCTACAAGGGCCGCCTGGCAATTTGGGCCGAGCGCCTGCCATACCTGTTGCACGCCCTGCCCGGCCTGGTGATTGCCCTGACCCTGGTGTTCTTCGCCCTGCATTACGTGCCGGCGCTGTACCAGACCACGGCACTGTTGCTGCTGGCCTATGCGCTGCTGTTCCTGCCGCTGGCGCAGTCGCCGGTGCGCACCGCACTGAACAAGGCTTCACCTACCCTGGAGGAAGCGGCACGGACCTTGGGCGCGAGCAGCTTTGCCGCGTTCTGCCGGGTGACCCTGCCGATCATCTTCCCGGCCATGGCGGCAGCCTTTGCCCTGGTGTTCCTGGATGCCATGAAGGAACTGACAGCTACCTTGCTGCTCAGCCCGACCGGCATGACCACCCTGGCCACCGAGGTGTGGGCGCACACGGCCAACGTCGAGTTCGCGGCGGCAGCGCCTTATGCGGCGTTGTTGATCGTAGTGTCGGGGTTGCCGGTGTATCTGCTGACTACGCGGATGTATCTGAACAAGGCTTGATCCGCGTCGCCTTCATCGCCGGCAAGCCAGCTCCCACAGGTACCGCGCCGCCCTTAGGCCTGTGCAGTACCTGTGGGAGCTGGCTTGCCGGCGATGAGGCCATCAGATGTTACGCAGCATCCGGCGGACGATTGGCCCATGCGCCTTGCCGACAGGCAGCATGTAGAGGCGGCCGAAGCGGTTGAAACACTGTACCGAGGTGGTCACGCTCAAACGCTGCTGGCCATCCCTCTGCTCATCCAGATCCATGCTCACCATCACCGCCAGGTGCGTGTCACGCGAGGTCAGGACCAATTGCTGGTCGCTGATTGCCTCGACCAGGAAAAAGTCCAGATGCTCACCCACTGCCGGCAAACGTTCGGGGCTGCGCGATGAGAAACCGTGGATAGCAGTGACATTGAAGCGGCGCGAGATGAAATCGCGCAGGCGAAAGGCTTTGGCCAGCCAGCCTGGGACGTCCGAAGTCATGGCGCAGTAGGCCTGGAGAGCGGTCATTGGCGCGCTGACATGCACGCTGTCGCAATGGAGGAAATCCAGGGCGGCCGGGGCGGCGACCAGTTGAGCTGACATGAACAACTCCGTTTGCCATGTGTCGTTGCCATCATAGCAACACTGCACCGCCAAAACTCGATGGCCTTGCACAAGTGCAGAAGCTTGCACTTGCCCTGTGGGAGCGGGTTAACCCGCGAACACCGGCGGAGCCGGTGCCATACACCGCGCCGTCTTCTTCGCGGGTGAACCCGCTCCCACAGGGATTGCGATTCACTTGCGAATTTCTATGCCCTGAATTGTCCCAGGCTGGCACGCAGCTGTGCCGCCAGGTCATCCAGCACCTTGCTGCTGGCGGTGGTCTGCATCACCACCTCGGCCGAGCGTTCGGCCTGGGCGTGTATGGTTTCCACCCGTCCACGCACTGCCTGCGCCCCGCTCGCCTGCTGCTCGGCCGCCCGGGTGGCCAGGCCGATGGCCGCGTGCACCTGCTCCACCGCTGCCTGCACCGACTGCTGGCGGCGCTCGTTGTCACGCAGCACCAGCAGCCCTTCGCTGGCCTTGAGCCCGGCCTGGCTGATGGTGGCCACGGCCTCCTTGGCCCCCTTCTGCAGCGCGGCGATATGCGCCTGGATATCGCCCGTGGAACTTTGCGTCTTGCTCGCCAACGCCCGCACCTCATCGGCCACCACGGCAAACCCGCGCCCGGTTTCGCCAGCACGGGCGGCTTCGATGGCCGCGTTCAAGGCCAGCAGGTTGGTCTGTTCGGCGATGCCGTGGATAACCGTCAGCACCACTTCGATCTGCTCGCTCTGCTTGGCCAGGCGCTCGATCACCTGGGAGCCGGCCTCCACCTGCCCGGCCAGGTTTTCGATCAAACCGGCTAGCTGGGTCGATGTGCGGCTGTTTTCGTCAGTTGCCTGGCGGATATCCACCACCTGCTGCAGGGCGGCCTGCATCGCGTGGCTTTCAGCCTGGGCCTCGTCGGCCATGCTCGACAGGTCGCGCAGGCTGGCCGCCACTTCATCGCGTTGCAGCGCAGCGGCAGCATCGGCGCCGGCATTGCGCTGGGCCATCGCGCCAATCTCAACGCCGGTGCGCTGCGCCACCTCGCCCGCCTCGCGCACGATGGGTTGCAGCTTGTCGACAAAGCGGTTCACCGCCGAAGCCATGTCGCCAATTTCGTCGCGGCTGTCGAGGGGCACACGCTTGGTCAGGTCGCCTTCACCAGCCGCCAGGTCATCGAGGGCAGCAATCAGCAGGCGCAGCTTGCTCAGCACCCGGCGGCCAAGCACCACAGCCACCACCACCAGCACACCCAGGCCGACCAGCATCAGGCCCATGCCGATGCGCCAGCGCAGTTCGGCGGCAGCATCACGCACGGTCTGTGCGGTATTGACCTGCATCGCGGCTGCGCTGCCCTGCGCCTTTTCCAGGCGCTCGCGCAAGGTCTTGCCACTGTCGGCTGCAGCACCGACCAGGCTGTCGCCGACCAGTTGCTCGCCGCTGGCGATCAGTGCGGCGAAGCGCTGGTCGAGGGCCTTGAGCTCCTGGTCGATGCCGGCGGTGGAAACGCCCATCACCACCTTGCCGATTTCTGCACCATTGGGGTTGATCGAGGCCTCGACGAAGTACACCGCCGGGTCGCGCCGGGCCGCGTCGATCACCTTGTCCAGCGCACGCTCGCCCTGGCCTTTGTCCATCAATGCCTGGTTGATCGGGTTTTGCCGGTTCAGGTAGCGAGTCAGGTGCTGGCCCTGGGCGTCGTCGTAGACCACGAACAGCACGTTAGGGTTGCGCTGGGCACGCCGGGCGAAGTCGGAGAGCACCGGCACGTCGTTGTCCCATATCGCCCGCGGTGCGACCGACGCCAGCAGCTCGGCCATATCGTTGGCGGAGTCCTTGAGGTTCTTTTCCAACGTGCTGCGCAGCTGCTGCTGCTCGCTTTGCAGGCGCGCCGACAAACCTGCGCTCAAGCGCTGGCGGGTGCTGCTGGAGAGGCTGTCGAGGCCTGAGCGCACGTCTTGCCCGGCTTGCTCCAGCTCACTGGCGAGCTGGCGGCTGTCATTGCCCAGGCGTTCGCCCAGGTCGGCTTCCAAGGCGGTGACCGTGCTTCGGGTAAGCGCAACGGCGACCAGCACCTGCACCAAAAGAGCGATACCAAGGGCAACAAACACAGGCCGCAAAAGGCGGCTTCGTAACAGTGAGAGGATGGCAGACACGGTGTAACCCTCGTGTTTTCTGGCGCCACTATTTTGATGGCATCTTCAGAAACTTCTTACAGCAAGGGTTGTGCCGGGGGCAGCAGGGATAAGTGCCAAGGTTCAGCAATGGGTTTTCCTGTACTGGCCTCTTCGCGGGCTTGCCCGCTCCCACAGGTACTCCACATGTCTTGAGGCCTGTGGTGTACCTGTGGGAGCTGGCTTGCCGGCGATAGGGCCGGGACAGGCATACCCCACAAATGAAAACGCCGCAGCCCCGTTCAGGGCCACGGCGTCAGATCAGCCTGGAAGGCAGATCAGGCGAACGGATGACGCAGAACGATGGTCTCGTTGCGATCCGGGCCGGTGGAGATGATGTCGATCGGCGCGCCGATCAGCTCTTCGATGCGCTTGATGTAGGCGCGAGCGTTGGCTGGCAGATCTTCCAGGGTTTTCACGCCCAGGGTCGACTCGCTCCAGCCTGGCATCTCTTCGTACACCGGCTCCAGGCCGATGTAGCTGTCGGCATCGGAAGGCGCGTCGATGACGGCACCGTTCTCGTTCTTGTAGCCAACGCAGATGTTGATGGTTTCCAGGCCATCCAGTACGTCCAGCTTGGTCAGGCAGATGCCCGAGATGCTGTTGACGTCGATGGCGCGGCGCAGGATCACGGCATCGAACCAGCCGCAACGGCGCGCACGGCCGGTGGTGGAGCCGAACTCATGGCCACGCTTGGCCAGGGTAGCGCCAGTCTCGTCGAACAGTTCGGTCGGGAACGGACCGGAACCTACGCGAGTGGTGTAGGCCTTGGTGATACCCAGGATGTAGTCCAGGTACATCGGGCCAACGCCAGAACCGGTGGAGATACCGCCAGCGGTGGTGTTGGAGCTGGTGACGTACGGGTAGGTACCGTGGTCGATGTCCAGCAACGAGCCCTGGGCACCTTCGAACATGATGTCCTTGCCGGCGCGACGCAGGTTGTGCAGCTCGGCGGTGACGTCGAGCATCATCGGCTTGAGCTGTTCGGCGTAGGCCATGCATTCGTCCAGGGTCTGCTGGAAGTCGATGGCCGGCTCTTTGTAGTAGTTCACCAGCTGGAAGTTGTGGTAATCCAGCAGCTCACCCAGCTTGGCGGCGAAACGCTCGCGGTGGAACAGGTCGCCCACGCGCAGGCCGCGGCGTGCGACCTTGTCTTCGTAGGCTGGGCCGATACCACGGCCGGTGGTGCCGATCTTGGCTTCGCCACGGGCTTTTTCGCGGGCCTGGTCCAGGGCAACGTGGTACGACAGGATCAGCGGCGCAGCCGGGCTGATGCGCAGGCGCTCGCGCACCGGCACGCCCTTCTCTTCCAGCTTGGTGATTTCACGCATCAGGGCATCCGGGGCAACGACCACGCCGTTGCCGATCAGGCACTGTACGCCTTCACGCAGGATACCGGACGGAATCAGGTGCAGAACGGTCTTTTCACCGTTGATCACCAGGGTGTGACCCGCGTTGTGGCCACCCTGGTAGCGCACTACGGCGGCAGCATGTTCGGTCAGCAGATCGACGATCTTGCCTTTGCCCTCATCACCCCACTGGGTGCCCAGGACGACGACATTCTTACCCATTACATTGGTCCTCATTCACGCAAACTTGGTTGCCGGCCTACTGCCGGCGCAGAAACTCACTGGGCCAGCGGCAGAACCTGCCAGCGCCCGTCTTGCTGAATCAATTGCCGATCACAATCCGCCTCGAGAGCAGCACTCAACGGCTGGCCAGGCAGGGCCTGGACCACACGCTGGCCCTCGTTGCGCAACTGGCAGACTTGCTGCCAGAGGGCCGCGTCGCCACTGTCCGGCATCCAGATGCCGCCAGTTGGCAATACGACCTCCGCTCGCCCCAGTGTGACCAGGGTCTTCAAATCCGTGGAGAAACCGGTGGCCGGGCGGGCCCGGCCGAAATCGGCGCCGATGTCGTCATAGCGCCCGCCCTGGGCGATCGATTGACCTTCGCCCGGCACGAACACGGCGAACACCACGCCAGTGTGGTAGTGGTAACCGCGCAGCTCGCCGAGGTCGAAGTACAGCGGCAGGTCCGGGAAGCGCGACGCCAGGCGATCGGCGATCGCCAGCAGGTCGTCCAGCGCCGCCAGCACGCTGGCCGGGGCACGGCCCAGGCGCACGCGGGCTTCGGCCAGCACTTCGCGGCCACCGCACAGCTCGACCAGCGCGCGCAGCATGTTGCCCAGGTCCTTCGGCAGGTCGGCGGTCAGCACCTGAACTTCATCCACGGCCTTGCGCTGCAGGGCGTCGAACAGCTGCTGCTCGACCGCGCCGGACAGGCCGGCAGCACGGGCCAGGCCGCGGTAGATACCGACGTGGCCGAGGTCCATGTGCACATCCGGCACATCGGTCAGTTGCAGCGTGGCGAGCATCAGGCTGATGACTTCGACATCGCTGGTGGGGCTGGCGTCGCCGTACAGCTCGGCACCCAGCTGGATCGGGCTGCGCGAGGTGGACAGGGCACGCGGCTGGGCGTGCAGCACGCTGCCGGCATAGCACAGGCGGCTCGGGCCTTCACGGCGCAGGGTGTGGGCGTCGATACGTGCCACCTGCGGGGTGAAGTCGGCGCGGAAGCCCATCAGGCGGCCGGACTGCGGGTCCACTACCTTGAAGGTGCGCTGATCCAGGTCCTGGCCGGCGCCGGTGAGCAGCGACTCCAGGTACTCGATATGCGGGGTGACGACCAGTTCGTAGCCCCAACTCTGGAACAGGTCCAACACCTGGCGGCGCGCGATCTCGATACGCGCAGCCTCAGGTGGCAGTACTTCCTCGATGCCATCTGGCAGCAGCCAGCGGTCTACCGTTGCCATTACGCCATTTCCCCTCTGGTCCGGGCGGCTTGCCAGCAGGCTAGCCGTCAGTAAAGCCGGTATCGCGCACAGCAGCGGGCAGCACTGATCCCAGCGCAGCCACCGTACCCGACACCCTCGAATTGCCTTGCGACCTGACCAAACCGTCAACTGGCGGTTTGCCAATCAACCTTGCAGACGCAAAAAAGCCGGGAAATTTCCCGGCTGCCTCATCATACACCCCTTTTCATTCAGGATGCACCCCGCCTGGTGTTTTAGCTGCCAGGCGGGGCGCCGCTGCATGAAAATCAGGGCCTGAGCATCACGGCCTGCTCTTGTCCAGGAAGCGGAAGAACTCGTTCTTCGGGTCCAGGACCAGCACGTCGCTCTTGCTCGAGAAGCTCTCGCGGTACGCCTGCAGGCTACGGTAGAACGCATAGAAATCAGCGTCCTGGGTGTAGGCCTTGGCGTAGATGGCGGCCGCCTGGGCGTCGCCGTCACCGCGGGTTTCCTCTGCTTCGCGATAGGCCTCAGCCAGCAATACGCGGCGCTGACGGTCGGCATCGGCACGGATACCTTCAGCCAGCTCGTTACCCTTGGCGCGGTGCTCGCGGGCTTCACGCTCACGCTCGGTGCTCATGCGGTCGAACACGCTGCGGTTGACTTCCTTCGGCAGGTCGATGGCCTTGACGCGCACGTCGACCACCTCGATACCCAGCTCCTTGGCGGCCATGCGGTTCAGCGAAGCAGTGATGTCAGCCATCAGCGCGTCACGTTCACCGGAAACCACTTCGTGCAGGGTACGTTTACCGAACTGGTCACGCAGGCCGCTTTCCAGACGACGCGACAGACGCTCGTCGGCGATCTGCTTCATGCCGGATGTGGCGGTGTAGAAGCGTTCGGCGTCCTTGACGCGCCACTTGGCGTAGGCGTCGACCATCACCGCTTTCTTCTCCAGGGTCAGGAACCGCTGGGTCGGGGCGTCGAGGGTCATCAGGCGGGCGTCGAACTTGCGCACCTGGTTCACGTACGGAATCTTCACGTGCATGCCCGGCTGGACATCCGCCTGGACCACCTTACCGAAGCGCAGCAGTACCGCACGTTCGGTCTGGGACACGATGTAGAAGCTGTTCCAGGCCACGATGGCCAGGACCACGGCGGCGATCAGGGCGATCAGCGATCTGTTGCTCATCAGCGGCTCTCCCTAGTGCGCAGCGGCTGCTGTTGCTGTTGCAGGTCCTGCGCCGCACGCGCGGCCGCATCGTTGACCGATGGCGACACACTGGCGGTCGGCGCGGACGGGTTGCGGCTGCCTTCGACCATCTTGTCCAGCGGCAGGTAGAGCAGGTTGTTCTGCCCGTCCTTGGTCGCCACCATGACCTTGCTCGAATTGCTGTAGACCTCTTGCATGGTCTCCAGGTACAGACGCTGACGGGTCACGTCAGGTGCCTTGCGGTATTCGGCGACCAGCTTGGTGAAGCGGTCGGCCTCACCCTTGGCGCGGGCGATGACTTCGTCGCGGTAACCGTTGGCGTCCTCGATGATGCGCTGGGCCTGACCACGGGCTTCCGGCACCACGCCATTGGCGTAGGACTCGGCCTGGTTGCGGGCACGCTGCTCGTCTTCGCGGGCACGGATCACATCGTCGAAGGCTTCCTGCACTTCACGCGGGGCTGCCGCGCTCTGCACGTTGACCTGGGTAACGCTGATACCGGTGCGGTAGGTGTCGAGGAAGCGCTGCAGGCGCTCGCGGATATCCACGGCCATCTGCTCGCGGCCTTCGGTCAGCACCTGGTCCATCGAGGTGGAACCCACCACGTGGCGCAGGGCACTGTCGGTCGCGTGCTGCAGGCTGACCTCAGGCTGGTCGACGTTGAGCACGAAGTCCTGCAGGTTGCTGATCTTGTACTGGACGGTCAGCGGTACCTCGACGATGTTCTCGTCTTCGGTCAGCATCTGGCCCTGCTTGGTGTAGGCACGCTCGCGCGTGACGTTCTCCATGTACTTGCGATCGATCGGCGGGAAGTAGATGTTCAGGCCGGGACCGACCGTCTCATAGTACTTGCCGAAGCGCAGCACCACGGCCTGCTCCTGCTCGTCGACCACGTACACGGCGCTGTACAGCCAGATAGCAGCCAGCACAGCCAGGCCGATGCCCAGCAGGCCCAGGCCACCGCCCTTGCCGACATTGCGGTCACCGCCGCCACGTTTCTTGCCACTGCCGAACATGCCGTTCAGGCTGTCCTGCAATTTGCGGAAGGCCTCGTCCAGGTCCGGTGGACCTTTCTTGTCACCACCGCCGCCACCGCCATTCCGGCGACCGCCCCAGGGATCCTGATTGTTCGAGTTGCCACCCGGCTCGTTCCAAGCCATAGCGCTCTCCATCTGATAAAGCAAAGACGCGCCCACGGCGCGCCGTCCAATGCTACAGAATGCCTGTCACTGCTGCCCGGCGACCTCGACGAGCATTTATTGCAAAGTGTGTTGCTCGACAAACACTTGCGGCTCCATGCCTTCGCGGCTGACCAGGCGATTCAGTTCGACCATGGGCAGTCGCACGCTCAGCAGGCTGCGCCCTTCTTCATCATGCTCTTCACTCTGCACGGCACCCAGGGCAAAGAATTGCGCGCGCAAGCGGGCAAAACGCTGCTCCAGACACAGGGTACCGACAAACAGATCATCCCCCAGCAACTCGGCAATCGCCTGGCCGACCAGCTCCAGGCCACGCCCATCGCGTGCCGATACCCAGACCCGTTCCGGCTTGCCATCGGCATTGCGCTGGATCTGCGGCTCGACATCTTCGAGCAGGTCGAGTTTGTTATACACCTCGAGGATCGGCAACCCTTCGGCACCAATCTCGCCCAACACCGCCAATACCTGCTCGATCTGCTCCATGCGCTCAGGCTCATGGGCGTCGATCACATGCAGCAACAAGTCGGAGTTGCTCGACTCTTCGAGCGTAGCCCGAAATGCCTCGACCAGCTTGTGCGGCAGGTGGCGAATGAAGCCCACGGTATCGGCCAGCACGATCGGCCCCAGGTCGTTCAGCTCGAGCCGGCGCAGGGTCGGGTCGAGGGTGGCGAACAGCTGGTCCGCGGCATACACCTCGGATTCGGTCAGGGCGTTGAACAGCGTGGACTTGCCGGCGTTGGTATAACCCACCAGCGATACCGACGGGATGTCCGCACGCTTGCGCCCGCGCCGCGCCTGCTCGCGCTGGCTGCGCACCTTCTCCAGGCGTGACTTGATCTGGCGAATGCGCACCCGCAACAGGCGGCGGTCGGTTTCCAGCTGGGTTTCACCCGGGCCACGCAAGCCGATACCACCCTTCTGTCGCTCAAGGTGGGTCCAGCCGCGCACCAGCCGCGTGCTCATGTGCTCGAGCTGGGCCAGTTCGACCTGCAGCTTGCCTTCATGGGTACGCGCCCGTTGGGCGAAGATATCGAGGATCAGCCCGGTACGGTCGAGCACACGACACTCGAACACACGTTCGAGGTTGCGCTCCTGACTGGGCGTGAGGGTGTGATTGAAAATCACCAGGTCTACCTGTTCGGCATGGACCAGGTCATGCAACTCTTCGACCTTGCCACTGCCAATCAGGTATTTGGCGGAAGGCTGATGCCTTGCCACCGTGACCAGCGAGACGATGTCGGCACCGGCCGACAATGCCAGCTCCTGGAACTCCTGCGGGTCTTCGCGCGCCTCAGGGTTCTGACCTTCCAAGTGAACGAGCAACGCCCGCTCACCACCACCGTGGCGCTCAAAGAACAATGCAGGCTCCTATCAGGCGTTGCCTGGCTCGCTGTCGCCGTGTTCGGAATCGGACGGGCTTGGCAGACGAACCGGACGGGCAGGAACCACGGTCGAGATGGCGTGCTTGTAGACCATCTGGCTGACGGTGTTCTTCAGCAGTACCACGAACTGGTCGAAGGACTCGATCGAACCCTGCAGTTTGATGCCGTTGACCAGGTAGATGGATACCGGGACCTTTTCTTTTCTCAAGGTGTTCAAGTAAGGGTCTTGTAGCGAATGCCCTTTTGACATATGCCGCACTCCTGTAAGGATAAATAATAGAAAATCAAGAAAATCGATAAATTAGGCCGCCCCTTCGCAAGAATAGACGGCAATCAGCAGGGACTCAGCTCAATATGGAGATGGCCCCAAGGTATTTCAAGGTGCGGGACAGATTGTCGCAGGCCAGGCTGTCAAGCCAGTGTACTTCGGGCCAGCCACGCAACCAGGTGAACTGCCGCTTGGCCAGCTGCCTGGTGGCAATGATACCGCGTTCACGCATCTCATTCTCAGTCAGCTTGCCGTCCAGGTAATCCCAGACCTGCCGATACCCCACTGCCCGTATAGACGGCAGCCCGGCGTGCAAGTCACTTCTGGCTCGCAGCGATCGGACCTCGTCGACGAAGCCCTGTTCCAGCATCTGTGAAAATCGTAACGCAATTCGCTGATGCAAAATGTGACGATCTGTAGGAGCAATCGCCAAACTCGCGACAGTATAGGGCAAATGTCCGCCAGCGCCTGCGTCTGCGCCGCGACTTTCCGCGAATTGACGCTGTCGATGTGCCGTCATGCTCTCGCCACTCACCCGGTACACCTCCAGCGCCCGGATCAACCGCTGCGGGTCGTTGGGGTGGATGCGCGCCGCCGACTCAGGGTCAACCTCGGCCAACTGGCGGTGCAACTCGGCCAGGCCCAGCGCTTCGGCCTGGGCTTCCAGCTCGGCACGCACCGCGGCATCGGCCGCCGGCATGTCGGCCAGGCCATCGATCAACGTCTTGTAATAGAGCATGGTGCCGCCCACCAGCAGCGGGATCTTGCCGCGCGCGCTGATCTCGGCCATGGCCTCCAGGGCATCGGCACGGAACTGCGCAGCCGAATAGCTTTCGGCCGGGTCGCGAATGTCGATCAGCCGGTGCGGGTGAGCGGCGAGGATTTCTTTCGACGGCTTGGCCGAACCGATGTCCATGCCGCGGTAGACCAGCGCCGAATCGACGCTGATCAGCTCGCACGGCAGTACTTTGGTCAGCTCGATGGCCAGGTCGGTCTTGCCGGCCGCCGTCGGGCCCATCAGGAATATTGCAGGGGGCTTGCCGCTCATTTCATCGACCGCGCAGGAAGAGTTTGTCCAGGTCGTCCAGGCCCATCTGGGTCCAGGTGGGGCGACCATGGTTGCACTGGCCGCTGCGCTCGGTGTTTTCCATGTCACGCAGCAGGGCGTTCATCTCGGGGATCGCCAGGCGCCGGTTGGCGCGCACGGCGCCGTGGCAGGCCATGGTGCCGAGCAGTTCGTTGAGGTGCGCCTGGATACGGTCGCTGGTGCCGTATTCCATCAGGTCGGCGAGTACATCCTGCACCAGGCGGTTGGCCTCGGCCTGCTTGAGCAAAGCCGGGATCTGGCGGATGGCCAGGGTCTCGGGACCCAGCCGCTGCAGTTCGAAGCCCAGCCGCTGGAACCACTGCGCGTGCTCTTCGGCGCAGTCTGCCTCACGCTGGCTCAGGGCCAGGGTCTCGGGCACCAGCAGCGGCTGGCCGCTGAGGCCTTCGCTGGCCATGGCTACCTTCAGGCGCTCGTACATGATGCGCTCATGGGCCGCATGCATGTCTACCAGCACCAGGCCGATGGCGTTCTCGGCCAGGATATAGATGCCCTTGAGCTGCGCCAGCGCGTAGCCCAGCGGGGGAATGTCACCCTGGCTTTCGGGCAACGCCGTTGGCGCCGCGCCTTCATCCAGCGGCTTGTAAAACTCGCGATACACCGCCTGTGCCTCGGCGGCTGGCAGCGGCTGCGAGGGGCGCGGGGTGTACTGGTACTGGTAACCCGCGCCACTGCCGCCACTGGAAAACGACTGCTGCGGGGCACGCGGCTGCTCGAGCACCGGCGAGGCCAGGCGCATTTCGCCCTGGGGGCCGAACTCACCGGCCTGCTGGCCCGTGGGGCGGAGCACTTCGGGCACGGCAGCAGGCGCCGCCAACTGGTCTTCCGGGCGTACATCGGCCAGGGCGCGATGCAGGGTGCCATACAGGAAGTCGTGCACCGAGCGCCCCTCGCGGAAACGCACTTCGTGCTTGGTCGGGTGCACGTTGACGTCGACGCCGTTGGGCTCCAGCTCCAGGAACAGCACGAAGGTCGGGTGCCGACCATTGAACAGCACATCGCGGTAGGCCTGGCGCACGGCGTGGGCGACCAGCTTGTCGCGCACCGCACGGCCGTTGACGAAGAAATACTGCAGGTCTGCCTGGCTGCGCGAGAAGGTCGGCAGGCCGACCCAGCCCCACAGGCGCAGGCCATTGCGCTCCACGTCGATCGGCAGCGCCTGCTCCATGAAACCCGGGCCGCAGATGGCACCCACCCGCCGCGCACGGGCGGTTTCATCGTGGGCCTCGTGCAGGCTGAGGATGCTCTTGCCGTTGTGGCGCAGGTGGAAGCCGACATCGAAGCGCGCCAGCGCCAAGCGCCGTATCACTTCCTGCAGGTGATCGAATTCGGTTTTCTCGGCCTTGAGGAACTTGCGCCGGGCCGGGGTATTGAAGAACAGGTCGCGCACTTCCACCGAAGTACCCACCGGGTGCGCCGCCGGCTGCACCCGCGGGGTCATGTCGCGGCCTTCGGTTTCCACCTGCCAGGCCTCGGTAGCGCTGGCGGTACGCGAGGTCAGGGTCAGGCGCGCCACCGAGCTGATCGAGGCCAGGGCCTCACCACGGAAGCCCAGGCTCAATACCCCTTCCAGGTCTTCCAGCTCGCGGATCTTGCTGGTGGCGTGACGGGCCAGGGCCAGCGGCAGGTCGTCGGCGGAAATGCCGCTGCCATCGTCACGCACCCGCAGCAGCTTGACGCCGCCCTGCTCCACTTCCACGTCGATACGCCGGGCGCCGGAGTCCAGGCTGTTCTCAAGCAACTCCTTGGCGACAGAGGCCGGCCGCTCGACAACCTCACCCGCGGCAATCTGGTTGGCCAGCCGCGGGCTGAGCAGCTGGATGCGCGAACCGCCACTCATTGCGAGGCCAACGTGGTAGCGGGGATATCGAGGCGCTGGCCGACCTTCAGTTCATCGGTCTTGAGGCTGTTGGTGCTGCGCAGGCTGGTCACGCTGACCTGGTAGCGCACGGCAAGCATCGCCAGGGTCTCGCCAGGGCGTACCGTGTGCTCACGCGGGCCAGCGGCGATCTTGCCGGTGTCGCGCAGCCAGGCGATGTAGGTGCCAGGCGGCGGGTTCTGCTGGAAGTACTGGCGCACACCGGTGTGGATCGAACGGGCCAGGGCCTGCTGATGGCTGGCGGTGGCCAGCTTGGCGGCTTCGTTGTTGTTCGAGATGAACCCGGTTTCAACGAGGATCGACGGAATATCCGGCGACTTCAGCACCATGAAGCCGGCCTGTTCCACCCGCTGCTTGTGCAGCGAGGTAATGCGGCCCATGTTGCCCAGCACCTTCTGCCCGACATTGAGGCTGGAGCTGAGCGTGGCGGTCATCGACAGGTCGAGCAGCACGCCGGCCAGCATGCGGTCCTTGTCGTCGAGGCTGACGTTACCGGCACCACCGATCAGGTCGGAACGGTTTTCCGTGTCGGCCAGCCAGCGCGCGGTCTCGGAGGTAGCGCCGCGGTCGGACAGGGCGAACACCGAGGCGCCAAAGGCGGCGCGGGACGGCGCGGCGTCGGCGTGGATCGAGATGAACAGGTCGGCGCCCTTCTTGCGGGCGATTTCCGTGCGCTTGCGCAGTGGGATGAAGTAGTCGCCGGTACGGGTCAGCTCGGCCCGGAAGCCTTTTTCGCTGTTGATCTGGCGCTGCAGTTCCTTGGCGATCTGCAGCACGATGTCTTTTTCATGCTGGCCACGCGAGCCGGACGCACCCGGGTCTTCGCCGCCGTGACCGGCGTCGATGGCAACCACGATGTCACGCTTGCCGCTGGGTACCGGCGGCAGCTTGATGGCAGGCTGGGCCGGGGTCACCGGTACTGCCGGCGTGGTTGCAGGCGTTGGTGCCGGAGTCGGGGCCGGAGCCGGCGCGCTGGCCGCAATGGCGTCAGCCTCCTGGTCGTACAGGTCGACCACCAGGCGGTTGCCGTACTGGGCGTTGGGCGCCAGGGTGAAGCTTTTTGGGGTGACCGATTTTTTCAGGTCGACCACCACGCGCAGGTCGGTCGGGGTGCGCTGAGCCGAACGCACGCTGCTGATCGGCGTATTGGAGGTAGCCACGTTCAGTGGCGCGGCCAAGGTCGCGCCATTGATGTCGATAACCAGGCGATCAGGTGCGCTCAGGGTGAAGACGCTGTGCTGCACGGGGCCAGACAGGTCGAAGACCAGCCGCGTGTTGTCCGGCGCGCGCCACAGGCGCATGCTCTTGACTTGAGTGACGGCCAGAGCGTCAACGGTCACCGTTGTCAGCAGCAGCCCAACGATGGCGACCAGTGCGCGTATGCGCATACCTACCCCACTTACTGTTTATAGTGTTCGGCCAGTGCAACGCACCAGGCCTCGCCGCGAGCCCCCTGCGGCGAAAGGATCAGCGAGCGTCCGCCCGCTTGGGGGCTTATGGTAATGGTCAGGTCGGGCTTTGGCAAAACGCCCGCACCCTTTTGTGGCCACTCGAACAGGCACAGCGGGTCGCCCTCGAAATAGTCACGAATGCCCATGAACTCCAGCTCTTCCGGATCGACCAGGCGATACAGGTCGAAATGGAACGCCCGCACCTCACCGATCTCGTAAGGTTCGACCACGGTGAAGGTCGGGCTTTTCACTGCACCAGTATGGCCCAGGCCACGAATCAGGCCACGCGACAGCGTGGTTTTGCCCGCGCCCAGGTCACCTTCCAGAAAAATCACGCCGTGACCGCCGGTCACCCCGGCCAGTTGTGCGCCGAATTCGACCGTGGCCGCTTCATCGGCCAGAAACAGGTTTAAGCCAGACACGCAGAATGCTCCTCCAACAACTCACGAATGACCGGCGCCAGATCGCTGGCAGCCAGGCCTCTACCTTTAACGCCCAGACGCTCGCCGGCACAGGCGTGCAGCCATACCCCCAGCCCCGCGGCATGCCAGGCATCCAGGCCCTGGGCCAGCAGCGCCGCCAATACACCGGTCAGCACATCGCCCAGGCCGGCACCGGCCATGGCCGGGTGGCCACGTTCGCACAGCAGCAGCTGCCCGGCCGGGTCGGCCACCAGAGTGCCAGCCCCCTTGAGCACGCAGACGCTGTTGTAACGGCGCGCCAGCTTGCGTGCGGCGCCCGCGCGGTCCGCCTGCACAGCCTCGGTGGAAATGCCCAGCAGCCGCGCCGCCTCCCCGGGGTGCGGGGTAAGGATACTGCCACTGGGCAGGGCCAGCGGGGTGCGCGCCAGCAAATTCAGGGCATCGGCGTCCCACACCTGCGGGCGCTCGGCATTGGCCACCGCCGACAGCAGGCTGCGGCCCCAGGCTGCCTGGCCCAGGCCTGGGCCGACCACCAGCACCGAAGCGCGCTCCAGCACGCCCATCAACTGGTTGGCCGAAGTGGCGCCCAGGCACATGACCTCGGGCAGGCGCGCCAGGCTGGCAGTCACGTGTTCAGGCCGGGTCGCCACGCTGACCAGCCCCGCGCCACAGCGCAGGGCGGCCTCGGCACTGAGCAGCACGGCGCCGCCGGTACCGAGGTCGCCACCGACCACCAGTACATGGCCGAAGTCGCCTTTATGGGCGTGCGCATGCCGTGCCGGCAGGTGCGCGACAGTCACGCTGCTGAGCAATTGAGGGGTATGGCTGGGGTGTTTGGTCTGCGGCATGGGGTCAAAGGCTCCAATGTCTGGCAGAATTATACGCACCTGAGCCCGTATTGCCTTGCCCATCCATGTCCGCCTGTACGCCTGACCTCGCCCAACTGGCCCAACTGGCCCAATCGATCAAGATTTGGGGCCAAGAACTCGGTTTTGCCCATGTCGGCATCGCCGGGGTCGACCTTGGCGAACACGAACACCACCTGCAGCGCTGGCTCGACGCCGGCTACCAGGGCGAGATGGATTACCTGGGCGCCCACGGCAGCAAACGCGCGCACCCGGAGCAACTGATCCCCGGCACGGTACGCGTGGTATCGCTGCGCATGGACTACCTGCCCGGCGACACGCAGATGGCGCAGCGCCTGGCGCAGCCGGAAAAAGCCTACGTATCGCGCTACGCCCTGGGCCGGGATTACCACAAGCTGGTGCGCAAGCGCGTGCAGTTCCTGGCCGATCGCATTCAGGAAGCCATCGGCCCGTTCGGCTACCGCGCCTTCGTCGACAGCGCTCCGGTGCTGGAAAAGGCCCTGGCCGAGCAGGCCGGGCTGGGCTGGATCGGCAAGAACACTCTGCTGCTCAACCGCAAGGCGGGCAGCTACTTCTTCCTCGCCGAGCTGTTCGTCGACCTGCCGCTGCCGGTGGACGAAGCCACCACCAGCGAACACTGCGGGCGCTGCCAGGCCTGCCTGGACATCTGCCCGACCCAGGCCTTCGTCGGGCCGTATGTGCTGGATGCACGGCGCTGCATCTCCTACCTGACCATCGAACTGCGGGGGCCGATCCCCGTCGAGTTGCGTTCGAAGATGGGCAACCGGGTGTTCGGTTGCGATGACTGCCAGATCGTCTGCCCGTGGAACCGCTTTGCCAGGCATAGCCAGGAACAGGACTTCCAGCCACGGCACGGGCTGGAGAATGCCGAGCTGGCGGAGATGTTCCTGTGGGATGAAAGGACCTTCCTGCGCAAGACCGAAGGCGGGCCATTGCGCCGGGCCGGGTATGAGCGCTGGTTGCGCAACCTGGCGGTGGGGCTTGGCAATGCGCCATCGACGATCCCGGTGATCGAAGCGCTGAAGGCGCGGCGCGAGGATGCCTCGGAGCTGGTGAGGGAGCATGTGGAGTGGGCGCTGGCGCAGCACGGCGTTCAATAGCGGTAGCCCCAGAGCCTGCGCAATCCTTGTAGGAGCGGGCGTGCCCGCGAACACCGGCGGAGCCGGTGCCATACACCGCGTTGGCCGCTTCGCGGGCACGCCCGCTCCCACAAGGAAGGTGACACACTCTCGAATATTGTTCCCTGTGCGACAGCGCAGCCCCAAGGGCTGGGCAATCTCCCACAAGGGCCATGTTGTGCCGGAACTGCGTTACTGCTGGTCGTTGTAGTGGAACTTGGGCATTTCCCAATGGAACCGAATCGCCAGCAACCGCACCAGGAACCCGCCAAACAAGGTCAGCAGCATCGCCTGCTCCGCCGGCACCTTGAAATACACACAGCCCAGGTAGAACCACGCCGCGGCAAACGACACGCTGGCGTACAGCTCGCGGCGGAATACCAGGGGAATGTCGTTACAGAAGATATCCCGCAAGATCCCGCCAAATACCCCGGTGATCACCCCGCTGATCGACGCCACCAGCATGCCCTGCCCCATCTCCAGTGCGGTCATGCAGCCGATCAGGGTAAAGGCCACCAGCCCCAGGGCATCGAGCACCAGGAACAGCGAGCGCAGGCGGCGCATCATCGGCGCAATGAAGATGGTCAGCAGCGCCGCACAACTGGTCAGCACCAGGTATTCCGGGTGCTTCACCCAGGTCAGCGGGTAATGCCCGAGCAGCACGTCACGCACCGAGCCGCCACCCAGGGCGGTGACGCAGGCAATCAGCACCACGCCGAACCAGTCCATGCCGCGACGGCCGGCAGACAACGCGCCGGTCATGGCTTCGGCGGTGATGGCGATGAGGTAGAGCATCAACAACATGGTGCGGGGTCCGTGCGGGCGTGCGAGAAAGGCGCGCAGTCTAACCAGTTGCCCATGGCACCAAAAGAGGGCGCAGATACAATATCTGCGCCTTTTCGGCTCACACCTTGATGAAGTGCTCGCGATAGTGGCGCAGTTCGGCGATGGATTCGCGGATGTCGTCCAGCGCCAGGTGGGTGTTGCCCTTCTTGAAGCTGTCACGCACATCAGGCGCCCAGCGTGCAGCCAGCTCCTTCAGGGTCGAGACATCCAGGTTGCGGTAGTGGAAGTAGTTTTCCAGGTTGCGCATGTGCCGGTAGAGGAAGCGGCGGTCCTGGCAGATGCTGTTGCCGCAGATCGGCGACTTGCCTTTCGGTACCCACTGCTCGAGGAAGGCAATGGTCTGCGCCTCGGCTGCGGCCATGTCGACCTTGCTCTCGCGTACGCGCTGGGTCAGGCCCGAAGCGCCATGGGTGCGGGTGTTCCACTCGTCCATGCGCGCCAGCACTTCGTCACTGTGGTGGATGGCGATCACCGGCCCTTCGGCCAGGGTGTTCAGTTCGCTGTCGGTGACGATGGTGGCCATCTCGATGATGACGTCGCTGTCCGGATCCAGGCCGGTCATTTCCAGGTCGATCCAGATCAGGTTCTGTGGGTTTTGCATGCGGGGGCTCCTCGTATAGGCCGTCATAGTAGCGTAGTGGCCAAGGCACGCCCATTCACGGCGCGAAGGTAAGCCAAATGGTCCGGCGCCTGGCGTGCTAAACTGCCTGCCGTTTTCAACCTGCCCCCACGCACGGAATCTTCATGGCCAAACGCCAGCTCAATCGCCGCCAGAACTGGCGCATCGAAAAAATCCAGAACGAGCGCGCCGCGCGTGCGGCCAAACGCGAACAGCACGTGCTGCAGGAACTGGAGGGTGGCGACCTGGGGCCGGAACAGCTGGGCCTGGTGATTGCGCACTTCGGTGTGCAGGTAGAAGTGGAAGCCCAGGACGGCGAAGCCGCGGGCCAGGTGTTCCGCTGCCACTTGCGCGCCAACCTGCCAGCGCTGGTTACCGGCGACCGCGTAGTATGGCGCTCGGGCAACCAGGGCATTGGCGTAATCGTCGCGCAGATGCCGCGCAGTACCGAGCTGTGCCGGCCGAACAACCACGGCCAGCTGAAGCCGGTGGCGGCCAACGTCGACCTGATCGTGATCGTCTTCGCCCCCGCGCCCGAACCGCACCCCAACCTCATCGACCGTTATCTGGTGGCGGCGGAGCACGCCGGCATTCGCCCGCTGCTGCTGCTGAACAAGGCCGACCTGATCAACGACGAGAACGGCCCGGGCCTGCATGCGCTGCTGGAGGTTTACCGCGAGTTGGGCTACCCGCTGCTGGAGGTCTCGGCCCACCACGGTGACGGCATGCAACGCCTGCAGCAGATGCTCGACGGCCACATCAGCGTGTTCGTCGGCCAGTCGGGGGTGGGCAAGTCGTCGCTGGTCAACAGCTTGCTGCCGGACGCCGGCACCCGTGTCGGCGACCTGTCGGAGTGGTCTGGCCAGGGCACCCACACCACCACCACCGCGCGGTTGTACCACTTCCCCAACGGTGGCGACCTGATCGACTCGCCGGGCATCCGCGAGTTCGGCCTGGGTCACGTCAGCCGCAGTGATGTGGAGGATGGTTTCATCGAGTTCCGCGACCTGTTCGGCACCTGCCGCTTCCGCGACTGCAAGCATGATCGCGAACCGGGCTGCGCGCTGCTCAAGGCGCTGGACGAGGGGCGTATCAAGCAGCAACGGATGAACAGCTACCGCTCGATCATTGCCAGTTTGCCGGAAGACGCTTACTGACCGCTTGCCCCCCTCAGGTTCTGCGCCGGTTTCAGCTACGGCGCGATCCTGTGGGAGCGGCCTTGCGTCGCGAAAGGGGCGCGCAGCGGCCCCAGATATCAGCATTAATACAAATATTGCCGGGGCCGCGTTGCGGCCCTTTCGCGACACAAGGCCGCTCCCACAAGGGACCGCGCCGGACGAAAAACGGTTTACTGGTCCTTGGCCTCATCCATCTTCAGCGTCCCCTCTTCGAAGATGTTCAGCTTCTGGCGCAGTTCACGCGGCTGCATGGGGGCCTGTCCGGCCTCCCCTGGCGCCGCCGGTGCCGCAGCGGCCGGCGGCGCAGGCTCGGCAGCCGGTGCTTCCGGCGCGCCCTGCTCGCCTTCGATATTGCGCTGGGCCTTCTTGGTCAGCACGATGATGTCGATGCGGCGGTTGACCGGGTTGAACGGGTCCTTGCGATCGAACAGCGACGACGAGGCATAACCCACCACCCGCGCCACCTGGTCATCCGGGTAGCCGCCGGCCACGAGTGCACGGCGCGCGGCGTTGGCGCGGTTGGCCGACAGTTCCCAGTTGCCGAACTCGCCACTACCGGCATAAGGCTTGGCGTCGGTGTGGCCACTGATGCTGATCTTGTTCGGCACCGCCTTGATGGTGTCGGCCATGGCCAGCAGGATGTCCTCGAAGTACGGCTGCAGGCGCGCGCTGCCAATGTCGAACATCGGCCGGTTCTCGGCGTCCATGATCTGGATGCGCAGGCCGTCCTGGGTGATCTCGAACAGGATCTGGTCCTTGAACTTCTGCAGCTGCGGGTTCTCTTCCACCTTGTTCTGCAGTTCCTGCAGCAGCAACTCCAGGCGCTCACGCTCGACCTGCTCGGCCATGGTCTCCACCTGGTCCTTGTCCAGCTGGATGCTGGTATCAGGCGTCGGCTCCGACTTGGCTTCGGGGTTGATGGTCTTTTCCGGCGCCAGCTGAGGCGAGCCGCCCAGGTCGATGACGTAGGGCGTTCCGCTTTCCGAGAAACCGATCGGGTCCTTGAAGTAGCCGGCAATGGCGATCTTCTGTTCCGGCGTGGCCGTGGACAACAGCCACAGCACCAGGAAGAACGCCATCATCGCCGTGGCGAAGTCGGCGAAGGCGATTTTCCAGGCGCCGCCGTGATGGCCGCCGCCAAAGCGCTTGACGCGCTTGACGATGATGGGCTGATTGTTCTCCATGACTCAGCGACCGCGAACCGCTTGTTCCAGTTCGGCGAAGCTTGGGCGGTGCTTGGGGTACAGCACCTTGCGCCCGAACTCGACCGCCAGCGAAGGCGGCATGCCCGAGGCCGAGGCCACCAGCGAAGCCTTGATCGATTCGTAGAGGTTCAGCTCTTCCTTGGCATCGTGCTCCAGGCACTTGGCCAATGGGCCGAAGAAGCCGTAGGCCGCCAGGATACCGAAGAAGGTACCCACCAGTGCCGCACCCACATGGAGGCCGATAGAGGCCTGGTCACCGTCGCCGAGCGAGGCCATGGTCACCACGATACCCAGTACCGCCGCAACGATACCGAAGCCGGGCATGCCGTCGGCGATGCCGGTCACCGCATGGGACGGGTGCTCCAGTTCTTCCTTCATGCTCAGCAGTTCCATGTCGAACAGGCCCTCGAGCTCGTGCGGGGCCATGTTGCCGGTGGACATGATGCGCAGGTAGTCGCAGACGAACGCGGTCATGCGCTCATCGGCCAGCACCGTCGGGTACTTGGCGAAGATCGGGCTGGCGGCGGCATCCTCGATGTCGGCCTCGATGGCCATCATGCCTTCGCGTCGGCTCTTGTTGAGGATCTCGTACACCAGGCCCAGCACTTCCAGGTAGAAGGCATGAGTGAAGCGCGAGCCGAACATCTTCATCGACTTCTTGATGACGTGCATGGTCATGTGGCCAGGGTTGGCCTGCAGGAATGCACCAAAGGCCGCACCGCCGATGATCAGTACTTCGAACGGCTGGATCAGCGCCGCGATCTTGCCGTGGGAAAGCACGTATCCGCCGAGCACGCTCGCGAATACGACGATGATGCCGATAATTTTAGCCATAGGTTCAAAGCACTTGCTGTCGTGGTCAGGGGAAGAGACGGGAGCTTTAAAACTCTTCTTCTACTTATCGGCAGAACTGCGCCAGACTATAGCCACTCAATGCGAAAAGCCAGTTCGGACTGATGTCAAAATGCCAATTGAAACCAAGGTGCCCGCTCAGGCTCCACGTACGCTAGAGGCCTGGGTAAAGCTGCTCGAGAGTGTTCGCATCCCCGTGCCGAAGCACAGCTACGACCGGGTCATGGCCGCCATCCACGATAGCCGCCGCTCGCTGCGCGATATCGCCGAACTGATGCAGGATAGCCCGGCACTGGTGCTGTCGGTGATGCGCGAAGCCAATCACCCCACCAATGCCAGCCTGGCAGAGCCCGCCGAAAGCCTGGAAGTCGCCCTCAACCGCCTGGGCCTGGAGCGCAGCGAACAGCTGCTCAAACGCCTGCCAGCTGTGCCCGTCGAAGAAATCCCACCGGTACTGTGCCAGTTCCAGCTGATCAGCCAGCACGCCTCGCAGCAGGCCAGCGGCCTGTTCGCCAGCCGCCTTGCACGGCTGTGGCAGGAAATCCACTGGGGCAGCCTGTTGTTCCTGTCGCCACTCTGGCCGCTGGCGCTGGCCTACCCCAAGCTGCTCGATACCTGGGAGCTGCGGGTTATCCACAAGGGCGAAGACGCCGCCCATGTCGAGGAAGAACTGTTTGGCGTGCGCATCATGGAGCTTTGCCAGACCATGGCGGAGTACTGGCGCCTGCCACAATGGGTGACCCAGGGTTACCGCCTATTGCTGGAAGAACGCGAACAACTGGCCCAGGTGCTCAGTATCGCCCGCGACCCGGACCTGCTCAGCCAGCAACACCGCCTGGACGCCGAGCCTGGCCTGCGCCGCTGGTTCAACCAGCCGGCCAACACCGTGCTGCTGGCCAACAACCTGGCCCTGGCGGCACAGGTGGGCTGGGACAACCCGCACCTGCTGCGCTGGCAACTGTTGACCGCACTGTACCTGCAGACCTCGCTGGAAGACGTGCAGCAGCAGGTGCACCAGCAGGCTGCGGCCAGCGCCCGCCGCCATGCCCAGCATGCCCTGTTCCACCCGGCCGAAGCGCTGATCTGGCCCTGGCACCAGCGCCGCCCGCACCCAGACATGCTGGCTCCGCCACCGCCCACCAGCGACGAACTGGCGCGCTGGCGCAAGCTGTGCCAGGACCTTCTGGCCCAGCCCAGCCCGTTCACCAACAGCGTGCACCTGGCCACGCAGGTTATCGAGGCCCTTCTGGCCTCTGGCATGCAGCGGATCCTGCTGCTGAGCCTGGACAAGGCCAACGACCAGCTGCGCGTGCAACAGATGGCCGGCCTGCCCAAGGAAGCCGGGGCACTGGTACTGCCGGTGGCACAGAACAAACTGCTGCAAAAGCTGCTGGCCAAGGCCGGGCAATTGCGTATCACCCCGGAAAACCACAGCCAGTTCTCGGCCCTGCTGCCGGCCCCGCTGCGTGCCTTGTTCCGCAGCGAACACGTGCTGCTGCGCTCGCTGGCGGTGGCGGACCAGGTGCTGATGCTGATGGTGGCTGACCAGGGCTGCCGGCCCCTGGCCGATATCAGCGTGCAAGCCTTCGGCAAGACCGCACAGTGCACCGAACGGGCGCTGTCGGTGTTTGCCAACCGCAAGGCCTGAGCCTTGCGCTACAATCGCCCCTCTTTCCACACTGGAGACCGTGGATGACTGACTTTTCCGGCCTGCCCCTGGTGATCGAAGCCGCGGACCTGCTGTCGCGCCTGGATTCGCCACAGCTGATCCTGGTCGACCTAAGCAGCGCCAACCGCTATGTCAGCGGGCATATCCCCGGCGCACGCTTCGTCGAAGGCAAGCGTACCCAGCTCGGCCAGCCCCCCGCGCCCGGCCTGCTGCCGGCCCTGGGCGAGCTGGAAAAACTGTTCAGCGAACTCGGCCACCGCGACGATGCCGTGTATGTGGTGTATGACGATGAGGGCGGCGGCTGGGCCGGGCGCTTCATCTGGCTGCTCGACGTGATCGGCCACAAGCGTTACCACTACCTCAATGGCGGCATCCAGGCCTGGCCCGCCGACAAGCTCTCCACAGAAGTGCCCGCCAGCGGCAACACGCCGGTGCACCTGCGCATCGACAGTTCGCCCACCGCCACCCGCGAGTACCTGCAAAGCCGCCTGGGCGCCGACGATCTGGTCATCTGGGACGCCCGTGGCCCGCAGGAATTCAGCGGCGAGAAAGTGCTGGCAGCCAAGGGCGGCCACATCCCCGGCGCGATCAACTTCGAGTGGACCGCCGGCATGGACCTCAACGACCACCTGCGCATTCGCCAGGACATCGCCGAAGTCCTGCAGAAACTGGGCATCACCCCCGACAAGGAAGTGATTACCCACTGCCAGACCCACCGCCGCTCCGGTTTCACCTACCTGGTGGCCAAGGCCCTCGGCTACCCGCGCGTCAAGGCCTACGCCGGCTCGTGGAGCGAATGGGGCAACCACCCGGACACGCCTGTAGAAGTCTAAGGAACCTGCATGAAATCCCGTTTGTTCATCATCAGCCAGTACCTGCTGCCGCACCACCTGCTGTCGCGGCTGGCCGGCTGCATCGCCGAGTGCCGCGTGCGCTGGTTCAAGAACGCCTTCACCGCCTGGTTCGCCAAGCGTTACCAGGTCAACATGAGCGAAGCGCTGGTCGAGGACCTGAGCGCCTACGAGCACTTCAATGCATTCTTCACCCGCGCCCTGAAGCCGGGTGCCCGCCCGCTGGACGAGACCCCGGGCGCCATCCTGTGCCCGGCCGACGGTGCCGTGAGCCAGCTTGGCCCGATCGAGCACGGCCGCATTTTCCAGGCCAAGGGCCACGGTTTCAGCGCGCAGGAGCTGCTGGGCGGTGACCCGGCCATGGCCGCGCCGTTCATGGGCGGCGAGTTCGCCACCATCTACCTGTCGCCCAAGGATTACCACCGCGTGCACATGCCGCTGGCCGGTACCCTGCGTGAAATGGTCTACGTGCCGGGCCGCCTGTTCTCGGTCAACCAGACCACCGCAGAGAACGTCCCCGAGCTGTTCGCCCGCAACGAGCGCGTGGTCTGCTTGTTCGATACCGAGCGCGGGCCGATGGCCGTGGTGCTGGTTGGCGCGATGATCGTCGCTTCGATCGAAACCGTGTGGGCCGGGCTGGTGACGCCACCCAAGCGTGAACTGAAGACCTTCCGCTACGACGAAGCCAGCCGCGCGCCGATCCACCTGGAGAAAGGCGCCGAACTGGGCCGTTTCAAGCTGGGGTCGACTGCTATCGTGCTGTTCGGGCCGGAGCAGGTGAAGTGGGCGGAGAATCTGGGTGCTGGTTCCGCGGTGCGCATGGGGCAGCAGTTGGCGGCGCCTGTGCAGGTTTGATTGCCTGATGGAACCTGGGGCCGCTTTGCGGCCCTTTCGCGACACAAGGCCGCTCCTACAGGAGATATGCAATTCCCTGTAGGAGCGGCCTTGTGTCGCGAAAGGGCTGCTAAGCAGTCCCGGATTCTCAGATCAGCCGCGCGCGTCGCGGTCCCGCAGGCCCAGCAGATACAACACCCCATCCAGCCCCAGGGTAGAAATCGCCTGCTTGGCCGACTGGCGTACCAGCGGCTTGGCGCGGAACGCCACGCCCAGGCCGGCCAGCGACAGCATCGGCAGGTCGTTGGCACCGTCACCCACGGCAATGGTCTGCTCCAGCTGCAAGCCTTCTTCGCTGGCCAGCTTCTGCAGCAGCTCGGCCTTGCGCTGGGCATCGACGATCGGTTCCACAGCCACGCCGGTCACCTTGCCATCCACCACTTCCAGCTCGTTGGCGAACACATAGTCGATGCCCAGGCGCGCCTGCACCTGGCGGGCAAAGTAAGTGAAGCCACCGGACAGGATCGCCGTCTTGTAACCCAGGCGCTTGAGCTCGGCAAACAGGTTCTCGGCACCCTCGGTCAGGCGCAGCGACGCACCGATCTCGTCCAGCACGCCCACATCCAGGCCCTTGAGCAGCGCCATGCGCTCCTTGAAGCTGGCGCGGAAGTCCAGCTCGCCACGCATGGCACGCTCGGTGATCGCGGCCACCTGCTCACCCACGCCAGCGGCCTTGGCCAGTTCGTCGATGACTTCGGCTTCGATCAGCGTCGAGTCCATGTCGAACACCGCCAGGCGGCGGTTGCGGCGGAACAGGTCGTCCTTCTGGAAGGCGATGTCGATGCTCAGCTCTTCAGCCAAGGCGAAGAAGTCGGCACGCAGCGCCTGGGCATCGCTCGGCACGCCGCGCACGGAAATCTCGATGCTCGCCTTGCCCTTGTCGGTCTCGGCATCCAGCGCCACACGGGCCGACAGGCGCTCGATGCGCTCGATGGTCAGGCCGTACTGGCTGATCACCGCACTCACCCGCTGCAGCTGCTCGGGGGTGATCTTGCGGCTGAGCAAGGTGACGATGTGGCGCGCCTCGCCGTGGCCATCGGCCCAGTGCTGGTAGTCCGCCTCGGAAATCGGCGTGTAGCGGGCCTGCAGGTTCAGTTCGTGGGCCTTGGCCTGCACGCTCTGCAGCAGGGAGGTGGCCACTTCGTTGTCCGGGATATCGACCAGGATGCCGAACGACAAGGTACCGTGCATGACTGCCAGGCCAATGTCGAGGATGCTCACACCGCCCTGCAGCAGGACGCCGGTGATAGCCGCAGTGAGACCGGGACGGTCCTCACCGGTGATGTTGATCAGGACGATTTCGCGCACAACCTGGCTCCGACTTCGATGAAAAATGCGCATTCTACCGATTTTCCGTGACCGTCGGGCGCCAACGATACTTTGCCGACAAAACCCGGCTCGCTATACTGCCCCACACTTTCATGCCATTAAGAGCCGAGCTCAGTGAACCGGCCCACGCCCGTCAAAGCAGACAACTTCTTCCTGATGATCTATCGCGCCCTGAGTCAACGTCGCGTGCCGCTGGCACTGCGCATCGCCTGCACCAACATTTTCCTGGTGGCGCTGGCGTTGGTGATCTACGCCTGCGTGATGGGCCTGCAGTTCAAGCAGGCCATGCACGAGCAGGCCGATGCCCTGGGTCAGAGCCTGACCACCCAGACCGCCACCTCGGCGACCGAGCTGCTGGTGGCCAACGACATCCTCAGCCTCAACGTGCTGCTCGGCAACCTGGTGAAAAACCCGCTGGTGGCCCATGCGGCGATCTACAGCGTGGACAACCGTATCCTCGCCGAGGCCGGCCAGCGCCCGCGCAACAGCCTGCTGGGCGAGGCCGAAGGCCTGTACCAGACCAAGATCACCTTCCAGGACGTGACCGCCGGGCAACTGCGCATCAGCCTGGACATGAGCCAGTTCCAGCAGCCGATGCTGATCAGCCTGCAGAGCATGGGCATCCTTGCCGCCATCCTGCTGGTGCTGGCACTGACCCTGAGCCTGCGCCAGGGCCGCTTCATCACCCTGCCGCTGCTGCAGCTGCGGGTGTGGCTGCGCGACCCGCAACCCTATACCCCGGCTACCGACCGCCAGGACGAGATCGGCGACATCGCCCGCCAGCTGCACGCGCGCCTGGCCCCGCCGCCGCCACCTGAGCCGGAGCCCGAAGAAGAGGACGACGAGCAGTTCGACGACCTGCACGACGCCGCTCCGGCAGCCAAGGCTGCACCGCGCACCAAGCTTGCCGCCCAGGCGGACGAGGATGACGATGAAGCCTTCGCCGGCCTGCTGGACGACGAAAGCGCACCCAAGGCCGCCGTGGTCGAATCCGACGAGCCGCAGTACAGCGCCGTGCTCGCCGTGCAGTTGGGTTCGCAGGAGCAGTTGCGTCGCCTGCCGCGCACGCGCCTGACCGAACTGACCGAGCGCTACCGCGATTGCCTGGAGCACGCCGCCTCGCTCTACGACGGCGAAACCCACACGCTCAACGACGGCAGCACCCTGGTGCTGTTCCACAGCCGCGACTGCGGCGAGGACTACCTGACCAACGCCATCTGCTGCGGCGAGCTGTTGCGCGCCCTGGGCCATGCCCTGCAGATCGAGGTTGCGGACAGCGGCATTACCCTGCAGCTGCAACTGGGCCTGGCTCTGGGCAACGACCTGCAAGGGCTGGAGCTGGTAGACCTGCTGATGGCCGAAAAGGCCCAAGACGCCTTGGCGCTGTCGCAGCACAGCCGCAACCTGTTGCTGGTGGAGCGGCAGATCAGCGATGACACGCTGATTCGCCAGCGCGCCCGCATTCGCCCGATTGCCAGCCCCGAGGGCGCCTGCTGCGTGGAGCGCCTGATGGAGCCCTACCCGTCGATGCTGGAGCGGCAGTTGGCGCGGATGCACGAACGCCGGGTCTGATACCGGGCTGGCCTCTTCGCGGGTAAACCCGCTCCCACAGGGGCCTGCACCAACCTGTGGGAGCGGGTTTACCCGCGAAGAGGCCAGCACAGACAGTACAAAAACAGCAGATACGAAAAAGCCCGCATCGTTGCGGGCTTTTTCGTATCTGGCAGTTGGATCAGAACCGGTAGACTTCCATATCGGTACGAATCGGCGCAGCCATCGGGATCTTGGATTTCTCCGGCGTCTTTTTCACCTGCACCGGAGCAGCCGGCTTTTTTGGCGTCTCTTCGGCAATCGCCGGCTGGTTGGCCAGCGGCTTGACCGCAGTGCTCAGCTGTTCGGCCAGCTTCTGCAGCAACTGGCCCTGGGCCTGTACCTGCGACGCCTCGCTGCCCGCGTGTGGCTGTTCGAGGTGAACGATGCGGTTGTCACGCACATGGCCACGGCGGTCCAACAAGCGCCACTGGGCATCCAGGACGGCCGGCTGGTCCTTGCCCGAGTCCAGGCGAGTGATCGACAGCAGTACTTGTACATCCGGGTTGAAACCGGTCGCCGCCGGGGCCAGCACCACGCGCTGGCTGTCCAGGCGCCAGGCGAGTTGGCGCACCAGCAGCTGGTCGATATCCGACGAAAGGCTGCCGGCCCAACGACCGTCGGTCGCCGAACTCAGGCTGCCATCGGCCTGACGTTGCAGGAACGTCTCACGTTGCAGGTAATCGGCAACCGATACCGGGCCGAGCACCACGGCCATGCCCGCACTCTGCGAAGGCTGGCCAGGATCACCACTGTCGAGCTGGTACAGGGCAACCGGCTGGTGCATGGTGCACCCGCCAAGGCCCAGCAGGCCAGTCATCAACAGCGCAAATGGAAGGCGCAGAAATTTCATCATCCCATCCAGGCGGTCGCCAAAAGGCCAACCGCAGTGATACACATAGATTCAAACGGGCACACGGCCACGCCGGCACCGCAAGGGCCATATCATCCGCGAAATAACCGTCCGACTCCAGCATTTCTGCCCGGAACGACGCTGAAATTGCCGTTCCAGACATTTCAACCGGTTACGCCGGCACTTCCACCTGCAACCCATCGACCCGCTGGAACCCGCGTGGCAGCTTGCTGCCGCGCCGTCCGCGCTCACCCTTGTAATGCTCCAGGTCGTCCGCTTTCAGAGATAGGGTACGCTTGCCGGCTTGCAATACAAGTGTCGCGCCATCGGCAATCACAGCCAGATCGGTAACAAATTCTTCACGGCTGGCTACCCGGTCGCCCGGCACCCCGATGATCTTGTTGCCCTTGCCTTTGCCCAGCTGAGGCAGGTCGCTGACCTTGAACACCAGCAGACGGCCTTCGGTAGTCACCGCCGCCAGCCAGTCCTGCTCGCGGTTCGCCACCGGGCGCGGGGTCATGACCTTGGCACCGTTGGGCAGGCTGAGCAAGCCCTTGCCGGCCTTGTTCTTGGCCTGCAGGTCTTCACCCTTGACCACGAAGCCATAGCCGGCGTCCGAGGCCACCACGTACAACGCATCGTCGTCCGGCAACAGCACGCACTCGAAGGTAGCCCCCGGTGGTGGCGTCAGGCGGCCGGTCAGCGGTTCGCCCTGACCACGCGCCGACGGCAGGCTGTGAGCGGCCAGCGAGTAGCTGCGGCCAGTGGAGTCGATGAGCACGGCAAACTGGTTGGAGCGCCCGGCGGCGGCCGCTTTGAAGCCATCGCCGGCCTTGTATGACAGGCCGGTGGCATCGATGTCGTGGCCCTTGGCGCAGCGCACCCAGCCCTTCTCCGACAGCACCACGGTGACCGGCTCGGTCGGCATCAGTTCGTTTTCCGACAGCGCCTTGGCCTCGGCACGCTCGACGATCGGCGAGCGGCGGTCGTCGCCATAGGTTTCGGCATCCTTGATCAGCTCGCTGCGTACCAGTTTGCGCAGCTTGGCATCGCTGCCCAGCAGGGCGAGCAGTTTGGCCTGCTCTTTCAGCAATTCATCCTGCTCGCCGCGGATCTTCATCTCTTCCAGGCGCGCCAGCTGCCGCAGGCGGGTCTCGAGGATGTAGTCGGCCTGGATTTCGGTCAGGTCGAAACGGGCGATCAGGGCTTGCTTGGGCTGGTCCTCGGTACGGATGATGTGGATAACTTCATCCAGGTTGAGGAACGCGGTCAGCAAACCTTCCAACAGGTGCAGGCGCTTCTCCACCTTGTCCAGGCGGTGCTGCAGGCGGCGACGGACGGTAGTGGTACGGAACTCCAGCCACTCCAGCAGCAGCGCTCGCAGGTTCTTCAGCTGAGGCCGGCCGTCCAGGCCGATGATGTTGACGTTGACCCGGTAGCTGCTCTCCAGGTCGGTGGTGGCAAACAGGTGCTGCATCAGTTCATCGGCATCCACGCGGTTGGAGCGCGGGATGATGACGATGCGGCACGGGTTCTCGTGGTCCGACTCGTCACGCAGGTCGGCGACCATCGGCAGCTTCTTGGCCTGCATCTGCGCGGCGATCTGCTCCAGCACCTTGGCCCCGGAGACCTGGTGCGGCAGCGCGGTAACGACGATGTCGCCATCCTCGACGCGGTACACGGCGCGCATACGGATGGAGCCGCGGCCGCTTTCGTACATCTTCAGGATTTCTGCCCGCGGCGTGACGATCTCGGCCTCGGTCGGGTAGTCCGGCCCCTGGATGTGCTCGCACAGCTGCTCGATGGTGGCCTTGGGCTCGTCGAGCAGGCGCACACAGGCCGTGGCCACTTCACGCAGGTTGTGCGGCGGCACGTCGGTGGCCATGCCCACAGCGATACCAGTGGTGCCGTTGAGCAGGATGTTGGGCAGGCGCGCCGGCAGCACGGCCGGCTCCTGCAGGGTGCCATCGAAGTTGGGCACCCAGTCCACGGTGCCCTGGCCGACTTCGCTGAGCAGCACTTCGGCGTAGCGCGAAAGACGCGCTTCGGTATAACGCATGGCTGCGAACGACTTCGGATCGTCCGGCGCACCCCAGTTGCCCTGGCCGTCGACCAAGGTATAGCGGTAGCTGAACGGCTGCGCCATCAGCACCATGGCCTCGTAGCAGGCCGAGTCGCCATGGGGGTGGAACTTGCCGAGCACGTCACCGACGGTACGCGCCGACTTCTTGTGCTTGGCATCGGCATCGAGCCCCAACTCGCTCATGGCGTAGACGATGCGTCGCTGCACCGGCTTCAGGCCATCGCCGATGTGCGGCAGGGCGCGGTCCATGATCACGTACATGGAGTAGTTGAGGTAGGCCTGTTCGGTGAAGTCAGCCAGCGAGCGGCGTTCCACGCCGTCCAGGCTGAGTTCCAGTGAGTCGCTCATGCGGGCCTCGTCATTTCAGGTTCTGGCGCAGCAGCATGGTGCCGCCGCGCTGGGTAAATTCAAGTTGTTTCAGGGCACTCATGCCCAGCAATACGGTCTGCCCATCCAGGCCCGGCACCACGATGGCGCGTACGTCCTGCAGGCGGATATCCCCCAGCTGCAGGCTGGCCAGGCGCGTGCGGTAGCCTTCGGTACGGCCGTTGGCGGTACTGAGCTGCACCGGGCTGCCACGCTCCAGGCCCAGCTCGCGGCCCAGCGCCTCGGGGATGGCCACGTCGGTGGCACCGGTGTCGAGCATGAAGTGCACCACCTGGCCGTTGATCGCGCCATCCATCACGAAGTGGCCCTGGCCGTTGCCCAGCAGGCGCACCTCGATAAAGCCTTCGCCATGCGACGACTGCACCTGGGCATTGGGGTTGCGCTGGCTGTCTTCCCATTGGCCGAAGAAACGCGTGGCAAGGAACAGCGCCGCCGCCCAGGCGACGATCATCAATACCTTGCCAGCCCGCTTGCCCGGCGCCTGACTCATGGCTTGGCGCTCCATCCGCCTTCCGGCGCATCGAAGCGCCAGACGATCGGGCGTGCCTCGCCATCAGCGCGGGCGCCGTTGTTGTTGTCCACACCGATCCAGGCGCCCTTGGCATCGATCACCAAGGCCTCGGCCAGGCCGAACGGCTGTTGATAGCGGCGCGACTCGACCAGGGCATCGGCAGCGAACGACCAGCAGCGCTCGACCTTGCCACTGTCGGTATCCCGACGGCAGACCCGGTAGGCGTTGCGTTCGAGGGTGAACAGCTTGCCTTCGAACCAGGCAAGGTCAGCGAAGTCGCGCGACAGTGCCTGGGCATTGGGCATCTGCGCCGGCTGCATTTCGACGCCAGCCTCGCTCAGCAGCACGCAGCTGCGGCCGCAGGTCCACACCGATTGCTGGCGCTCGATGGCCACCAGGCCCCGCCGCTCGCGCTCGGCGGCCAGCCACAGGCGGTCACCCGCCGGGTTGATCGCCAGGCCTTCGAACAAGGCGTTGAAGTTCAGCAGCATGCCGCTGGCACGGGCCTGACGAACCATGGCCGGGTCGATCTTCAACCAGTCCGCTTCGCCTTCCAGCGGCAGTTGCAGCACCGCGGCATGCGCCTCGCTGACCAGGTACAGGTTACCCGCCTGGTCACAGCTGATGCCTTCGAAATCCAGCTCGCCACCACGAATATACGACGCCGCCCAGTTGCGCGACTTCAGGCCCCACGGCAAGCCACTTTCCGGCACCGCTGGCGGGGCGAAGGTGAGCGGCTGCGCGCGCCAGGTCGGGTTTTGCTGGTCGAAGCGGTAGATACGGTCGTCGTCGCGGTCGGACACGCCCCACAGCCCGCCCCGGCATTCCACCAGGCCAGACAGGTTGCCACCGCGCATGCCTTCGATCGGGTGCTCGGCGCTCAGCTTCAACTCTGGCCAGTTGCCCGCCAGGCTCGGCAGGGCAACCAGCGCCAGGCAGGCAGCCAGAAGCCGCCGAATCAAACCATGACCTCGGCCAGGTTACCCTTGGTTTCCAGCCAGCTCTTGCGGTCACCCGCGCGCTTCTTGGCCAGCAGCTTGTCCATCAGCTCGCAGGTGGCCTGCACATCGTCCAGGGTCAGCTGCACCAGGCGCCGGGTGTTCGGGTCCATGGTGGTCTCGCGCAGCTGTGGCGGGTTCATCTCGCCCAGGCCCTTGAAGCGGGTGACCTGTGGCTTGCCGCGTTTCTTCTCGGCCACCAGGCGATCGAGGATACCGTCGCGCTCGGCCTCGTCGAGGGCGTAGTAGATTTCCTTGCCCAGGTCGATGCGGTACAGCGGCGGCATGGCCACGTACACATGCCCGGCCTCGACCAGCGCGCGGAAGTGCTGGACGAACAGCGCGCACAGCAGCGTGGCGATGTGCAGGCCGTCGGAGTCGGCGTCGGCGAGGATGCAGATCTTGCCGTAGCGCAGCTGCGCAAGGTCAGTGGCCCCCGGGTCGACGCCAATGGCCACGGCGATGTTGTGCACTTCCTGGCTGGCCAGGACTTCACCACCGTCCACTTCCCAGGTGTTGAGGATCTTGCCGCGCAGCGGCAGGATCGCCTGGAATTCCTTGTCGCGTGCCTGCTTGGCCGAGCCACCGGCCGAGTCACCCTCGACCAGGAAAAGTTCGGCGCGCATCGGATCCTGGCCGGCGCAATCGGCCAGTTTGCCGGGGAGTGCCGGGCCCTGGGTGATGCGCTTGCGCTCGACCTTCTTGCTGGCCTTCAGGCGGCGACCGGCGTTGCTGATGGCCAGCTCCGCCAGTTGCATGCCCAGCTCGGGGTGGGCGTTGAGCCACAGGCTGAAGGCGTCCTTGACCACGCCGGAAACGAAGGCAGCCGCCTCGCGCGACGACAGGCGCTCCTTGGTCTGCCCGGAGAACTGCGGGTCCTGCATCTTCATCGACAGCACGAAGGTGATGCGTTCCCAGACATCTTCCGGCGCCAGCTTCACACCGCGCGGCAGCAGGTTGCGGAACTCGCAGAATTCGCGCATGGCATCCAGCAGGCCCTGGCGCAGGCCATTGACGTGGGTGCCGCCCTGGGCGGTAGGGATCAGGTTGACGTAGCTTTCCTGGATGCTGTCGCCGCCTTCTGGCAGCCACAGCAAGGCCCAGTCCACCGCCTCCTTGTTACCGGCCAGGCTGCCGCAGAACGGCTCGTCGGGCAGGCGTTGGAACTCGTTGACCGAATCGACCAGGTAGGAGCGCAGGCCGTCCTCGTAGTGCCATTCGACCTTCTCGCCGCTGGCCTTGTCCTCGAAGCTGACCAGCAGGCCCGGGCACAGCACGGCCTTGGCCTTGAGCACGTGCTTGAGGCGGCTGATGGAGAACTTCGGCGAATCGAAGTACTTGGGGTCGGGGCTGAAGTACACGCTGGTACCGGTGTTGCGCTTGCCGACCGAGCCGACCACTTCCAGCTCGCTGGCCTTGAAGCCATCGGCGAAGGTCATCTGGTATTCGTTGCCGTCACGTTTGACGCGCACGCGCACCTGGGTCGACAGGGCGTTTACTACCGAGATGCCCACGCCGTGAAGGCCACCGGAGAACTGGTAGTTCTTGTTGGAGAACTTGCCGCCGGCGTGCAGCTTGGTGAGGATCAGCTCGACCCCGGACACGCCCTCTTCCGGGTGGATGTCCACCGGCATGCCACGGCCATCGTCGCTGACTTCCAGCGAGTGGTCGGCATGGAGGATGACCTGCACCGAACGGGCGTGACCGGCCAGGGCTTCGTCGACACTGTTGTCGATGACTTCCTGGGCCAGGTGGTTGGGGCGGCTGGTATCGGTGTACATGCCCGGCCGCTTGCGGACCGGGTCAAGGCCCGAGAGGACTTCGATGGCGTCTGCGTTATAGGCGCTAGCGCTGGGAGTGGCCATAGGGTCTCGTCGTCAGTCTGGTGAATGCAAAAAAGTCAAAATACAGAAAAATCGAGCGCTGCGTACTGCCCAGGGGCAATGCCGGCAAAGGCCAGCAGTGCCGGCAGGCGCTCGGCGAAGCCCTGGAAGCTGTGGTCGCCACCGGCCTGGATGCGCAGCGCACAAGCACGGTAATAGCGCTCGGCGTGGCGATAGTCCAGGGTTTCATCGGCGGTCTGCAGCCACACTTGATAGCGGCTGGCGTCCACCGGGGCTGGTACTTCCAGCTCGGCCAGGGCCTGCACGTGATCGTGGGTCAGCTCCCAGGCTTCACCGGTGTAGTGATTGTGCTGGGTGCCCAGGTAGCCGTCGAAATGCTTGTGCGGTGTTACCGCCGGGTTCACCAGCAGGGCTTTGAGGCCGTGGCGCTCGGCCAGACAGGTGGCATAGTAGCCGCCGAGCGAACTGCCCACCAGCAGTGGCGCGCCCAGCTCGGCGATGGCCGCTTCGAGCTGGGCGATGGCCTGCCGTGGGTGGTGGTGCAAAGCGGGCACCCGCAGTTGGGCCGACAGGCCCAGTTGCTGCATCACGGCCTCGAGTTGGCGCGCCTTGGTCGAAAGTGGCGAGCTGTTGAAGCCATGGATATAGAGGATGGAACCCGACATGCTGCCCCCGGAATCTGTGGCTTCGCGCCCGGTGATATGGGCGCAGGGACGCGCAGTGTAGCGCGTTCGCCGGGTTTTGGCGCCGCACAGGGGTTTTAGCAACAAATTCTTCAACAGCTTTGAGAGTGCCGGGGGCGCTTTGCGCCCCTATCGCGACACAGGGCCGCTCCCACAGGGGTACGCGATCTCCTGTGGGAGCGGCCTTGTGTCGCGATAGGGCTGCGCAGCAGCCCCAAAATCTTCAATAACCAGGGCTATCGAAGTCGAGCTTCACCTTGAAATCCAGTGCCCGCTCCACCCCGGTCTCCAACCGCCCGTCGGCGTGCAGGCGCAGCCAGCGGTATCCAGGCTGCTCCTCGCTCACCTTGAAATCCTCGCTACGCGCCGCGAACTGGATACAGGTAGACGGCGTAGCCAGCAGGCGCAGGCCGCCACGCACTTCATCCCATTCCTGGTGCACATGCCCCCAGAGCAGCGCCCGCACCTGTGGATAACCCTCGACGATATCGAACAGCGCCTGGGCATTGCGCAAGCCGATCGGCGCAATCCAGGCACAGCCGATATCCACCGGCTGATGGTGGAAGCACACCAGGCAATGCCGTTCACCCGCCTCTCGCAAGGCCGTTTCCAGCACTGCCAGCTGGTCATCCTCCAACAGCCCGTGCGTCGCCCCGGGTACGGCCGTGTTGAGCATGACGATGCGCCACGCACCGATATCGGTCACCGCCTGTACCAGCTCCGGCGCCACTTGCGCCATGACTCGGGCCTCGTCATGGTTGCCAGGCAACCAGCGGGTGGGCACGGCAAACGGTGCGGTCAGCTCACGGAATGCTTCATAGGACGCCACGCTGGCGTCCTGGGACAGGTCACCAGTGCACAGCAGCAGGTCGACAAGCGGTTGCTCCCGCCGCACCTGGGCCACTACATGGCGCAGGCTGTCACGGGTATTGAGGCCCAGCATGCTGCCGGCCGGGTCGGCGAACAGGTGGGCATCGGTCAGTTGCACCACATGCACGGGGCGCGATTGGTCTGGCTGCGGCAACGGCCGTCTCCTCGAACGGATTCAGCGCGAATTATGGCTGCACAACGGGTGCGAGCAAACACCCACGAACGACCTGCGTCACACTTCAGCGAACGCTCGCCAGTTCGTGACCACAAGCCAGGCAGTGGCTCAGCCATTCACCGAGGAACAGGTTGAGCTGGGCCTTTTCGTCCGGCTGGTGCATGGCCTCGTTCGGATACGGGTAGATGCTACGCAGGCGCCGGGTGTGTTCGGCACTGACCACTTCGGCCATGCGCGCATCGTGGTACACCTGCACTTCCAGGTGCGGCACCGGCAACCACGGCAGGCTGTGCTCCTGGCGCACGTGCAGGGTGGTGGTGTACGGGCAGGCCAGCACCACGTCGAGCACCAGCACGCCAAGCATCTGGTCGCCCTGGGTCATGCCGATGCGGCGCGAACTCTGGGTGGTGCGCATGTCGGGCAACAGGCGCATCAGCCGGGCGTAGTTGGCCTCGCAGGCTGCCTGCAGCCCGACCAGGTCGACCCGATAACGCTCGCGCAGCAGGTTCACTTCCACATACCTCGTACTTCATCACGGTTCAGCGCCAGCCATTGCAGGCCGATGATGGTCGCCGCATTGCAGATGCGCCCGTCGCGCACCGCCTGCATGGCATCCTCGAACGACCACACGCGCACGCGAATGTCCTCACCCTCTTCTTCCAGGCCATGCAGGCCGCCCGCACCTTCGCTGCTGCAACGGCCGAGGAACAGGTGAACGTATTCGTCACTGCCGCCGGGCGACGGGAAGTAACGGGTCATCGGCCACAGGGCGCTGAAGGTCAGGCCGGCTTCTTCTTCGGCTTCGCGATGGGCCACTTCCTCGGGTTGCTCGTCCTTGTCGATCAGCCCGGCCACCATCTCGATCAGCCAGGGGTTGTCGACCTTGTCCAGTGCACCGACGCGGAACTGCTCGATCAGCACCACTTCATCGCGCAACGGGTCGTACGGCAGCACGCACACCGCATCATGGCGCACGAACAGTTCGCGGCTGATCTCGCGGCCCATGCCCCCGGCAAACAACTCGTGGCGCAGGCGTAGCTTGTCGAGCTTGTAAAAGCCCTGGAAGCAGTTGGCCCGCTCGATGATTTCGAAGCCCTTGGGCACTGAGTTCAACGCGTCTGACATGGAAATCCTCATTACCTCGAATACCGCATCGCGCCATCCTACTCTGCACGCCTGCCGGTTTCATCCCTTTCCGGCAACCGTTCGCGCACTCGGGACAGCGCGCCTTCTCTCTGTTAGCTTAGTGGCGAACTGAAGGCCGCGCAGACGGTCAAAGGCCGACTTTTCCCTGTTCTGCAAGGATCCTCATGACACTTGTCAAACTGACTTCCGTGGCTGTGCTGGCCCTGGCCCTGGGTGCCTGCCAAAGCCTGTTCACGCCCAACTACCGGGCGCCGCTCGAGGTCAAGCGTGATGCCTGGGAGCATGTCAAACCCGGCTGCAGCGAAAACGACTGCCCGCTGGTGAACATCGACATGATCCACTTCCCGGCCTTGCCCAAGCTCGATGGCATCGTCGAGAAACGCCTGCTGCAACTGACCGAAGACAACCAGCGCGGCAACGCACCGACCAGCCTGCAAGCCTACGAGCAGCAGTACCTGGCCAGTGCCGACAAGCGCAACAGCAGCTACCTGCAGGCCAAGGTACGCGAGCAGCATGACGGACTGGTGATCATCGAACTGTCCAGCTACCTGGACAGCGGCGGCGCCCATGGCATGCCCGGGCGTGGTTTCATCAACTATTCGCGCAAGCTGGACAAGGTGCTGACCCTGCAGGACATGCTGGTGCCTGGCCAGGAAGACACCTTCTGGAAAACCGTCGAGGAGTCGCACCGTGCCTGGCTGATCAGCGTAGGCATGGACAAGGACGCCGAGTTCATCAAGACCTGGCCGTTCAAGCAGTCGCCGCACGTCGCCCTGACGTACGGCGCGGTGGTGGTCAAGTACGAGGTCTATTCCATCGCGCCCTACTCGATGGGCCACGTGGAATTGAAGATCCCGTACCCACGCCTGAATGGCGTGCTCAAGCCTGAACTGTTTCCCGGCCGCGGCTGAAGCTCAACAGCCCGTGCAGTAGCCCTGCCAGCAGCAATGCCGGCAGGGTCGCACCCAGGTCGGGCGCTTGCGCGGCGATCAGATGGTACGCGGCAACGCCCACCGCCCAGGCCAGCAGTGCCTGCCAGTGCAAGCCATGCACCTGTGCCGGCAAGCGGCGGCGACGGATCACGTAATGGTCCATCAATACCACACCGAACAGCGGTGCAAACACCGAACCGATCAGCAGCAGGAAGTTCTCGTACTGTGCCAGTGGCGCCAGCAAGGCAATCAGCGTGCACAGCACGCCAATGGCCAGCGCCAGGTGCTCGACCTTCAGGCGCACCAGCACGCCGGTGGAAACGGCCGCCGAGTGAATGTCGGCAAAAGCCTTTTCCGACTCGTCCAGCAGAATCAGCAGCAGTGGAATGCCCATGCCGGCGCCCGCGAGGGCCAGCAGCAGAGCGTTGGCTTCGCCACTGCCGGCGAAGGCCAAGGTGTAGCCCACGCCCAGGCTCATCAGCCAGGTGTTGCCGATGAAGTAGCCCAGCACCGTACCGCCGAATACATGTTTGCCGTTACGGGCAAAACGCGAGTAGTCGGCGATCAGCGGCAACCAGGACAGCGGCATGGCGATGGCGATGTCGAAGCCCACGGCCAGCGACATCGAACCGTCACCGGCACGGTCCCACAGTGCCGCCAGGTCGGCCTTGGCGAACAGGTTCCAGGTCAGCCACAGGCAAGCGCCCAGCAGCAGCCAGATGCCCCAGGTGCGCAGCACCTTGCGTACGAACGCCAGCGGCCCACCGACCGCGAGCAGGGTGGCCAGCGCGCCGAAGCACAGGGTCCAGAGCACAGGACTGTTCCAGGCGCTGGCTTCGCCGAACGCCCGCGCGCCCAGCAGGCTGGCGGCATCGCGCATGACGATGATCTCGAACGCGCCCCAGCCCACCAGTTGCAGCAGGTTGAGCAGCGCCGGCAAGCGCGCGCCGTGGCCGCCCAGGCTCAGTTTCAGTGTGCCCATGGCCGACAGGCCGGTATCGCTGCCGATGACACCGGCAGCCCCCAGCAGCAGCACACCCACACCGGTGCCCAGGGCGATAGCCAGCACCGCGCCGGCAAGGCCCAGGCCAGGGGCCAGCATGGCGCCGACCTGCAGCACCATCAGGCCGATGCCGAGGGAGAACCATAGCGAGAACAGGTCGCGGGCGCCGAAGATGCGCTGGGCGGTGGGGACCGGGTGGTCGGGGGAGAATTGGCTGGGTGATGTCATGGTTGGCGCTCGCCGGCAATGTTGTTGGTGTTCCTGGCGAGGACTTCGTCCTCGTATCGCGACACAAGGCCGCTCCCACAAAAACCGCGCTGGCCTCAAGCCTTGCGCGGTCCCTGTGGGAGCGGCCTTGCGTCGCGAAAGGGCCGCAAAGCGGCCCCAGCGGTCTTAGACTTTGTGATACAGCTGGCTGCCTTCCTGGCGGAACCGCTCGGCCTGCTCACGCATGCCTTGCTCGACCGTCACATCCACGGTTTCGATCTTGGCGGCGTATTCGCGCACTTCCTGGGTGATCTTCATCGAGCAGAACTTCGGCCCGCACATCGAGCAGAAGTGCGCGACCTTGGCCGATTCCTTCGGCAGGGTCTCGTCGTGGTAGGCACGGGCAGTGTCCGGGTCCAGGCCGAGGTTGAACTGGTCTTCCCAACGGAACTCGAAGCGTGCCTTGGACAAGGCGTTGTCACGAATCTGCGCACCCGGGTGGCCCTTGGCAAGGTCGGCGGCATGAGCGGCGATCTTGTAGGTGATGATGCCGGTCTTCACGTCATCCTTGTTCGGCAGGCCCAGGTGCTCCTTGGGCGTGACGTAGCAGAGCATGGCGCAACCGAACCAGCCGATCATCGCCGCACCAATGCCCGAGGTGATGTGGTCGTAGCCAGGAGCGATATCGGTGGTCAGCGGGCCGAGGGTGTAGAACGGCGCCTCGTCGCAGCATTCCAGCTGCTTGTCCATGTTCTCCTTGATCAGCTGCATCGGCACGTGGCCGGGGCCTTCGATCATGCACTGCACGTCGTGCTTCCAGGCGATCTTGGTCAGCTCGCCAAGGGTTTCCAGCTCACCGAACTGCGCGGCATCGTTGGCGTCAGCAATCGAGCCGGGGCGCAGGCCGTCGCCCAGCGAGAAGCTGACGTCGTAGGCCTTCATGATTTCGCAGATTTCGTCGAAGTGGGTGTACAGGAAGTTTTCCTTGTGGTGCGCCAGGCACCACTTGGCCATGATCGAGCCACCACGGCTAACGATACCGGTGACGCGCTTGGCGGTCAGCGGCACATAGCGCAGCAGTACACCGGCGTGGATGGTGAAGTAGTCCACGCCCTGCTCGGCCTGCTCGATCAGGGTGTCGCGGAACAGCTCCCAGGTCAGGTCTTCGGCCACGCCGTTGACCTTTTCCAGGGCCTGGTAGATCGGCACGGTACCAATCGGCACCGGCGAGTTGCGGATGATCCACTCACGGGTTTCGTGAATGTGCTTGCCGGTGGACAGGTCCATGACCGTGTCCGAACCCCAGCGGATGCCCCAGGTCAGCTTGGCCACTTCTTCCTCGATCGAGGAACCCAGGGCGCTGTTGCCGATGTTGCCGTTGATCTTCACCAGGAAGTTGCGGCCGATGATCATCGGCTCCACTTCCGGGTGGTTGATGTTGGCAGGGATGATCGCGCGGCCACGGGCGATTTCCTGGCGAACGAACTCGGGGGTGATTTCTTTCGGGATGTTGGCCCCGAAGCTGTGGCCGGCGTGCTGCTCGTCGAGCAGGCCGGCGGCGCGTGCCTCTTGCAGCTTCATGTTTTCGCGGATGGCCACGTATTCCATCTCGGCGGTGATGATGCCCTGACGGGCATAGTGCATCTGCGAGACGTTGGCGCCCGCCTTGGCACGGCGCGGGTTGCGCACGTGGGCGAAACGCAGCTTGGCCAGTTCGGCATCGTTCAGGCGCTGCTGGCCGAAGTCGGAGCTCAGGCCGGCCAGGCGCTCGGTGTCACCGCGTGCCTCGATCCACGCCGAACGCACGTCGGCCAGGCCCTTGCGCACGTCGATGACAACGTTGGGGTCGGTGTACGGGCCGGAAGTATCGTAGACCAGCACCGGGGCATTGGACTCGCCACCGAAATCGGTCGGGGTGTCGTCCAGGCTGATTTCACGCATGGGCACGCGGATGTCCGGGCGCGAGCCTTCGACATACACCTTGCGCGAACGCGGGAACGGTTGCACGGACTGCTGATCGACTTGTGCCGATTCGCTGAGGTTGATCGCTTTTTCTTGTTTGGTCATCACAGGCTCTCCAGACGGCTTCCTAGCAGTGGAATGTCGGGGTGAACCTGAAAGGCGCGGACGCACCCTTGATGGGTGCAGTGCCGGATATGGGGGGTGCCTGAAGCTGCATGCAGCTGCGACATTCCCGGACCTGGCACAAGAGGCTCCCCGGGAAGGCGAGCAATCTTGTTCCCTACGCAGGCGCTAACCTGATCAGGTTCAACGGGATCCGCAACTTTGCGATCTCAGCCTTTGCTTCAAGGCACCCCGACAAGAACATGCGCAGTCTAGACTGGAGTGGTCGGCAAAGCCAAGCAGGTAAATGCGCGGATGATGAAAGGCACCCCGAGCGATTGTTGCCGGGTGCGCATGGCACTACACTGGCCCATCGCTCGATACTCAACAGTTCAGTAATTAAATTTCGTACAAGGATTGCCCCTATGCTGCGCAAACTCTCACTGGCAATAGCCGTGTCTTGTGCGTCCAACGGAGTGGTCTGGGCAGCGGACGTGCCCACTACAGTGAAAACCGACCTGGTCAGCGTCTATCAGGAAGCGGTCGACAACAACGCTGACCTGGCTGCGGCCCGCGCCGATTACGGCGCCCGCCGTGAAGTGGTACCGCAGGCTCGCGCCGGGTTGCTGCCCAACCTTTCGGCCGGTGCCGAAATGCTGAACACCCGCACCAAGCTGGACGAACCATCGGCCACCAGCAACCGCAGCGGCAATACCTGGAGCGCGACCCTGGCGCAACCTATCTTCCGCGCTGACCGCTGGTTCCAGTTGCAGGCGGCCGAGGCGGTCAACGAACAGGCGGCGCTGGAGCTGTCGGCGACCGAACAAACCCTGATCCTGCAAACCGCGCAGAATTACTTCGCCGTGCTCCGTGCCCAGGACAACCTGGCCGCGACCAAGGCCGAGGAAGCTGCCTTCAAGCGCCAGCTGGACCAGTCCAACGAACGATTCGACGTCGGCCTCTCCGACAAGACCGACGTGCTGCAATCCCAGGCCAGCTACGACACGGCGCGGGCCAACCGGATCATTGCCGAGCGCCAGGTACAGGATGCCTTCGAGGCCCTGGTGACCCTGACCAACCGGGAATACACATCGATTCAAGGCGTGGTCCATACCTTGCCGGTGCAGGTCCCTACGCCCAACGACGCCAAGGCCTGGGTCGAAACCGCCGGGCGCCAGAACCTCAACCTGCTGGCCACCAACCACGCGGTCGTCGCTGCCGAGGAAACCCTGCGCCAGCGCAAGGCCGGCCACGCGCCGACCCTGGACGCAGTTGCCAAGTACCAGAAGGGTGACAACGACAACTTCGGTTTCACCAACCCCGCACCGGCCCCTGTTTCGCGCTATAGCGGCGACGTCGAGCAGACCAGCATCGGCCTGCAGTTGAACATCCCGATCTACAGCGGCGGCCTGACCAGTTCGCAGGTGCGCGAGGCCTACCAGCGCCTGAGCCAGAGCGAGCAGCAGCGTGAAAGCCTGCGCCGCCAGGTGGTGGAAAACACCCGCAACCTGCACCGCGCGGTAAACACCGACGTGGAACAGGTGCAGGCGCGCAAGCAGTCGATCATCTCCAACCAGAGCGCGCTGGAAGCCACCGAGATCGGCTACCAGGTGGGTACCCGCAATATCGTCGACGTGCTTGACGCCCAACGTCAGCTGTACACCTCGGTACGCGATTACAACAACAGCCGCTATGACTACATCCTCGACAACCTGAGCCTGAAACAGGCGGCCGGCACCTTGAGCCCGCAGGACCTGCAGGACCTCAAGCGGTACCTGAAGCCAGACTACAACCCGGACAAGGACTTCCTGCCGCCGGACCTGGCGGCTGCAGCGGCGAAGAACTTCGAGCGTCGCCCCTGAGATAGAGGTGGATTTTCCGCAGGGTGGGTTGCTTTTGATGGCCTCATCGCCGGCAAGCCAGCTCCCACAGGTTCTGCACTGGCCTTAAGCCTTGTGCAGTACCTGTGGGAGCTGGCTTGCCGGCGATGAGGCCAGAAAACCCAACACAGAACTCAGCGGATAAGTGCACCCAGGCCATCGAGCAAGCGCTGCAACGCGCCCTGATTGGCCCGCATTACCGCCCTGCCCGCCTCGCCCATGCGCTGCGCGTCCTGCGGCAACTCGACCAGCCGCCGCACTGCTTCGGCCAGCCCGTCGGCATCGTCCACCTGCTGCAACGCCCCCGCCTCGCGCAGCATCGCGCTGATTTCGAGGAAGTTGAACACATGCGGCCCCATCAGCACCGGCAAGGCCAGCGCCGCGGGCTCCAGCGGGTTGTGCCCGCCGGTCGCCACCAGGCTGCCACCGACGAAGGCAATGTCGCCCAGGGCATAGAGGAACAGCAGTTCGCCCATGGTATCGCCGAGCAATACGCGAGTCTGCGCATCGACCGGCGTGCCGGCAGAGCGCCGCACGGTGGTGAACTGTTCGCTGCACAGCGTATGCACCGCTGCGAATCGCTCGGGGTGGCGCGGCACCAGGATCAGCAGGGCATCACCATGCACCTGCAACAATTGCCGATGTGCCTGCAGGATCAACGCATCTTCACCTTCGTGGGTGCTGGCGGCGATCCACACCGGGCGCTGTTCGGCCCCCCACTGTTCACGCAATGCCTTGGCACGCGGCAACAGTTGCTCATCGATCTTCAGGTCGAACTTGATCGAACCGGTGACCTGCACGCACTCCGGACGCGCGCCCAGGTCACGAAAACGCTGGGCCTCGGTTTCGGTCTGCACGGCAATCAGGCTCATCTCGGCCAGCATCGGCCGGGTCAGCCCGGCAAAGCGCCCATAGCCACGGGCCGAGCGCTCAGACAAGCGTGCGTTGGCCAGCGCTACTGGAATGCCGCGCTTCGCACACTGGTGGATGTGGTTGGGCCACAGCTCGGTTTCCATGATGATGCCCAGCTTCGGCTGCACATGGTCGAGAAAGCGCCCTGCCGCCCAAGGCAGGTCGTAGGGCAGGTAGCAATGCTGCACGCGAGGTTCGTCGGCGAACATGGCGCGAATACGCTCTGAACCGGTGGGGGTCATGCAGGTAAGCGTGATTGGCAATTCCGGGTAGGCCTTGAGCAAGGCGCGCACCATCGGTGCCGCCGCAATGCTCTCGCCCACCGATACCGCGTGTACCCAGATGCCGCCCCGGCGCATGGCCGGCAGCCTGAAAGCAAAGCGCTCGCCGATGCGTTGGCCATAGGCCGGCGCCTTGCGCGCGCGCAGGTACAGGCGCAGCGCAACCAGCGGCAGGCCCAGGTGAAACAACAAGGTATAGAGAGTTCTGTTCATGGCCGCGGAGTTTACCCGATCGCGCGCAGGTGCACCGCAAAGCGCTCGGCCAGCCACTGCGCGGCAGGCCCCAGTGGCTCGTCGCGGCGCCAGGCCAGTTCCACCACCAAGGCCGGTGGCCGCCACTCGCTGTCCAGTTCGACCATGTGCGCCTGGTAGGTCGGATACTGCACCACGTGCCGCGGCAGCCAGGCCCAGCCCAGGCCGCGCATCAGCAGTTCGGCCATGGCGTAGAAGCTGTCGGCGCGCCATACCTGCGGGCTGATCGCTTCGCCGCCGGGGTAGCCGCTTTGCTGCGGGGCAATCAGCAATTGTCGGTGACGCGCCAATTGCTGCCGGGTAACCCGGCCTTCGCCGGCAAGCGGGTGACCGACCGCGCACACCGTGACCATTTCCACACTGCCCAGGGCGCGCCGCTCCAGCGAGGCCGGGATGCTCTCGTGGTGGAAGAAAAGGCCAAGATCGGCGCGCCGCTCCACCAGCTTGCGCGCCACATCGCCCTGGGCACCGCTGGCCAGCTGCACCTCCAGGAATGGGTAGCGGCTGGCCAGCTCGTCGAGGCTGTCGATGACCGGCTGGTAGGGCATGGCTTCGTCCTGGGCGACCCGCAACAAGGCCTCCTGCCCGCGCATCAGCGCCAACGCACGACCATCCAGGCGCTCGCACTGGCGCAACAGTTCGCGGGCATCTTCCAGCAGGGCGCTGCCGTTCTCGGTCAGCTTGGGTTGTCGGCCACTGCTGCGCTCGAACAAGGTGACCCCCAGGTCGGTTTCGAGCAGGGCGATCGCGCTGCTGATCGCCGACTGGGCCTTGCGCTGCTCGCGGGCCACGGCAGAGAACGAGCGTAGTTCTGCAACGCGCAGGAAGGTACGCAACTGTTCAAGGTTCCACTGCTCGGCCATCGACCTATCTCCAATATTGATAGGTAATGACTTTACCCCATCCAGGTTACGTCTAGAATGCCCGACCAGTTACCGGAGGATCCCGCCATGAATGCCTACACCTACCTCGCCATCGCCATCTGCGCCGAAGTCATCGCCACCGCTTCCATGAAAGCGGTGAAAGGCTTGAGCACACCCTTGCCGTTGCTGCTGATGGTGGTTGGCTATGGCATTGCGTTCTGGATGCTGACCCTGGTGGTGCGCAGCATTCCGGTGGGGATCGCCTATGCCATCTGGTCGGGGCTGGGGATTGTACTGATCAGTGTGGCGGCGCTGGTGATCTATGGGCAGAAGCTGGATGTGCCAGCGATGCTGGGGATGGCCATGATCGTGGGTGGGGTGGTGGTGATTCAGCTGTTTTCAAGGACGGCTGGGCATTGAGGCAGCCTGTACGGGCCCTATCGCCGGCAAGCCAGCTCCCACAGAGTTGATACAGGCCGCAGGGTCAACGCCATCCCTGTGGGAGCTGGCTTGCCGGCGATAGGGCCATCACAGGTATACCCTGTATACTTGCCAGCTGTCCCAGTCTTCGAGGTACCGCCATGCCATCCGCCATTTCCACTGACGTGCTGATCGTCGGCGCCGGGGTCGCAGGCCTCTGGCTCAATGCCCGCCTGCGCCGGCTGGGCTACTCGACAGTACTGGTGGAACGCGCCAGCCTTGGCGGCGAGCAGACCATCAAGTCCCAGGGCATCATCCATGGCGGCACCAAGTACGCCCTGCACGGTGCCCTGACCGGCGCCTCGGAAGCCATCGCCGACATGCCGCGACGCTGGCGCGAAGCGCTGAGCGGCAGCGGTGAGCTGGACCTGACCCGCACCCGCCTGCTGTCCGACGCCCACTACCTGTGGTCACCAGGCACCCTGGCCGGCAACCTCACCAGCTTCTTCGCCAGCAAGGCCGTGCGCGGCCGGGTCGATCAGGTGAAGGGCGAGCAACTGCCGCCGGCGCTGCAGGACCGCGCCTTCAAGGGCAAGGTCTATCGCCTGGCCGAACTGGTCATCGACGTACCCAGCCTGCTGGCCAACCTGGCCGAACTGGCAGGCGACAGCCTGCTGGCCGGTGAGCGCATCGAGCCACTGCGCGAGGGCGACGACCTGGTCGGCCTGCGCGTCGACGGGCGCGACATCCGCGCACAGCGCATCGTGCTCAGCGCCGGCGCCGGCACCGAAGAGCTGCTGCATGCCCTGGGCCTGAACCAGCCAGCCATGCAGACACGCCCGCTACATATGGTGATGGCCAAGGGTGCCAACCTGAAACCGCTTTACGCCCATTGCCTGGGTGGCGGGCCAAAGCCACGGGTGACGGTTACCACCCACCCCGCCGCCGATGGCCAGTGGGTCTGGTACCTGGGCGGCGACCTGGCCGAAGCCGAAGGCGTTGCCCGCGAGCCGGCTGCGCAAATCGCCGCGGCACAGAAAGAGATCGCCAGCCTGCTGCCATGGGTCGACCAGAGCCAGGTGCGCTGGGCCACCCTGCGGGTCAACCGTGCGGAACCGGCGCAATCGGGCCTGGTACGCCCGGACAACGCCTTCCTCGCCGACCAGCAACGCCTGCTGGTCGGCTGGCCGACCAAGCTGGCCCTGGCACCGGACTTCAGCGACCGAGTCATCAGCCACCTGGAGCGCGACGGTATCCGCCCACAGGCGCAGGCCGACCTGGCCGACCTGCCACGCCCACCGTTGGGCGTACCGGCCTGGGAGCAACTGCTGCCATGAGCCTGCCGACCCTGCACGACTTCCATCGCCCCTTGGGCAGCACCGGTTTCAAGGTTTCGCCGCTGGGCCTGGGCACGGTCAAGCTGGGCCGCGACCAAGGCGTGAAGTACCCCACCGGCTTCACCATCCCCGGCGATGACGAAGCCCGCCTGCTGCTGGCCCAGGCCCGCGAGCTGGGCATCAACCTGATCGACACCGCCCCGGCCTACGGCCGCAGCGAAGAGCGCCTGGGCCCGCTGCTGCGCGGCCAGCGCGATGAATGGGTGATCGTCAGCAAGGTTGGCGAAGAATTCGACAATGGCCAATCACACTTCGATTTCAGCGCCGCCCACACCCGCCGCTCGGTGGAGCGCAGCCTGCGACGCCTGGAAACCGACCGCATCGAGCTGGTGCTGGTGCATTCCGACGGCAACGACCTGGCGATCCTGGAACAGCAGGAGGTCTACCAGACCCTTGCCGAGCTCAAGCAGGAGGGCAAGATCCTCGGCTTCGGCCTATCCGGCAAGACCGTCGCCGGCGGCCTGAAGGCGCTGGAGCAAGGCGACTGCGCCATGGTCACCTACAACCTCAACGAACAGGCAGAACGCCCGGTGCTGGACTACGCTGCCGAACACGGCAAGGCCATCCTGGTGAAGAAGGCCCTGGCCAGCGGGCATATCTGCCTGGCCCCGGGCGTTGACCCGGTGCGGGCCAGCTTCGAGCTGCTGTTCGCACACCCCGGCGTCAGCAGTGCTATCGTCGGCACCATCAATCCGTTGCACCTGGCCCACAACGTGGCCACCGTCGCCCGTATCCTGGGCCAGCATTGAGTTGCCCCAGGCCCACGGGCCTGGACTGACCCGACGCAAGGAGGAGCCTCGTGGCGCGAACGCTGATCCGCAAGAACCCGAGCAACTTCAAGACACTGCCGCTGCATGTCGAGGCCACGCCCGAAGGGCTGATCTACCAGAGCATCGGCATGCCGCTGAACTTTGCCCAGATCCAACAACGGCGCAAGGCCATCCAGTTGCCCGACGTGCAGCGCTTCGTGATCGAACTGGCCAACCTGGGCGTGTCGGTGCGGCTGACCCTGCATTGGCAGAACCGCGATTATTGGGTGCTGGTACGTCAGCGCCGGCAAGACCGTGGCGACGTGGTGCTGAAACTGATTTCCGGCTATGTGCCGGCGCAGGAGCTGAACCTGCCATTGCACACGGCCGTGCAGGAAGTGGCCGAGGAATGCCTGCTGGAAACCCCGGAAGGCTGGCTGGGCGGGCGCTTCAACGACACCTGGTTGCCGGTGCCCTACGCTGCCGCCCTGCACTACCGCGAAACCCCGCACTTCGTGCTGGCCCCGGAGTCCGGTGCCGCGCGCCCGGTGCACTGCGGCAAGCTGATGCTGCTGGAACGGCCACGGGCGTATGTGCACCTGCCCACCGCCTCGCTGCAACTGATCTACGACATGCGCCTGCAGGTACCCCGGGACGCCAAGAAGCTCAGCCTGTTCCACGTTGATGAGCGGCTGGAGGGCGACCAACTGGTGGCGCGGCTAAACCGCAAACGGCCAGACCTGTACCTGATGCCATTGAAGGACGGCCAGCCACTGGCTGAACTGTATACGGTAAAGAAGGATGAACTGGTGCCGGCGAGCACGCGCGGGCTGTACCTGGCCGAAAGTTTTGCAAGGCAGGAGGGCTGGGTGGTCACGGACGAGCGGGTGCGCTGGAAGGATTGGGTGAAGCAGCAGGGGTTGGTGGAGAACAAGCCGGTGCGGGCATCGCACCTGCAGCGGTTTGGCGACAAGGCGCGGGAACTGCTGGAGCGGGCGCGGACCTCATTGCACAAGTGACATCCTGGGGCTGCTTTGCAGCCCAATCGCCGGCAAGCCAGCTCCCACAGGTACTGCACAGGCCTTGAGAGCAGCGCGGTCGGGGTGGGAGCTGGCTTGCCGGCGATTGGGCCGCAAAGCGGCCCCAGCTTTCTCAGTTCTTGCGAATCTTCTCGACGATCGCCGTGGTCGAGCTGTTCTCGACCAGCCCCAGCACCTTCACGGTACCGCCATAGGCCTTGACGATATCGGCACCCACCACCTGGTCGATGCCATAGTCGCCACCCTTGACCAGCACGTCCGGCTTGACCTGGCTCAGCAGGTTCTCCGGCGTGCCCTCGGGGAAGCTGATGACCCAGTCCACTGCCCCCAGCCCGGCCAGTACGGCCATGCGCCGGTCGACGCTGTTGATCGGCCGGCCCGGCCCTTTCAGGCGGCTGACCGAGGCATCGTCGTTGACCGCGACGATAAGGCGATCGCCCTGGGCCCGCGCCTGCTCCAGGTAGGTGACATGCCCGGCATGCAGGATGTCGAAGCAGCCGTTGGTGAAGACGATCTTCTCTTTGTGCGCCCGCGCGTCGTCGATGGCCAGCAGCAGTTGCTCCAGGCCCAGCACGCCGCGCTCGGAGCCTTCCTCACGCTGGATCGCCCGGCGCAGCTCGGGGGCGCTGATCGCAGCCGTACCCAGCTTGCCGACCACGATGCCCGCCGCCAGGTTGGCCAGGGCCACGGCGTGGGGCAGGTCCTCGCCGGCAGCGATGGCCGCGGCGAGGGTGGAGATGACGGTATCACCGGCACCGGTCACATCGAACACTTCACGCGCCCGCGCCGGCAGGTGCAGCGCCGGCTGGCCGACGCGCAGCAGGGTCATGCCGTGCTCGCCACGGGTCACCAGCAAGGCGCCAAGGTCCAGGTCCTGCAGCAGCTGCAGGCCCTTGGCGACCAGCTCGGCCTCATCGGCGCAACGGCCGACGATGGTCTCGAACTCGCTGAGGTTGGGGGTGATCAGGCTGGCGCCCCGGTAGATGGAAAAGTCCTTGCCCTTGGGGTCGGCCAGCACCGGAATGCCCTTGGCCCGCGCCGCCTGGATCAGGCTCTGGTGGTTTTTCAGTGCGCCCTTGCCGTAGTCGGACAGGACCAGCACCTTGACGCCCTCGAGCAGGCTGTCGACCTCTGCGCCCAGCGACAGCGGGTCGGTGGCGAACGGTTCTTCGAAATCGATGCGCAGCAACTGCTGGTGACGGCTCATGACCCGCAGCTTGACGATGGTCGGCTGGTGCGCGATGCGCTGGAACACCGAGCGCACGCCTGCAGCCTGCAGGCTGTTGGCCAGGCTGTCGGCGGCCTCGTCCTGGCCGGTGACGCCAATCAGCGAAGCCGGCGCGCCCAGGGCGGCGATGTTCAAGGCAACGTTGGCCGCGCCGCCGGGGCGATCCTCGATCTGATCGACCTTGACCACCGGGACTGGCGCTTCAGGCGAGATACGCGAAGTACCGCCATGCCAGTAGCGGTCGAGCATGACATCGCCGACCACCAGTACCGGGGCTTGATCGAAACGCGGCATGGACAACTTCATGGGCAACCCATATGGAAATAATGAACAGGGGCAGGATATTAGCACAGGGTAGACGACGGCTTTATGGCCAGATCACCCCAGGAAAATTCCCGTGACAATCGGGGCCGCGATGGCCCCGATCAACGAGGGTTCAGGTGATATCGGCCTTGGCCGGCTCATCCAGGCCCATGGCATGCAGGCGGGCATAATGGCCATTGGCCGCGAGCAGCTCGGCATGGGTGCCGCGCTCGACCAGCCGGCCCTGGTCCATGACCAGGATCTGGTCGGCCTTCTCGATGGTCGACAGGCGGTGGGCGATCACCAGCGTGGTACGGCCCTGCATTACATGGTCCAGGGCAGCCTGGATATGCCGCTCGGACTCGGTATCCAGCGCCGAGGTGGCTTCGTCTAGGATCAGCAGCGGCGCGTTCTTCAGCAGTGCCCGGGCGATGGCCAGGCGCTGGCGCTGGCCGCCGGAGAGCAGCACGCCGTTTTCACCCACTTCGGTATCGAAGCCTTTTGGCAGCCGGTCGACGAACTCCTTGGCGTAGGCATCGGCCGCAGCGGCTTCGATGTCGGCGCGCGGGGCGCCGGCCAGGTCGCCATAGGCGATGTTGTTGGCCACGGTATCGTTGAACAGGGTGACATGCTGGGTCACCTGCGAAACGTGACGACGCAGGTTGCGCAGGCGATAGTTCTCGATCTCCACGCCATCGAGCAGGATCTGCCCCTGGTCGTGGTGATAGAAGCGCGGGATCAGCGCCGCCAGGGTCGACTTGCCGCTGCCGGAGCGGCCGACCAGGGCAATCATCTGGCCCGGCTCGGCCACGAAGCTGATATCGCTCAGCACCTCACGCTCGGTACCCGGGTAGGTGAAGCTCAGGTTGCGCACTTCCAGGCGCCCTTCCACCCGCTCCTTCTCGACGGTGCCGCTGTCCACTTCAGGCGCTTCGTCCAGCTGCTCGAAGATGCTTTCGGCACCGGCCAGGCCCTTCTGGATGGTCGAGCTGACTTCCGAAAGCTGACGAATCGGCTTGGGCAACAGACCGGCAGCGGTGATGTAAGCTACCAGGTCACCGGCAGTGGAATCACCGCGCAGGAACAACACCAGGAACATCAGCGCGGCCATGGCGGTGTAGATCACCAGTTGCAGCATCGGCGTGTACAGCGAGCCGGTCTTGGTCATTTGCAACTGCTTGTCGGTGTTGCTCTGGCTGGCCTTGCCGAAACGCTGCTCCTCGTAGGCCTCGCCGCCGAAGCTGCGCACCACGCGGTAGCCCTGGATGGTTTCCGAGGCAACGTGGGTGACGTCGCCCATGGCCACCTGGATTTTCTTGCTCTGCTTGCGGAATTTCTTGCTGGCGACGCTCACCATCACCGCGATTACCGGCAGGATGGCAACCATCACCAGTGTCAGGTGCCAGTTCATCCACAGCAGGTAGCCGAACAGGAACACCACGGTCAGGCCTTCGCGGATTACTACCTTGATCGCATCGGTGGCGGCACCGGTGACCATGGTCACGTTGAAGGTGATGCGCGAGATCAGGTGCCCGGAGTTGTGGTTGTCGAAGTAGCGGTTAGGCAGCACCAGCAGCTTGTTGAACAGTTCCACACGCAGGTCGTGCACCAGGCACAGGGAAACCTTGGCCAGGAAGTAGTTGCCGAGGAACGAGCCCAGGCCCTGCCACGCGGCGATCAGGATGATCAGCAGCGGCACAGCCTGCAGCAGTTGCAGGTCGCGCAGGTAGGGGACGTTGGGGAACAACACCGCTTCGGGGTTGCTCAGCCCATCGACGAAATATTTCAGGATCCCGGCCAGCATCGGCTGGGTCGAGGCAAAGATCACGAAACCGATGATGCTCAGCAGGAAAATGCCGACATAGGGTTTCACATAGCTCAGCAGCCGGAAGTAGATCTTCAGGCTGGAGGTGTGTTCCGCCGGTCGCGGTGTTTCGGCCATTATCAAGCTCGCTGTTCAGGTTGAACCGGAAATTTTACCACAGGCATCATTTTCGGCACGCCCCCATGGCAGCAACATGGCCAGGCCCACGGGCAGCCAGCTGATGAACCATTCGGCACGTGGCGTACCGGTAAGGCTGGCGGCATCGAACTGCATGGCCAGGGTGGAGTACACCCAGAAACCAAGCAGGATCTTGCCGAACAGCGTGCCGCGTGCGCGGACGATTTCGCCCAGGGTGCACAGCCACACCATGACCCACAGCAGCATGCCGGGCAGGCCCATCTCCACTGCGATGTGCGTGAACATGTTGTGGGTATGGTCGAAGTGCTTGCCCACTGCACTCACGTCGTAGGCAGCGCCCAGGCCAAGGCCGGTCCAGGGATGCGCGGCGATCATGTCGACCACGGCATGGAAGATTTCCGGCCGGTAGGACGAACCGCGCTGGGCGATCAGGTCGTACACGAGATAGAAGGCCAGGCCGGTGGCGATGGCCGCCAGCACGGCAAACACCCGGCTGTGGCGGTCACGGAACCACAGCGGGGCCAGGATCACGGTGAGCACCAGGGCCAGGATTGCCCCACGGCTCTGGCTGAGCATGGCAAACAACCCCAGGCACGCCAGCGCTGCCAGCCACAATAACTGCAGGCCACGTTGCCGCGGCGGCTCGTAAAGCAGGAAGAGCACGGCCGCACCGATGACGTAGGCGCCCAGGATCGGGTGCGATATCTCGCCGATGCCCTCCAGGCGGGCCAGCAAAGGCATGCCCAGCACGCCGTAGAAATGGATGACCGAGACCAGCGCGGCAACGGCCAGCAAGGCGCTACCGGCCAGCAGCAGCTGACGAATGCGGGCCTGGCCAAGCTGGCCCAGCAGCGGGAACGCCAGCAGGAATACCAGGATGTAGAGCAGGCGCTTGGCCTCGCGCTCCGGGTTTTCTGCGGCCGACCAGACCAGGCTGAGCCCGCTCCACGCCAGCAGCAACAACACACTCCCCCACAAGGCCGGCTGACGCCGCCAGGCCTGCACTATTACTTGCCTTGCGGACCACGCCATTACCAGCGTCGGCAACCACAGGAACAGCACCAGGCCTTGCTGATAGACCTTGTTGCTCGGTGCCAGGGCAATCGCTGCCAGGAACCAGACCAGACCAAACCCCAACCAGGCTTGCGCCCAGTTTTTTTGATACAACATCCTTTCCCCCGATGAATCAAAGACACCATCCAATGGTGCTACAACATTATTTTCGGCATTATTGCCGGTCATTCTGTTCGCCCGACGACAAGGCTCTATTCATGCAATGCTCCCGGCTCCCCCAGGTCGACTTCGATCAGCTGACACAAGGCGCACAGGTGCTTGAGGCAGATAGCCATGGCGCCAAAGTCTACCTGCTCGCGGATGGTAATTTCCTCAAGGTTTTTCGTAGGAAGCGGCTGATTTCATCTGCACTGCTGCGCCCGTACTCGCAGCGCTTCGTCGACAACGCCGCACGCCTTGCACAACTGGGCATCCCCACCCTGGAGGTGATCAGCCAGCACAAGCTCGACCTGCCAGGGCGTACCGCCGTGCTGTACCGCCCGCTGCCAGGGCGCACCTTGCTGCAGATGTCGCGCGATGAGGGTTTCAGCTGGGACACCTACCTGCCGCGCCTGATCGAACTGATCCGCCAGCTGCATCGCAGCGGCGTGTACTTCCGCTCGTTGCACCTGGGTAATGTGGTAGTCACCCCCGACCAGCAACTGGGCCTGATCGACGTGGCCGACATGCGCTTCCTGCGCCCGCCGCTGTCGGCGCGCATGATTCGGCGCAATGTGCAGCATATGGTGCGCTACATCGAGCGGGAGAACCTGGGCGACCGCTTCCCCCTTGCCGCTTTCGAGGCAGCCCTGCTGGCGCGTTGAGCGTCAACTGCGCAGCAGGCTCTGCGAACCGTTGCAGAATGCCTGCCAGGCCTGCTCCGGGGCCAGCGCCTGGCGCTGCCGCGCGGCTACCGCCGGGGCACTGAGCGACGCACAACGCTCGATCGCCTCGGCCCAGGCATTTTCATTGGTAACGGGCAGGTAGCCACCGGTGTCCTGCAACTGCTCACGGAACACCTGCAGGTCGCTGCACACCACCGGCACGTCGGCCATGACCGCCTCCTGCACCACCAGCCCCAGGCCTTCGGAGCGCGAAGGCACCAATAGCCAGTCGAATGCCCGGTACAGCTGCTGCAGGTCGTCTCGGTGACCACTCAGGTGAACACGACCAGCCAGGCCAAGCGCATCGATACGAGCCTGCAGCACCGCACGCAGAGGGCCTTCGCCGATGATTGCCAACTGCAGGTCCGACTGGCGCGCACTGGCCTTGGCGAACGCCTCGATCAGCATCTCGAAACCTTTGCTCTCCACCAGCCGCCCGACCGCGCCCAGCATCACTCCTGCTACCTGTGGCAACTGCAGGGCCTGCCTGGCTGCGTCCCGACTCAACAACGGTTCGGCGAAAGCCAGCGGGTCGAGGGCCATGCGCAAGGTTTGCACCGGCCTGCCCAGGTCGTGTTCGAGTGACGTGGCAAGTGTCTGCGAAACGGCGGCGATGCTCAGCCGCTCGGCCGGGAACATGCGCAACAGGCGAACGTCGCTGGCACTCAGGCGCGTCTTGCCGTGGAACAGCACCTTGGCACGCACCTGCGGAACCTGCTGCAACAACGGCAACACCAACCGCGCCACACCGACACCGTCGAGCAGCACGACTTCAGCCTGGGCCTCGTTCAGCGCCTTGCGCAAGCGCATGCGCAACCATGGGCGCAACAGGCGCCAGAAGTGCCGCCCTTTCAGCGCCCGTGACGGCATATGCCACTCCCGGGTCGAGCCAAGCCCACAGCAGAGCCCGCTACCCAGCAGCAGCCAGTTACTGATCCGGGCATCGGCACCCGCGTGCGACAGCACCTGCCGATGCACCTTGTGGATGGACATGTACGGCGTTCCACCCGCCCACATCATATTGACGATGTTCATGGGCCCTCTCCCGCTCATGTCAGGTGGGACAGCGACTTCACTGAACAAAAATGGTGATTCCCATGCCAATCACGGCACCCGCCACCAGCGTCAATGCCAACTTTATCCGATCACGTTTACGACGTTTGGCCTTGCGCTCCACTTCGATGGGCAAGGTCACGTGATTACCAAATCCAGTGTGCAATACTGCATCACCCTCCAAGGTGACCGCTGTCAGGTTTAACTCAGAATAGCGCCGGGAAAGTGCCTTCTCTCCAGCATAGGCGGCAAATGGCGCGCAACGCTGGTAATCGCTCAAACGACGCAGCCCGGGGTTGAGCGAAAACGCCTGCCACTCGGCCTTGTCGGACAGTAGCGGGTAGCAAGGCACCCCGGCGATCACCCGGCGATCGCCCAGATGGATGTACGGGCTGTGGATGGCCAGGTCATGGGCATGGCTCCGCAGCCACACCTGCAACAGGTCGGGGCTGACCTCCAGAATGGCCCGGGAGTCTTCGACGAAGCCCTGGCGATAGAAGTGCCAGTCGTCCTCGCAGTGAAAGATGTAGGGCGTCTTGACGTGGCTGTAGGCCAGGTCGATAGACGGCAGCTGGCCCAGCTTGGGCCGGTTGACGAACACCTTGCAGTGCGGTTTCCAGTGCTCAGGCACAGCGGCATGCACGGCATCATCACCGGAGTCTTCGGTGATAAACACTTCGCGAATGGGCGCAGTATTGTAGCGATCGAAACTCTCAAGGGTATCTTTGAGCAGATCGAACCGCCCACAACTGGTCACGACGAGCGTGACGTCACTCTCATTTGAAAAGCGCACCGGACTCCCTCCGCATTGCGACTATCGACTTTCAACGCCCGCTCCGCAGGCGCGAAAGTTCTTATGTTAGATGCCCAGCTTCAGGCGCAGCCGCTGCCATGCAGACAACGGCGGATGGGGCCTGAGCGCCGGGCGCATGTGGTCGACGATGCTACGTCCAACTGCCCCGAAACTGAAACGGGAAACCGCCAGGTGGCGGCCATTTTCTGCAATCTGCCGGGCAAGTTCAGGGTCCGCACGCAAGTGGCGGAGCTTTTCCTGGAGGGTCGGGATGCTGTCATAGAACACCACGTTGTGCATGTCCTGCAGGCCCAGCGCGCGGTTCTCTTCCTCGCCCTGGTCATACGCCAGCAACACACAGCCACAGGCCATGGCTTCGAAGTTCTTGATCATGTATTCGCCCATGCCGACGTCGGCACTGACGAAGAAGCGGATCCGGTTGAGCGTGTTGCAGTAGTCCTCACCCGACTTGGTACGGGTCACCACCAGGTTCTCGACGCGGCCCAGCTCGTCCAGCAATGCCTTGCGGCCGCTGTAGGCCACGCTGTTGGTGCTGCCGACGAAGGCCAGTTCGATGTCGCGCTCACGCCCTTGGTCGGCAAGCAACTGCTCGTCGTAGCCCTTGGGCACGAACACGGCGTCGAAACCTTCCTGGCGCAGGCGCTCGCTGACCATGTAGCCGGAGCTGATCACCCGCGCCCAGGGCAGCTTGCGGTAATGGGCGCTGAACTTGCCGGTGTACTTGCACGGGATGTAGTTCTGGTAGGCATCGTGCTCGAGGATTACCAGGTTCGGCACGGTACGGATGAACGCCGCCTGGCGGATTTCCTGCTTGAAACGCAGGAAGAAGACAATGCGGTCATAGCGCTCGACCTGCACTTCACGCTTGAAATAGCGGCGCAGGTTGCGCTGGTCTTCGCTGGTCAACCAGCGCAGGTCGCACTCGCAGTTGGCCGCGACGCCATCGTACAGGCGGTCGAGAATCGCCCGCTGTTCCTTCTGCACCAGAAATAGGACTTTCATTGGGTTCCTTGGGCGCTCTGCGCCATCGCGGTCAACCATGGGGCGTAGCTACAGCTCACGCCGCCAGAACAGTTCATGTCGGCGCACGGCCTTGCGGAAAAATTCATTCTCGCCGTAAGGCGACGGCCGCCGCCCGGCCAGCCAGCGCTGCAACAAGCGGCGCAGGCGGCGCTTGAACGGCGCCGGCGGCTGCAGGTCGTGCATCATGCCCAGGGCCATGGCCTTGTCGCGCTGGGTTGCCAGGTCCAGTACCAGGCTGCAAGGTGCCCACGCCTGGGCAGCGCTCAGCTGCGGCGGCAAGGCCACGCCATCACCACTGTCGCCCATCGGCCAGCGGTCGTTGTCATGCAGGTGGTTGGCGTAGCACAGCAGGGTTTGCGGCTGCCAGGCCAAGCCTTGCAAGGCTTCCAGCACCGCTGCCTGGGCACATATGTGGTCGGGGTGCGGGTCGAGCTGCGGGTGCGGCATCACCAGCACCTCTGGCCTGGCCATTTCCAGCAAGGCCCGCAGGTCGGCGAGCAGGTTGCGCCAGGTCGGCGCGCCATCGACATCGGCCGGCAGCGGGAACGGGTTGAATCGGCGGAATACGCGAATGTCGGCGAGGTCGGCCTCGCGAGAAGCGGCCGGCTGGTCTGGCGCAGCCTGCATGGCAGGCAGTTGCAGACAGAAGTAGCCCAGCTGCACGCAACGCGATTCCGCCACACCAGCCCAGCGTGGCACGGCAACACTATCCCAGGCCCTCAGGCGGCCCTTCAGGCGCGCGGCCTCGGCCTTTGCCAAGCCCATCTGCTGGTAGTGCTCGGCCTCGATTTCACCAGCGGTCAGGGTCACTAGCCAGGCTTCGTCGGCCTGGCTGTAAAGGCCGTAAGCGGCCAGCTCGGCATCATCGGCATGCGGCGCGATCACCATCACCCGGCGCCGTTGCAGCTCGACCGCCGGGGTTATCCACAAGCGCGGCTGGCCAGCCAGCCGGCAATGCCGGCCACGCAGGCGCAACGCGCCAGCCTGCAGAGGTGCGGCGAGGCCGGTGAGGTTGAGGAAGCGCACGCCATCGACGCCGCGCTCGAAGGTTTGCCGGTCGGCCTGCTCGCCAGCCACCAGCTCGACCTGCGGGTCCAGGAAGCGCCCCAGCCAGCTGCTTTTTACCCGCAGCTCGAGGACCAGGGTTTCGTTGCCCTGCAGCACGCACTCAGCCTTGAGCAAGCCGCCGCTCAGGCTGGCAGGAGCCTCCCGGGTCTGCTCGCCGAAGTCGTAGGCGTAGTCCTCACCTGGCGCGTAGAACAGGTGGTCGGCAAACCAGGCCTCGTGAGCCGCCCACAACAGCGGCAACAGCAGCAGTGGCAACCACCACCAGCTGAACGCACCTATGGCCACCAGCGCGACCAGGCCCGCCAACAGGCCCAGGCGCTTGTTGCGCCGGTGGCGCTTGAGCAACTGCTGCTTGCGACTCACGCCTGATACACCGGTACGGGGTTGCACCAGCGGTCCTTGTACTCGCGGTCGGCACGGCCGAACGAGAACCGCAGCGGCTTGTTGCGCGCACGGGCGTCTTCCCAGGCGGCCTGGGTATTGAGGAAGCTCAGCACACTGCCGGGGCTGAAGGCCTTGGTTTCAGGGTCAACACCGCCATTGATGTACTCGACGCTGATCCATTCCGGCGCTTCGACACGGTAAACCAGCTGGATGGCAATCGGCTTGCCGTCCAACAGTAGCACCGAGCCGATCAGCAGCTCGCGCAGGCGTTCCAGCACCTCGGCCATGCGCTCGGCGCCGGTGGCAGGGAAGCCCCAGCGGCGCTGGAACAGGTCGCAGTACATACTGGCGATTTCCTGCGCACTGAAGTCGCCGATCGGGCGCACCACTCCGCCCGCCTCTTCCAGCAGGCGCAGTTCGCGGCGCTGGTTGTAGCGGAACTTCTTCGACAGGTCTTCGTGGGCGCGGGCCATGGCCAGCTGTTCCTTCTGCGCCTTGAGGCCGCTGAAGCGGCCCTGGTTCAGTTCGGACAGGTAGCGCGCGGCATGGCGCAACGGTGCAGCGGCATCGGCCGCCGCCGGCAGGATGATCTCGGCGTTGCCCAGGTCGAACAGGGCCTTTTTGCCGGCGCGCTTGAGCACATCCTTGGACAGCGCAAGGTGGCGCCCCCAGGTGGGGATGGCGGCCTTCAGCTCGCCGGCCTGGTGCCAGCCCAGGTAACGCACCGGGATATGTGCCAGGTCCGCCAGCTGCTCGACCACCAAAGGATGGGTGGCAACACTGCCACCAAAGCGTGCCCATGCCTCGGCGTAGGCCTTGGCGTCGATAACTTGCCAACCGCGTTCGCGGAAGGCCTGGATACGGTTGAGCATCAGGCCTGCCCCACCAACGCACGAACTTGCGGCAGCTGCCAGAAGGCCTCGCGCACCGCCTGGTCAGAGAAGCGTTCACGCAGGCGCTGCAGCATGTGCTCGGCACAGGCCTGGCGCTGCTGCCCATCGAGCACAGCCATGTGCTTCAGGCCCTGGGCCAGTTGCCCGGCATCGCCCAGCGGGAACAGCACGCCAACACCCTCGACCACTTCGCGGGCACCGCCACAGGCCGTGGCCAGTACCGGTACACCGGCGACCATGGCTTCGAGCAGGACCATGCCGAACGGCTCATGGTCGGAGCTCAGTGCGAATACATCGAACGCCTGGAAGTAACGGCGCGCATCCGGCACTTGGCCAAGGAAGTCCACTTGCCCGGCAATGCCCAGCTCGGCGGCCTGGGCCTTGAGCTTGGCTTCCAGGCGCCCCTTGCCAAGGATTGCCAGGCGGGCGCCAGCCGGCAGCCCCGGTAGCGCTTCGGCAAAGCCACGCAGCAGGGTGGCCTGGTCTTTGTCCGGGTGCAGGCGCCCGACGTTACCGACAACCCACGCCTGCGCATCCAGGCCCAAGGCCCGGCGGGCCTCGGCGCGTGGCACCAGGGCTGCTTGCAGGGCGTCGATGTCGATGCGGTTGTACAAGGTCTGGATACGCTCTGCCGGCCACTGCGGCAGGCAGCGGCGCATGTCGTCACGCACTGCGTCCGACACACCCAGCAAGCTCAGGCGTTTGCTGAACAGGTTGGCGAAGATGCGTCGCCCCTTGCGCTCGTAGTCACCGAAAGCATGGTGCACGCCGATCACCGGCAAGCCGGTACCCAGCAACGCCACGTAGATCGGCTTGAAGCGATGGGCAATGCAGAAGGCGAAATTGCGCTCGGCCGCGATCCGCCGCAACGCACGGATGGCGCCGAGTTTCAGGCCGCGCACGGCCTTGGAACTGAACTCCAGGAACAGCACCTCGTCCGACGCGCAGCCAGCCGCTACCTGCGGGTCGGCGGCGCCGGTGAGGAACACCGTGGTGACCTGGTAGCCACGCCCCTGGAACAGGCTGGCGTACTGACGGGCGCAGTCCAGGAACGGCCCGTCATAGCCATGGCAGAACTGCAGGATGCGCGGTTCAGAGCGGCTGGTCATACGGGGCCGCGCCGTCCTTCACAACCAGAATGTCTTCCATGATCAGGTACTGCAGGTCCGAGCCGAAGAACATGTTCAGGGCGTCGGTCGGCGAACAGATCATCGGTTCACCACGGCGGTTCAGCGAGGTGTTCAGCGACACACCGTTGCCGGTCAGGTCTTCCAGCGCCTTCATCATGTCGTAGTAGCGCGGGTTGTACTCGCGCTTGAGCACTTGGGCACGCGAAGTGCCGTCCTCGTGGACCACTTCCGGCACGCGGGTCTTCCACTCTTCAGCCACTTCGAAGGTGAAGGTCATGAACGGCGCCGGGTGGTCGACCTTGATCATTTGCGGGGCGACGGTGTCGAGCATCGACGGGCAGAAAGGTCTCCAGCGTTCGCGGAACTTGATCTGCTCGTTGATGCGGTCGGCTACGCCCGGCACGCTCGGGCAACCGATGATCGAACGGCCGCCCAGGGCACGTGGGCCGAATTCCATGCGGCCCTGGAACCAGGCCACCGGGTTGCCGTCGACCATGATTTTGGCGATGCGCTGCGGCATGTCGTCGAGCTTGCGCCACTTTGGCGCGTTCGGGTGACGGGCACAGGCAGCGATCACGTCTTCGTTGGAGTACGAAGGGCCGAGGTAGACGTGTTCCATCTTCTCGACCGGCACGCCACGGGCGTGGGAAACGTAGGCGGCAGCACCCACGGCGGTACCGGCGTCACCGGAAGCAGGCTGGACGAACAGCTCTTTCAGGTCTGGGCGGGCGATGATCTTCTGGTTGAGCTTGACGTTCAGCGCGCAACCGCCGGCAAAGGCCAGCTTGCCGGTTTCACGCAGGACGTCGCCCAGGTAGTGATCGATCATCTGCAGGGCGATCTTCTCGAACAGCGCCTGCATGCTGGCCGCGTAATGGATGTACGGCTCGTCGGCGATGTCGCCTTCGCGCTTGGGGCCCAGCCATTCGATCAGCTTCGGCGAGAAGTAGAAGCCCTTGCCCTTCTCTTTATAGCGGCGCAGGCCAATGACGTTGGCGTATTCGGTGTTGATCACCAGTTCGCCGTTTTCGAAGCTGGCCAGGCGCGAGAAGTCGTACTTGCTGGCGTCGCCATACGGCGCCATGCCCATGACCTTGAACTCGCCATCGAGCATCTCGAAGCCGAGGAACTCGGTGATTGCGCCGTACAGGCCGCCCAGCGAGTCCGGGTCGAAGAATTCCTTGATCTTGTGGATTTTGCCGTTTTCGCCGTAGCCAAAGAAGGTGGTGGCGTATTCGCCTTTACCGTCGATGCCGAGGATTGCGGTTTTTTCCTTGAAGCCCGAGCAGTGGTAGGCACTGGAGGCGTGGGCCAGGTGGTGCTCGACCGGCTCGATCTTGACCTTTTTCGGGTCGAAGCCCAGTTGTTCCAGGCACCAGACAATCTTCTTGCGGTAGCGCTTGTAGCGACGGTTGCCCATCAGGATGGCGTCGAGGGCGCGGTCCGGGGCGTACCAGTAGCGCTTGGCATAGTGCCAGCGCGCTTTGCCGAACAGGCTGATCGGGGCGAACGGGATGGCTACCACGTCGACGTCGGATGGCTTGATGCCTGCCTGTTCCAGGCAGAACTTCGCCGACTCGTAGGGCATGCGGTTCTTCGCATGCTTGTCACGCACGAAGCGCTCTTCTTCGGCGGCGGCAATCAGTTTGCCGTCAATGTACAAGGCCGCGGAAGGGTCATGGCTAAGGGCGCCGGACAGGCCAAGAATCGTCAATGCCAAGGGATTAGCCTCTTCATTCGGTAGAAATGCGCCAGCGGCCTCTTGGGCGGGTGGCGGCTAAAGGGCGGGATTATAACGCAAACATCAGGATAGGCACTGCATTAACCTGTGGGAGCGGGCGCGCCCGCGAACACCGGCAAAGCCGGTGCCATGCACCGCAGCGCCTGCTTCGCGGGCACGCCCGCTCCCACAGATGCCCCAAGGCAACTGCCTATTCGGCGATCAGCCAGTCCATGCGGAAGCTGCCGGCGGTTTGCGCCAGCTCTTTGGCCAGCCATGGCAGCAGCTCCTTGAGCTCTTCTTCCAACCCCCACGGCGGGTTGGCGATGGCCAGACCTGAGCCATTGAGCCCCTGCGGGCTGTCCTGGTGGTGCACATACAACTCGACCCGCAGCAGTTTCGGTGCGCCGGTGCTGGTCAGGTCCTGGTAGAAGCGGGTCAGCGAACGCTGGTCCTTGATCGGGTACCAGATGGCCGCGACGGTCTGGCGCATGCGACTGATCGCCTCTTTCATGGCGGTAGTGCAGCGCTTGAGCTCGTCAGCCTGCTCGAACGGCGGGTCGATCAGCATGATCGCGCGCTTTTCCTGCACGGGCAGCAAGGCCCGCGGCATATGCCAGCCTTCGCCCAGGTGCACGACCACGCGTGGGTCTTTCTTCATGTTCTCTTTGAGCAGCGGCCCGTCCTCGGGATGCTTCTCGTTGAGCAGGGCGCGGTCCTGCTGGCGCATCAGGCGGCGGGCCAGCTCGGGCGAACCAGGGTAGTAGCGCAGCTCGCCATCGGCATTCAGGCGCTTGATGATACGCAGATAGTCGTCGGCCATGGCCGGCAGGTCATCGCGATTCCACAGGCGGGCGACACCTTCCAGGTACTCGCCGGTGCGGGTTGCCTGGTCGCCCTGCAGGTCATAAAGGCCAAGCCCTGCATGGGTATCGATATAGGCGAACGGCTGCTCCTTGCGCGACATCAGGGCGATGAGGCGGGTCAGCACGATATGTTTGAGGACGTCGGCGTGGTTGCCGGCGTGGAAGGCGTGACGATAGTTCATGGCAACTCCTGCGGGGGTGGCAAGTTTACCTTGCCTTGCAGGCGGAGTCAGGCCTGGCTGCTGATCGGCGACGGCATCTTCGCGGGTAAACCCGCTCCCACAGGCACCTCACAGAATTTGAGTTCTGTGCAATCCCTGTGGGAGCGGGTTCACCCGCGAAGCAGGCGCCGCCGACTCAACGGGTATTACTTGTCAGCGTGATACGCCGCATCAGCAGTCTCGAAGCGCTTGACCATTGCCTGCGACGGGCTGCCCAGCTTGCTCACCACGAAGATGGCGATGCTGGCGAACAGGAAGCCCGGGATGATTTCGTACAGCCCGAGGGTGTCGAAGTTCTTCCACAGGATCACGGTCAGTGCGCCCACCACGATACCGGCCAGTGCGCCGTTACGGGTCATGCCTTTCCACAGTACCGAAATCAGCACCACCGGACCAAAGGCAGCACCGAAGCCGGCCCAGGCGTAAGCCACCAGGCCCAGCACGCGGTTTTCCGGGTTGGCGGCCATGGCGATGGCGATCAGGGCGACGGCCAGCACCATCAGGCGGCCGACCCACACCAGCTCGACCTGCGAAGCGTTCTTGCGCAGGAAGGACTTGTAGAAGTCTTCGGTCAGGGCGCTGGAGCACACCAGCAGCTGGCAGCTCAGGGTACTCATCACCGCCGCCAGGATGGCCGACAGCAGTACACCGGCGATCCATGGGTTGAACAGGATCTTGGCCAGCTCGATGAACACCCGCTCGTGGTTCTCGCTGACCGGGCCTGCCAGGTCAGGATGCGCCGAGAAGTAGGCGATGCCGAAGAAGCCCACGGCGCAGGTACCGACCAGGCAAAGGATCATCCAGGTCATGGAGATACGACGGGCGTTGGCGATCGACTTCACCGAGTCGGCGGCCATGAAACGCGCCAGGATGTGCGGCTGGCCGAAGTAGCCCAGCCCCCAGCCCATCAGCGAGATGATGCCAATGAAAGTGGCGCCCTTGAACATGTCGAAGTGGGCCGGGTTGACCGCATCGATGGCAGCGAAGGTCGTATCGAAGCCGCCAGTGGAGATCAGCACGATCACCGGAGTGAGGATCAGCGCAAAGATCATCAGCGAAGCCTGCACGGTATCGGTCCAGCTCACCGCCAGGAAACCACCGACGAAGGTGTAGGCGATGGTCGCAGCGGCACCGGCCCACAGGGCGGTTTCGTACGGCATGCCGAAGGTGCTCTCGAACAGACGGGCACCGGCAACGATGCCGGAGGCGCAGTAGATGGTGAAGAACACCAGGATCACGATGGCCGAGATGATCCGCAGCAGGCCGCTGTTGTCTTCGAAGCGGCTGGAGAAGTAGTCCGGCAGGGTCAGTGCATCGCCGTTGTGCTCGGTCTGCACGCGCAGACGGCCAGCGACGAACAACCAGTTCAGGTAGGCGCCGACGGTCAGGCCGATGGCAATCCAGGCTTCGGACAAGCCGGAGAAGTAGATGGCGCCCGGCAGGCCCATCAGCAGCCAGCCGCTCATGTCGGAAGCGCCGGCGGAAAGCGCGGTGACCACGCTACCCAGGCTGCGACCGCCGAGGATGTAGTCGGAAAGGTTATTCGTGGAGCGATAGGCGGCGAAGCCGATCAGCACCATTGCCGCGATATAGACCACGAAAGTGATCGTTAGTGGATTGCCCATGCGTGTGCCCTGGCGTTTGTTTTTATGTCATGCACAACCGCAGCCATGGCGGTTGCACCCAGGCGGCGAATCCTATGCAACAACGCAAAGCGGGTGCAACCATTTTTCATTTGCAAGTTGCACCTTCTCGTGCATTTTCAGACAAATCTGATTTTTTGCTCCTTTTGGGAGCAACACCCCCGATTTTCAGAATGAAACGCACCGAAAACGACCCTTTTCCGCGCATGGAAATGAGAGTCGGACGAGTTGCACCTTTTCCATGAAAAATTCGGGTTGCACCTGGTTGCACCCGAATTGTCCTACAGCTACTCTTGGCGCCAGCTTAGGCCACAACCGTGGCAATAACGAGGATAAGAAATGGCGACGACCACCCTTGGGGTCAAACTCGATGACCCGACCCGTGAGCGACTCAAGGCAGCTGCGCAGTCGATTGACCGCACCCCGCACTGGTTGATCAAGCAAGCGATCTTCAACTACCTGGAGAAGCTCGAGGGTGGTGCCACCCTGACCGAACTCAACGGCCATGCCAGCAACCTGGCCGACGACGCCGGTGAGGTCCAACCCGACCACAGCCACCAGTGCTTCCTCGAGTTCGCCGAGAGCATCCTGCCGCAGTCGGTACTGCGCTCGGCGATCACCGCCGCCTACCGTCGCCCCGAGCAGGAAGTGGTACCGATGCTGCTGGAGCAGGCGCGCCTGAGCGCCCCGCTGGCCGAAGCGACCAACAAGATGGCCGCCGGCATCGCCGAAAAACTGCGTAACCAGAAGAGCGCTGGCGGTCGTGCCGGTATCGTCCAGGGCCTGCTGCAGGAATTCTCGCTGTCGTCCCAGGAAGGCGTGGCACTGATGTGCCTGGCCGAAGCCCTGCTGCGCATCCCCGACAAGGGCACCCGTGACGCGCTGATCCGCGACAAGATCAGCACCGGCAACTGGCAGCCACACCTGGGCAACAGCCCGTCGCTGTTCGTCAACGCCGCCACCTGGGGCCTGCTGCTGACCGGCAAGCTGGTGTCCACCCACAACGAATCCGGCCTCACCTCCTCGCTCACCCGCATCATCGGCAAGAGCGGCGAGCCGATGATCCGCAAGGGCGTCGACATGGCCATGCGCCTGATGGGCGAGCAGTTCGTCACCGGCGAAACCATCGCCGAAGCCCTGGCCAATGCCAGCCGCTTCGAGTCCAAGGGCTTCCGCTATTCCTACGACATGCTCGGCGAAGCCGCACTGACCGAGCACGACGCACAGAAGTACCTGGCGTCCTACGAACAGGCCATCCACTCGATCGGCAAGGCCTCCCATGGCCGTGGCATCTATGAAGGCCCGGGCATCTCGATCAAGCTGTCGGCGCTGCACCCGCGCTACAGCCGCGCCCAGTACGAGCGCGTGATGGAAGAGCTGTACCCGCGCCTGCTGTCGCTGACCCTGCTGGCCAAGCAGTACGACATCGGCCTGAACATCGACGCCGAAGAAGCCGACCGCCTGGAGCTGTCGCTCGACCTGCTCGAGCGCCTGTGCTTCGAGCCTTCGCTGGCTGGCTGGAACGGTATCGGCTTCGTTATCCAGGCCTACCAGAAGCGCTGCCCGTATGTGATCGACTATGTCATCGACCTGGCCAAGCGCAGCCGCCACCGCCTGATGATCCGCCTGGTGAAAGGCGCCTACTGGGACAGCGAAATCAAGCGCGCCCAGGTCGAAGGCCTGGAAGGCTACCCGGTCTATACCCGCAAGGTGTACACCGACGTGTCCTACGTCGCCTGCGCCCGCAAGCTGCTGGCCGTGCCAGAAGCCATCTACCCGCAGTTCGCCACCCACAACGCCCACACCCTGTCGGCCATCTACCACATTGCCGGTCAGAACTATTACCCGGGCCAGTACGAGTTCCAGTGCCTGCACGGCATGGGCGAGCCACTGTACGAGCAGGTGGTCGGCAAGATTTCCGAAGGCAAGCTGAACCGTCCGTGCCGCGTCTATGCACCGGTCGGCACCCACGAAACGCTGCTGGCCTACCTGGTACGTCGCCTGCTGGAAAACGGCGCCAACACCTCGTTCGTCAACCGCATCGCCGACCACTCGATCTCCATCCAGGAACTGGTCGCCGACCCGGTCGCCAGCATCGAGCGCATGGGCACCCAGGAAGGCAGCATCGGCCTGCCGCACCCACGCATCCCGCTGCCGCGTGAACTGTATGGCAGCGAGCGGGCCAACTCGGCCGGCATCGACATGGCCAACGAACACCGCCTGGCATCGCTGTCCTGCGCCATGCTGGCCACCGCTCACAACGACTGGAAAGCCACGCCACTGCTGGCCTGCGCTGCCAGCGAAAGCGCAGCCGCACCGGTGCTGAACCCGGCGGACCACCGCGACGTGGTCGGCCATGTTCAGGAAGCCACTGTCGCCGACGTCGACAACGCCATCCAGTGCGCACTGAATGCAGCACCGATCTGGCAGGCCACCCCGCCAGCCGAGCGCGCTGCCATTCTGGAGCGCACCGCCGACCTGATGGAGGCCGAAATCCAGCCGCTGATGGGCCTGCTCATCCGCGAAGCCGGCAAGACCTTCGCCAACGCCATCGCGGAAGTGCGTGAAGCCGTTGACTTCCTGCGCTACTACGCGGTGCAGGCACGCAACGACTTCAGCAACGACGCCCACCGCCCGCTGGGCCCGGTGGTGTGCATCAGCCCGTGGAACTTCCCGCTGGCGATTTTCACCGGCCAGGTAGCCGCAGCGCTCGCCGCCGGCAACCCGGTACTGGCCAAGCCGGCCGAGCAAACCCCGCTGATCGCCGCCCAGGCCGTGCGCCTGCTGCTGGAAGCCGGCATCCCTGAAGGCGTGCTGCAACTGCTGCCAGGCCGCGGTGAAACCGTCGGTGCCGGCCTGGTGGGTGACGAGCGCGTCAAGGGCGTGATGTTCACCGGTTCCACCGAAGTGGCCCGTCTGCTGCAGCGCAACGTCGCCGGCCGCCTGGACAACCAGGGCCGCCCGATCCCGCTGATCGCCGAAACCGGTGGCCAGAACGCGATGATCGTCGACTCCTCGGCACTGACCGAGCAGGTGGTGATCGATGTGGTGTCCTCGGCCTTCGACAGCGCCGGCCAGCGTTGCTCGGCACTGCGCGTGCTGTGCCTGCAGGAAGACTCCGCCGACCGCGTGATCGAAATGCTCAAGGGCGCCATGGCCGAAAGCCGCCTGGGCTGCCCGGACCGCCTGGCCGTGGACATCGGCCCGGTGATCGACGCCGAAGCCAAGGCCGGCATCGAGAAGCACATCCAGGGCATGCGCGAGAAAGGTCGCTCGGTCTACCAGGTGGCAATTGCCGATGCTGCCGAGCTCAAGCGCGGCACCTTCGTCATGCCGACCCTGATCGAGCTGGAAAGCTTCGACGAGCTCAAGCGTGAAATTTTCGGCCCGGTGCTGCACGTGGTGCGCTACAACCGTCGCAACCTGGACCAGCTGATCGAGCAGATCAACAACTCCGGCTACGGCCTGACCCTCGGCGTGCACACCCGCATCGACGAGACCATCGCCAAAGTGGTGGAAACCGCCAACGCCGGCAACATGTACGTCAACCGCAACATTGTTGGTGCAGTGGTAGGTGTGCAGCCGTTCGGTGGTGAAGGCCTGTCCGGCACTGGCCCGAAAGCCGGCGGCCCGCTGTACCTGTACCGCCTGTTGTCGACCCGCCCGGCCGACGCGATTGGCCGCCACTTCCAGCAGCAGGACGGCGAAGGCAAGCCTGACCGCGCCCTGCACGAACAGCTGATCAAGCCACTGCATGGCCTGAAGGCCTGGGCCGAGAGCAACCAGCTGGCCGACCTGGCCGCGCTGTGCAGCCAGTTCGCCAGCCAGTCGCAGAGCGGCATCGCCCGCCTGTTGCCAGGCCCGACCGGCGAGCGCAACAGCTACACCATCCTGCCACGTGAGCACGTGCTGTGCCTGGCCGACAACGAAGCCGACCTGCTGGCGCAGTTCGCCGCAGTGCTGGCCGTTGGCAGCTCGGCGGTATGGGCGGACGGCGAGCCGGGCAAAGCCCTGCGTGCCCGCCTGCCGCGAGAGCTGCAGGCCAAGGTCAAGCTGGTGGCGGACTGGAACAAGGATGAAGTGGCGTTCGACGCCGTGATCCACCATGGCGACTCGGACCAGCTGCGCGGCGTGTGCCAGCAGGTGGCCAAGCGTGCCGGGGCGATCGTGGGTGTGCACGGGCTGTCCAGCGGCGACCACCAGATTGCGTTGGAGCGCCTGGTGATCGAGCGGGCAGTGAGTGTGAACACTGCTGCTGCCGGTGGCAATGCCAGCCTGATGACCATTGGCTGAGGCTGAGGGTTGTTAACGAAAAAAGGAGAGCTTCGGCTCTCCTTTTTTTATGGGGGCTTGGGTTTGGCTGACAGGTGTTCAATTCGCGGACATAACCCATCAACTCCGACGACTGCTCACGGGCGTCCCTGCACGGGATGCCAGGCTCGATGCGGATTGGGTGTCTTCTGTTGTCATTGTTCAATCCCCTGATAATTCTCGAGTGCCTGGCCAGGCCTATTCGCGGGCGCGCCCGCTCCCACAGGATCACCAAAGGCTTCATGACTTGCACCGTACCTGTGGGAGCGGGCATGCCCGCGAAAGGGCCGGCTCAGGCGACACATCAATAAGCCTCAGCGCGAAGTTCGCGACTTAGATTAGGATCTTCGAGTGAATCTGCGTTCAGGGGTGGATCAGGAACTATCACCACCTGCGGTCAAACAAGAGGGTGGCAGCTGTGCATGGGTTGACAGACCGGTAGAAAAATCCAAAAAACCCGGCGCACACCGTTACCCGCGCTTTCGCCAGAGCCACAATAGGCACCAGCCTTTCCCAGCCTCCGAAGTCAGCATCAGCCCAATCCACACCGAGTTACTGATACTGGAAGCCAGCATCGGCAACAACAGGATTATGGATATCGACGGAACGATAAAAAAGATGCGAAAGGGGATCTGCACCATCGCCAAGTAGACAGCCAACCGGCAACGCATAAGAAACAACGCGCAGGTCGCTATCAACGAAAGCTGCAGAACCAGGCCTAGCCAGACGATTAGCTCTAGCCCTCCTCCCCAGATCTGCATGTTGCTCAATGCGTCCTTGAAATCCGTCCAGAAAGGTATGGCACCTCGCTCCGTACTGCGGAAGACACAAAGGCAGATGTAGAACGCGTCCATGCCTCCCCAAAACAGGAAAGCGATCGCATGCCAGCTCAAGTTCGAGTTCTTCAATATGCTCCCTCTTCGAACCGCGCCGGAATACCGAGCTTTGTAGGAGCGGCCTTACGCCGCGAAAGGGCCGCAAAGCGGCCCCGGCAAATTCTGCTGCCACGCTGCTCAAACCATGGACGAAAGTGTGACCAAAGCAAACAGCTGCGCTGCTGTAATTACGGCAGCCAGCAGCATCCACAACCAATTGGCCAGCGTGAAACGGCTGTTAGCCACCCCTGTCTCATCCCCCGCGCTGAAATTGGCGCCTTTCTGCATGGGCACCAGAATGACCAACCAAGCTGCTTGAATGACTACACCCGCAAAATACGCCGCCCACAACTGATCATCCAGAATCACACTGGCAGCCACCCAGGCAGCACACATACCGTAGTAGCCCAGCGTGAGCCCCAGAATGGACCAAGGGTAGGTTCTGCCTGACTCGCGAATATGATCATTCACCCTTCTCAATAACGGGTAGATGAAGAACACTGCAAGAGCGCTTCGCCAGAATGGGCTGACCTTTTCTCCTGTCCTCACTCCATGCAGCTTCCAGCTCTGATAAAAGCAATACAGCCAGTAAAAACCAAGGGTGAAGAAGGTCATTAGGCCAAACTTCAGGGGCGAGACTACGAAGAAGGGAAATTGCTTGCCCTCGAAATCATTCAAGTCGTTCTTGTGGACATCACTCATCAGAAAAGCCTCATTGCGAACACCAAAGCACGCATTCAAGGCCAAATGGCATTCGATCCGCAGTAGTCCAGTTCCGCTCTGACTTGTAGGAAACGTCTCTACATTTTCCTGCGCCTGTTCCGGCCCTTTCGCGGGTAAACCCGCTCCTACAGGTGCAGCGTTGATGGCCGCGGCTGCGCAGTACTTGTGGGAGCGGGTTTACCCGCGAAAGGGCCCGAACAGGCAAAACAACAACTGCCCCCGCGTGAGCTGTGCGACCAACCACCAGACATCCCGGTGTTCTCAACCCATATCACCCAAACCTATTAACCTGTCCCCCACCCCACCACCCTCCTACACTCGCAGCATCCCGCCTCAGGACCGCGACCATGCCCGAGACCCTGCTCAGCCCCCGCAACCTCGCCTTCGAACTCTACGAAGTCCTCGACGCCGAGGCCCTGACCCAGCGCCCGCGCTTCGCCGAGCACAGCCGCGAAACCTTCGATGCAGCGCTATCAACTGCCCGCACCATCGCCGAAAAGTTCTTCGCCCCGCACAACCGCAAGGCCGACGAAAACGAGCCGCGCTACGTGGATGGCCGCGCCGAACTGATCCCCGAAGTGAAACCCGCCGTCGACGCCTTTCTCGAAGCCGGCTTCCTCAACGCCAACCGCGACTTCGAAGCCGGCGGCATGCAGCTGCCGAGCCTGGTCTCGCAGGCCTGCTTCGCCCACTTCCAGGCGGCCAACGCCGGCACCACGGCCTACCCGTTCCTGACCATGGGCGCGGCCAACCTGATCGAGAGCTTCGGCAGCGATGAACAGAAACGCCTGTTTCTGCAGCCGATGATCGAAGGCCGCTACTTCGGCACCATGGCCCTGACCGAACCCCACGCTGGCTCGTCACTGGCCGATATCCGCACCCGCGCCGAACCTGCCGGTGACGGCAGCTACCGGCTCAAGGGCAACAAGATTTTCATCTCCGGCGGTGATCACGAGTTGTCGGAAAACATCGTGCACATGGTGCTGGCCAAGCTGCCGGATGCGCCGCCCGGCGTGAAGGGCATCTCGCTGTTCATCGTGCCCAAGTACCTGGTCAACGAAGATGGCAGCCGTGGCCCGCGCAACGATGTGCTGCTGGCCGGGTTGTTCCACAAGATGGGCTGGCGCGGCACCACCTCCACCGCGCTGAATTTCGGCGACAACGGCCAGTGCGTGGGCTACCTGGTCGGCCAGCCACACCAGGGCCTGGCCTGCATGTTCCAGATGATGAACGAGGCACGCATCGGTGTCGGCATGGGCGCGGTGATGCTCGGCTACGCCGGCTACCTGTATTCGCTGGAGTACGCCCGCCAGCGCCCGCAGGGTCGGTTGCCGGACAACAAAGACCCGCACAGCCCCGCGGTGCCGATCATCGAGCACAGCGATGTGAAACGCATGCTGCTGGCACAGAAGGCCTACGTGGAGGGCGCCTTCGACCTGGGCCTGTATGCCGCGCGCCTGTTCGACGACACCCAGACTGCCAGCGACGACAGCGCCCGCAAGCAGGCGCAGGAGCTGCTCGACCTGCTGACCCCGATCGTCAAATCCTGGCCCTCGACGTTCTGCCTGAAGGCCAATGAACTGGCGATCCAGATCCTCGGCGGCCACGGCTACACCCGCGAATACCCGGTTGAACAGTACTACCGCGACAACCGCCTGAACCCGATCCATGAAGGCACCGAGGGCATCCAGTCGCTCGACCTGCTGGGCCGCAAGCTGGCGCAGAACAATGGCGCTGGCCTCAAGCAGTTGATCCGGTCGATCGCTGCCACCGGCGAGCGCGCCAGCCACCATCCGAACCTCGACCCGCTGCGCCAGCCGCTGGAGCAACTGGTCAACCGCTTGCAAGGTGTGACCCTGGCCTTGCTGAGTGACCTGGCCCAAGGCAAAGTCGCCGGAGCCCTGGCCAACTCGGCCCTGTACCTCAAGGCCTTCGGCCACTGCGTGATCGGCTGGCGCTGGCTGGAACAGGCGATTCATGCCGAACTCGGACTGCTCAAGGGCAACCCCGCCGACCGCGACTTCTACCTTGGCAAGCTGCAGGCCGCGCGTTATTTCCTGACCTGGGAAGTACCTGGCTGCCATAATGAGCTGGCATTGCTCGAGGCGCGCGACGACACTTGCCTCACCATGCAGGACGAGTGGTTCTAAGGGGGAGCCACCGTGTACACGGAGGCTTCCACATGTTCGATACCAGCGCCCTGCTGCGCCAGCGCTTTGCCGCGCTGCGCAGTACGGCCGAGTTGTTTTCACTGCGCCATGTGAAACAGTCGCACCAGGCGCTGTCGGTTCGCCGCAACGTCGCGGAACCACCCTTCTTCAGCCAGGACGAGGGCGCCATGCTCACCGTGCGGGTGAATGGCGTGGAAGCCTATGCCGCCACCGCCGACCTGTCCCAGGCCGGCCTGCAGCGCGCCCTGGAGCACGCCGAGGCGCTGGCCCGGCAGATCGCCCGGTACAACCTGCTGGACCTGCGCGAGCAACCGGTGACCAGCGCACGCCACGACCACATTTCGCCCAACTTCGACCAACCCGTGCCCAACCTCGCCGACTGCCTTGGCCTGCTCGCTGCCGAATCGGCCAGCGTGCCCAAGGACAGCCGCCTGGTGGACTGGCAGGCCAGCCTGGGCCTGAGCCTGGTCGAGCAGACCTACCTGAACTCGGCCGGCGCCGAGCTGCGCCACGCCCAGCGCTTCCTGTTCCCGGGCCTGGGCGTGACCGCCAGCGATGGCCAGGACAGCCAGAGCCGCAGCCTGGGCCGCGACAACTTCGGCCAGCAGGGCGGCTTCGAGATCATCGAGCGCTGTGGCCTGGTCGGGGCTGCCCGCCGGGTGGCCGACGAGGCGCTGCAACTGTTGCTGGCACCGAACACCCCCAGCGGCCCGCGCGACCTGCTGTTGATGCCGGACCAGATGATGCTGCAGATTCACGAATCCATCGGCCACCCGCTGGAGATGGACCGCATTCTCGGCGACGAGCGCAACTACGCCGGCACCAGCTTCGTCAAGGCCGGTGACTTCGGCCACCTGCAGTACGGCTCCGCGCTGCTCAACGTGACCTTCGACCCGACCATCGGCGAAGAGCTGGCCAGCTACAGCTTCGATGATGACGGCACCCCGGCCAGCAAGCAGTTCCTGATCCGCGATGGCCTGCTGCTGCGCCCGCTGGGTGGTGCGCTGTCGCAGTTCCGCTCCGGCCTCGACGGCGTGGCCAACAGCCGCGCCTGCGGCTGGAACCGTGCGCCGATCGACCGCATGGCCAACCTCAACATCGAGCCGGGCGACCAGAGCCTGGATCAGCTGGTGAAGGGCATCGAGCACGGCATCCTGATGCGCACCAACCGTTCCTGGTCCATCGACGATGCACGCAACAAGTTCCAGTTCGGCTGTGAATGGGGGCAGTTGATCGAAAACGGCGAGCTCAAGGGTATCGTCAAGAACCCCAACTACCGCGGCATCTCCGCGCAGTTCTGGCGCAACCTGGCGGCGGTCGGCGACAGCAGTACCTTCCAGGTGCTGGGCACGCCCAACTGCGGCAAGGGCGAACCCAACCAGGTGGTGCGGGTCGGCCACGCCTCGCCGGCCTGCGTGTTCCGCCAGATCGACGTATTCGGAGGAGACGCCTGATGAAACACGCTTTCGAAACCCTGGTCGGGGATGTGCGCAAAGCCCTGCAGACGGGCGAACAGTTCACCCTCGGCTACAGCGCCGAACAGTCGCAATTCGTGCGTTTCAACCATGCCAAGGTGCGCCAGGCCGGCACCGTGAACCAGGCCGGCGCGCAACTGCGGCTGATCCGCGATGGCCGCCAGGCAGAGCAACAGGTGACCTTGAGTGGTGACACGCAACTGGATAGCCAGCGCCTGTTCACGGCCCTGGAGCAACTGCGCCAGACCTTGCCACTGCTGGCGGTCGATCCGTACCTGCGCCTGGACGAAAGCGCCTGGCACAGCCACAGCCAGCAGGAGCAGCCGCTGCCCGAACTGAGCGATGTGCTGACCTTGCTCGAGCGCGAAGCCGGCGACCTGGACCTTGTCGGCATCTACGCCGCCGGCCCCATCTGCCGGGGCTTCGCCAGCTCGTTCGGGGCCTTCGGCTGGCACCAGGCCAACAGCTTCAACTTCGACTGGAGCCTGTTCCACGAAAACGGCGAGGCGGTGAAGGCCAATTATGCCGGGCAAGTGTGGAGCGCCGACGACTTCACCGCACGCCTGCGCCAGGCGCGGGAGCAGCTGGGTTTCCTTGGCCGCCCTGCCGTCACGCTGAAACCTGGCAGCTACCGCGCCTACCTGGCCCCGGCGGCCATGGACGAAATAGCCGGCATGCTGTGCTGGGGCGGCTTTTCCGCACAGGCCCTGGCCACTGGCAACAGCGCCCTGCAGCGCCTGTACAACGGCGATGCGCGGCTGAGCCCGCTGGTTAGCTTCACCGAGCAGGTCAGCGGTTCGCTGAGCCCGGCGTTTTCCGATGAAGGCTCGCCGCGCCTGGATGTGCCGTTGATCCAGCAAGGCGAGGCCCGGCAGCGATTGATCAGTGCGCGCAGTGCGGCCGAGTTCGAGCTGCTGGCCAATGGCGCCGATAGTTACGAGTCGCCGTGTGCGCTGAGCCTGGCAGCAGGTAGCCTGCCGAGCGAGCAGATTCTGGAGCGGCTCGGTACCGGGCTGTACATCAGCAACCTGTGGTACCTGAACTATTCCGACTTGCCGGCGGCACGCATGACCGGGCTGACCCGCTTCGCCACCTTCTGGGTGGAGAACGGGCAGATCCAGGGCCCGGTGAGCACCATGCGCTTCGATGACAGCCTGTACAGCTTGCTAGGTAGCCAACTGGAGGACCTGACGCAGGAGCGCGAGATGATTCTGTCGACCAGTACCTATGGACAGCGCAGTACCGGGTCGAGTCATTTGCCGGGGGCACTGGTCAAAGGCCTGACCCTGACATTGTGATAGGCCATTCCGGCCTCATCGCCGGCAAGCCAGCTCCCACAGGGACCGCACCCAACCTGAGGTCTGTGGTAATCCTGTGGGAGCTGGCTTGCCGGCGATGAGGCCAGTACAGGCAATGCCGAACATTGAGGTTCCTCATGCCCGAACGCACCCCGCTGGACCCTGTCACCGCCCGCTGGATCCCTTGGGTGGTGGCCATCGCCTTCTTCATGCAGTCCCTGGACGGCACCATCCTCAACACCGCACTGCCAGCCATGGCCCGCTCGCTGGCCGAAGACCCGCTGCGCATGCAGGGCGTGATCATTGCCTACATGCTCACCGTGGCCCTGCTGATCCCCGCCTCAGGCTGGATCGCCGACCGCTTCGGCACCAAGCGCATCTTCTTCAGCGCCATCCTGCTGTTCAGCTTCGGCTCGCTGCTGTGCGCCGCCGCCAACAGCCTCGGTTTCCTGATCTTTGCCCGTGTCGTGCAAGGGCTGGGCGGTGCGCTGATGCTGCCGGTCGGTCGGCTGGTGGTCCTGCGCGCCTACCCGCGCACCGAGCTGGTGCGCATCATGAGCTTCATCACCATCCCCGGCCTGCTCGGGCCGCTACTGGGCCCGACGGTTGGCGGCTGGTTGGTGGAAATACTGAGCTGGCACTGGATCTTCCTGCTCAACCTGCCGGTCGGCCTGATCGGCTGCTACGCCGTGTGGAAGTTCATCCCCGACCTGCGCGGCGCCGAGCGCACCACGTTCGACGGCCCCGGGTTCCTGCTGTTTGGCGCAGCGATGGTATTGATCACCATCGCCATGGAAGGCCTGGGCGAACTGCACCTGCCGCACCTGCGGGTGATGTTGCTGCTGTTCGCCGGCATGGCCTGCCTGGCGGCCTACTGGCTGCGCGCCGGGCGCGACCCTGAGCCGCTGTTCTCGCCCAGCCTGTTCCGCGTGCGCACCTTTGCCATCGGTATCCTCGGCAACCTGTTCGCCCGGCTGGGCAGCGGCGCCCTGCCGTTCCTGGTGCCGTTGCTGCTGCAAGTGGCGCTGGGCTACTCGCCGGCCCAGGCCGGCATGAGCATGATCCCGCTGGCGGCTGCGGCGATGCTGGCCAAGTCCATTGCCCGACCACTGATCGAGCGCTTTGGCTACCGCATCATCCTCACCGGCAACACCCTACTGCTGGGCCTGCTGCTGGCCAGCCTCGGTCTGGTCGACGAACAGACGCCCTATGCCGTGCTGCTGATTCAGCTGGGCCTGCTCGGCGCGGTCAACTCGATGCAGTTCACCGCGATGAACACGGTAACCCTGATCGACCTCGACGATGCCAGCGCCAGCAGCGGCAACAGCCTGCTGTCGGTGGTCGCGCAGCTGGCCCTGAGCCTGGGCGTGGCATGTGCGGGTGCATTGCTCGGCGGCTTTACCGCAGCCGGCAGCGCCGACGGCGTGGAAACCACCTTGGGCGCATTCCAGCTGACCTTCGTCACCATCGGCGTGATGGCCATGCTGGCGGCGGCGATCTTCCTGCAACTGTCGCCGACGGACGGAAGGCGTGCCCGTCGTCCGGAACAACACATGGAGTCGTAGGGCGAATGGCCACGAGGCTGGTAGACTGTGCGGCATTTTTCGCTTCGCAACGCAGGCCCGCCTCGTGACCACCGAATCCACCGCCTTTGCCACCTTGCCGCTGTCCACTGCCATGCTGGCCAACCTGGACGCCCTCGGCTATGCCTCGATGACACCAATCCAGGCCCAGAGCCTGCCGGTCATCCTCAAGGGGCAGGACCTGATCGCCCAGGCCAAGACCGGCAGCGGCAAGACCGCCGCCTTCGGCATCGGCCTGCTCAACCCGATCAACCCGCGCTACTTCGGTTGCCAGGCGCTGGTGCTGTGCCCTACCCGCGAGCTCGCCGACCAGGTGGCCAAGGAGCTGCGCCGCCTGGCCCGCGCCGAGGACAACATCAAGATCCTGACCCTGTGCGGCGGCGTTTCGCTGGGCCCGCAGATCGCTTCGCTGGAGCACGGCGCGCACATCATCGTCGGCACCCCAGGGCGCATCCAGCAGCACCTGGACAAGGGCACCCTGGTGCTCGACGGGCTGAACACCCTGGTGCTGGACGAAGCCGACCGCATGCTCGACATGGGCTTCTTCGATGCCATCGCCAGCATCATCGGCAAGACCCCGTCGCGCCGCCAGACCCTGCTGTTCTCGGCCACCTACCCGGCCGGCATCAAGCAACTGGCCGCCGACTTCATGCGCAACCCGCAACAGGTCAAGGTCGAGAGCCTGCATGCCGACAACCAGATCGAGCAGCGCTTCATCGAGATCGACCCGCAACAGCGCCTCGAGGCCGTCACCCGCGTACTCGGCCACTACCGCCCGCAGTCCTGCGTGGCGTTCTGCTTCACCAAGCAGCAGTGCGAGGATGTGGTCGCCCACCTGACCGCCAAGGGCATCGTTGCCCAGGCCCTGCATGGCGACCTGGAGCAGCGCGACCGCGACCAGGTGCTGACCATGTTCGCCAACCGCAGCAGCTCGGTGCTGGTGGCTACCGATGTGGCCGCACGCGGCCTGGACATCGATGGCCTGGACATGGTCATCAACGTCGAACTGGCACGTGATGCGGAAATCCATGTGCACCGGGTGGGCCGTACCGGCCGTGCCGGCGAGAAAGGTATTGCGGTCAGCCTGGTGGCACCGGCCGAAGGCCACCGCGCCCAAGCCATCGAAGATCTGCAGAAGAGCCCGCTGCGCTGGGACCAGCTGGACAGCCTGAAGCACAAGGGTGGCGAGCCGCTGCTGCCGCTGATGAGCACCCTGTGCATCGCCGCCGGGCGCAAGGACAAGCTGCGCCCGGGTGACATCCTCGGGGCGCTGACCGGTGATGCCGGCATCCCCGGCAAGCAGGTGGGCAAGATTGCGATCTTCGATTTCCAGGCGTTCGTGGCCGTTGAGCGGCCGCTGGCCAAGCAGGCCATGCAGCGCTTGAACAGCGGCAAGATCAAGGGGCGCTCCCTGAAAGTCCGCATCGTCTGATGATTTTGGGGCTGCTCTGCAGCCCATCGCCGGCAAGCCAGCTCCCACAGGATTACCACAGGCCCCAGGCTTGTGCTGTACCTGTGGGAGCTGGCTTGCCGGCGATGGGCCGCTCAGCGGCCCCAGCTAACAATGAGGTAACACCGTGCACTCCACCGACGTGATCATCCTCGGCGCCGGCGCCGCCGGCCTGATGTGCGCCCAGCTCAGCGCCCGCCGTGGCCGCCGGGTACTGGTGCTCGACCACGCCAACAAACCGGGCAAGAAGATCCTCATGTCCGGCGGCGGCCGCTGCAACTTCACCAACATGTATACCGAGCCGGGCAACTTCCTCTCACAGAATGCACACTTCTGCAAGTCGGCCCTGGCCCGCTACACCCAGTGGGACTTCATCGAGCTGGTGTACAAGCACGGCGTGGCCTACCACGAGAAGAAGCTCGGCCAGCTGTTCTGCGACAACAAGGCCAGCGACATCCTCGACATGCTGCTGGCCGAATGCGATGAGGCCGGCGCCGAGATCCGCATGCACACCAGCATCGAGCAGATCGAGAAGACCGAAGGCGGCTACCTGCTGCAGACCAGCGGCGGCCAGTTCGCCTGCCAGTCGCTGGTGATCGCCACCGGCGGCCTGTCGATCCCAACCCTGGGTGCCAGCGGCTTCGGCTACCAGGTGGCCCGCCAGTTCGGCCACACCCTGCTGCCGACCCGCGCCGGGCTGGTGCCGTTCACCATCACCGAGCCCCAACTGAAGGCACTGTGCACCGAGTTGTCCGGCACCTCGCTGGATTGCACCGCCAGCTGCAACGGCACCAGCTTCCGCGAGAACCTGCTGTTTACCCACCGCGGCCTCAGCGGCCCGGCGATTTTGCAGATCTCGTCGTTCTGGGAAGCCGGTGACACGGTCGAGATCAACCTGCTGCCCGACCGTGATGCACTGACCTGGCTGCAACAGATGCAGGCCGAACGCGCCAACGCCGAGCTGAAGACCGTGCTGGGTGAGGTGTTTACCCGCAAGCTGGCCAACCTGCTGGCCGAGCAGTGGTTCGAGTCCAGGCCGATGAAGCAGTACACCCCGGCGGAACTGGCACAGATCGCCGAAAAGCTGGCGAACTGGCAAGTGGTGCCGGCCGGCACCGAGGGCTATCGCACTGCTGAAGTGACCCTGGGCGGCGTGGATACCCGCGAGGTGTCGTCCAAGACCATGGAATCGCTGAAGAGCCCCGGGCTGTATTTCATTGGTGAAGTGCTGGATGTGACTGGCCACCTGGGCGGTTTCAATTTCCAGTGGGCCTGGGCCTCCGCCAACGCCGCGGCGCAGTTCGTGTAGAGTAGAATCCATTCAGCAGCACGGAACGCTTCTTGCTGGCCCGTGCTGGAGTGCCGGAAAAGAGTTGGGGCTGCTTTGCAGCCCATCGCCGGCAAGCCGGCTCCCACAGGATCATCACAGCCCTCGGCTCTGTGCAGTACCTGTGGGAGCTGGCTTGCCGGCGATAGGCCGCGGCAGCGGCCCCAATGACACGGCCTCGAACGGTATTTCTCTGATCACTGCCTAGCAGGCCATCATGTCATCGAGCTCGTTCCGTCAGTCACTGCGTCGCCTGTGGGGCCAAGACAAGTTCAGCTACAGCATCCGGGTCACCATCGCCCTCACCGGCAGCCTGGCCCTGTGCTGGTACCAGAACGAAATGGCCCTGCTGATTCCGCTGTTCCTCGGCATCATCGCCAGCGCCCTGGCCGAAACCGATGACAGCTGGCAAGGCCGCCTCAGCGCCCTGGCCGTCACCCTGGTGTGTTTTGCCATCGCCGCACTGGCGGTCGAACTGCTGTTCCCCTACCCGTGGGTATTCGTCATTGCCCTGGCCTTGGCGGCCTTCGGCCTGACCATGCTCGGTGCCCTGGGCGAACGCTATGGCGCCATCGCTTCAGCGACCCTGATCACTGCGGTGTACACCATGATCGGCGTGGACCAGCGCGGCGGCCAGGTCACCGACTTCTGGCACGAACCACTGCTGCTGGTGGCGGGTGCGGCCTGGTACGGGCTGCTGTCGGTGCTGTGGCAGGCGCTGTTTTCCAATCAGCCGGTGCAGCAGAGCCTGGCCAAGCTGTTCTTCGAGCTGGGCAGCTACCTCAAGCTCAAGGCCAGCCTGTTCGAACCCGTCCGCACCCTTGACGTCGAAGCCCGGCGCCTGGAACTGGCCCAGCAGAACGGCAAGGTGGTGGCGGCGCTCAACGCAGCCAAGGAAATCATCCTGCACCGGGTGGGCAACAGCCAGCCGAACTCCAAGGTCAGCCGCTACCTCAAGCTGTACTTCCTGGCCCAGGACATCCATGAACGGGTCAGTGCCTCGCACTATCCCTACAACGCCCTGACCGAGGCTTTTTTCCACAGCGACGTGATGTTCCGCTGCCAGCGCCTGCTGCGCAAGCAGGGCTCGTCCTGCCAGGAACTGGCCCGCTCGATCCGCCTGCGCCAGCCGTTCGTGCTGGCCAGCGGTTATCCCGAAGCCCTCGAAGACCTCAACGCCTCGCTGGAACACCTGCGCATGCAGAACAACCCGGCCTGGCGTAGCCTGCTTCGCTCGTTGCGGGCGCTGGCGGCCAACCTGGCGACGCTCGACCGCCTGCTCAGCGCCGCCAGCAACCCGGACAGCCTGGCCGACACCAGCGATAGCAGCCTGCTCGACCGCTCGCCACGCTCGCTGAAGGATGTGTGGACCCGCCTGCGCACCCAATTGACTCCGACTTCGCTGCTGTTCCGCCATGCCCTGCGCCTGCCGCTGGCACTGTCGATCGGCTATGGCATGGTGCACCTGATCCACCCCACCCAGGGCTACTGGATCATTCTCACCACGCTGTTCGTGTGCCAGCCCAACTACGGTGCGACCCGGCGCAAGCTGGTGCAGCGGATAGCCGGCACCGCCGTCGGCCTGACGGTGGGCTGGGCATTGTTCGACCTGTTCCCAAACCCGGTCATCCAGTCGTTGTTCGCCGTGGTTGCCGGGGTGGTGTTCTTCGTCAACCGCACCACCCGCTACACCTTGGCCACGGCCGCGATCACCCTGATGGTGCTGTTCTGCTTCAACCAGATCGGCGATGGCTATGGCCTGTTCCTGCCGCGCCTGTTCGATACCCTGGTCGGCAGCCTGATCGCCATCCTCGCGGTGTTCCTGTTCCTCCCCGACTGGCAGGGGCGGCGGCTGAACAAGGCGCTGGCCAATACCCTGGCCTGCGCCAGCGTGTACCTGCGGCAGATCATGCAGCAGTATGCCCACGGCAAGCGCGATGACCTGGCCTACCGCCTGGCCCGGCGCAACGCCCACAACGCCGACGCGGCGCTGTCCACCACCCTGGCCAACATGCTGATGGAGCCGGGGCATTTCCGGAAGGAGGCCGACGTCGGCTTCCGTTTCCTGGTGCTGTCGCATACCTTGCTCAGCTACCTCTCGGGGCTGGGCGCGCACCGCGACACCGCCTTGCCGGCGGAGGTGCAGGAGCAGTTGATCGACGGTGCCGGACAAAGCCTGGCCAGCAGCCTGGACGAGATTGCCAACGGCCTGGCCGCGCGGCTGCCGGTGGCGATTCACAGTGATGCCGAAGAAGCGCTGGCCAATGCCCTGGAGCAGATGCCGGAAGAGCTGGACGAACACCAGCGGCTGGTGCAGACGCAGTTGGCATTGATCTGCCGGCAGCTGGGGCCGCTGCGGACCCTGGCAGCGCATTTGATCAAGGAAGGTGCACCGGCCTGAGTTGTACTATCGCCTGTGCCGGCCTCTTCGCGGGTGAACCCGCTCCCACAGGAACCCCACAAGTTTCAAGACCTGTGTAATACCTGTGGGAGCGGGTTTACCCGCGAAGAGGCCGGCACAGAAGATATAGCTCAGAAGCCATGCTGGCGCATGAGCCGCGCATAGCTGCCATCCGCCTTCATCGCCGCTATCGCCTGCTCGAACCGCTCGACGATCCGCGCATGCTCCGGGTTTTTCAGGCTGACCAGGATATGCAGGGTGTTCTCCCCCAACGGCGGCTCCACCAGCATCACACCATCGCGCACCTCCGGCAGTTCGCGCTGCAAGTTGTAACGGGCCACGTACTCGTCTTCCACCGCCAGGTCCACCCGCCCCGCCGCCAGCATGCGTACCGCAGAGGGAAAGTTGCGCACCGCCACCTTGTGCAAGCGGGTGTCGCGGTCGAACTCGGGGGAATAGGCGTAATCACGCACCACAGCGATGCTGTAGGGGTACAAGTCTGACTGGCGCTTGTAGCGAAACGCCTCGCCCTTGCGTTGCAACAGGCGAATGCGGTTGACCAGGTAGGCTCTGGAAAACTGCCCGATGCTGGCGCGCGAGTCGTTGTACCAGGCGTTGATCAGCACGTCGTAACGCCCCTCGCTCACCCCCAGCAGGGCCCGCGCCCACGGTGCCTCTTCGACCCCACTGGTGTAGCCGGCCCGGGCCAGCGCCGTGGTGACGATGCTGGTCGCCAGGCCACCGCCCGGCATGCTGGAATCGGTGAACGGCGGCCAATTGTCGGCCACCAGGCGTAGCTTTTCGTAACCCGATGCGGGTGTTGCAAGTATCATTGCCAGCAACCCCAGAACACAAAGCAGTGGCCGCATGCTCACGTCCTTTCGCAATGGAGGGCACACACTGCCGACGAGATTACACAAAGCCGTCGCACAGGGCAGCGGCCAATAGTGTCATTTAGCCTCTATTTTGGCCGTGCCCCATACATCATGCGATGATCGACGGCCCACTCAAGGAGTTCGCGCCAATGTCCATCGACTGGCTCTGCAAGCACCACACCGATCTCAGCAAGGACCAGCTCTACGCCATTCTGCAATTACGCACTGAAGTGTTCGTGGTCGAGCAGCGCTGCGCCTACCAGGAAGTCGATGGCCAGGACCTGACCGGCGATACCCTGCACCTGATGGGCTGGCAGGATGACAAGCTGGTGGCCTACCTGCGCCTGCTCGACCCGCAATCCCAGGGTGGGGATGTGGTGATCGGGCGGGTGGTGACTGCACCTGCGGCGCGCGAGCTGAAGCTGGGGCATACCTTGCTGCTCAAGGGGTTGGAGGCAGCGGAGCATTGCTGGCCGGGGGTGCCGGTCTATCTGTCGGCGCAGGCGCATTTGCAGGGGTTCTATGCCCGGCATGGGTTCGCGGTGGTGGGCGAGGAATATCTTGAGGATGACATTCCGCATATCGGGATGCGCAAGGGTTGAGATCGCCGGGGGTGCTTCGCCCCCCTTTCGCGACGCAAGGCCGCTCCTACAAGGGAACGCGATTACCTGTAGCAGCCCCCAGTGGATCAGGGATACCCCAGCACTTCGCGAACCTGCCGCAGGTGCCGGATGATCCACTGCTTGTCGATCGCCCCCCAGTCATGAATGCGGTAATGCCCGGCGTGGTTGCGCGCGCCTTCCTGCTGTTCGAACTCGCAGACGATATCCAGGTCGGCCAGCGCCGCAATGGTGTCCTGGGCGGTGCGCCGGGGCATGCCGGTGGCCTCCATCAGGGCCGGCACGCTGGTCGCGGTCTGGCTGTCGATCAGCCAGGCCACGTACAGGCGGCGGTAGAAGCTGCTCTTGGTCTTGCTCACTTCCATGCTGCGTGGTCCTTAACAGTTGCCCGGCAGCTCCCGATAGGTCAGGTAGACGCGCAGGTCGAATTCCAGTTGGTGGTAGTCCGGCTCCATGTGCTGGCAGAGCTGGTAGAACGCCTTGTTGTGGTCGCGCTCGCGCAGGTGTGCCAGTTCGTGCACCACGATCATGCGCAAGAATTGCGGCGCGGCCTCCTTGAACAGCGAGGCAATGCGGATTTCCTTCTTCGCCTTGAGCTTGCCGCCCTGCACCCTTGATATCGCCGTATTCAGGCCCAGGGCCCGATGGGTCAGGTCGAGACGATTGTCAAACAGTACCTTGTCCAGGTTCGGCGCGCTGCGCAGGTATTGCTGGCGCAAATCCTGGGCATAGCCGTACAACGCCTTGTCGTTCTGCACGTCATGGCGGTCGGGGTAGCGGCGCTGCAGGTACTCGCCCAGGCGGTCGCTGTCGATCATCTCCCGCACCTGCTGCTGCAGGTGCGGGGGGTAGGCTTGCAAGTATCGTAATACGGTCATGGCGCTGCATTCGGTGTAACGAATGCCGATTCTAGCCAATCATGGCCCCGCCCAGGAGAAAATCACCGGGAAGCTGCTGGCATCCGTGGCGGTCATCGGGTAAGCCACCAGGAACCCCTGCACGTACTCACAGCCATTGGCCTTGAGCCAGGCCGCCTGGGCCGGGGTTTCCACCCCCTCGGCGATCACCGTGATGCTGTAGTCGGCGCACAGGCCGATGACGCTGCGCACCAGCGCGGCATCCACCGCCGAGTCGGGCAGGCGCGCGACCAGGTGGCGGTCGAGCTTGAGGGTATCGATCGGCAGGTCGCGCAACATGCGCAACGAACAGTCGCCCGCACCAAAGTCATCCAGCGCCACCCGCATACCCAGCTCGCGCAAGCGGTGTATCTGTTTCACCGCCGCATCGATGTTGTACATCAGCGAGGTTTCCGCCACCTCCACTTCCAGCTGCGCCGGGTCCAGCTGGTAAAGCTGGATGACCCGGTGCAGTTCGTCGACCAGGCTTGGCATGGCGAACTGCGCACGGCTCAGGCTGATACCCAGCACCAGGTCCGCCGGGAAATGCTGGCACCAGGCCTGGCGCTGAGCCGCGCCTTGGCGGTAGATCCAGCTGGCCAGGCGGTTGATCAGGCGCGCCTCTTCCAGCAACGGGATGAACAGCCCCGGCGGCACGTCGCCGACACTGGGATGCTGCCAACGCAGCAAGGCCTCGAAGCCACGCAGGCGGCCATCGTTGAAGCCAACCTGCGGCTGGTAAACCAGAGTGAAGTCTTGCTGCTCCACGGCCGTGCGTACGCTGTCCTCGAGCATCAGCCGCGAACGCGCCCGGCCGTTGAGCTCCTGATCGTAGAAGCGATACTGCTGGCGCCCCGCCTGCTTGGCCGCGTACATCGCCGCATCGGCCGCACGCAAGAGGCCTTCGACATTGGCGCCGCAATCCGGATAGGTGGCGATACCGATGCTCACCCCAAGGCTCACATCCAGCCCTTCCACCTGGTGGCTGATGGAAATGCGTTCCAGCAACCGCTCGGCATAGCGCCCGGCCTGCTCCGGGTAAGGCAGGCTGTCGAACAGTGCGGTGAACTCGTCCCCGCCCATGCGCGCCAGCAGCGCTTCACTGCCCAGGCAATCCTTGAGCTGTTCGGCTACCCAGTGCAGCACCCGGTCGCCCGCGTCGTGGCCGAGCGAGTCGTTGATGCGCTTGAAGCCATCCAGGTCCATGTACATCAGCGCCTGCGCCTTGTCCGAACGCTCGTTGCGCAGCAGCGCACCTTCGGCGGCCTGGTAGAACCCGCGGCGGTTGAGCAGGCCGGTAAGCGGGTCGGTGACGGCCTGGTACTCCAGCTGCTGGTGCAGGTTGCGCACCACCGACATGTCCAGCACGGTGACCACCATAGCCTGCTGTTCTGCCGGCAGTGGCGCACAGGACAACGCCACCGGCACCAGCTCGCCACCAAGGGTGCGCAGCTGGGCATCGTGCACGCGGAAGATGCGCCGCCCCAGGTAGGCCTGGTAGAAGTCCGATTCGTTCCACAGGCTGGCACTGGTCAGTTGCACCAGGTCGAGCAGATGGGCGCCCTGCAACTGCTGCACCGGCGCTGACAACAAACGGGAAATGGCCGGGTTGGCAAAGCTGATGATGCCTTGGGCATCCACCACCAGAATGCCCTCGGCGGCGTTCTCCAGGATCGACGCATTGAACGCCCTGGCCGCTTCCAGCTCGCGGGTCAGCCGCTGCAGCATGCGCCGGTTGCGCTGCTGGTCGAGCAGGGCCTGGACCTTGGGCTTGAGGATTTGCGGGTCGAACGGTTTGAACATGTAGTCCACGGCGCCGCTGGCGTAGCCCTTGAGCACGGCCGCTTCGGACTGTTCGTTGGCGGTGAGGAAAATGATCGGGGTCAGCCGGGTACGCTGGCTGCCGCGCATCAGCCGGGCGACTTCGAAGCCGTCCATCTCCGGCATCTGTACATCCAGCAGGACCAGGTCGACATCGTGCTCGAGCAACGCGCTCAGGGCTTCCATCCCCGAGTTTGCCGTCAGCACCTGCCAATCCTGACGGGCCAGCAATGCCCGCATGCTGATGAGGTTTTCGGGGTAATCGTCTACCACCAGAAGAACCGAGCTGCCATCCAGTGGCTGAGGTTGGGGGTGAGGGTGAGCGCCATCCATGCTGCTTCTCTATTATGTGACCGACTTCAAGATACGGTTGGATCCACTAGTACTCTAGACCTGAGCGGATAACACGCAATGCAATCAGAACGCTATCAGTGCCTCAACTATACGGTAGCCGACTAACGGTCGCTTTGCCGGGAATATGTGCCGGCCTCTTCGCGGGTAAACCCGCTCCCACAAGTTCCTCACTGTTTTCCAGGCCAGCGAGTAACCTGTGGGAGCGGGTTTACCCGCGAAGAGGCCGGCACAGGCATAAGGTTCTAACACCCAAAAATGAAAAAACCCGCATCGCTGCGGGCTTTTTCATTAATACCAGAAGATCAGTTGACCTTGGCGGCCAGCTCACCTTTCAGGTAGCGCTGGTACATGCCTTCCAGGGAGATCGGCTTGATCTTCGAGGCATTGCCAGCGGTGCCGAAGGCTTCGTAACGGGCGATGCACACGTCACGCATGGCCTTGACGGTTTCACCGAAGAACTTGCGCGGGTCGAACTCGCTCGGGTTCTGCGCCATCAGGCGGCGCATGGCACCGGTGGAAGCCAGACGCAGGTCGGTGTCGATGTTGACCTTGCGCACGCCGTACTTGATACCTTCGACGATTTCCTCGACCGGTACACCGTAGGTTTCCTTGATGTCGCCGCCGTACTGGTTGATGATCGCCAGCCACTCTTGCGGTACCGAGGACGAACCGTGCATCACCAGGTGGGTGTTGGGGATGCGCTTGTGGATTTCCTTGATGCGGTCGATCGCCAGCACGTCACCGGTTGGTGGCTTGGTGAACTTGTAGGCACCGTGGCTGGTACCGATGGCGATCGCCAGGGCGTCGACCTGGGTCTTCTTGACGAAGTCGGCAGCCTCTTCCGGGTCGGTCAGCATCTGGCTGTGGTCCAGCACGCCTTCGGCACCGATGCCGTCTTCTTCACCGGCCATGCCGGTTTCCAGCGAACCCAGGCAGCCCAGCTCGCCTTCTACCGAAACGCCGCAGGCGTGGGCCATGGCAACGGTCTGCTGGGTAACGCGGACGTTGTACTCGTAGTCGGTCGGGGTCTTGCCGTCTTCACCCAGCGAGCCGTCCATCATCACCGAGCTGAAGCCCAGCTGGATCGAGCGCTGGCAGACGTCAGGGCTGGTGCCGTGGTCCTGGTGCATGCACACCGGGATATGCGGGAATTCTTCGATGGCCGCCAGGATCAGGTGACGCAGGAACGGGGCACCGGCGTATTTGCGGGCACCGGCCGAAGCCTGGACGATCACCGGGGAGTCGGTCTTGTCGGCCGCTTCCATGATGGCGCGCATCTGCTCGAGGTTGTTGACGTTGAAAGCCGGTACGCCGTAACCGAACTCGGCGGCGTGGTCCAGCATCTGGCGCATGCTAATGAGTGCCATTGTGTATCTCTCTCCCGACAAGCGTCGTTTGTTTCGTGCAAGCCTGCCGCAGGGGCGGTTGCTGTTCAAGTAGTGTGGGCCACCCTAGCGGCCCGGCCAGTCACGGTGCCTTGCAGCCCCGCCCAATCAGATCGTTGGTCGCCACCCAGTACACCAGGCCTTCCTCGCCCTTCGTGTGGAAGGCCAGCATGCCATCGCTGTACAGCGCACCCGAGGCACCCGGCTCGGCCTTGAGCCGGTAGACCTGGTCACCGCCACCAAGGCGCACATCGACCTGGTCGCGCTGCGCATCGGCGAAGCGCCACAGCACTTCAGCCTGGGTGTCGCAGACCCAGCGGGTCCAGTCGTCTGCCAGGGCGGGTTGCGCCGGCTTCAGCAGCGAGCATCCTGCCAGTGTCGCCAGGGCCGTCACGGCCAAAAGCGCTTTCATTCAGTTTCCTCGATTGGGGGCTGCTGTGCAGCCCTTCGCGGGCTTGCCCGCTCCCACAGGTCAAGCGCTGTACCTGTGGGAGCGGGCAAGCCCGCGAAGGGCCGCACAGCGGCCCCTACCTCAAGACCACAAATCAGCCTTCAGGTTGCCTGTTACCCGATCAAGGGCAACCCGGCGCCTTGCGCTGGTGGTCTTCGTCGTACTTTTCCAGGCCTTCCGGGCCCACGCGCTTGCTGATGACCGGCACGGTCTCGGCCTGCCACTCGGACTGGTAGCAACCGCCCTTGGGCGGCTGCGCCGGGTCGGCATCCGAGGCCGGGCTGCCGGCGCATGCGCTCAGCAGGCCAGCCAGCATCATCACAGGCAATTGCTTGACCATCAGGCCGCTCCCTTTGCCAAGCGCCGACGTCATCAGGCCTTGGCCCGCTCTTCCAGGATTGCCACGGCCGGCAGGACCTTGCCCTCGACGAACTCGAGGAAGGCGCCACCACCGGTAGAAATGTAGGAGATATCGGCGCCAACGCCATATTTGTCGATGGCTGCCAGGGTGTCACCGCCACCGGCGATGGAGAACGCAGCGCTGTCGGCGATGGCCTTGGCCAGCACCTTGGTGCCGTTGCCGAACTGGTCGAATTCGAACACGCCGACCGGGCCGTTCCACAGGATGGTCTTCGACGACTTCAGCAACTCGGCGAAATTGGCTGCGGTTTGCGGGCCGATGTCCAGGATCATGTCGTCAGCGGCAACGTCGGCAATGGCCTTGACGGTGGCTTCGGCGCTCTCGGCGAACTCCTTGGCAACCACCACGTCGACCGGCAGAGGCACGCTGACCTTGGCGGCGATGGCCTTGGCGGTGTCGACCAGGTCAGGCTCGTACAGCGACTTGCCCACCGGGTGGCCGGCTGCGGCCAGGAAGGTGTTGGCGATGCCGCCACCGACGATCAGCTGGTCGCAGACCGAGCTCAGGCTGTTCAGCACGTCCAGCTTGGTGGAGACCTTGGAGCCGGCAACGATGGCTGCCATCGGTTTGGCCGGGGCCTTCAGGGCCTTGCCCAGGGCGTCCAGCTCGGCTGCCAGCAGCGGGCCGGCAGCAGCGACCTTGGCGAACTTGGCAACGCCATGGGTCGAACCTTCGGCACGGTGGGCAGTACCGAAAGCGTCCATTACGAACACGTCGCACAGGGCGGCGTATTTCTGCGCCAGCTCGTCGGCGTTCTTCTTCTCGCCCTTGTTGAAGCGCACGTTCTCGAACAGTACCAGGTCACCAGCCTTGACCTCGACACCATCCAGGTAGTCGGCAACCAGCGGTACGTCGCGGCCCAGGGCCTTGCTCAGGTAGTCGGCGACCGGCTTGAGGCTGTTCTCGTCAGAGAACTCGCCCTCGGTCGGGCGGCCCAGGTGCGAGCAGACCATTACCGCCGCGCCCTTCTCCAGGGCCAGCTTGATGGTCGGCAGCGCTGCCAGGATACGCGCGTCGCTGGCTACCACACCGTCCTTCACAGGCACGTTGAGGTCTTCGCGGATCAATACGCGCTTACCTTGCAGGTCGAGGTCGGTCATCTTCAACACGGTCATGAATGCAGTCCTTCAGGGCTGTTTGTTGCGGGTTGGGTGGACGACGTGCAGATAGTGTTCGGCAACGTCGAGCATACGGTTGGCGAACCCCCATTCGTTGTCGAACCAGGCCAGCAGGTTCACCAGGCGAGGGCCGGAAACACGGGTCTGGCTGGCATCGACGATCGCCGAATGCGGGTCATGGTTGAAATCACAGCTGGCGTGGGGCAACTCGGTGTAGGCCAGCAAGCCTTTCAGCGGGCCTTCCAGCGCCGCCTCGCGCAGCACCCGGTTGACTTCGGCCGCGCTGGTATCGCGGGCGGTCTGCAGGGTGATGTCCAGGCACGAGACGTTGACGGTAGGTACGCGTACCGCTTTGGCCTGGATTCGCCCGGCAAGTTCCGGAAGCAGGCGCTCGATGCCACGCGCCAGACCAGTGGACACCGGGATCACCGACTGGAAGGCCGAGCGCGTGCGGCGCAGGTCTTCGTGGTGGTAGGCGTCGATCACCGGCTGGTCGTTCATCGCCGAGTGGATGGTGGTGATCTGCACGTACTCGATGCCGAATGCCTGGTCCAGCACGCGCAGCAGCGGCACGCCGCAGTTGGTGGTGCACGATGCGTTGGACACCAGGCGCTCGTTGCCGGTCAGGCAGGCCTGGTTGACGCCGTAGACCACCGTGGCATCGACGTCGGCCTCGCTGGCCATCGGCTGCGAGAACAGCACCCGCGGCGCGCCGGCGTCGAGGAAACGCTGGCCATCGGCGCGGGTGTGATAGGCGCCGGAGCACTCCAGCACCAGGTCGATATCCAGGGCGGCCCAGTCGATGCCTTCGGGGGTGGCACTGCGCATCACCTTCACGCAGTCGCCATTGATATGCAGACAGTCGCCATCGACCTTCACCTCACCGGGGAAACGCCCGTGGGTGGAGTCGAAGCGTGTCAGGTATTCCAGGCTGGCCTGGTCGGCCAGGTCGTTCAGCGCGACGATCTCGAAACCGGCCTTTGCCCCCCGCTCGAACAGCGCGCGCAGGACACAGCGGCCGATACGGCCATAACCGTTGAGTGCAACTTTGTAGGGACGCAGGTGGGGCATTCGTTGGCTCGCTAACGCATGATGGCTGTTGGGGCCGCGTTGCGGCCCATCGCGACACAAGGCCGCTCCTACAAGGAGCTGCATGCGCAGTACCCTGTAGGAGCGGCCTTGTGTCGCGATGGAGGGCGAAGCCCTCCCCCTTGCACGACCTGGAGGGCGTCACTGCCCTCCATTGATACATCAGTCTTCCAGCAGCTCTTCGGCAGTACCGAGGATGTTCTCCAGGGTGAAACCGAACTCTTCGAACAGTGCCGAAGCCGGCGCCGACTCACCGTAAGTGGTCATGCCGATGATACGACCTTCCAGGCCGACGTACTTGTACCAGAAGTCGGCGTGAGCGGCTTCGATGGCGATACGCGCACCCACTTCCAGCGGCAGCACGGACTGCTTGTAGGCAGCGTCCTGGGCATCGAACACGCTGGTGCACGGCATGGAAACCACGCGCACCTTGCGGCCTTGTTCGGTCAGCTTGGCGTGCGCCTGAACAGCCAGGCCCACTTCGGAACCGGTGGCGATCAGGATCAGCTCAGGCTCGCCGGCGCAGTCCTTGAGCACGTAGCCGCCGCGGCTGATGTCGGCGATCTGCTGGGCGTTGCGGTCCTGGTGCTGCAGGTTCTGGCGCGAGAAAATCAGCGCCGAAGGGCCGTCCTTGCGCTCCAGGGCGTTTTTCCAGGACACGGCGGATTCCACCGCGTCGGCTGGGCGCCAGGTGTCCAGGTTCGGCGTGCTGCGCAGGCTGGTCAGTTGCTCGATCGGCTGGTGAGTCGGGCCGTCTTCGCCCAGGCCGATGGAGTCGTGGGTGTAGACGTGGATCACGCGCTGCTTCATCAGTGCCGACATGCGCACTGCGTTGCGGGCGTACTCCATGAACATCAGGAAGGTCGCGCCGTAAGGCACCAGGCCACCGTGCAGGGCAACGCCGTTCATGATGGCGGTCATGCCGAACTCACGCACGCCGTAGAACACGTAGTTGCCGCTGGCGTCGTTGGCTTCTACACCCTTGCAGCCCTTCCACAGGGTCAGGTTGGAACCGGCCAGGTCGGCCGAACCGCCGAGGAACTCTGGCAGCAGCGGGCCGAAGGCGTTCAGGGCGTTCTGGCTGGCCTTGCGGCTGGCGATGGTTTCGCCCTTGGCGGCCACTTCGTTGATGTAGGCCTGGGCCTTCTCGCTGAAGTCGGCCGGCAGTTCGCCGCTGTCACGGCGCTTGAACTCGGCAGCCAGCTCCGGGTAGGCCTTGGCGTAGGCGTCGAAGCGCTGGTTCCAGTCGGCTTCGGCCTTGGCACCGGCAGCCTTGGCGTCCCACTCGGCGTAGATCTCGGCCGGGATTTCGAACGGGCCGTGGTTCCAGTTCAGTTCCTTGCGGGCCAGGGCGATTTCGTCGTTGCCCAGCGGTGCGCCGTGGCAGTCTTCCTTGCCCTGCTTGTTCGGCGAGCCGAAACCGATGATGGTCTTGCAGCAGATCAGGGTCGGGCGATCGCTCTTGCGAGCGGTCTCGATAGCGGTCTTGATCTCGTCGGCGTCATGGCCGTCGACGTTACGGATCACCTGCCAGTTGTACGCTTCGAAGCGCGCCGGGGTGTTGTCGGTGAACCAGCCGTGCACTTCGCCGTCGATGGAAATGCCGTTGTCGTCATAGAAGGCGATCAGCTTGTTCAGGCCCAGGGTGCCGGCCAGCGAAGCGACTTCGTGGGAGATACCTTCCATCATGCAGCCGTCGCCGAGAAACACGTAGGTGTTGTGGTCGACGATGTTGTGGCCGTCACGGTTGAACTGGGCAGCGAGCACTTTTTCGGCCAGGGCGAAGCCCACGGCGTTGGCGATACCCTGGCCGAGCGGGCCGGTGGTGGTCTCGACGCCTGGGGTGTAGCCGTATTCCGGGTGGCCCGGGGTGCGGCTGTGCAGCTGGCGGAAGCCTTTGATGTCATCGATGGTGACGTCGTAGCCGGTCAGGTGCAGCAGCGAGTAGATCAGCATCGAACCGTGGCCGTTGGACAGCACGAAGCGGTCACGGTCGGCGAAACTCGGGTTGCTCGGGTTGTGCTTCAGATAGTCGCGCCAAAGCACTTCGGCGATATCCGCCATGCCCATGGGGGCACCTGGGTGGCCGCTGTTGGCCTTTTGCACGGCATCCATGCTGAGGGCACGAATGGCGTTGGCACGTTCACGACGGCTGGGCATCGCTGATCTCCTGGGGGGCTTGAATAGGTGGTGTCACGAAAAAAGGCGGCCATTTTCGCCCACTGGGGGGGCTTGGGGCAATGACGTATGGTCGCAGTCGGGGGATTTTCCTCTGATTGGCACTGATTTCGGGTAAAAATCCGGGGAACGGTGCTGGCTTCTTCGCGGGCTCGCCCGCTCCCACAGATTCATCACGGGGCTTGGGAGCTGTGCCGAACCTGTGGGAGCGGGCGAGCCCGCGAAGAAGCCAGCAATGGCAACCCCGCACTCCGCCCATCAGCCAATATCAAAACTTTTTGATATTGGCCTTGCTAGGGCAACGATGCCTGTCTAGACTGCCGCACCATGAACCTCCGTGCGCAATCGATCCCCGAGCAACGCGAAGCATTGGCTGCCCTGTGCAAAGCCAGTGGCGACGAGTTGCGCCTGAACGTATTGCGCGCCCTGGCCAACGACTCGTTCGGTGTGCTGGAGCTGGCGCAGATCTTCGACGTGGGCCAGTCGGGCATGAGCCACCACCTGAAGGTACTGGCCCAGGCCGAGCTGGTGGCGACCCGCCGCGAGGGCAATGCCATCTTCTACCGCCGCGCCCTGCCCGACAGCCTGCGCCTGGGCGGTCGGCTGCACGCGGCGCTGCTCGAAGAAGTGGACGACCTGGCCCTTCCGCCTGACGTGCAGGCGCGCATCGCCCAGGTACAGCAACGCCGCGCAGCCACCAGCCAGGACTTCTTCCTGCGCGTGGAAGAGAAATTCCGCGCCCAGCAAGACCTGATCGCCGGCCTGCCGCAGTACCGCGAAAGCCTGCTGGCGCTGCTCGACAAACTGAATTTCGACCCGGCCGCCAGCGCCCTGGAGGTCGGCCCCGGTGACGGTGGCTTCCTGCCTGACCTGGCCCGGCGCTTCGCCCAGGTCACCGCCCTGGACAACAGCCCGACCATGCTCGAACTGGCGCGCCAGGTGTGCCAGCGCGAAGGGCTCGACAACGTGAACCTGCAGTTGGCCGATGCACTGGGTGCAACGGATGTGGCCGCCGACTGCGTTGTGCTGAACATGGTGCTGCACCATTTCAGCGACCCGGCCCTGGCCTTGCGCCAGCTGGCCAAACGGGTGAAGGCAGGCGGCAGCCTGCTGGTAACCGAACTGTGCAGCCATGACCAGGGGTGGGCGCGCGAAGCCTGCGGCGACCTGTGGCTTGGCTTCGAACAGGACGACCTGGCCCGTTGGGCCAACGCCGCCGGGCTGGCCCCCGGGGACAGCCTGTACGTGGGCTTGCGTAACGGTTTCCAGATTCAGGTCCGCCATTTCCAGCGGACGGCTGGCGACATACAACATCGGTAAATTTCAGGAACCTTCGAGATGAGCGAATACTCCCTTTTCACCTCCGAGTCCGTGTCCGAAGGGCATCCGGACAAGATCGCCGACCAGATTTCGGACGCCGTCCTTGATGCCATCATCGCCCAGGACAAATACGCCCGCGTAGCCTGCGAAACCCTGGTCAAGACCGGTGTCGCCATCATCGCCGGCGAAGTCACCACCTCCGCCTGGGTCGACCTGGAAGAGCTGGTGCGCAAGGTCATCATCGACATCGGCTACAACAGCTCCGACGTCGGTTTCGACGGCGCCACCTGCGCCGTGATGAACATCATCGGCAAGCAGTCGGTGGACATCGCCCAGGGCGTCGACCGCTCCCGCCCGGAAGACCAGGGCGCCGGTGACCAGGGCCTGATGTTCGGCTACGCCAGCAACGAAACCGACGTGCTGATGCCGGCACCGATCTGCTTCTCGCACCGTCTGGTCGAGCGCCAGGCCGAAGCGCGCAAATCGAAACTGCTGCCATGGCTGCGCCCGGACGCCAAGTCGCAGGTCACCTGCCGTTACGAAAATGGCAAGGTGGTCGGCATCGACGCCGTGGTGCTGTCGACCCAGCACAACCCTGAGGTTTCGCAGAAAGACCTGCAGGAAGCCGTGATGGAGCTGATCGTCAAGCACACCCTGCCTGCCGAACTGCTGCACAAGGGCACCCAGTACCACATCAACCCGACCGGCAACTTCATCATCGGTGGCCCGGTGGGTGACTGCGGCCTGACCGGGCGCAAGATCATCGTCGACTCCTACGGCGGCATGGCCCGCCATGGTGGTGGCGCGTTCTCCGGCAAGGACCCGTCCAAGGTCGACCGTTCCGCCGCCTACGCCGGCCGCTACGTGGCCAAGAACATCGTCGCCGCCGGCCTGGCCGAGCGTTGCGAGATCCAGGTGTCTTACGCCATCGGCGTGGCCCAGCCGACCTCCATCTCAATCAACACCTTCGGTACCGGCAAGGTCTCCGACGACAAGATCATCCAGCTGGTGCGCGAGTGCTTCGACCTGCGTCCTTACGCCATCACCACCATGCTCGACCTGCTGCACCCGATGTACCAGGAAACCGCTGCCTACGGCCACTTCGGCCGCACCCCGCAGCAGAAGACGGTCGGCGACGACACCTTCACCACCTTCACCTGGGAGCGCACCGACCGCGCCCAGTCGCTGCGTGACGCTGCCGGCCTGTAAGTTTCCTACGGCGCTGGACGAAAGCCCCTGCCGAGCAATCGGCAGGGGCTTTTTTGTGACATATGGGCTGACAAACGCTGCATGGCGACCCTCACGCTACCTGCCTAGGCTGAGGGCTCCCACCCGCCATGCAAGGATGCTGGCCATGCCGCTTATGCTGTTGTTCGCCGTACTGCTCGCACTCCAGGCCCCACTGATTTGGGCCGGCCAATGCGCCAACTGGAACCCGCGACAAGTTGAAACTGAAGTGGCCCAACTGCGTGCCACGCTCGCCCACTGGGACGACCACTACCATCGCCAGGGCATTGCGCTCGTACCCGATGAACTCTATGACCAGAGCCGCCAGCGCCTGGCGCACCTGCAGCAATGCTTTGGCATCGCGACCACCCCGTCCCCGCTGGCCAGCGCTGGCGGGCCAATCCCGCATCCGGTGCCACATACCGGCGTCGACAAGCTGGCCGACCGCCTGGCTGTAGAACGCTGGCTGGCCGGCAAGGCCGATGTGTGGGTACAGCCCAAGGTCGATGGCGTAGCGGTATCCCTCATCTACCGACAGGGCCGGCTGGTGCAGTTGATCAGCCGGGGGGACGGCGTGCAGGGGCACGACTGGAGCCGCCACATCCCCCTGCTCGACGCAATCGACCGGCAGCTGCCCCAGGCCATCGACCTGCAACTGCAGGGCGAACTTTACCTGCGCCTGGATGCGCATGTGCAAGCCCAGGCAGGCAGCGCCAACGCCCGAGGGACGGTAGCCGGGCTGCTGGCTCGCAAGCAGCTGGGCCGTGAGCAAGGCGAGCGCATCGGCCTGTTCGTGTGGGACTGGCCGCAAGGCCCCGAGCAGCAGGCCGAACGCCTCGCGAAGCTGGCGGAACTGGGCTTTGCGCACAGCCAGGATTACAGCGTCGCCATAGCAACAGCGGACGATGCCGCGCACTGGCGTGAGTACTGGTACCGCTCACCCCTGCCCTTCGCCACCGATGGCGTGGTGTTGCGCCAAGGCGTCCGGCCGCCGGCCGAGCGCTGGCAGGCCAAGGCACCCTACTGGATCGCGGCGTGGAAGCACCCGTACACGCAGGCCCTGGCCGAAGTGCGCGAAGTACGCTTCCGCGTTGGCCGCACAGGCAGGGTCACGCCAGTGTTGCACGTGCTGCCGGTTACCCTGGACGACCGGCGAATCACCCAGGTGAGCCTGGGCTCGCTGGCACGCTGGCTCAAGCTCGACATCCGCCCCGGTGACCAGGTGGCCGTCAGCCTTGCCGGGCTGACCATCCCGCGCCTGGAGCAAGTGGTGCACCGCGCCGCCGAGCGCCAACCGGTAACCGCACCAGCGCCCGGCCAACATCATGCCCACAGTTGCTGGCAGGCCAGCGAAGGCTGCGAGGACCAGTTCATTGCCCGCCTCACCTGGCTCAGCGGCAAGCAGGGGCTGGCCCTGCCGCGCACCGGCCCCGGCACCTGGCGCCGACTGGTGGCTGCCGGGCTGGTGACCTCGATGACCGACTGGCTGCATCTGGATGCCGAGCGCCTGGGCCAGGTAGCCGGTATCAGTGACGCAACGGCTGCGCAGTTGCTGGGCAGTTTCGACCAAGCCCGCTCACGGCCCTTTGCCCAATGGCTGCGCGGGCTGGGTGCGCCCACCCCCACCGGCATGCAGGTGACAGGCGACTGGCTGGAGCTTGCTGCCCGCACAAACCTTGAATGGCAAGCCATGCCCGGTATCGGCGAAAAGCGCGGTCAACAGCTTGCAGGATTTTTTGCGACCACCGAGGTTCAAGCCATTGCAACGCAGCTGGCCAAGGCAGGGATCGACGGATTCCGGATCGACAGGCAAAGCATCGAGCAATGATTATTTACCAATTTACCCGTAGGAAAATCCCGAGATTAAGCCGGAAAACCCCAACAAGGGTTTCTAAATGGGCAAAACCAAGGCAGGATTTCCCCCAACTTTTGCTGCCCCGCCCCGTCAAGGAGGCTTTTCATGAAACGTATTTCGACCCTTTTCCTGCTCGCGACACTGGGCCTGGCCGCTGGCGCCGTACCAGCCGCCCAGCCGGATGCCGGCCTGACCGGTTGCGCCGCCAAGCGTAGCGCCATCGAGAACCAGTTGAAGATTGCCCGTGACCACGGCAACAACGATCAGGCCGCGGGGCTTGAAGAGGCACTGCGAGGGGTCGACAACTGCACCGATGCCGGCCTGCGCAAGGAACGTGAGCAGAAGGTGCTCGACGCCCGTCACGAAGTGGCGCAGCGGGAAAAGGACTTGAAGAAAGCCGAGAAGAAAGGCGATTCGGAGAAGATCAACAAGCGCAAGGACAAGCTGGCAGAGTCGCGCAAGGAACTGCAGGAAGCGGTGGAAGATCTGGATCGCTGACAGAGATTCGAATACTGCGTTGCCTTTACTGGCCTCATCGCCGGCAAGCCGGCTCCCACAGGTACTGCATTGCACTCAAGGGCAGCGTGATACCTGTGGGAGCTGGCTTGCCGGCGATGAGGCCGCAACAGGCCATCAATGATTATGAAACTCGGAATGACAGGCCTTGCAAGCCGCTTCGACCTTGTCCATCGGCACCTTCAGCTGAGCAGCGTCCAGCGGCTGGCTGCGGGTGACATCGACCAGTTCGCCAGTGACGCCTTCCAGCTGCCGGGCCAGGTCATGAAAGCGTGCCTGACGCTCCCATACCTCGGCACGCGCGCTACTGTCGCCACCATCACGCGCCTGTGGGAAGTGCTGCCAGGGCTGGTGCGAAAGGTTGTCCAGCTTCAGCGCACCGTCGGCAAACTTCACCCCGTCGAACGGCAACCGCCCACGCAACATGCCGCCCAGGTCTTCGCTGGTCTTGAGCATGTCCTTGAAGATCACCTTGCGCTTGCCCAGCGGGGAGTTCGGGTCAACCCGATCACAACCACCCAGGGCCAGTGCTGCCAGCAGAACAACGGTCAATCGCTTCAACATCACGGTCACTTCGGCCTACGCAAATGGGCGGCCAGTATCGCTGCCCAGCGGCCAAAGACCAATAGCCACATAAAAACAGGGGCGAATATCCGTGTTCACCCATGACAGGAACGTACTCATGAAATCTGCCCTGCGCCATCTGGCCTGGACACTCCCGGCGCTGGCCCTGCTGGCCGGCTGCAACGGTGGCGAAAGCGCCAAACCTGAGCCCCATGCCATCGCCACCTACGCCAATGCCACCTGGCAGGACCTGCCTGCCGTCAGCGACAGCGACCTGGTGGCGGGCTTCCAGGCCTGGCGCAACGGCTGTGAAAAGCTCAAGCGCGACACCGTCTGGGCCAGCACCTGCGAAGCAGCCACCAGCGTGCCCGACAATGCCTTGCAGGTGCGCGCCTTCCTGCAACAGAACCTGCAGGTATACGGCCTGCGTTCGGCCGAAAACAATGCCAACGGCCTGATCACCGGTTACTACGAACCGGTCTACCCTGGCAGCCTGAGCCAATCGGCAACCAACCACGTGGCGGTCTACGGCATCCCCGACGACATGATCGTGGTCGACCTGGCCAGCGTGTACCCCGAACTCAAGGGCAAGCGCCTGCGCGGTCGCCTCGATGGCCGGGTGCTAAAGCCTTACGACACCGCCGAGGTGATCAACCGTGACGGCGTCAAGGCACCGGTGCTGGCCTGGCTGACCGACCCGATGGACCTGCAGTTCCTGCAGATCCAAGGTTCCGGCCGGGTACAACTGGAAGATGGCCGCCAACTGCGCCTGGGTTACGCCGACCAGAACGGCCACCCCTACCGACCGATCGGGCGCTGGCTGGTGGAACAGGGCCAGTTGAAAAAGGAAGAGGTGAGCATGGGCGCCATTCATGCCTGGGCCCAGGCCAACCCGCAGCGGGTGCCGGAACTGCTCGCCAGCAACCCCAGCTACGTGTTCTTCAGCACCCGCCCGGACAGCAACGAAGGGCCGCGGGGTTCGCTGAACGTGCCGCTGACCGCTGGCTACAGCGTGGCCATCGACCGCAAGGTGATTCCGCTGGGCAGCTTGCTGTGGCTATCCACCACTCGCCCGGACGGTACGCCGGTGGTACGCCCGGTGGGGGCTCAGGATACCGGTGGGGCAATTACCGGCGAGGTGCGCGCGGACCTGTTCTGGGGCACCGGGCCGCAAGCCGGAGAACTGGCCGGGAACATGAAGCAACAGGGGCAGATCTGGATGCTGTGGCCCAAGGGCAAGCCGCTGCCTGAGGTGCCGAAAGTGCCTTGATCGGCGGTGGATTCTTCGCGGGCTCGTCGGACCGCCGCACCGCCGCTCCCACAGGTACACCACAGGATTCAAGGGCTGTGATGTACCTGTGAGAGCGTGCAAGCCCGCGAAGAAGGCGACGCGGTCTCAGATGGAAACCACGAAGAAGGCCACGATCATCGCCATCCCGGCAAACCACACCAGCGATCGCAGCATGGCCCAGTCGGCCAGGTAACAGATGATGTAGAGCAGCCGGCTGGTGATGTACATCACCCCCAGCACATCCTGGGTCACCTGCTCGGCATTGCCGACGATATCCGCCACCAGCACCGCCGCGGCAAATGCCGGGAAGGCCTCGAAACTGTTCTGCTGGGCAGCATGCGCGCGCCGCGGCAACCCGGACAGGGTATCCAGGAAGGCGCGCGGGTCGTGGTTGTCGCGCAAGCGGAAGCGGCCACTACCGACTTTGGCGATCAACGCACACAGTGGTGGCAAGAACAGCGCGATCAGGATGCACCACAGGGCAACAGTCATGGACAGGACTCCTTGTTCAGTCTTCGGGTCAAAGCTTCATTACCAGCATGCCGGCCAACACCAGCCCGCAAGCTAGGAGTCTCGGTCCGCCAAAAGGTTCTTTCAGGTAGCGCATGCCCAGCAGCACCACCAGGATCACGCTCAACTCCCTCAACGCCGCCGCTTCGGCCACCGACCCCAGGTGCATGGCCCACAGCACCAGCGCGTAACTGAGCAATACACACAGCCCCACTGCCAGCCCCAGGCGCCACTGCAGGCGCCAGAACAACACGAACGGCGCACGCCGCGCGACGCTGGCCAGCAACGGGAACGGCCAGGCACTGAGCAAGGTCAGCCACACCAGGTAATCCCAGGGTTTGCCCCACAGGCGCACGGCCTGGCCGTCGAACCAGGTGTAGCAACCAATGCACAGGCCGATCAGGGCAACCACCGGCAGCATCGACCAGGGCAGCCGGTCACCGCCACCACCCTGCCACAACAGGCAGGCCATGCCACAGGGGATCAGCAGGATGCCGATTATCTGTTGCTGGCTCAGCGATTCGCCGGCAAAAGCCAGGGTCAGCCCCAGCACCACCAGCGGCGACAGCCCGCGCATCAGAGGATAGACCAGCCCCAGGTCGCCCACGCGGTAGGCCTGGATCAACAGGAAGCGGTACAGCTGCTCGGCCAGCGCCGACGCCAGCAGCCAGGGCCAGATGTTGGCCGGCGGTACCTCGACGAAGGGCACCGCCAGCACCGCGAAGGCCAACGCCACCGTATCCATGCTGGCGATCACCAGCAGGCGCTCGCCGCTGAATTTGATCAGGGTATTCCAGGTCGCATGCAGCAGGGCAGCGATCAGTACCAGGGATGTTGCCAACACGCCTTGTTGTCCTCATGGCTTTTTATGGCTGGGACTATATAGCGTTCGGGGGCCGCTGTGCGGCCCAATCGCCGGCAAGCCAGCTCCCACCTCGACCGCGTCGCTTTCAAGGTTGATGCAGTACATGTGGGAGCTGGCTTGCCGGCGATTGGGCTGCGTAGCAGCCCCTTGGATGGGAACGTTTCAAACGAATCCGGTCAAACCCTGTGTCCCGAACCCCGCGCCAGGTCATCAAAGAACTGCCCGAGCCATTCGGGTTACGACTTGGAAGCCACTGTTACAGGATTCGGGATGCTTGAACTAGTTGCCGCGTTTATCTGCCTTACCACCCTCCTCACCTATGTAAATTACCGTTTCATCGGCCTGCCCCCTGCCATCGGCGTGATGGTCACGGCGCTGCTGTTTTCCCTGATGCTGCAGGGCTTGAGCCTGATCGGCTTCCCTGGCCTGGAAGCGCGCGTCGAAGGGCTGATGAACCAGATCGACTTCAACGACCTGCTGATGCACTGGATGCTGGCGTTCCTGCTGTTCGCCGGCGCCTTGCACGTCAACCTCTCCGACCTGCGCAGCTACCGCTGGCCCATCGGCCTGCTGGCCACCGTCGGCGTACTGATTGCCACCGTGGTCATCGGCTACCTGTCGCACTGGGTGTTCGCCCTGTTCGGCTGGCAGGTGCCGCTGATCTACTGTCTGCTGTTCGGCGCGCTGATCTCGCCCACGGACCCGATTGCCGTGCTGGGCGCGCTACGTACCGCCAATGCCTCCAAACCGCTGAAAACCACTATCGTCGGCGAGTCGCTGTTCAACGACGGCACTGCGGTGGTGGTGTTCACCGTGTTGCTGGGCATCATCCAGCTGGGCGAGACGCCGAGCATGACCGACACCGCGATCCTGTTCGCCCGCGAGGCCATCGGCGGCGTGGTGTTCGGCGGCCTGATCGGCTACGCCACCTACCGCATGATCAAGAGCGTCGAGCAATATCAGGTGGAAGTGATGCTGACCCTGGCGTTGGTCATCGGCGGCTCGGCGATGTGCTACGAACTGCACGTTTCGGCGCCGATCGCCATGGTGGTGGCCGGGCTGATCATCGGCAACCTGGGGCGCAACCTGGCCATGAACGACATGACCCGTCGCTACATGGACGGCTTCTGGGAACTGATCGACGACATGCTCAACGCGCTGCTGTTCGCGTTGATCGGCCTGGAACTGTTGCTGCTGCCATTCAACTGGATGCACCTGGCGGCCGGCAGCGTGCTGGCGCTGGCGGTGCTGCTGTCGCGGCTGCTGACCGTGGCCCCGGCGATCGTGCTGCTGCGCCGCTGGCGCCCGGTGCCCAAGGGCACGGTACGGGTGCTGACCTGGGGTGGCCTGCGCGGTGGGGTGTCGGTTGCCCTGGCACTGTCGCTGCCACTGGGCGAGGAACGTGACCTGCTGCTGTCGATCACCTACATCGTGGTGCTGTCGTCGATCCTGGTGCAGGGGTTGAGCATCGGGCGGGTGGTGCGCAAGGTCAGCGTCCAGCCTTGAGAATGCAGGGGCCGCTTTGCGACCCATCGCGACACAAGGCCGCTCCTACAGGAGATTGCATTCCCCTGTAGGAGCGGCCTTGTGTCGCGATGGGCTGCAAAGCAGCCCCAGAATGTTCATTCCACTGCAGAATCCGGGAACTGGTCCTGGATGTACTTGATCTCGGTCCGCCCATGCGCCGCCGGCAGCCCATCCTCGCCAAGGTTGACGAAGACCATCTTGTCGACCGTGAGGATGGCCTTGCGGGTGATCTTGTTGCGCACTTCGCACTTGAGGGTGATCGAGGTGCGGCCGAACTCGGTGGCGGTGATGCCCAGCTCGATGATGTCGCCCTGGCGCGAGGCACTGACGAAGTTGATTTCCGATATGTACTTGGTCACCACGCGCTGGTTGCCCAGCTGGACGATGGCGTAGATCGCCGCCTCTTCATCGATCCAGCGCAATAGGCTGCCACCGAACAAAGTGCCGTTTGGGTTGAGGTCTTCGGGTTTAACCCACTTGCGGGTATGAAAGTTCATCTGTACTCCTGACCTGCTTGGCTAACGTGTAGCAATGATGGCAGAGCGGCCGCTGTCGCTCCATTGAACATCGACTATCGTCGCGATTAATCGACAGAAAACCTTGGGCAAGCCGGCGGGCGCGGCTATAATCTCCGCCGCTTCACATGGCCGCCCACAGCGGCGCCATGCCCGCCACCCGTCCGAGGGGCGCTGCAGCAGGCTAGGCCTGTCAGGCTCGGATGGGGCGTTGCTCGCTCTCGCGGGCGCTTAACGCACAACGGCGCCCATTCGCACACTACGAATGGAGGCTCTCATGAGCGCTGCAAACATGCCTGCTGGTTTTACCGATTACAAAGTCGCCGACATCTCCCTGGCCGCCTGGGGTCGTCGCGAAACCATCATCGCCGAATCGGAAATGCCTGCACTGATGGGCCTGCGTCGCAAGTACCTGGCCGAGCAACCGCTCAAAGGTGCGAAGATCCTGGGCTGCATCCACATGACCATCCAGACCGCCGTGCTGATCGAAACCCTGGTTGCCCTTGGTGCCGAAGTGCGCTGGTCGTCCTGCAACATCTTCTCCACCCAGGACCAGGCCGCCGCGTCCATCGCCGCCGCCGGTATCCCGGTGTTCGCCTGGAAAGGTGAAACCGAGCAAGAGTACGAGTGGTGCCTGGAGCAGACCATCCTCAAGGATGGCCAGCCATGGGACGCCAACATGGTCCTCGACGACGGTGGCGACCTGACCGAGCTGCTGCACAAGAAGTACCCGCAAGTGCTGGAGCGCGTGCACGGCGTGACCGAAGAGACCACCACCGGCGTGCACCGCCTGCTGGACATGCTGGCCAAGGGCGAGCTGAAAGTCCCGGCGATCAACGTCAACGACTCGGTTACCAAGAGCAAGAACGACAACAAGTACGGCTGCCGTCACAGCCTGAACGACGCCATCAAGCGTGGTACCGACCACCTGCTGTCGGGCAAGCAGGCCCTGGTGATCGGCTACGGTGACGTGGGCAAGGGCTCGGCCCAGTCCCTGCGTCAGGAAGGCATGATCGTCAAGGTCACCGAAGTCGACCCGATCTGCGCCATGCAGGCCTGCATGGACGGTTTCGAAGTGGTTTCGCCGTTCATCGACGGTATCAACAACGGCACCGAAGCCAGCATCGACAAGGCCCTGCTGGGCAAGATCGACCTGATCGTGACCACCACCGGTAACGTCAACGTCTGCGACGCCAACATGCTCAAGGCGCTGAAGAAGCGTGCCGTGGTGTGCAACATCGGCCACTTCGACAACGAGATCGACACCGCCTTCATGCGCAAGAACTGGGCCTGGGAAGAGGTCAAGCCGCAGGTGCACAAGATCCACCGCACCGGCGCTGGCAGCTTCGACCCGCAGAACGACGACTACCTGATCCTGCTGGCCGAAGGCCGCCTGGTAAACCTGGGTAACGCCACTGGCCACCCAAGCCGCATCATGGACGGTTCGTTCGCCAACCAGGTACTGGCGCAGATCTTCCTGTTCGGGCAGAAGTTCGCCGACCTGTCGGCCGAGAAGAAAGCCGAGCGCCTGACCGTTGAAGTACTGCCGAAGAAGCTCGACGAAGAAGTGGCCCTGGAAATGGTCCGCGGCTTCGGCGGCGTGGTCACCCAGCTGACCAAGCAGCAGGCCGACTACATCGGTGTCACCGTCGAAGGCCCGTTCAAGCCGCACGCCTACCGCTACTAAGCGGCCAGCTTGAAGCTTCAAGCGGCAATCAAAGGCAGACCATGCCATTGCCGCTTGCAGCTCAAGCATAAAGGATCTTGAACGATGCCCAAGCCAGGCCGGCCATAACCGATCTGGCTTTTACTTGCAGCCTGCCGCTTGAAGCTTGCTGCCAGAGGAACGCCTGATGTCCCAGGAACGCCGTTACAGTTTCGAGTTCTTCCCGACCAAGACCGATGCCGGTCACGAAAAGCTGATGGGCGTCGCCCGCCAGCTGGCCGCCTACAACCCGGACTTCTTCTCCTGCACCTACGGTGCCGGTGGCTCGACCCGCGACCGCACGCTGAACACCGTGCTGCAGCTGGAAAGCGAAGTGAAGGTACCTGCCGCACCGCACCTGTCGTGCGTAGGCGACACCAAGGCCGAACTGCGTGCCCTGCTGGCCGAATACAAGGCTGCAGGCATCAAGCGCATCGTCGCCCTGCGTGGCGACCTGCCATCGGGTATGGGCATGGCCAGTGGCGAACTGCGCTACGCCAGCGACCTGGTCGAATTCATTCGCCAGGAAACCGCCGATCACTTCCACCTGGAAGTGGCCGCCTACCCGGAGATGCACCCCCAGGCCCGCAACTTCGAGGCTGACCTGGCCAACTTCGTGCACAAGGTCAAGGCCGGTGCCGACAGCGCCATCACCCAGTACTTCTTCAACGCCGACAGCTATTTCTACTTCGTCGAGCGCGCGCAGAAGCTGGGCGTGGACATCCCGGTGGTACCCGGCATCATGCCGATCACCAACTACAGCAAGCTGGCGCGCTTCTCCGACGCCTGTGGCGCCGAAATCCCGCGCTGGATCCGCAAGCAGCTGGAAGCCTATGCCGACGACACCGCCAGCATCCAGGCATTCGGCGAAGAAGTGATCACCCGCATGTGCGAACAGCTGCTGCAAGGCGGCGCACCGGGCCTGCACTTCTACACCTTGAACCAGGCCGAGCCGAGCCTGGCGATCTGGAACAATCTGAAGCTGCCGCGCTGAAATTTTTTGCAAAATCTGTTTAAGATTTGATTAAGGCTTTGGTCATAGACTAAAGCCTTATTCATTTTCCGGTTACACAGGTCTTGCCTGCCATGCAGCCCCTCCAGCCATCGCGTCCACAGCTTGTCTACCTGGCTTTTGGCCCGGCAACCTACCATCAGGAAGCCTGCTTCAGCATCGTCAGCGCCCTCGCCCATCTGGGCACGGCAGCAGGCGAAGCCATGGACATCCAGGTCTACACCGACAACCCGCAGCCCTATGCCGGCCTGCCGGTCACCGTACACCTGCTGGACGAAGCCACACGTCAGGCATGGAACGCCCCTCACGGTTATCACTTTCGCAGCAAGCATGTGCTGTTGCGTCAGGTGCTGCAGCAACACCCGCTGGCAGTGCTGATCGACACCGACACCTTCTTCCGCAAGTCGCCGCTGGAGCTGTTCGCCCGGGTGGCCCCAGGCCGCCTGCTGTGCAATGCCATCGGTGCGCGCTACGGCAGCAACCAGAAGTGCCTGCTGTACAAGAACCTGCTGGCCATCCTCGAGTCCAGGGGCCTGGCCGATTGCCAGATGCCACTGGTCAACTCGGGGGTGATCGGCCTCAGCGCCGAAGACGCCGGCACCCTGGACCGCTCCATCGCCATGATGGACGAGTTCCACCCCCTGGCTCGCGAGGCTTATACCCTTGAGGAGTTCTGCCTGGCGGTGGCAGCCTACCGCACGCTGGAGCTGGCCGAATGCACAGATGTCATCCACCACTACTGGAGCCGAAAGGCGCAGTTCCGCGCCAAGATCCAGGCCTGGCTGCGCAAGCACGGCCATGATCCGCTGAGCCACGCGGCGCTGGCCGACGTGTCCCTGGTCAATGACCAGCTGCCACGGCCGCCGGCCCTGCAACGCCTGGGTTACAAGGCGCTGAGCATGACCCTGCCCAGCCACGAGCGCCAGTTCGCCCGCGAGCTGCTGTATGGCTGCTACCCCTACCCCAATGAGTTCGACCGTGCCTGCGCGCCGGCCTGGTGGGACAAGGCCCTGGAAAACCTCAACGCCCGCCATGGCCACATGGAGCCCGAGCAACTGCGCCAGTGCCTGCGTCACCCGGGGTTGCGCCTGTCACTGGGCGAGCGGCGCAAGGATATCGAAGCGCATCTGCTGCGCACCTCCCACGGCTGAGGCACCCAGAACCACTGCCTTGCGCAACCCCTGTGGGAGCGGGCATGCCCGCGAATCAGGCGACGCGGTGGATGGCACCGGCTTCGCCGGTGTTCGCGGCGGTTCGACGCCTCGACATGCCCGCTCCCACAGGGATCGCGCATGCCTTTAAGTACTCGATTATGGCAATTGCCGCGTTCAATTTCGGGGCTCTGGCCATGCAACGGCCGAGCGCGTAATCTCCGGCCATGCCACACGTCGCCCGTCTGTTCTGGATCCTGTTGCTCGCCTGCCTGAGCCCGCTGGCCCAGGGCGAGCGCCTGCGCCTGGTGACCGACGACTGGGCACCCTATGCGTACCAGCACGACGGCCAGCCGCGCGGCATCGACTACGAAGTCACCACCCAGGTGTTCGAACGCCTTGGCGTCGAGGTGGAGTGGGAGTTCCTGCCATGGAAGCGCTGCCTGGCAATGATCGAGCAGGGCTTGGCCGACGGCATCATGGACATCTTCCAGACCGAGTCACGCCAGCCTTACCTGGTGTACGCCCCCGAGCCCATGTCGGAGGTCGAGTTCGTCCTGTTCCAGGCCAGCGCACGTCGCCATGCCGTCAAGGCGCTGGATGACCTTGCCGGCCTCACCGTCGGCACCTCACCCGGCTACGCCTATGGTGCCGCGTTCAACGAGGCCGTACATTTCAGGCGCGAAGCCGCGCCTACCCATGAAGCCAACTTCGGCAAACTGATGCTGGGCCGCATCGACCTGGCAATCACCGACCGCAGGGTCGGCCAATACCTGCTGCGGCATCTGGGCCTGCAACAGCAGGTCGAGGAGCTGCCGCTGGTGATAAGCCGCCAGGCGCAGTACCTGGGGCTGGCGCGCAAGCCGGGGCGGGAGGCATTGGCCCAGGCCTTCGCCGCGGAACTGCGGCGCTTCAAGCAGGAACCGGCCTATGCAGCGATCAGCAACCGCTACACAGGCGACATCGGAAACATTCTCAACGCCGTTGAGCAGCAGGAAAGCAGCACAGCGCGATAGCTCTGTTATACTCGGGCCTTCCCGCCCGGCTCACGCCCGGACGCTCGGCCTCGCAACAGGCATCCCGATCGGCATCGACGCGCCTTCGCGTCCACCCTCCGCTAACCGGATGTGCAGTGAAAGCCCAGCTGGACCGGACGCGATCGCATCCCTCCGATGCCCGTCGCGCCAGGCAGAACATCCCAAACGGGCCCAGCCCACACGAGAACAGGATTGCCCATGTCCTTTGCTTCCCTCGGTCTCTCCGAGGCTCTTGTCCGCGCTATCGAGGCTGCGGGCTACACCCAGCCGACCCCCGTGCAACAGCGGGCGATTCCCGCCGTGTTGCAAGGCCGCGACCTGATGGTCGCCGCACAGACAGGTACTGGTAAAACCGGCGGTTTCGCCCTGCCGATCCTCGAGCGCCTGTTCCCGGCCGGCCACCCCGACAAGTCGCAGCGCCATGGCCCGCGCCAACCTCGCGTGCTGGTCCTGACCCCGACCCGCGAACTGGCAGCCCAGGTGCATGACAGCTTCAAGGTCTATGCCCGTGACCTGCCACTGGTCAGCGCCTGCATTTTCGGCGGTGTCGGCATGAACCCGCAGATCCAGGCCATTGCCAAGGGTGTGGACGTGCTGGTCGCCTGCCCGGGCCGCCTGCTCGACCTGGCCGGCCAAGGCAAGGTTGACCTGGCCCACGTGGAAATCCTGGTGCTGGACGAAGCCGACCGCATGCTCGACATGGGCTTCATCCATGACGTCAAGAAGGTCCTCGCCCGCCTGCCGGCCAAGCGCCAGAACCTGTTGTTCTCAGCCACCTTCTCCAAGGACATCACCGACCTCGCCGACAAGCTCCTGCACAACCCGGAGCGTATCGAGGTCACCCCGCCGAACACTACCGTCGAGCGTATCGAGCAGCGCGTCTACCGCCTGCCCGCCAGCCACAAGCGCGCGCTGCTGGCGCACCTGATCACCCAGGGTGCCTGGGAACAGGTACTGGTGTTCACCCGCACCAAGCACGGCGCCAACCGCCTGGCCGAGTACCTGGAAAAGCACGGCCTGACCGCCGCCGCGATCCACGGCAACAAGAGCCAGAACGCCCGCACCAAGGCTCTGGCCGACTTCAAGGCCAACAGCGTGCGCGTGCTGGTCGCCACCGACATCGCCGCCCGTGGCCTGGACATCGACCAGTTGCCGCACGTGGTCAACTTCGAGCTGCCGAACGTCGAGGAAGACTACGTCCACCGTATCGGCCGTACCGGCCGTGCCGGGCGTTCGGGCGAGGCCATTTCCATGGTCGCGCCGGATGAAGAGAAGCTGCTCAAGAGCATCGAGCGGGTGACCAGGCAGAAGATCCCGGACGGCGACCTGATGGGCTTCGACGCCAGCCAGGTAGAGGCCGAAAAGCCTGAAGTACGCGAACGCCAGCAGAACAACGGCCGTGGTGGCCGCAACCAGCAGGCCCGCGGCGAAGGCGGCAAAGACGCCAACGGCGGCCGCAAGGACAAGGGCAAGGATAAAGGCAAGGCCAAGCAACAGGCTGCTGACAAGCCGGCCGACAAGGAAAAGAGCGGCGACAAGCAACAGCAGCAACGCAAGCCGCGTGACAAGAAGCCGCGCCAGCAGCAACAGCAGGCCAGCAACGGCAGCGTGCCGAAAGTGCCTGCCGACCGTGATCCTGAAGAGTTCCTGGACGACGATATCGACAACTTCGGCAACCGTGCCGACTATGTCAGCCCGTACCAGGGCAAGAACCAGGGCCGCAATCGCCGCCCGGGTGGCAATGCCGGCCAAGGTCAGGCCCAGGGTAATGGCCAGCGCAGCAACGCCGGTGGCCAGGGTCGCAATAGCGGCCAGCCGCGCAGCGGCGGCGGTGGCGGCGAGAAACGTCCGGCCCGCGCCAACAATGGTGGCGGCGCCCGTCGTGATGGTGGTGGCCGTGGTCGCCCGGCCCGTGACGATGCTGCCCGGCAGGAACCGGCCGTGCGCAACCCGCGCCAGCCGGAAAAACAGCCAGTGATCATCCGCAAGGAATCCAAGCTCGACCGTTATCCGACGCCAGAGCAACTGGATGACCTGCCGAGCCGCCCGCGCGGTGAGCGCCCGGCGCTGTTGACCCGCAAGGGCTGACAAAAAGTATGAGGGGGCCGCTTTGCGGCCCTTTCGCGACACAAGGCCGCTCCCACAGGTATTGCGCAGATTTCACTTGCAGCGCAATACCTGTGGGAGCGGCCTTGTGTCGCGAAAGGGCTGCGAAGCAGCCCCCTCGGTATTTCGGCTAGAGCAAATTACTTCTGCTTCACACCTTCAACACTGATATCCAGGTCCAGGGTCTGCGAGGTAGCGCCCGGGCCCTTGATGCCGAAGTCGTTCAGGTTCAGCGTGGTGGTGGCGTTGAAACCAGCGCGCTCGCCGCCCCATGGGTCCTTGCCTTCACCGTTGAAGGTGGCCTTGAAGGTGACCGGCTTGGTCACACCGTGCATGGTCAGGTCGCCAGTCACGTCAGCGGTCTTGTCGCCAGTCGACTTGACGCTGGTGGAGACGAACTTGGCTTCCGGGTACTTCTTCACATCGAGGAAGTCGGCGCTGGAAATGTGCTTGTCACGCTCGGCGTGGTTCGACCACAGGCTGGCGGTTTTCAGGTCGACGTTGATCTTGCTGGCTTCAGGCTTGGCGCTGTCCCAGGTGAAGTTGCCGTCGAAATCCTTGAAGGTACCGTGAATGAAGCTGTAGCCCAGGTGGCTGATCTTCCAGTCAACGAACGCGTGCTGGCCTTCCTTGTCGATCTTGTACTCGGCAGCCATGGCCTGGCCGGCGGAGAGCAGAGCGGTACCGAGCGCCAGAGCGGCAAAAGTCTTTTTCAACATCCTTACTTCCTTCCTATGCAATTGAGGTTGAGAGTCAAGCTTTGCGGCCCAGCATGCGGGTCAGGGTCGCGTCACGGTCGATGAAATGGTGCTTGAGCGCTGCCAAGCCATGCAGCACGGCAAAAATCACCAAGCCCCAGGCCAGCCAGAGATGAATCACGCCAGCCAGGTCTGCCTGGTCGGGCAGGTCGCTGACCAGTGCCGGCACTTCGAACAGGCCGAACACCGGAATGCCGACACCGTCGGCGGTAGAAATCAGGTAACCGGCAATCATTACCGCGAACAGCCCCAGGTACAGGGCCAGGTGGCCCAACTTGGCTGCCAGGCGGGTAAGTGCGCCGTGGTTGGCCGGTGCCGGTGGTGGCGGGCTGATGAAGCGCCAGACCACCCGCAGCAGCATCACCGCCAGCAGCACCAGGCCGATGCTCTTGTGCAGGTCCGGGCCGGCCTTGCGCCAAGGGCTGTAGTAGTCGAGGCCGACCATCCACAGGCCCAGGCCGAACAGGCCGAAGACTGCCAGAGCCACGCCCCAGTGCAGGACGATGCTGACCACGCCGTAGCGAGAAGATGAATTGCGCAGTTGCATGTTGACGTGTTTCCCCGTGAAAGCTGTGCACAGACTAACGCGTAACGCATCGAATAAAAGCGTAAAAAATTGCTTTGGATTATCGAGAAATCCGATATGTATTCTGTAAGCTTCCCATTAAGGAAACATTAACGATAGTTGGGTAATCAGCGGATGCCAGTGCCGGCCCTATCGCCGGCAAGCCAGCTCCCACAAGGCCAGCATCAAGCTCAGGAGCAGACCAACCTGTGGGAGCAGTCTTGTACTGCCTGTACTGGCCTCATCGCCGGCAAGCCAGCTCCCACAGGTATTGCACAGGCCTTCGAACCTATGATGATCCTGTGGGAGCTGGCTTGCCGGCGATAGGGCCAGCAAAGTCAACAAATCAACCCGCTTTGGCCTGGGTATTGGCCACAGCTTTCTTGGCCGGTTCGGACTTGGCAGTCGCCTTTTTGGTCTGGGCTGGCTTGTGCGCCGGTGCACGCTTGGCAGGTGCAGCCTTGGTAGCAGCAGGCTTGGCCGCCGCTTCCTTGACCACTGGTGCTGGTGCAACCGGGGCCGGCGCAGCTTGCGGGGCTGGCACAGGTGCTGGCGCCACTTCCTCGGCCTTGGCAATCGGCTCGGCCTTCACCTCAGGCTTGTCCGCCCCACCAAACAGGCGCTTGAAGAAGCCCGGCTTGTCCTGCTTGGCCTCATCGACCGGCTTCGGCTCGGCCTTGACCGGGGCCTTGTCAGCCTTGTCGCCCTTGTCGGAAGAACCACCGAACATGTTGGAGAAGAACCCGCCCTTGCTCTCCTTGGCCGCTACGGCGCCTGCAGCTGCTGCCGCCGCCACCGGTGCCGCCTTGGCCGGGTCGAACGACTTGCCGGCCAGCAGGTCCTGCACCTGGCTGGCCGCGCGCTGGCCACTGCGCAGGGCGCCTTCCAGGGTGCCTGGGTAGAGGGCGTCGGTATGCTCACCGGCAAAGGTGATGCGCTGCACCGGGCGCTCCCACAGGCGCCAGTACTTGCTGATCTGGCCCGGGCCATAGGCCAGGTAGGCGCCGCCGGTACCGGCGTCGGTGCTGTAGCGCTTGACCTCGTAGCCGGTGAACGAGCCACGGGCCTGTGGGTAGAACGCATGCAGGCGGATCAGCACCTGATCGACCATCTGCTTGTCGCCGAACGCCTGCAGCAGACGGGCGTTGTCGCCCGACAGGTTGATCACCACGTTGGCGCCACCCTTGAGCGCGGGTTCGATCCACAGCATGCCCAAGCCTGCGTTACTGAAGATTTCGCCCGACATGCGCGCGCGGCTTTCCCACACCGGCTTCTTGAACTTGAGCATCAGCTGGTCGCGCCAGCCATAGTTGGTGCCCTTCAACGCCGCCAGGTGCTGGCTGTCCAGGCCCGGGGTCATCTGGATCTTGGCCAAGGCGCGCAGGGGCACGGCCATGACCAGGTAATCCGCCTGGTAGCCGACGCTGCCGACCTTGACCGTGACACCGTCCTTGTCCTGGACGATGGAGGTCACCGGCGAACTGGTCTTGATGGTCTTCAGTTGCTTGACGAACGCCTGGGCCAGCACTGGGCTGCCGCCGGGCAGGCGCGCGGCACGCAGGTCACGGTCGCTGACGCCGCGATACACGCGGTTCTGCTGGGCAAAGTACAGCAGCGAAAGGCGCGATGGCTCATCGTAGCGGGTACGGATCTGCTGGTTGACCAGCTGACGGGCGGTGGTCGGCAGTTGCAGCTTGTCCAGCCAGCTAGAGACGTTGATCTGGTCGAGGGCGAACAGCGTGCTGTTGGCTTGCGGGTTCAGCGGATCGTCGATCGAACGGGCCAGGTCATCGAGGGTTTTCTCGTAACGTTTGAGCGCATCGGCAGTAGCCGGCTGCTTGGTGGCCAGGTCGGTGGCGCTGAAATACTCGCCATCGATCAGGTAACCGGGGGTACGCACGAACTCTGGTGCCGGCAGTGTTTCAAGTTTGAAACGGTCGAGGTACTGGTTGAGCACCGGCTGCGCCTTGGCGTTGCCAATCCACTCGCTGGTGGCCAGGCCCGAGCGCCCGCCCATGCCCGCCTTGGCCTCCAGCAGCGTCACCTGCCAGCCTTTGTTCTGCAGCTCGTAGGCGGCCGTCAGGCCCGCTAGGCCGCCACCCACTACGATCGCCGAAGGTGTCTTGTCCTTTGCCAGCGCGGCGCCGCTGGACACACCAATCAATACCAACGCGCACAGGCGCACCCAAGCAGCAGCCATGTCGGCGAACTCCGAGTCAGGGGGTTACAGAAATGGGGAGAGGCAGGAATGCCCCGGGAGAGATGCGTTAAGAATACGTCAGGTCCGCCGACCCTGCCAGCGCAGTGACATCAAGTCCTTTTCGCCACTGACATTTTTGCCTGCAGCGATTCCACGCGGTGGCAAGCTCAGCTGGCAAGCCGATGAAAAGCGGCGGTTGTCCTGCCCTGCGGCATTGCTTAGGCTTACGCGGTCGAACCAAGCCGCAAAGCCAGGAGAAGTGCCCATGGGCCTCAATGATCAGTGGATGCAACGCGACCTAAAGGTCCTGTGGCACCCCTGCACCCAGATGAAAGACCACGAGCAGCTGCCGCTGATCCCGATCAGGCGCGGCGAAGGCGTGTGGCTGGAAGACTTCGAAGGCAAGCGCTACCTGGATGCGGTGAGCAGCTGGTGGGTCAACGTGTTTGGCCACGCCAACCCGCGTATCAACCAGCGCATCAAGGACCAGGTCGACCAGCTGGAGCACGTGATCCTGGCCGGTTTCAGCCACCAGCCGGTGATCGAGCTGTCCGAGCGCCTTGTAGCCATGACCCCCGCCGGCCTCGACCGGGTGTTCTATGCCGACAACGGTTCGTCGTGCATCGAAGTGGCGCTGAAGATGAGCTTCCACTACTGGCAGAACGTCGGCAAGCCAGGCAAGAAGCGCTTCGTCACCCTGACCAACAGCTACCACGGCGAAACCATCGCCGCCATGTCGGTCGGTGATGTGCCGCTGTTTACCGAAACCTACAAGGCGCTGCTGCTCGACACCCTCAAGGTGCCCAGCCCCGACTGCTACCTGCGCCCCGAGGGCACGAGCTGGGAAGAGCACTCGCGCACCATGTTCCAGGCCATGGAACAGACCCTGGCCGAGCACCACGCCTCGATCAGCGCGGTGATCGTCGAACCGCTGATCCAGGGTGCCGGCGGCATGCGCATGTATCACCCGGTGTACCTCAAGCTGCTGCGCGAGGCCTGCGACCGCTACGACGTGCACCTGATCCACGACGAGATCGCCGTGGGCTTCGGCCGCACCGGCACCATGTTCGCCTGTGAACAGGCCGGCATTCGCCCGGACTTCCTGTGTCTGTCCAAGGCCCTGACCGGCGGCTACCTGCCGCTGGCCGCCTGCCTGACCACCGACAAGGTGTACCAGGCGTTCTACGACGACTACCCGACCCTGCGCGCGTTCCTCCACTCGCACAGCTACACCGGCAACCCGCTGGCCTGCGCCGCGGCGCTGGCGACCCTGGACATCTTCGAGCAGGACAACGTGATCGAGGCCAACAAGGCACTGGCCACCCGCATGGCCAGCGCCACCGCGCACCTGGCCGACCACGCACATGTGGCCGAGATTCGCCAGACCGGCATGGCTCTGGCCATCGAGATGGTCCAGGACAAGGCCGACAAGGTTGCCTACCCGTGGCAAGAGCGTCGTGGCCTGAAAGTGTTCGAGCATGCCCTGACGCGTGGTGCCCTGCTGCGCCCGCTGGGCAGCGTGGTGTACTTCCTGCCGCCGTATGTGATTACGCCAGAGCAGATCGACTTCCTGGCAGAAGTGGCCAGCGAAGGCATCGACATTGCCACCCGCGATAGCGTCAGCGTGGCCGTACCGGCCAACTTCCACCCCGACTTCCGCGACCCGGGCTAAGCCCGGAGGCCCGCCGCGTACCCTGTGGGAGCGGGTTCACCCGCGAATGCAATAGTGGAGTCACCGCCGCATTCGCGGGTGAACCCGCTCCCACAGGGACCACCTTCTCCCTTTAGCTTGAGCTCAACCATGAGACTGTCCCGCTTTTTCATCGACGCCCCCCTGAGCCTTGGCGAGCATGACCTGCCCGAAGCCCAGGCCCACTACATCGGCCGCGTACTGCGCATGGCCCCCGGCGACGCCGTGCAGCTGTTCGACGGCAGTGGCCAGGAATACCGCGGCCAGTTGCTCGAAGTGGGCAAGAAAACCGTGCGCGTCAGCCTCGACCAGGCCCTCGCCGGCCAGGCCGATTCACCACTGCACGTGCACCTCGGCCAAGGTCTGTCCCGTGGCGAGCGCATGGACTGGGCGATCCAGAAAGCCACCGAACTGGGCGCCAACGAAATCACCCCGATCGTCAGCGAACGCTGCGAAGTGCGGCTGAAGGACGAGCGCGCCGACAAGCGCCTGGCCCACTGGCGCCAGGTGGCGATCAGCGCCTGCGAACAATGCGGCCGCTCGACCTTGCCGGTCATCCACCCGCCAGTGACCCTGGTTGAATGGCTGAACAGTGCCAAGGCCGACTTGAAACTGGTCCTGCACCCGGTGGCCGAACCGCTCACCAGCCATGCCAAGCCTGCCACCCTGGCCTTCCTGATCGGCCCCGAAGGCGGCCTGAGCGAAGCGGAGGTCGACCAGGCCAAGGCTGCCGGTTTCCACGCAGCACGCTTGGGCCCACGCGTGCTGCGCACCGAAACCGCACCGGTGGTGGCACTGTCGGTGGCACAGCAACTGTGGGGCGACTTTTAACTAGCGCACGTAGAACGACACCGCCACGAAGTGCATGAGGCTGCCGGCGATCACGAACAGGTGCCAGATGCCATGCCAGTGGCGGAAGCGGCTGTCGAAAGCGAAGAAGATGATGCCGACGGTGTAGAACACCCCGCCAGCGGCCAGCCAGGCAAAGCCTGCGCTGCCGAGCGAGTGCAGCAATGGTTCGACCGCCACCAGCACGATCCAGCCCATCACCGCATAGATGATGATCGACAGGATGCGCGCCTCGGATCGCGGCTTGATCTCCTGCAGCATGCCGATCACGGCCAGCCCCCAGACCACCCCGAACAGGCTCCAGCCCCAGGGGCCGCGCAGGCTGACCAGGCAGAACGGCGTGTAGCTGCCGGCGATCAGCAGGTAGATCGACAGGTGATCGAGCTTGCGCATGATCACCTTCGCCCGCCCGCGAGTGCTGTGGTACAGGGTAGAAATGCTGTACAGCAACAGCAAGGTGCTGCCGTAGATGGAGAAACTGACGATCTTCCACGGGTCGCCCTGCAGGCCCGCGACCACGATCAGCCAGATGGCACCGATACAGGCCAGGACGGCACCGACCAGGTGGGTCCAGGCGTTGAAGCGTTCACCGTAGTACATGCAAACACAGACCTCCTGAGGTGGGCTGGGTTCCTGATGTGATGCTGATGGCCTCTTCGCGGGCATGCCCGCTCCCACAGGTTATCTACTTGCCTTGAAGTGTATGATTTTCCTGTGGGAGCGGGCGTGCCCGCGAAAGGGCCCTGTGCCTTGCATCCTAACCAAGCTCAGGTTGCAGTTCCGCGTCACGCACCAGCCGTTCCAGCGCAGCCAGGTCCGGCACCCGTGCCACCTGCTCACCCACCTGTACCGCCGCCAGCTCCAGGCGGCCCAGCGCCACGTCCACGTAGTTCAGCTGGCTGTCGAGCTTGCACGAGCGCGGTATGTCCTGCAGCAACAACGCCAGGTAACGCAGGCCGGTATCACCCAGGGCATTGAGCACCACCACGCGCGCCCGCTCGCCGCAGGGTGTCTCGCCACCGCACGCGGCTTCGAAGCCGATCAGCGGCAGGCGCTGCTGGCGCCAGTCGATCCAGCCCAGGTGCCAGGCCGGCTCGCCGCGTTGGCACACCAGGTTGCGCTGGCCACTCAGTTCGGCCACCGCCACGTTGGGCAACACCAGGGTACGGTCGCCCAACGGCAGCAAAAGCCCGGTCAGGCTGCTGCGTTGGCCGGCGATCAGTTCAAGCATGGGTCTGGCTCCAGTGGGCAATGCTCTGCAACAGGACCGACTCCTGGTACGGCTTGCCCAGGTATTCGTTGACGCCGATGGCCATGGCACGGTCGCGGTGCTTCTGCCCGGTGCGCGAGGTGATCATGATGATCGGCAAATCTTTCAGCCGCTCGTCACGGCGAATGCGTGTGGCCACCTCGAAGCCGTCCATGCGCGGCATCTCGATGTCCAGCAGCAACACATCGGGGCGGTGTTCTTCCAGCAGTGCCATGGCATCGACCCCGTCCTTGGCCGTCAGCACACTCATGCCGTGGCGCTCCAGCAGGCGGCTGGTGACCTTGCGTACGGTCACCGAATCGTCCACCACCATTACCAGCAACGCCCGCTGTGGCGCCGGGCCGAACACCTGGCGCCGGGCCGCACCGCCACCCGGCAGGCGCGCCAGGCGCCGCTGCTGGCCACGCAACTGGCCCAGCAGGTCGAGAATCAGTACCACCCGGCCATCGCCCAGCAGCGTTGCCCCCGACAACCCGGCAACCGCGGCAAACTGCGGCCCCAGGCTCTTCACCACGATCTCGCGGCTGGGCGACAGGCTGTCGGCCTGGATGGCGAACGACTGCTCCTGGGAATGCACCAGCAGCACCGGCAGCGGCACGCTCTGCCCGAGCAATGCCGGGCGCGGCATGCCCTGTAGCAGTTCACCCAGGTAGCGCAGCTCGTATTCGTGGCCAGCGTACACATAACGCGGGGCGTCCAGCTGGTAGCACGCCGCCAGTTCGGCCGGCGGCACGCGGACGATGCCCTCGATGGTGTTCAGCGGAATGGCGTACTGCTCTTCGCCCAGATGCACCATCAGCGCACGGTTGACCGACACGGTGAACGGCAGGCGGATCAGGAAGCGCGCGCCCTTGCCCTGGGCCGACTCGATACTCATCGAGCCCCCCAGTTGCTTGACCTCTTCGTGTACCACGTCCATGCCCAGGCCACGCCCGGAAATCTGGGTGATCTTCTCGGCAGTGGAAAAGCCCGGGCGCAGGATGAACTGGAGGATCTCGTGATCGCTCAACTGCGCCTGCGGGTCCAGCAGGCCGCGCTTGATGGCCTTGCGGCGCACCGCTTCGAGTGGCACGCCGGCACCGTCGTCGGTCATTTCGATAACGATGTCCGCGCCTTCGTGCAGCAGATTCAGGTGAATGGTGCCCTGCTCCGGCTTGCCGGCGGCCAGGCGCATTTCGCGGCTTTCCAGGCCATGGTCGACGGCGTTGCGCAGCATGTGCTCCAGCGGCGCCACCATACGTTCGAGCACGCTGCGGTCCAGTTCGCCCTCGGCATTGCCCACCACCAGCTCCACCTGCTTGCCCAATTCGCTGGCCACCTGCCGTACCACGCGCTGCAAGCGTGGCACCAGGCGCTCGAAGGGCACCATCAGGGTCGCGGTCAGGCCTTCCTGCAACTGGCTGTTCACCCGCGCCTGCTGCTGCAGCAGGCTGTAGGCCTCCTGGGCGCGCTGTGCCAGGGTTTCCTTGAGGTCGAGCAAGTCCGAGGCAGACTCGAACAGGGCCCGCGACAGCTGCTGCAGTTGCGAGTGGCGGTCCATTTCCAGCGGGTCGAAGTCGTCATAGGCATCGCCTTCGAACTGCTGCCGGCTGGACATCCGCCCTTGGGTCTCGATATCCAGGCGCAGCAACTGGTCGCGCATGCGTTCGAGGGTGGTTTCCATCTCGTTGAGGGTGAACTGCGCATCGTTTACCTGCTGCTCGATGCGCCCACGGATGATCGAGTGCTCACCGGCCAGGTTGCCCAGCTCGTCGAGCAACTCGGCATCGACCTTCACCATGTCGCCCGGCGCCCGCTCCGGCGCCGCCGCCGGCGCCTCACTGGTCGCGGCCTCGACAGGCCCCTGGCCAGCGGCGCTGTCGGCCAGGGCCGAGAAGCTGAAGTTGCGGATGTAGTCGATCAGCGCAGTGGCGGCATGCAACGGCTGCCCCAGGCGCACGGCATCGAGCATGTGCGCCAGGCGGTCATGGCAGTTCTGCAGCAAGGCGAACAGTGGCGCGCTCGGCGGCATACGGCCAGCGGCCAGCAGCTCGTAGAGGAACTCCAGTTCGTGGGCCAGGTCGCCGATCGGCGCAATTTCGACCATGCGCGCCACACCCTTGAGGGTGTGCAGGTCGCGCATCAGGTTGTCCACCTCCACACTGTTGCGCGGGTCGGCCTGCCAGCGCGCCAGGGCTGCGGCGGCACTCTCGACGATGTCCGAGCTTTCTTCGAGGAAGACTTCCAGCAGCTCTTCGCCTGGGCTTTCCGGCTCTTCGACCAGCGGCTCGGCCACAGCCGGCAGCAAAGGGTTGTGCGCCGCCCCCAGGCCAAGGGTATCGGCCAGGTCCATGTCCGGGTGCAGCGGCGTGACCGTGTCGATGCCCACCAGGCCGGTGGCCTCCGGTGCCAGGGCCTGGCCCAGCAGGTTACGCAGGCTGTCGACCAGCTCCGGCCTTGGCGGGATGTCCTGCCCCGCCGCCACTTCGTCGAGCATGTCCAGCAGGGCTTCATGGGCCCGCTGCACGTGGGCGAAGAAGCGCGCATCGGCGGGCAGGCTGCCCTCCTCCACGGCGCCATACAGGTCGAGCAAGGCCTCGCACACGTCATCCATTTGCCACAAGTCGGCCAAGTGTGCGGCATGGCCCAGGGTGGTCAGTTCGTCGAGCAGGGTGTCCAGTGCATCGCGCTGGCCGGGCTGTTCCTGCCAGCGCGACAGCAACGACTCGGCATCCAGCAGGATATCCATGGCCTGGGCCAGGAAACTGGCGATCAACTGCGGGTCGCGCTTGCTGCGCCGCGCATGCTGCGGGTCGTCATGCAAGCTGGCCAGGTGCGCGTCCACCGCCTGGCCGACCTGCTCGATCAGCTCCGCGGCACCGGGGATGGCCGCCAGCGGCGTGCTGTCGAGTTGCGCCAGGCCCAGGTGGAACAGCGAGCGAGCAGCTTCCAGCCATTCGATCTCGGCCATTTGCAGGGGCAGTTGGTGGCCCTTGTATTCACGAGCCAGGCGGTCGAAGGCGGTGGCCAGTTCGGCGACCGGCATCACCCCGGCCATGGCGGCACTGCCCTTGAGCGTATGCAGGGCGCGCTGGAGGCCATCGCTGACCTGCGTATCGTGGCCGTCGGCGCCCTGCAGGAAAGCATCCAGGCTGGCCAGGTGGCCCTGCGCCTCGCTGCGGAAGATGTCGAGCAATTGCGGGTCGAGGCCGTCGATGTCGGCCGCCACCGGGGCATCGTTTTCGGCCAGGGCATGCAGGTGCCCGGCCAGCTGCTCGATTTCCGTCAGTTGTGGCAGCTGGCCGGCGGCAAAGTCGGCCAGCAGGTCGGGCAGGTAGACGAATGCCTGCTGCAGGGCCACCACGCCTTCCGGGCTGAGCACGCTGCGGCCCTCGAGTACCCGGTTCAGCAGGTGCTCGGCGCCCCAGGCCAGCTCGGCCACCGCCTCGGCATGCACCATGCGGCCGCTGCCCTTGAGCGTATGCAAGGCGCGGCGCACTTCTCCCAGTGCCTCGCGCTGCTGGTTGTCGGCACGCCAGCGCAGCCAGTGGCGCTCGATTTCCGGCAGCAGCTCACCGGCCTCGTCGAGAAACACTTCACGCAACTCGTCATCGATGCCATCAGCGCTGCCATCGTGGCCCGCAGTGGCCTCGACCAGCGCGCAGTGCACACCCAGCGTCGCCAGGCTGGCGCGCGCCATGTCGATGAAGGGCTGGCCATCCGCCAATGGGTCCGCCACCCGCCATTGCAGGTAGCATTCGGCAGCGCTCAGGGCCTCGGCCAGGTGCGTCAGCTCATCGGCAGGCGGCTCCACGTCCAGGTGCTGCAGCCAGCGCTGTACATAGCTGGCGCAACCGGCAAACAGCTCGGCCACGGCCGGCAGCATCAACATCGCCAGCGCACCGCGAATCTGCTGCAACAGCCCTGGCAAGGGTTGCAGGCGTTGCCGCGGCCAGCCGGACTCCAGGCAATCGCCGATCAGGTCCTTGGCCTGCTGCAGCACGTTCAGCGACTCGTTCAACACCAGCTGGCGGATTTCGGCCAGGTCCGAGCCCGGCAGGCCGCCCTGGCCGTTTTCCTCCAGCGGGCCGACCATGCCATTGAGCGTGGCCTCCACGTACAGCAGGGCCCCCGCTACATCCATCAACACCGCGTCGTCCACGGCCCGCTCGCCCTGGGCCAGGGCCTGCAACGCCAGCACCTGGTCGATGATCACCCGGCGTGGCTGCTGGAAGCCAAGCACCGCCAGGGTGTCGGCCACGTGGCGCAGCGGTGCCAGCAGGGCATCGAGCTGCTCGCTGTGCTGGCGGTCGCCACGCACGAACTGGTCCAGGCGCTCCTTGATGCGCATCAGGTCGTCGCACAGCGCGGTCACCACCGAGCGCAGGGCATCGCGGCCAGGCCCTGCCTGCAGCTGCTCGCGCCAGTTGCCCAGCGACAGGTCGAGGTTGGCCAGGTCGTCGGCACCGGCAAAGCGTTGGGTGGCGCCGCTGATCAGGCTGGCCTGGGCCAACGGCTCCTCGCCACGGCAGGCACGCAGCTGGTTGAGCAGCGGCAGCATCACCAGTGGCAGGTCGTGGCGGGCGCCGCGCAGGCGCTCCAGATACGACGGCAATTGCTCCAGACCGCGGAACAACGCGCCCAGGCAATCACCGCGGGGGCTGACCTGGCCATCGGCCAGGGCCCTGGCGAACAGCTCCAGTTCTTCGGCCAGGCGCGTGGCGCCGCGCAGTTCGAGCATGCGCAGGCAGCCGTGCACCTGGTGCAGGTTGTCGACCACGAATGCCAGCATCGACAGGTCGCCAGGCTCGCCGGCAAAGCGCTCCAGCGCCTGGCGCGCCTGGCCCAGGCAGTCGAGGATGGCGGCCTTGGTCCAGGCCAGCGCCACCGTGTCGTGGCGCTCGGGGCTTACAGCTGCTACAGCCATGGGCACTCCTCGGCGCGGCTTTTCAGTAGAGCTCATCAGTAGGGCTCTTCACTTGGGCTCTGCTGGTGGCGGCAGGGTGAACCCGGACACCGAACGGCGCATCTCGCTGGCCATGCGTGCCAGGTGGCGGATGCTGTCGGCGGTGGCGCCGGAGCCGGCGGAGGTCTGCGCGGTAATCTGCTGGATGACTGCCATGGTGTGGGAGATCTGCCCGGCAGACGAAGTCTGCAGCTGGGCGGCATCGGAGATGCTGTGGATAAGGTCGGCGAGGTTCTGCGATACGCCTTCGATTTCGGCCAGCGCCACCCCGGCATCCTGGGCCAGGCGGGCACCGCGCACCACTTCGGCGGTGGTCTGCTCCATGGAGATAACCGCCTCGTTGGTGTCGGCCTGGATGGTGCGCACCAGCGCTTCGATCTGCCGGGTGGCCGACGACGAGCGCTCGGCCAGGCGCTGCACTTCGTCGGCGACCACGGCGAACCCACGGCCGGCCTCGCCGGCAAGCGAGGCCTGAATTGCCGCGTTGAGGGCGAGGATGTTGGTCTGGTCGGCAATGTCGTCGATCAGGCTGACGATATCGCCGATTTCCTGGGAAGACTCACCGAGGCGCTTGATCCGTTTGGCGGTGTCCTGGATCTGCTCGCGAATGTTGTCCATGCCGTTGATGGTGTTGTGCACCACCTCGTTGCCCTTGTTGGCGATCGCCACCGAGCGCTCGGCAACCTTGGCCGACTCGTAGGCATGTGCCGAAACCCGGTCGATCGACTCGACCATGTCGCCGACCGCCTCGGATGCCTCGCTGATCTGCTCGGCCTGGTGTTCAGAGGCCTTGGCCAGCTGGCGTGCGGTGTTCTGTGTGTCCTGTACGGCGGCAGCGACCTGCACGGCGCTGTGGTTGATGGTGGCGACCAGGTCGCGCAATTGGTCCACGGAATAGTTGATCGAATCGGCAATGGCGCCGGTGAAGTCTTCGGTCACCGATACGGTCACGGTCAGGTCGCCGTCAGCCAGCTCTTCGATTTCGTCGAGCAAGCGCATGATCGCCTGCTGGTTGCGTTCGTTCTTTTCCGCCGTCTCGCGCAGCTGGCGGTTGGTGGTGCGCACCATGACCAGGCCGATGAGGATGATCGAAGCCAACGCCAGCAGGCCCAGGACATAGCCGCCGACAGTGTCGAGGGTGCGCCCGCCGGCCAGGTTCTCGAAACCGTTGGCCAGGTGCGAGGCCTCGTCGAGCAAAGTTTGCGACAGGCTGAAGATGTTGCCGGCAGCCTCGCGCACGCGGAACAGTTCTGGCGAGGTTTCGAGGATTTCATCCACCGAGCCGGCAACGAACTGAAACAGCTCGGCAATTTCAGCCAGGCGCGCACGGGCGTCGGCGTCCTCGACACGGGTCACCTGGATCGCCGCGCTGCCACTGAGCATGCCTTCCAGCACTTGGCCGAAGCGCCCGGCATCACGGCCAAAGGCATCCGCAGCCTGGGCCGCGGTGTCGTCACCGGCCAGCACAGTGTTGACCGAGCCGAGGATGCGTTCGGCCAGCAGCAACTGGCGCTGGGCCACCGCCACCTGGCTGGCCGGGGCGCCGCTCTGCAGCAGGATCTCGACCACTTTCTCGTATTCCACCTGCAACTGCGGCACGGTCTCGGCCAGGGTCGCCGCCACCTGGTGCAGCGACAGCACGGTCTGCTCGCTTGCCAGGATGGTATCGGTGTTCTTGCGCAGGTTTTCCCAGTCGCGGCGTACCGCTTCCATCTCGTCACGCACCATGGGCGGCGCGGGTGGCAGGCCGGTGGACTTGTCACCTTCACGCAGGTAGCCCCAGCGCCGTTCGAAATCGTTGCGCGCGTCCGACAGCAGCTTGAAGGCCAGGGCCTTGCCGGTGGCGGCTTCGGTGGCGTTCTTGGCGATGCGCTGCGACAGCACCCGCAGCTCGCCGGCGTGGCCGATGTACTGCTTGTCGTAGTTGGACTGGGTGTTCAGGTAGGCAAAGTTGGCGAACAGCAGGATGATCGACAGGATCAGGATCAGGAACAGCACGGTGATCTGCGCGATGCTGCGGGTACGTGGGGTCACGGTGGTGACGGGGGTGGCAGGCTTGTTCACGTTCGCAGGTCCTATAACGCCACATCGAGAAAGCCCGGCGCCTGGGCCAGGGCGAAGGGGCTGAAGATCGCCCAGTTGCGTTCACGCGGGAAGTGCCCCTGCACGAAACGTGCAGCGGCGCGGATCAGCGGCTGTGGTGGCGACAGTTGCAGGCTGTCCAGGGCAAAGTGCTGCAGGCCCAGCACCTCGTCCACCAGCAGGCCGACGAACAGGTCCTCGTGGTCCAGCACCAGCACCCGCCGCTGCTTGCCCGGGGCGGCGTGGCCCAGGCCGAAGAAGCTGCTCAGGTCCATCACCGGCAACAGCCGGCCGCGCAGGTTGGCTACCCCGCACACCCACGGCTGCACACCGGGGACGCGGCTGCTGCGCGGTTCGCGCAGCACCTCGGCCACCTCGCCCATAGGCGCGACGAACCATTGCCCGGCAATGCGAAAGCCGATGCCGCTCCACTGTTGCAGGCGGTTGTCCTGCGGCGGCTGGTCGGCGACCAGCAGGCGGCAGCGCCGGTCGATGTCCAGCAACAACTCGAAGGCGGTCAGCGACGCGCCCTGCGGGCGGGTGGTCAAGCCCCCAGCACTTCTTTGAGCTTGGCGATCAGCGCGTCCTCTTCCACCGGTTTGGTCAGGAAGTCACGAGCGCCCTGGCGCGTGGCCCAGATACGGTCGGTTTCCTGGTCCTTGGTGGTGACCACGATCACCGGGATGGCGCTGGTTTCCGGGTCCTTGCTGAGCTGGCGGGTGGCCTGGAAGCCGTTCATGCCGGGCATGACGATGTCCATCAGCACCGCGTCGGGCTTGTCCTGCCGGGCCAGGGCCACGCCATCGGCACCGTTGTTGGCCTTGAGCACCTGGTAGCCGTGCTTTTCCAGCCATTCGGTCAATCGGTACATCTCTGTCGGCGAGTCGTCGACAATCAGAACTCGGGCCATGCTGGTTCCCCATCAGGAAAGAAAGACCGTGCCATGGCGGGGCGCGGTCAGGGTGCGTGTTGTTGGGCTGCGGCAAAACCGGGCACGTGGGCGCGGATCGCGTCGAGCAGTTCTTCCTTGCTGAACGGTTTGGTCAGGAACTGGTCGGAGCCGACCACCCGGCCGCGGGCCTTGTCGAACAGGCCGTCACGTGACGACAGCAGAATGACCGGGGTGTCCTTGAAGGCACTGTTGTGCTTGATCACCGCGCAGGTCTGGTAGCCGTCCAGGCGCGGCATCAACACATCGACGAAGATGATGCTGGGCTGGTGGTCGACGATCTTGGCCAGGGCATCGAAGCCATCGCTGGCGGTGATCACCTCGCAGCCCGCTTCACCGAGCAACATCTGCGCGGTGCGGCGGATCGTGCGCGAATCGTCGATCACCATCACCTTCAGGGGTTGTTCCATCTGTTGGGCTACCATTTGCCGAAATCCTGGGGCCGTTGTGGGAGCGGCCTTGCGTCGCGAAAGGGCTGCGCAGCAGCCCCCATGGGCCTGTCATTCAGCACTATGACTGGCATTTTTAGCACACTCCGGGTGGCCGTTCCATCTGCGGCGCCCCTTGACCGGCGGCGTTCACGGCGCCACCCTGAGCCACTTTTCTTTCGATCCATCGCGGCCACGCGCCGCCAAGAGGAACCACCCCATGAGCGTTCGCCTCGGCATTGTCATGGACCCCATCGCGTCCATCTCCTACAAGAAGGACAGCTCGCTGGCCATGCTGCTGGCCGCCCAGGCACGCGGCTGGAGCCTGTTCTACATGGAACAGCGCGATATGTACCTGGGCGCCGGCCAGGCCCGTGCGCAGATGCGCCCGCTGAAAGTGTTCGCCGACCCGGCCCGCTGGTTCGAGCTGGGCGAGGAGCAGGACAGCGCGCTGGCCGAGCTGGACGTGATCCTGATGCGCAAGGACCCGCCCTTCGACATGGAGTTCGTCTACAGCACCTACCTGCTGGAGCAGGCCGAGCGCGAAGGCGTGCTGGTGGTCAACCGCCCGCAGAGCCTGCGCGACTGTAACGAAAAACTGTTCGCCACCCAGTTCCCGCAGTGCATGGCGCCGACCCTGGTCAGCCGCCGTGTCGACATCCTGCGCGAGTTCGCCAACAGCCGTGGTGACGTGATCCTCAAGCCGCTGGACGGCATGGGCGGTGCCTCGGTGTTCCGCCACCGCAAGGACGACCCGAACCTGTCGGTGATCCTGGAAACCCTGACCCAGCACGGCAACCAGCAGATCATGGCGCAGGAATACCTGCCGCAGATCGTCGACGGCGACAAGCGCATCCTGATGATCGACGGCGAGCCGGTGGACTACTGCCTGGCGCGCATTCCGGCCAGCGGCGAAACCCGTGGCAACCTGGCCGCCGGTGGCCGTGGCGAAGCACGCCCGCTGACCGACCGCGACCGCTGGATCGCCGCCCAGGTCGGCCCGGCCCTGCGCGAGAAGGGCCTGATGTTCGTAGGCCTGGACGTGATCGGCGACTACCTCACCGAAATCAACGTCACCAGCCCCACCTGCATCCGCGAGATCGATGCCGCCTACAACACCGATATCGGCGGGCAATTGATGGATGCCATTGATCGCCAGCTGAAGGCGCGCTGACCGCCGACGCACGGCAACAACCCAGAGTGGGGTATGATGCGGGTCCTTTTGGCCTGGCCTGCTACCCCGCCCTGCGGTTGCTGGAAACCTGATGACGCTGCCCGCTGACATCCCCGCCGACCTGCTGCCCCCCCGTGTTCGCCCGGTGGACCGGCTCGGCTTTACCCTGTTCCTGGCTGCCCTGGTGCACCTGGCGCTGATCCTCGGCGTCGGCTTCAGCGTGGTCAAGCCTGCCGAAATCCGCCACACCATGGACATCACCCTGGCCACCTTCAAGAGCGAGAAACCGCCGGAGAAGGCCGATTTCCAGGCCCAGGACAACCAGCAGGGCAGCGGCACCCTGGACAAGAAAGCGGTGCCCAGGACCACCGAACTGGCACCGTTCCAGGACAGCAAGATCAACAAGATCACCCCGCCACCCGCCGCGAAGCCCGAGGTGGTACCGCCCCCTGTCCCGCAGAAGTCGGCGGTAGTGACCACGGCGCCCAAGCCACAGAAGGTCGAGCCCAAGCCCAGGGAAAGCAAGCCACAGCCCAAGCCGGCAGCCCCGGCACCGGACTTCGACAGCTCGCAGTTGTCCAGCCAGATCGCCAGCCTGGAGGCGGAGCTGTCCAACGAACAGCAGATGTACGCCAAGCGCCCGCGCATCCACCGGCTCAATGCCGCCTCGACCATGCGCGACAAGGGGGCCTGGTACAAGGAAGAGTGGCGCAAGAAGGTCGAGCGGGTGGGCAACCTGAACTACCCCGATGAAGCGCGCCGGCAACAGATCTACGGCAACCTGCGCATGATGGTGTCGATCAACCGCGATGGCTCGCTGTACGAGGTGCTGGTGCTGGAGTCGTCCGGGCAACCGGTGCTGGACCAGGCGGCGCAGCGCATCGTGCGGCTGGCGGCGCCGTTTGCGCCGTTTACCGGGGACCTGGCCGAGTTTGACCGGCTGGAGATCATCCGCACCTGGCGCTTTGCCCGTGGGGACCGTCTGTCCAGTAACTGAATCAGGGCCGCTTCGCGCCCCATCGCCGGCAAGCCAGCTCCCACAGGGATAGCACATGGCTTGAGATCAATGCGATCGGTGTGGGAGCTGGCTTGCCGGCGATGGGCTGCACAGCAGCCCCAAAACAGCCATGCCGAGCACCTTGTCAGCCTCGCCACCTGGCGCCACACTATCCCCCATGAAAACCCTCACGCCGAGCTACCTCAAGCATCAGTTCCTGATCGCCATGCCGCACATGGCCGATCCGAACTTCGCCCAGACCCTCACGTACATCGTCGAGCACAACGCCCATGGCGCCATGGGCCTGGTGGTCAACCGACCGCAGGAGCTGAACCTGGCCGACATCCTCGAGCAGCTGCGCCCGGACGAAATGCCACCGGCCAGCACCTTGCAGGTGCCGATCTACCAAGGTGGCCCGGTACAGACCGACCGTGGCTTCGTGCTGCACAGCAGCGAATGCAGTTTCCAGGCCACCGTGGCGCTGGAAGGGCTGTCGCTGACCACCTCGCAGGATATATTGCTTGCCATCGCCGCCGGGGTAGGCCCGAAACAGAGCCTGATCACCCTGGGTTATGCCGGCTGGGAAGCGGGCCAACTGGAAGCGGAGCTTGCCGATAACGCCTGGCTCAACTGCCCGTTCGACCCGGAAATCATCTTCGGCCTGACCAGCGACCTGCGCCTGGAAGCCGCCGCCGCCAGCCTGGGGATCAACCTGAACCTGCTGACCAGCCAGGCGGGCCACGCCTGATGGCCGAACTGCACCCTGAACTGCGTCTGCTGCTGGGCTTCGACTACGGCAGCAAACAGATCGGCGTAGCCGTCGGCCAGGTGGTCACCGGCCAGGCCCGCGAGCTTTGCACCCTGAAGGCACAGAACGGCGTGCCGGACTGGGCCCAGGTGGAAAAGCTGATTGCCGAATGGAAGCCCGACGCCATCGTCGTCGGCCTGCCGCTGAACATGGACGGCACCCCCAGCGAAATGAGCGCCCGCGCAGAAAAGTTCGCCCGCCGCCTGAACGGCCGCTTCAACCTGCCCGTGCACACCCACGACGAACGCCTGACCACCTTCGAGGCCAAGGGCGAGCGCATGGCCCGTGGCGGCCAGCGCGGCAGCTACCGCGACAACCCGGTCGATGCCATCGCCGCCGCCCTGTTGCTGCAAGGCTGGCTGGAGGCCAATACCTGATCATCTTTGCCGCCGGGCCCGCCCGGCGCACCCTTCCGAGGAGCCTGCAATGAGCCTACCCGATCCAGCCGAACTGATTCGGCAGATGGCCGTCGACCTTCGCGCCCACCTGGCCCGCCGGGCAATTACCGAACCGCGCTACATCGGCATCCGCACCGGCGGCGTCTGGGTTGCCCAGGCCCTGCAGGAAGCCATGGGCGACACCAGCCCCATGGGCACTCTGGACGTGTCGTTCTATCGCGACGACTTCAGCCAGAACGGCCTGCACCCGCAAGTGCGCCCGTCCGAGCTGCCGTTCGAGGTCGAGGGCCAGCACCTGGTGCTGGTGGATGATGTGCTGATGAGCGGCCGCACGGTGCGCGCCGCGCTCAACGAACTGTTCGATTATGGCCGCCCGGCCAGCGTCACCCTGGTCTGCTTGCTGGACCTGGATGCCGGCGAACTGCCAATCCGCCCGAATGTACTCGGCGCCACCCTGTCGCTGGCCGCCCATGAACGGGTAAAATTGACCGGACCCGCACCGCTCGCTCTCGAGCGCCAGGACCTCGCCTCCGCTTCCGCCCTTTAAGAGTCCCCCGCGATGACGCCAATCGACGCCAAGCGCCCGCTGCAGCTCAATGATCAGGGCCAGCTGCGCCACTTCCTCTCGCTCGACGGTTTGCCCCGCGAACTGCTCACCGAGATCCTCGACACCGCCGACTCCTTCCTGGAAGTCGGTGCCCGGGCCGTGAAGAAAGTCCCGTTGCTGCGCGGCAAGACCGTGTGCAACGTGTTCTTCGAGAACTCCACCCGTACCCGTACCACCTTCGAACTGGCGGCCCAGCGCCTGTCGGCCGACGTGATCAGCCTGAACGTGTCGACATCCTCGACCAGCAAGGGCGAGACCCTGTTCGACACCCTGCGCAACCTCGAAGCCATGGCCGCCGACATGTTCGTGGTGCGCCACTCCGACTCCGGAGCCGCGCACTTCATCGCCGAGCACGTGTGCCCGGAAGTTGCCGTGATCAACGGCGGTGACGGCCGCCATGCGCACCCGACCCAGGGCATGCTCGACATGCTCACCATCCGCCGCCACAAGGGCAGCTTCGAGAACCTGTCGGTGGCCATCGTCGGCGACATCCTGCACTCGCGCGTGGCCCGCTCCGACATGCTGGCGCTCAAAGCGCTGGGCTGCCCGGACATCCGCGTGATCGGCCCGAAAACCCTGATCCCGATCGGTATCGAGCAGTACGGCGTGAAGGTTTACACCGACCTCGCCGAAGGCCTGAAGGATGTCGACGTGGTGATCATGCTGCGCCTGCAGCGTGAGCGCATGGCCGGTGGCCTGCTGCCCAGCGAAGGCGAGTTCTACCGCCTGTTCGGCCTGACCACCGCGCGCCTGGCCGGGGCCAAGCCCGACGCCATCGTCATGCACCCGGGCCCGATCAACCGCGGCGTGGAAATCGAGTCGGCGGTGGCCGACGGCAAGCACTCGGTGATCCTCAACCAGGTCACCTACGGCATCGCCGTGCGCATGGCCGTGCTGTCCATGGCCATGAGCGGGCAGAACGCGCAACGTCAATTCGACCAGGAGAACGCCCAGTGACCATCAGTATTCTCGGCGCCCGGGTCATCGACCCCAACAGCGGCCTGGACCAGGTCACCGACCTGCACCTGGACGGCGGCCGCATTGCCGCCATCGGTGCCGCCCCGGCCGGCTTCAGCGCCAGCCGCACGATCCAGGCTGATGGCCTGGTCGCCGCCCCCGGCCTGGTCGACCTCGGCGTGTCCCTGCGCGAGCCGGGCTACAGCCGCAAAGGCAACATCGCCAGTGAGACCCGCGCCGCCGTCGCCGGCGGTGTCACCAGCCTGTGCTGCCCGCCGCAGACCAAGCCGGTGCTGGACACCTCGGCCGTGGCCGAACTGATCCTCGACCGCGCCCGCGAGGCCGCCAACAGCAAGGTCTACCCGATCGGCGCCCTGACCAAGGGCCTGGAAGGCGAGCAACTGGCCGAGCTGGTGGCCCTGCGCGACACCGGCTGCGTGGCTTTCGGCAATGGCCTGAAGGAAATCCCCAACAACCGTACCCTGGCCCGCGCCCTGGAATACGCCGCCACCTTCGACCTGACCGTGGTGTTCCACTCCCAGGACCGCGACCTGGCCCAAGGCGGCCTGGCCCACGAAGGTGCCATGGCCAGCTTCCTCGGCCTGCCGGGCATTCCGGAAACCGCCGAGACCGTGGCCCTGGCGCGCAACCTGCTGCTGGTGGAACAGACCGGCGTGCGTGCGCACTTCACCCAGATCACCAGCGCCCGTGGCGCACGGCTGATCGAGCAGGCCCAGCAGCTTGGCCTGCCGGTGACCGCCGATGTGGCGCTGTACCAACTGATCCTTACCGACGAGTCGCTGCGTGAGTTCTCCAGCCTGTACCACGTGCAGCCACCGCTGCGCACCGCCGCCGACCGTGACGGCCTGCGTGCGGCGGTGAAGTCGGGCGTGATCCAGGCGATTTCCAGCCACCACCAGCCGCACGAGCGCGACGCCAAGCTGGCCCCGTTCGGCGCCACCGAGCCGGGCATCAGCAGCGTCGAACTGCTGCTGCCGCTGGCCATGACCCTGGTGCAGGACGGCCTGCTCGACCTGCCAACCTTGCTGGCCCGCCTGAGCAGCGGCCCGGCGGCGGCCCTGCGCCTGCCGGCCGGCGAGCTGAAAGTGGGTGGCGCGGCCGACCTGGTGCTGTTCGACCCGCAAGCCTCGACCGTGGCCGGCGAGCAGTGGTTCTCGCGCGGCGAGAACTGCCCGTTCATCGGCCACTGCCTGCCAGGTGCGGTGCGTTATACCTTGGTCGATGGGCATGTCTGCCACGAGGCCTGAGTAACCCTCACTGGCCTCATCGCCGGCAAGCCAGCTTCCACAGGAAATCACTGCCCTCAAGGCCTGTGATATCCCTGTGGGAGCTGGCTTGCCGGCGATGAGGCCAGTGCAAGGGAACACCTACCATTCATCCCCCACGGTTGAAATCCTTCCCCCCACCCCCATATGAGTCTGCATCAGGCACTTTCGCCCCGCTGCGTGGAGACTCTCCCCTTGACCACCATCGTTTCTGTCCGCCGTAACGGCAAAGTCGTCATGGGCGGCGACGGCCAGGTATCCCTCGGCAACACCGTGATGAAAGGCAACGCCAAGAAGGTGCGCCGCCTGTACCACGGCCAGGTCATCGCGGGCTTCGCCGGCGCCACCGCCGATGCGTTCACCCTGTTCGAGCGCTTTGAAGGCCAGCTCGAGAAACATCAGGGCCACCTGGTCCGCGCTGCCGTGGAGCTGGCCAAGGAATGGCGTACCGACCGCTCCCTGAGCCGCCTGGAGGCCATGCTGGCCGTGGCCAACAAGGACGCCTCCCTGATCATCACCGGCAACGGCGACGTGGTCGAACCCGAAGACGGCCTGATCGCCATGGGTTCCGGCGGCGCCTACGCCCAGGCCGCAGCCCGCGCCCTGCTGAACAAGACCGACCTCTCGGCCCGTGAAATCGCCGAGACCGCCCTGAACATCGCCGGCGACATCTGCGTGTTCACCAACCACAACCTGACCATCGAGGAGCAGGACCTGGCCGACTGATCAGCTGTTCTGGCGCCTCATCCCGGTGATGGGGTTTTTCCACGCTGATTTATTCCGCCCGAGGACCATTTTCATCATGTCCATGACCCCCCGCGAGATCGTCCACGAACTCAACCGCCACATCATCGGCCAGGACGACGCCAAGCGCGCCGTGGCCATCGCCCTGCGCAACCGCTGGCGGCGCATGCAGCTCCCCGCCGAGCTGCGCGCCGAAGTGACCCCGAAGAACATCCTGATGATCGGCCCTACCGGCGTCGGCAAGACCGAAATCGCCCGCCGCCTGGCCAAGCTGGCCAACGCGCCGTTCCTCAAGGTTGAAGCCACCAAGTTCACCGAAGTGGGCTACGTGGGCCGCGACGTCGAGTCGATCATCCGCGACCTGGCCGATGCCGCGCTGAAGATGCTGCGTGAGCAAGAGATCATCCGCGTGCGCCACCGCGCCGAAGACGCCGCCGAAGACCGCATCCTCGACGCCCTGCTGCCGCAGGCTCGGGTCAGCAGCTTCGCCGAGGAAGCCGCGCAGACCAGCACCGATTCCAACACCCGCCAGCTGTTCCGCAAGCGCCTGCGCGAAGGCCAGCTGGACGACAAGGAAATCGAGATCGAAGTGGCCGATGCCGTGGGCGTCGAAATTGCCGCGCCGCCCGGCATGGAAGAAATGACCAACCAGCTGCAGAGCCTGTTCGCCAACATGGGCAAAGGCAAGCGCAAGGCGCGCAAGCTGAAGGTGAAAGAAGCACTGAAGATGGTTCGCGATGAAGAAGCGAGCCGCCTGGTCAACGAGGAAGAACTCAAGGCCAAGGCCCTGGAAGCTGTCGAGCAGCACGGCATCGTATTCATCGACGAAATCGACAAGGTTGCCAAGCGCGGCAATGTTGGCGGCGCCGACGTGTCCCGTGAAGGCGTGCAGCGCGACCTGCTGCCGCTGATCGAAGGCTGCACCGTCAACACCAAGCTGGGCATGGTCAAGACCGACCACATCCTGTTCATTGCCTCGGGTGCGTTCCACCTGAGCAAGCCGAGCGACCTGGTGCCCGAGCTGCAAGGCCGCCTGCCGATCCGTGTGGAACTCAAGGCCCTGACCCCGGAAGACTTCGAGCGCATCCTGCAGGAGCCGCACGCGTCGCTGACCGAACAGTACCAGGCCCTGCTCAAGACCGAAGGCCTGAACATCGAGTTCCTCGCCGACGGTATCAAGCGCCTGGCCGAGATTGCCTACCAGGTGAACGAGAAGACCGAGAACATCGGCGCCCGCCGCCTGCACACCCTGCTCGAGCGTTTGCTCGAAGAGGTGTCGTTCAGCGCTGGCGACCTGGCCAGCACCCATGACGAAGCGCCGATCCAGATCGACGCGGCGTATGTGAACAGCCACCTGGGTGAGCTGGCGCAGAACGAAGACCTGTCGCGTTACATCCTGTAAGACCGCAGGGGGCCGCCTTGCGGCCCAATCGCCGGCAAGCCAGCTCCCACAGGTACTTCACAATCCTGAACCTGTGGAGTACCTGTGGGAGCTGGCTTGCCGGCGATTGGGCTGCAGAGCAGCCCCTTGCACAATGACCCGAATCTCCCGAAGCTGTGCACTATCAGCTCCCGAGAGATTCCAGCCATGGCCCGCCTGCCCACCGCCATCAACCTGCACAAAGCCTCGAAAACCCTCAGCCTCACCTACGCCCCCGGCGAGGTCTACCACCTGCCCGCCGAATTCCTGCGCGTGCACTCCCCCTCCGCCGAGGTCCAGGGCCACGGTAACCCCATCCTGCAGTTCGGCAAGATCAACGTCGGCCTCAGCGGCCTGGAGCCAGCCGGGCAATACGCACTGAAACTGACCTTCGACGACGGCCATGACAGCGGCCTGTTCACCTGGGAATATCTCGAGCAGCTGTGCCTGCGCCAGGAACAGCTGTGGGCCGAGTACCTCGACGAACTGCACAAGGCCGGGAAATCCCGCGACCCCGCCGAGTCGGTGGTCAAACTCATGCTCTAGCGCAAGGCCTGCAGCATTTAGAGCGCATTTTCTAAAATCATCTGTTTGAATGACTTACAGACAGCCCAGTGACGGGCTGTCTTGCGCATTACATGAAAGTCGGGTAACCAATGGGGGTGGCAAGTTCCCTGCATCAAATTGCAGGTAGTCAGAACCCTCGCAGCACCGCTGTTCCTTATCACTGGTCACCCGAGTAGCAGTACCGGGCTCAGAACTGTGCACCCGCCACAGCAACCGGTACTCGTCTCAGGACAACGGAGCGTCGTAGATGAGTAACAAGAACAACGATGAGCTGCAGCGGCAGGCCTCGGAAAACACCCTGGGGTTGAACCCGGTCATCGGTATCCGCCGCAAAGACCTGTTGAGCTCGGCACGCACCGTGCTGCGCCAGGCCGTGCGCCAACCGCTGCACAGCGCCAAGCATGTGGCCCACTTTGGCCTGGAGCTGAAGAACGTGCTGCTGGGCAAGTCCAGCCTTGCCCCGGAAAGCGACGACCGTCGCTTCAATGACCCGGCATGGAGCAACAACCCACTTTACCGTCGCTACCTGCAAACCTACCTGGCCTGGCGCAAGGAGCTGCAGGACTGGATCGGCAACAGCGACTTGTCGCCCCAGGACATCAGCCGCGGCCAGTTCGTCATCAACCTGATGACCGAAGCCATGGCTCCGACCAACACCCTGTCCAACCCGGCAGCGGTCAAACGCTTTTTCGAAACCGGCGGCAAGAGCCTGCTCGATGGCCTGTCCAACCTGGCCAAGGACCTGGTCAACAACGGTGGCATGCCCAGCCAGGTAAACATGGACGCCTTCGAGGTGGGCAAGAACCTGGGCACCAGTGAAGGCGCCGTGGTGTACCGCAACGATGTGCTGGAGTTGATCCAGTACAGCCCCATCACCGAGCAGGTGCATGCCCGCCCGCTGCTGGTGGTGCCGCCGCAGATCAACAAGTTCTATGTATTCGACCTGAGCCCGGAAAAGAGCCTGGCGCGCTACTGCCTGCGCTCGCAGCAGCAGACCTTCATCATCAGCTGGCGCAACCCGACCAAAGCCCAGCGCGAATGGGGCCTGTCCACCTACATCGACGCGCTCAAGGAGGCGGTCGACGCGGTGCTGGCGATTACCGGCAGCAAGGACCTGAACATGCTCGGTGCCTGCTCCGGCGGCATCACCTGCACGGCATTGGTCGGCCACTATGCCGCCCTCGGCGAAAACAAGGTCAATGCCCTGACTCTGCTGGTCAGCGTGCTGGACACCACCATGGACAACCAGGTCGCCCTGTTCGTCGACGAGCAGACTTTGGAGGCCGCCAAGCGCCACTCCTACCAGGCCGGCGTGCTCGAAGGCAGCGAGATGGCCAAGGTGTTCGCCTGGATGCGCCCCAACGACCTGATCTGGAACTACTGGGTCAACAACTACCTGCTCGGCAACGAGCCGCCGGTGTTCGACATCCTGTTCTGGAACAACGACACCACGCGCCTGCCGGCCGCCTTCCACGGCGACCTGATCGAAATGTTCAAGAGCAACCCGCTGACCCGCCCGGACGCCCTGGAGGTTTGCGGCACCCCGATCGACCTGAAACAGGTCAAATGCGACATCTACAGCCTTGCCGGCACCAACGACCACATCACCCCGTGGCAGTCGTGCTACCGCTCGGCGCATCTGTTCGGCGGCAAGATCGAGTTCGTGCTGTCCAACAGCGGCCACATCCAGAGCATCCTCAACCCGCCAGGCAACCCCAAGGCGCGCTTCATGACCGGTGCCGATCGCCCGGGTGACCCGGTGGCCTGGCAGGAAAACGCCACCAAGCATGCCGACTCCTGGTGGCTGCACTGGCAAAGCTGGCTGGGCGAGCGTGCCGGCGAGCTGAAAAAGGCGCCGACCCGCCTGGGCAACCGTGCCTATGCCGCTGGCGAGGCATCCCCGGGCACCTACGTTCACGAGCGTTGAGCTGCAGCGCCGTGGCCACCTGCGGGGCGCCACGGTGTTCATTTCACCCCATGAGTCACGCGCATGCCGCAACCCTACATCTTCAGGACCGTCGAGCTGGACAACCAGTCCATCCGCACCGCCGTCCGCCCGGGCAAACCGCACCTGACGCCGCTGCTGATCTTCAACGGCATCGGTGCCAACCTGGAGCTGGTGTTTCCGTTCATCGAAGCACTGGACCCGGACCTGGAAGTCATTGCCTTTGACGTACCCGGGGTCGGCGGCTCGTCCACGCCGCGCCACCCGTACCGCTTCCCCGGGTTGGCCAAGCTGACGGCACGCATGCTCGACTACCTCGACTACGGCCAGGTCAATGTCATCGGTGTGTCGTGGGGCGGCGCCCTGGCCCAGCAGTTCGCCCACGATTACCCCGAACGCTGCAAGAAACTGGTGCTGGCCGCCACCGCAGCCGGTGCGGTGATGGTGCCAGGCAAGCCCAAGGTGTTGTGGATGATGGCCAGCCCACGGCGTTACGTGCAGCCGTCGCATGTCATCCGCATTGCGCCGACGATCTATGGCGGCGGCTTCCGGCGTGACCCCGAACTGGCCATGCAGCACGCCGCCAAGGTGCGCTCCGGCGGCAAGATGGGCTACTACTGGCAGCTGTTCGCCGGGCTCGGCTGGACCAGCATCCACTGGCTGCACAAGATCCAGCAACCGACCCTGGTGCTGGCCGGCGACGACGACCCACTGATCCCGCTGATCAACATGCGCCTGCTGGCCTGGCGGATTCCCAATGCCCAGCTACACATTATCGACGACGGTCATTTGTTCCTGATCACCCGGGCCGAGGCCGTCGCCCCGATCATCATGAAGTTCCTTCAGCAAGAACGACAGCGCGCCGTCATGCACCCTCGCCCGGCTTCGGGCGGGTAAATCGATGCGGCCTTCTTCGCGGGCGCGCCCGCTCCCACAGGGATGGCGCCGAACCTGTGGGAGCGGGCATGCCCGCGAAGGTCTCGACAGCGAAATGGCTTAGACGAGGGAGTGTTGCCATGAAAGACAAACCGGCCAAAGGAACGCCAACGCTTCCCGCCACCAGCATGAACGTGCAGAACGCCATCCTCGGCCTGCGCGGCCGTGACCTGATTTCCACGCTGCGCAATGTCAGCCGCCAAAGCCTGCGTCACCCGCTGCACACCGCACATCACCTGTTGGCCCTGGGTGGCCAGCTGGGCCGGGTGATGCTGGGTGACACACCGCTTCAGCCGAACCCGCGCGATACGCGCTTCAATGACCCGACATGGAGCCAGAACCCGTTCTACCGTCGCGGCCTGCAGGCCTACCTGGCCTGGCAGAAGCAAACCCGACTGTGGATCGAGGAAAGCCACCTGGACGACGATGACCGGGCCCGTGCGCACTTCCTGTTCAACCTGATCAACGATGCCCTGGCGCCGAGCAACTCGCTGCTCAACCCGCTGGCGGTCAAGGAACTGTTCAACAGCGGTGGCCAGAGCCTGGTGCGCGGTGTGGCCCACCTGCTCGATGACCTGCGCCACAATGACGGCCTGCCACGCCAGGTCGACGAGCGCGCCTTTGAAGTTGGCGGCAACCTCGCCGCGACTGCCGGCGCCGTGGTGTTTCGCAACGAGCTGCTGGAGCTGATCCAGTACAAACCGATGAGCGAAAAGCAGCATGCCCGGCCACTGCTGGTGGTGCCGCCACAGATCAACAAGTTCTACATCTTCGACCTCAGCTCGACCAACAGCTTCGTCCAGTACATGCTCAAGAATGGCCTGCAGGTGTTCATGGTCAGCTGGCGCAACCCCGACCCGCGCCACCGCGAATGGGGCCTGTCCAGCTACGTGCAGGCCCTGGAAGAAGCGCTCAACGCTTGCCGCAGCATCAGCGGCAACCGCGACCCCAACCTGATGGGCGCCTGCGCCGGCGGCCTGACCATGGCCGCACTGCAGGGCCACCTGCAGGCCAAGCACCAACTGCGCCGGGTGCGCAGCGCCACCTACCTGGTCAGCCTGCTGGACAGCAAGTTCGAAAGCCCCGCCAGCCTGTTCGCCGACGAGCAGACCATCGAGGCCGCCAAGCGCCGCTCCTACCAGCGCGGCGTGCTGGATGGCGCCGAGGTGGCGCGGATCTTCGCCTGGATGCGGCCCAACGACCTGATCTGGAACTACTGGGTCAACAACTACCTGCTCGGCAAGACACCACCAGCCTTCGACATCCTGTACTGGAACGCCGACAGCACGCGCCTGCCCGCCGCGCTGCATGGCGACCTGCTGGACTTCTTCAAGCTCAACCCGCTGACCCACCCCGCCGGCCTGGAGGTATGCGGCACCCCCATCGACCTGCAGAAGGTCGAGCTGGACAGTTTCACCGTGGCCGGCAGCAACGACCACATCACCCCGTGGGATGCGGTGTACCGCTCGGCCTTGCTGCTGGGTGGCGACCGGCGCTTCGTGCTGGCCAACAGCGGGCATATCCAGAGCATCATCAACCCGCCCGGCAACCCCAAGGCCTACTACCTGGCCAACCCCAAGCTATCCAGCGACCCGCGTGCCTGGTTCCACGACGCCAAGCGCAGCGAAGGCAGCTGGTGGCCGTTGTGGCTGGAGTGGATCACCCCGCGCTCCGGCCCGCTCAAGGCACCGCGCAGCGAACTGGGCAATGCCACCTACCCACCGCTGGGCCCCGCGCCGGGCACCTACGTGCTGACCCGATGAGCATGCCGACTGGATGAAGACTCGCGACCGTATCCTCGAATGTGCCCTGCAGCTGTTCAACCAGCAGGGCGAACCGAACGTATCCACCCTGGAAATTGCCAACGAACTGGGCATCAGCCCTGGCAATCTCTACTACCACTTCCACGGCAAGGAGCCGTTGGTGCTGGGGCTGTTCGAGCGCTTTGAAGAAGCGCTGATGCCCTTGCTCGACCCGCCGCTGGAGGTACGCCTGGACGCCGAGGATTACTGGCTGTTTCTGCACCTGATCGTCGAACGCATGGCGCAGTACCGCTTCCTGTTCCAGGACCTGTCGAACCTGACCGGGCGCCTGCCCAAACTGGCCCGCGGCATGCGCAACCTGATCAACGCGCTCAAGCGCACACTGGCGGCGTTGCTAGCCAGCCTCAAGGGCCAGGGGTTGGTAGAGAGCGAGACCCAGGCGCTGGGGCAACTGGTGGAGCAGATCACCCTGACACTGATGTTCTCGCTGGATTATCAGCGGGTACTGGGGCGCGAGGGGGATGTGGGGATTGTGGTGTACCAGGTGATGATGCTGGTGGCGCCGCATCTGCAGGCCCAGGCGCGGGGGGCGGCGGAGCAGTTGGCGGTGCGGTATCTGGAGGGGTAAGCCTGTTGTTTCGGTGTCGCGGCTTTCGCGGGCATGCCCGCTCCCACAGGTGAAATGCAGTGCTCGAGTGCACACAGGACCTGTGGGAGCGGGCAAGCCCGCGAAGAAGGCGACGCGGTATCAGATCAGGGTACCGGTGCCTGTCTGTGCCGAAGGTGGGTTGCTGGCCGGAGCCGCAGTTGGCGCCGGAGCTGCACTAGCGGCCGGAGCGGCGCTGGCCGCCGGAGCTGCCGGCTTGGCGGCTGCCGGCTTGGCGGCTGCCGGCTTGGCCGGTGCTTTCTTCACTGCAGGCTTCTTCGCCACAGCCGGTTTGGCCGCTGCCGGTTTCGCCGCAGGCTTGGCCGCCGCAGTCTTGGCAGCAGGTTTAGCCGCTGCGGCCTTGGCTGCCGGCTTGGCTGCCGCGGTTTTTGCCGCAGGCTTGGCCGCTGCCGTCTTGGCCAGTGGCTTGGCCGCCGCCTTGCTCGCAGCCGGTTTGGCTGCAGTGCGCGACGAAATCGGGGTAACCGAAGCGCCGGTGAGTTTCTCGATCTGCTTGGTCAGGCTGTCCACCTGCTGGTGCAGGGCCTTGATCTCGTTGCGGCTCGGCACGCCAAGGCGCGAGATGGCACTGTTCAGGCGCTTGTCGAAGGCCTCTTCGAGTTCGCTCCACTTGCCCAGCGCACGGTCCTTCACGCCCGACACACGCGAAGTGGTCGACGACTTGGCAGTTTCAGCAACATCTTCTGCGGTCTTCTTCGCCTGCTTCTCGGCCTTCTCGCCATCCTTCACCAGCGAGTCGAACAGCTTCGGGCCGTCCTGGTCGATCTTCGAATAGATACCAAGCCCCGCCAGCCAGATCTTGCGGGAGTACTTCTCGATCCCGCCGACCCAGGAGCTGCCTTCTTTCTCGGAATTCTTCTTGCCAGCCATCCTGCTCTCCTTATGGTTTGTGCGCGACGCGCTCGAGCAGCTCGTGCAGCTGTTCAAGCTTGATGGACAACGCCTCAACGTCATGTTTAGACGGAATGCCAAGGCGATTCAAGGCGCGACCTACCCGCGCGTCGAAAGCTTTTTCGATCTTGTCCAGTTGAACTTCGACCTTGCCGCGTACGCGACTGACTTCCTGGGTCGCTTCGTCGATCTGGTTGTTGGCAGCATCGAGCTCCTTGTCGATACGCTTCTTGCCACGCTTCTCGACGCCTTCGCCGGCCTTGACCAGCTCATTGAAGTAGTCGGAGCCTTCCTGGCCCACACGCGCATAGGCGCCGATGCCCGCCAGCCAGATCTTGCGCGCGTAGCCGCGCACCTCGCCCAGCGTACCCGGGGCGTCGTCCTTTTTCTTCACAGTCACTTTGGCCATGCTCTGTACCTCATGCTCATGAGTGGAGGAGGAACCGCCCATGGAGGTTGGGCTTGAGCACAAGGTAGAGAGGGAAATTAGAATCTTCACCCTAAGGTGAACGAGCATGGCCCGGGAAGGGGTCAGGCCAGGGCTTTGTCCAGCGCCCGCTCGATCTCGCCCTTGATGGTGCCGCTCATCATCGACAGCATCATCCCCAGCTTCAATTCGACGCGGATGCGGTCATCGAAGATGTGCACGCTGCCGTTGGCACCGCTGCGCGCCACGTCGACCCGGTCACCGTTCCAGGTGGCCTTGAGGTCGTACTCGCGGGTCAGTTTGTCGACCAGCGCTTCAGCCTTGGCACGGGCGGCATCACGGCCGAGGGAATGTTTGCGTTCGACGCTGATCTGGGTCATGCGGGTGTTCCTGAAGATGAAGACATAATGGGCATTATGCCCGCCCCTGCCCACTGGCACACCCCGCCAAGACAAATCCGCCCGTTCGCCCTAGAATGGCGGTAATTTTTTCCGGTGAAGCGATATGAACGACCAGCGCAAAGGCGACCACGCCGAACCCACCACCCATTTCGGTTACCAGGACGTCCCTGAAAGCCAGAAGGCGAAGAAAGTCGCCGAGGTGTTCCACTCGGTAGCGGCCAAGTACGACCTGATGAACGACGTGCTTTCCGGCGGCATGCACCGCCTGTGGAAGCGCTTCACCATCGAGCTGTCGGGCGTACGCGCCGGCAACCGTGTACTGGACATCGCCGGCGGTACCGGCGACCTGGCCGCCAAATTCTCGCGGCTGGTCGGCCCGACCGGCCAGGTAGTGCTGGCCGACATCAACGAGTCGATGCTCAAGGTGGGCCGTGACCGCCTGCTCGACCGTGGCGTGGCCGGCAACATCGAGTTCGTCCAGGCCGACGCCGAGAAGCTGCCATTCCCGGACAACCACTTCGACTGCGTGACCATCGCCTTCGGCCTGCGCAACGTCACCCACAAGGACGAAGCCATCCGCTCGATGCTGCGCGTGCTCAAGCCGGGCGGTCGCCTGCTGGTGCTGGAGTTCTCCAAGCCGACCAACAAGCTGATGTCCAAGGCCTACGACGCCTACTCGTTCGCCTTCATGCCGCTGGCCGGCAAGCTGATCACCAACGACTCGGAGAGCTACCGTTACCTCGCCGAGTCGATCCGCATGCACCCCGATCAGGAAACCCTGAAGGCCATGATGGTCGAGGCCGGTTTCGACCGCGTCACCTACCACAACATGACCAGCGGCATCGTTGCCGTGCACCGGGGGATCAAGCCCTGATGCTGCTGGCCGGGCTGCTCGCCAGCGTCGAACATGGCCTGAACCGCGTCCTGCGCATGGACAGCACGGCCCTGCCGCGGCTGGCCGCGCTGGAGGGCAAGGTCATCGAGATCGACTGCCGCCAGCCAGCCTTGCAGGTGTTCATCCTGCCCGATGAAGAGGGCCTGATGCTCGCCGCCCACTGGCAAGGCGAGGTCGACTGCAGCCTGCGCGCCCCGGCCGGCAGCCTGGCGCAACTGGCCCTGGCCAGGGACAAGACTGCCGTGCTGCACAGCCCGCAAGTCGAACTGCATGGCGACAGCGCCGTGCTGCTCGACCTGTTCGGTGTGCTGCAGGACCTGGAGCTGGACTGGGAGCACGAGCTGCAACGCTGGCTCGGCCCGGTCGCCACAGCGCTGCTGTCGGGCCACATCCGCCTGCGTGCACGCTGGACCCGCCAGGGCCTGGCGCGCTTCAGCCAGAACCTTTCCGAGTACCTGGCCGAAGAGTCCCGCACCTTGGTCGGCAAGCGCGAAGCCGAAGCCGCCTTCAGCGAGCTCGATGCCCTGAAGCTCGATACAGAACGCCTTGAGGCGCGCCTCAAGCGCCTCTCCCGATCCCTTGATACCAGCGATAACGCATGAAGCTGCTCGCCGTCCGCCGTCTTTTTCGCATCCAGCGTGTGGTGATCCGCTACCGTCTCGATGACCTGCTGTTCGACCTGCCGCTGCCCTGGTGGCTGATGAGCCTGCGCCTGCTGATGCCGTGGCGCTGGCTGCCGCGCAAGCCGTCCGAGCTCAGCCGTGGCGCGCGCCTGCGCCTGGCCCTGCAGGACCTGGGGCCGATTTTCATCAAGTTCGGCCAGTTGTTGTCCACCCGCCGTGATCTGCTGCCCAACGACATTGCCGATGAGCTGATGCTGTTGCAGGACCGTGTGCCGCCGTTCGACCCCAAGCAGGCCGTGGCACTGATCGAGGCGCAGCTGGGCGCCCCGGTAACGCAACTGTTCAGCCGCTTCGACGTCGAGCCGCTGGCCTCGGCCTCGGTGGCCCAGGTGCACGCTGCGCGCCTGAAAAGTGGCGAAGAAGTGGTGGTCAAGGTGGTACGCCCGGGCCTGAAGCCGGTGATCGCCCAGGACCTGGCCTGGCTGTTCCTGATCGCCAAGGCCGCCGAGCGCGCTTCGGCCGACGCCCGCCGCCTGCACCCGGTGGAAATCGTCGGCGACTACGAAAAAACCATCTACGACGAGCTCGACCTGCTGCGCGAAGCGGCCAACGCCAGCCAGCTGCGGCGCAACTTCGAAGGCTCCGAGCTGATGTACGTGCCCCAGGTGTACTGGGACCTGTGCCGTCCCAAGGTGCTGGTGATGGAGCGCATCTACGGCGTGCCGGTTACCGACATGGCCACCTTGGCCGACCAGCGCACCGACATGAAGCTGCTGGCCGAACGAGGCGTGGAGGTGTTCTTCACCCAGGTGTTCCGCGACAGCTTCTTCCATGCCGACATGCACCCCGGCAACATCTTCGTCAGCACGGTCAAACCATGGAGCCCGCAGTACATCGCCATCGACTGCGGCATCGTCGGCAGCCTGACCGCCGAGGACCAGGACTACCTGGCGCGCAACCTGATCGCTTTCTTCAAGCGTGACTACCGCCGCGTCGCCCAGTTGCACATCGACTCGGGCTGGGTGCCGGCGCACACCAAGGTGAACGAGTTCGAAGCGGCGATCCGCACCGTGTGCGAGCCGATCTTCGAAAAACCGTTAAAGGATATTTCCTTCGGCCAGGTGCTGATGCGCCTGTTCCAGACCGCCCGCCGCTTCAACATGGAAGTGCAGCCGCAGCTGGTGTTGCTGCAGAAGACCCTGCTCAACATCGAGGGCCTGGGCCGCCAGCTGTACCCCGAGCTGGACCTGTGGAGCACCGCCAAGCCATTCCTCGAGCGCTGGATGCGCGACCGCATGAGCCCCAAGGCCGTGCTCGGCAACATCCACAGCCAGGTCGAGCAACTGCCGCACCTGGCCGACATGGCCCGCGACCTGCTCGAGCGCCTGTCGCAACCGCACCTGCACGATCCGCAACTGCCGGAGCGGCGCCGCCAGGGCGACCGCTGGGCGCTGCGCCTGCTCGGCGCCGGCCTGCTCGGCGGTGGTGCGGTACTGGCCGCTGGTGCCGCCGCGGCCACCAGCCTGGCCGCCCCTGCCGCCTGGCCGGCCTGGCTGATGCTGGCCGCCGGCCTTTACCTGATCGTGCGCCAATAGCCAGCCGCGCCCATGGCTGGCACACTAGCGCAAAGGGCCCGGCACAGGAGCGGGCCCGCTTTGGAGTCGACGATGAAAGACTGGCTGGACGAGATCAAGTGGAACAGCGAGGGCCTGGTACCGGCGATCGCCCAGGACCACAAGACCGGACGCGTGCTGATGATGGCCTGGATGAACCGCGAATCGCTGGCCCTGACCGCCGCCGAGCAACGCGCCATCTACTGGTCGCGTTCGCGTGGCAAGCTGTGGCGCAAGGGCGAGGAATCCGGGCATGTGCAGAAACTGCATGAAATGCGCCTGGACTGCGATGCCGACGTGATCATCCTGATGGTCGAGCAACTGGGCCATATCGCCTGCCATACCGGCCGTGAAAGCTGCTTCTACCGCGTCTTCGAAGACGGCCAGTGGAAAACCGTCGACCCGGTCCTGAAAGACCCGGATGCCATCTACAGCGCAGGACACTGACATGAGCGACACCCTCAACCGCCTGGCCGAAGTGCTTGAAGAACGCAAGCAAGCGGCGCCCGACAGCTCCTACGTGGCCAGCCTGTACCACAAGGGCCTGAACAAGATCCTCGAAAAGCTCGGCGAAGAGTCGGTCGAGACGATCATTGCCGCCAAGGATGCCGCGGTCAGCAAGGATTACAGCGATGTCATCTACGAAACCGCCGACCTGTGGTTTCATAGCCTGGTAATGCTCAGCGCGCTGGGCCAGCATCCGCAAGCCGTGCTCGATGAGCTGGAACGCCGCTTCGGGCTTTCCGGGCATGATGAGAAGGCCGCACGAACGCCTTCTGCCTGACGTATTTTGGGGCGCCTGTGGGAGCGGGCGTGCCCGCGAAGAATGCGACGCGGTGCATGGCACCGGCTACGCCGGTGTTCGCGGGCATGCCCGCTCCCACAGGGGCCGTGTTGCCGGATCGATTTGCTGTACACACATTTTTCAGGAGTACGAAATGGGTATCTTTGACTGGAAACACTGGATCGTCCTGCTGGTGGTCGTGGTCCTGGTGTTTGGCACCAAGAAGCTGAAGAACTTCGGCAGTGACCTGGGTGAGTCGATCAAGGGCTTCCGCAAGGCCATGAGCGACGAAGAGAACAAGCCGGCCGAGCAGACCCCGCCGCCTGCCCAACCCGTTCCACCGGTGCAGAACACTGCCCAGCAGAACCAGGGCCACACCATCGAAGGCCAGGCCCAGCCGGCTCAAGAGCCGCAGCGGAAAGACTGACCCATGTTCGGCATCAGTTTCAGCGAGCTGCTGCTCGTCGGCCTGGTCGCCCTGCTGGTGCTCGGCCCCGAGCGCCTGCCCGGTGCCGCGCGCACCGCAGGCCTGTGGATCGGCCGGCTCAAGCGCAGTTTCAACAGCATCAAGATGGAAGTGGAGCGCGAAATCGGCGCCGACGAAATCCGCCGCCAGCTGCACAACGAGCACATCCTGCAGATGGAAGAGGAAGCCAAGCGCATCCTCAACCCGATGACGCCACCGGCGCAGCCGCCTGTCACCACCGCCACCGTTCAGCCCCCCGCCGGGCTCGAAGCCAGGCCGGTCGAGACCGCTGCCGCCCCGGCCACGCCTTCTGAACCGCCTCAACCGCCGCGAGCCCCATGAGCGAAAATCCGGAACACGACCAGCCAATGCCGCTGGTTTCGCACCTGACCGAACTGCGCACCCGCCTGTTGCGCTGCGTTGCCGTCATTTTCCTGATCTTTGCCGGGCTGTTCTCCTTCGCCCAGCAGATCTACACCCTGGTCTCCGCACCGCTGCGCGAGCACCTGCCGGCCAATGCGACGATGATCGCCACCGACGTGGCATCGCCGTTCCTCACGCCGTTCAAGCTGACCATGATCGTCTCGCTGTTCCTGGCGATTCCGTTCATCCTCCAGCAGATCTGGGGCTTCATCGCACCCGGGCTGTACCGCCATGAAAAGCGCATCGCCATTCCGCTGCTGGTGTCGAGCATCTTCCTGTTTTACGCCGGCATGGCCTTCGCCTATTTCCTGGTGTTCCCGCTGATCTTCGGCTTCTTCGCCAGCGCCACGCCGGAAGGCGTGTCGATGATGACCGACATCGCCAGCTACCTCGACTTCGTGATGACGCTGTTCTTCGCCTTTGGCGTGGCCTTCGAAATCCCGGTGGCGGTGGTGCTGCTGGTATGGATCGGCGTGGTCGACGTGAAGTACCTGAAGAAGATTCGCCCCTACGTGATCATCGGCTGCTTCGTGGTCGGCATGGTCCTTACCCCGCCGGACATCTTCTCCCAGACCCTGCTGGCCGTACCCATGTGGCTGCTGTTCGAGATCGGCGTGCTGTGCGGCAGCCTGATCCGCAAGCGCAGCGCCCACGACGAAACCGCCAACGACCACAACGACCAGCCACCAGCGACCCAACCGTGAACCTGTTGCTCCTTGAAGAGGCCGACTTCGTCTCGGCCGACCGCGTCGTTCTCGCAGACCGGCGCTTCACCCACATGCAGGACATCCACCGTGTGGCGGTGGGCGACAACCTGCGCGTGGGCCGTATCAACGGCCTGATGGGCAAGGCCACAGTGCTGCGTCTGGAAAAGCACGAAGCCGAACTGGAAGTCGCCTTTGACCAGCAGCCACCGGCCAAGCTGCCGCTGACCCTGGTGCTGGCCGTACCTCGGCCGAAAATGCTGCGCCGGCTGTTCCAGACCGTGGCCACCCTTGGCGTGCCGCGGCTGATCCTGCTGAACAGCTACAAGGTCGAGAAAAGCTTCTGGCAAACACCGTTCCTGCACCCGGACAGCGTTCGCGAGAACCTCATCCTGGGCCTGGAACAAGCCCGCGACACCGTGCTGCCCGAAGTGATCATCGAGAAGCGCTTCAAACCGTTCGTCGAAGACCGCCTGCCGGCCATCGCCGCAGGCACCCTGGGCCTGGTCGGCCACCCCGGCCCCTACCCCGCCTGCCCGCGCGCCGTGGAGCAGCCCGTGACCCTGGCCATCGGCCCGGAGGGCGGCTGGATCCCCTACGAAGTGGACCTGCTGGGCAAGGCAGGCCTGGCTCCGGTCCAGCTGGGCGACCGCATCCTGCGGGTAGAGACCGCGGTGACAGCGCTGCTTTCACGAATTTTCTGACACTCAAGTCAACTTTTACCCATAAAGTTTCCCCTCCCCAGGCCGATTGTCTTGGCAACACAACAATTAATCGTGCTGCCAAGGCGCCGGGGAGTCGTACATGTATCAATGGTTCGCCCAATCATTGGGCAATGTGAGCGTCAATCGCAAACTGGGGCTGGGCTTCGGCCTAGTGCTGCTGTTGACCCTGGCCATTACCCTGGCGGGCTGGCACGGCATGGACAGCATCATCAACCGTGGCGACAAGCTGGGAAACATCTCGGTCATCCAGCAGTACACCCAGGAACTGCGCATCGCTCGCCAGCATTACCAGCGCCAGCCGGACGAAGCCTCGGTGGCAGAGCTGGAAAAAGCCCTGGGCAATCTCGAGCGCCAGGTGCAGCTTATGCTCGGGCAGATCGAGCAGCCCGCTGACATCCAGCGCCTTGAGCAGCAGCGCGAGGCCGTGCGCGGCTACCAGCAGGCGTTCAACGAGCTGAAACAGGCCGGCCATCGCCGCGAGGCCAGCCGCGCCGTGCTAGGCGACACTGCCGACAAGGCCGCGGAGCTGATTGGCCGGGTGCAACGCGGCCTGCTGCAGGGTGGCGATATCAGCCAGTACCAGCACGCCGTGGAAGTCAGCGCCCTGTTGCAACAGGCGCGGTTCCAGGTACGCGGTTACACCTACAGCGGCAACGCCGACTATCAGCAGACGGCGCTGAAAGCTATCGACCAGGCCTTGGCCGAACTGCGCGCGCTACCGGCCAAAGTGCCGGCGGAGCATGCTGCCAGCCTGGACGATGCCACCACCGCCCTGGCAGGCTACCGCGACGCGGTCACCCAGTTCGGCAGTGCCCAGGTCGCCAGTGAGCAGGCGCTGCAGAGCATGGTCGAGCACGGCACGGTACTGCTGCAGAACAGCCAGGCGATGACCACCTCGCAAACCGCTGTGCGCGACGCCGGGGCGGCACAGGCCAAGACCGTGCTTGCCGTGGCCACCGTGCTGGCCCTGACCCTCGGCCTGCTGGCGGCCTGGGCCATCACCCGGCAGATCATCGTCCCGCTGCGCCAGACCTTGCACGCCGCCGAACGCGTGGCCAGTGGCGACCTGACCCTGAACCTGCAGGTACAACGCCGCGACGAACTGGGCCAGTTGCAAGCCAGCATGCATCGCATGACCCAGGGCCTGCGCGAACTGATCAGCGGCATCGGTGATGGCGTCACGCAGATCGCCAGTGCTGCCGAGGAGCTGTCGGCGGTGACCGAGCAGACCAGTGCCGGGGTCAACAACCAGAAGGTCGAGACCGATCAGGTGGCGACCGCCATGAACCAGATGACCGCTACCGTGCATGAGGTGGCGCGCAATGCCGAGCAGGCCTCGGAAGCTGCGTTGATGGCCGACCAGCAAGCCCGCGAAGGCGATCGTGTGGTGGGCGAGGCGGTGGCGCAGATCGAGCGCCTGGCCGGCGAAGTGGTCAATTCCAGCGAAGCGATGAACCAGCTCAAGGCCGAAAGCGACAAGATCGGCAGCGTGCTCGACGTGATCAAGTCGGTGGCCCAGCAGACCAACCTGCTGGCCCTCAACGCAGCGATCGAGGCGGCCCGGGCCGGCGAGGCCGGGCGTGGCTTTGCCGTGGTGGCCGATGAGGTGCGCAGCCTGGCGCAGCGCACTCAGCAATCGACCGAAGAGATCGAAGAACTGATTGCCGGCCTGCAAAGCGGCACCCAGCGCGTGGCCAGCGTGATGGACAGCAGCCGCCAGCTGACCGACAGCAGCGTCGAACTGACCCGCCGTGCCGGCAGCTCGCTGGAGACCATCACCCGGACCGTATCGTCGATCCAGGCCATGAACCAGCAGATTGCCACGGCAGCTGAAGAACAGACGGCCGTGGCAGAAGAGATCAACCGCAGCGTGATGAACGTGCGGGATATTTCTGACCAGACCTCGGCGGCCAGTGAAGAGACGGCCAGCTCCAGCGTGGAGCTGGCGCGGTTGGGTACCCACCTGCAAGGGTTGGTGGGGCGGTTCAGGCTGTGATCTCAAGCATGAGCCATCTGTGCCGGCCTCTTCGCGGGCTTGCCCGCTCCCACAGGCACTGCATGGCCCTTGAAGCCTGTGCGATCCCTGTGGGAGCGGGCGAGCCCGCGAAGAGGCCGGCACAGGCAATAAATCCCACCTAATGAAGTGAAATTTCCTACCTGATTATCAGGTCAAGTCCTACAGCTCCGCTGCCGATTGGCAAAGGTGTGATGCCAGCAATGCGCCTGCATCCTCGCCCCCAATCGCACGGAGATTCCTCATGCTCGGCTACCTAAACCGCAAGCTCGGCAACATCAGTGTCGCAGCCAAGCTCGCCCTCGGCTTTGCCGTAGTCCTGCTGCTTACCCTGGCCACCACCGTCAGTGGCTGGCGTGCACTGGATGACGCCATTGTGCGTTCGCAGCAACTCAGCGAAATCGGCCTGATCAACGACCTGACCAAAGACTTGCGCGCAGAGCGCATCACTTACCGCGTACTCAACGACAACGCCAGCAGAACGCGGATAGCCAACATTCTCGACCAGCTCAACAGCATGCTGAGCACCTTGCAACAACGTAGCAGCGTGGATGAATCCCGGCAGATGCTGACCGAAAAACTGGCGTTGCTGCAGCGCCTGCGCGACGATTTCAGCGAGCTGGAGAATACTGTCGCCAAGCGTATCGCCCTGCGCCAGGCCATGCAGGCCCATGAGCAGAAGCTCACCGAAGTGATCGACGATCTCCAGACCCAGGCCTTGCTGAGGATGCCTGCCGACAGCCAGCAAGGCGGTGTGCTGGGGCTGATGGACACGCTTGGCCGACATGTCGACGGTGCCAACCAGCAGAGCCTGGTGCCGGCCTATACCTTCTCCCCTGTGGAAAGCTTCGCCAAGGTCGGCGACACCTCCCTGGATGCCGCCGCCAGCAGCCTTGCGCAACTGCTCAAAGGCCTTGCTCCACTTGGCTTGCCCCGTGCGCTCACCCAGCAGCCCGGCGAGCAGCTGGCCAAGTACCGCGCCAGCCTGGATGAGTATCGTCGGGCTGCGGTGCGTGTCGAACAGCTGCAAAACAATATGGAGAACATGGGCAACGAGCTGCGCGCGGTAAGCCTGGAACTCGGCAAACGCAAGATCGAGCAGCGCGACAGGGAAGCCCTTGAAGCCCGTTCGCTGCTGACCACTGTAGCCCTGCTGGCGTTGGTCGTAGGCGTCGTGGCCGGCTGGCTGATCACCCTGCAGATTACCCAGCCTTTGCGACAGACCCTGGCCGTGGCCGGGCGCATCGCCAAGGGCGACCTGAGCCAAGTCGAACCAGTGCAACGCCGCGACGAGATGGGCCAGTTGCAAACCAGCATGCGCGAAATGACCTTGAGCCTGCGCGAGCTGATCGGTGGCATCGACCAGGGCGTCGGCCACCTGTCACAGGCCGCCACACAGCTGGCGGCCAGCAGCGAAGACACCAAGCTGCGCATCAACCAGCAACGCGAAGAAACCGACCAGGTGGCCACAGCCATGAACCAGATGAGCGCCACAGTGCAGGAAGTGGCGCAGAACGCTGAACAAGCCTCGCTGGCGGCGACCAACGCCGACCAGCAGGCGCAGATCGGCGACCAGGTGGTGGCCGAAGCTATTGGCCGTATCGAACAGTTGGCCGGGCAGATGGACCATTGCCTGGCGGCCATGCAGCACCTGGCGGGCGAGAGCCAGCGCATTGGCAGCATCCTCGATGTGATCAAGTCAGTGTCCGAGCAGACCAACCTGCTGGCCCTGAACGCGGCGATCGAAGCAGCACGGGCGGGTGAAGCCGGGCGTGGTTTTGCCGTGGTGGCCGATGAAGTGCGCGGTCTGGCCCAGCGCACCTCGACGGCGACCGAGGAAATCGGCCAACTGATCGACAGCCTGCATAACGGCACCGACGAAGTGACCCGCCTGCTGGACAACAGCAAGAACCTGACCGAGCAGAGTGTGGAGCTGAGCCGCAAGGCGGGGCATGCGTTGAGCCAGATCACCGACACGGTGTCCAGCATCCAGGGCATGAACCAGCAGATTGCCACGGCCAGCGAAGAGCAGAGCGTGGTCGCCGAGCAGATCAACCGCAGTGTGCTGAATGTGCGCGATGTGTCGGATCAGACCAGTGCGGCCAGTGAGCAGACGGCGGCTTCGAGTGGGGAACTGGAGCAGTTGGGGCAGCAGTTGCGGGGGATGGTGGGGCGGTTCAGCATTTGAGATTGCGGGGGGCTGCTTTGCAGCCCATTCGCCGGCAAGCCAGCTCCCACAGGGACCGTACAGTTCTCAGTACCTGTGGTACTCCTGTGGGAGCCGGCTTGCCGGCGATTGGGGCGCAAAGCGCCCCCTTCGGTTAAAGCACCTGACGCAGGAACGCCTGCGCGCGCGGGTCTTTCGGCGAGGCGAAGAATGCGGCCGGCGCCGAATCTTCCAGCAGCTTGCCATGATCGAAGAACAGCACCCGGTCCGCCACTTCACGAGCAAAGCCCATTTCGTGGGTAACGCAGACCATGGTCATGCCTTCCTGGGCCAAGGTCTTCATCACGTCCAGCACCTCGCCGACCATTTCCGGGTCGAGCGCCGAGGTTGGCTCGTCGAACAGCATCACTTTCGGGTCCATGGCCAGGGCACGGGCGATCGCCACCCGCTGCTGCTGGCCACCGGACAGGCGCGATGGGTATTCGTTGGCTTTCTGCGCAATGCCCACCTTCTCCAGCAGCGCCCGGGCCTTGGCCTCGCGGTCGGCCTTGTTGCGCTTGCGCACCACCTTCTGTGCCAGGCACAGGTTCTCCAGCACGGTCATGTGCGGGAACAGGTTGAAATGCTGGAACACCATGCCGACTTCGCGGCGGTAGGCGTTGATGTCGGTCTTCGGGTCGGCCAGTTGCAGGCCGTCGATGGCCACATGGCCTTCGTCGAAATGCTCCAGGCCGTTGAGGCAGCGCAGGAAGGTCGACTTGCCCGAACCCGACGGGCCGAGCACCACCACCACTTCGCCCTTGGCGACCTGGGTGGTGACGTTATCCACGGCCCGTACCACGTGGCCACGGGTGTCGAAGACTTTCAGCAGGTCACGGACTTCAATCACTTTGCGCAAGCCTCCGCTCGAGCCGGCTGGCCAGGTGCGACAGCGGCAGGTTGATCAGCAGGTACAGGCCTGCCACGCAGAACCAGATCTCGAAGGTCGAGAAAGAGGTGGTAATGGCCTCGCGGCCGCTCTTGGTCAGTTCGGTGATGGCGATCACCGAGACCAGCGAGGTGTCCTTGACCAGGCTGATGAACTGGCCGGCCAAAGGCGGCAGCACGCGCTTGAAGGCCTGCGGCAGGATCACGTGGCGCATCGACTGGCCCGCGTTCAGGCCCAGCGAGCGGGCCGCTTCGTTCTGGCCCTTGGCGATGGACTGCACGCCGGCACGAACGATTTCGGCCACGTAGGCGCCGGTGAACAGCGCCAGTGCAGCCACCCCGGCAAACTCGCGGGACAGGTTGAGCACGGTACCGATGAAGAAGTAGAAGATGAAGATCTGCACCAGCAGCGGTGTACCGCGCACCAGCTCGACATACACCGTCGACAGGTCACGCAGCGTAGGGTTGCTGGACAGGCGGCAGAGGCCGGCGAACAGGCCGATCAACAGGCCCAGGGCACCGGATACCACCGAAATCCAAAGCGTGGTCCACAGGCCCCAGGCCAGCGGGCCAGCCGCCCAGTGGCGGGTGACGCCAATCTGGTCGCCTTCGGAAACATCGTCGCCACGGGCCAGCTGCAGGCTGTCCTTGTCCACATCGAGCACCTGCTCGGCACCGCTCTCGTCTTTCAGCGTGACACGGGCATTGTCGCCAGAGATGACGATGTCCTGCACGGTGCCGTAACCGGCGGCGCGCTGTGCTTCCTCGGCCTTGTAGGCGAAGTACTGCGGTACGCGGTTCCAGCGCCACTCGTAGGAAATCATCGAGGTGGCCATGTACAGGCTGAACGCCAGGCCCACCAGGACCAGGGCAGTCAAACCGTGCCAGGGCCACTGGGCTTTCTTGTGTTTGATCACGTGGGGTACTTCCGTAAATACGAACGCGCAGGGTTTGCCTGCGCGTCGGGGTCATAAAGCCGGCTTGTGGCCTGGGCCTTATTCCATTTCCTTCAGCCAGTCCTTGTTCTTGAACCACTTGTCGTGAATACGATCGTAGGTCCCGTCATGCTTGATCTGGTGCAGGAAGTTGTTGATGAAATTGATGCTGTCGTAGTCGCCTTTCTTCAGGCCGAAGGCCAGCGGCTCGTAGGTGAAGGGTTCTTCGAGGAACAGCAGCTTGCCGGCACCGGCCTTGTCCACTGCCACCACGTTGTACGGCGCGTCGTAGACGAAGGCGTCAGCCTTGCCGTTGACCACGTCCATCACCGCTTCCTGCTCGTTGTCGTAGCCGTGGTACTTGGCCTTGGCGATCAGCTTCTTGGAAACCATTTCGCCGGTGGTGCCGAGCTTGGAGGTGATGCGGTACTTCTCGTTGTTCAGGTCCTTGTACGACTTGATCTCGCCCGCCAGTTCCTTGCGGATCAGCAGGGTCTGGCCAACCACGATGAAGGGTTCGCTGAAGTTCAGGCGCAGGTTGCGTTCCTGGGTCAGGGTCATGCCGCTGCCGATCATGTCGAACTTGTCGGTCAGCAGGGCCGGGATGATTCCGTCATAGGCCGTGGATACCGGCTCGAACTTGACGCCCATGGACTTGGCCATGGCTTTGAGGATATCGACTTCGAAGCCGATGATCTCGCCACGCTTGTTGGTCATCTGGAATGGCATGTAGGTCGGGTCCATGCCCACCCGCAAGGTGCCGCGCTTGACTGCGTCATCGATCGCGCCCGCCTGGGCCGCCGTCACGGCGACCAGGGCGGTGACACCGACCAGCAGTCGCGAAAGGTATTTCTTGATCATCACCAAGTCCCCTAGCAAGAAAAGTAGCGAATCTTATTGTTGGCATGGCCGTGGCGGCCGATGCGTCATATCGGAGAGGGATGCTAACGCATGGCGGCTCGGGGACCTAGAGCCGGGGGGGACTTTGTTGGCCAAAATCGGTGGGAGCCCCGAAAAGCTTCGCGGGCACGCCCGCTCCCACAGGTACAGCGCATGCCTCAAAGGCTGTGAAGTACCCTGTGGGAGCGGGCGTGCCCGCGAATAGGCCCGATCAGGCGCCGACGAGTGCCGGTTGGCCTTCATTCTCCGGATGCAGCGGCAACAGCGGCGAATGCGGGTCGTTCTTGATCGATGCACGCCACACGTTGATCCACGCCGCATTGTGCTCGGCCCAGACCTGCTCGTGCAGGCGGGTCAGCGCCACCGGGTCGCTGAGCAGGGCCAGGCGGGTATTGAGGTCCAGCCCTTGCGGCCCGACCTCCATCGCCTTGGCCACGCGCTCGACGCGCAGTGCCTCGATCGGCGCCGCCTGACCATGACGGGCAGTGGCCATGGCGCAGGCCAGGGCGTTCTGCCGCGGGTCGACCACAGCCCGCACGAAGCCGTCATGCAGGGCATGCCAGCGGTTTTCGTGGGTGTACTGGTCGGTGGCCAGCAGCTCCTGCGGGGTAGCGTATTCCTCGGGGATGAGGAACAGCTTCTCGTCCTTGGCCGCCAGGCCCAGTCGGGTGCGACTGGAGATCACCGAAACCGGGATCGACAGCACCAGAGAACCAACGATCGGCGCCAGCCACCACAGGAAGCTTGGGTTCAGCCAGGCCACCAGCGCCGCCCAGGCAATGCCCAGCAGGGTCTGCGGGCCGTGGCGGCGCACCGCTTCGCTCCACGGCGTGGAGTCGTCGTCACGCTGCGGCGAGTTCCAGGTCGCGGCCCAGCCGAGGAACGCGGCCAGCACGAAGCGGGTGTGGAAGATCATGCGCACCGGTGCCAGCAGCATGGAGAACAGCATCTCCATCAGCATCGACAGGGTGACCTTGATGCGCCCGCCAAACTCGGTCGCGCCCTTGGCCCAGATCAGGATGACGCTGAGCAGCTTGGGCAGGAACAGCAGCACGATGGTGGTGGAGAACAGCGCCACGGCCTTCTCCGGGTGCCACTGCGGCCACAGCGGGTAGAGCTGGTACGGCTCGATGAAGTACTGCGGCTCCATCAGCGTGTTGGTCGCCAGCAGCGCGGTCGACAGCACCAGGAACAGGAACCACAGCGGTGCCGACAGGTACGACATCACCCCGGTGAGGAACACCGCACGGTGCACCGGGTGCATACCCTTGACCAGGAACAGGCGGAAGTTCATCAGGTTGCCGTGGCACCAGCGGCGGTCGCGCTTGAGCTCGTCGAGCAGGTTCGGCGGCAGTTCTTCGTAGCTGCCCGGCAGGTCGTAGGCAATCCACACGCCCCAGCCGGCACGGCGCATCAGCGCGGCTTCGACGAAGTCGTGGGAGAGGATTGCACCGGCGAACGCACCCTTGCCCGGCAACGGCGCCAGGGCGCAGTGCTCGATGAACGGCTTCATGCGGATGATCGCGTTGTGGCCCCAGTAGTGCGACTCGCCCAGCTGCCAGAAGTGCAGGCCGGCGGTGAACAGCGGGCCGTACACGCGGGTGGCGAACTGCTGCAGGCGCGCATACAGGGTGTCCATGCCCGAGGCCTTCGGCCCGGTCTGGATGATGCCGGCGTCCGGGTTGGCCTCCATCAGGCGCACCAGGCTGCTCAGGCACTCGCCGCTCATGACGCTGTCGGCGTCGAGTACGACCATGTACTTGTATTCGCCGCCCCAACGACGGCAGAAGTCGTCGAGGTTGCCGCTCTTGCGCTTCACCCGGCGCCGACGGCGGCGGTAGAAGATACGGCCGAAGCCTTTGGTTTCGCGGCACACGTCCAGCCAGGCCTGTTGCTCGGCCACGGCGATGTCGGTGTCGTTGGTGTCGCTGAGCACGAAGAAGTCGAAGCGATCGAGGTTGCCGCTGGCGGCCACCGACTCGAACGTTGCGCGCAGGCCGGCGAACACGCGCGGCACGTCTTCGTTGCAGATCGGCATCACCAGCGCGGTACGCGCCTCGGGCGCGATCGGCTCGTTGCCTGCACTGCTACCCGAAATCTTGTACTTGTCACGCCCGGTGAGCAGCTCGAGGAAGCCCATCAGCGCGGTCCAGAAGCCCGCCGATACCCAGCAGAACAGGATGCCGAAGAGAACCAGGATGGACGTCTGCAAGGCATACGGCCAAACCTGCACCACGGTGTCCCACAGCGGCTGGTTGACGACTTCGTCAAAGTCCACGAACGACCAGCCCTGATACGGCAGGATGCCCTTCATGTACCAGCCGGCAACGATAGTCTGGCCGATCATCAGCGCCAGCAGGATGTAACGGCGGATCGAGCCAACCGTACGCCAGCGAGCTGGCGGCAGCTCGCGCTTGGGCGGCTGCGGGGCGTTGGTGCGGCCAGTCATGCGCCGCCACATGCGGATCAGCACGTTGGTACGCCATGGCTCGGGCACGACCTTGGTGCGCTTGATCGGCGGAGCGATCTTCAGGCACAGGCGGCCGCTGCCGTCGACACCAAGCATTTCGGCGTCTTCCAGCTCGGCGGCGCTGCCTACGGTCAGGCGCGGGCCCACCGAGGCCTGCACGGCCTCGGCAGAGCTGGCGGCCGGGTTGGCCGCCAGGCGTTGGTGCAGCTCACTGAATGACGTGCAGCTGGCGAGTTCCGCCCGTTGCTCGTCGCTCAGTGGTAGGTGGGCCAGGTACTCGCGAAGCGATTCCGGCCTTGCGCTTGAGTTACTCATCGGCAGGCAACTGATAGCTCCAGGTCTCGGTCAGCACCTTCTCGGTGGTGGCCGGGGTCCCGTTGGTGGGCGCCGCATCGGCGGCAGGTTGTTCGGCCTTGGCAGCTTTCTCGGCCTTGGCTTGCTTGGCTGCAGCCTTGTCCTGCTTGGCGTCCTTGGCAGGCTTGGCGGCTTCGACCGGCACATCACGCACCAGCGCGGCACGCATTTCGGTCGATTTGTTGGCTTCCTTGACCTTCAAACGCAGGGTCAGGCGCCAGCCCTTGGTCTCAGGGTTATAGCGCAGGTTGTTCTCGACCACCTCGGCGTTGTCGCCCACGCTGATCTGGCTGCGCACGGCGGTGTCTTCCGGCAGGGCGGCCAGCGCCGGGCCGGCGAAGTCGACCAGGAAGGCCACGCTGCCGTCTGGCTGGCGGATCAGGTTGGACTGCTTGACGTCGCCGGTGGAACGCAGGGTCTGCTTGACCCAGCCCAGCTCGGAAGCCTGGAACTTCGGCTCGTCGATGGTCCAGTGCAGGCGGTAGGCGTACTCGAATGGCTTGCCTGGCTCAGGCAGCTTCTCCGGGCTCCAGAAGGCCACGATGTTGTCGTTGGTCTCGTCGGCGGTCGGGATTTCGACCAGGTCGACGGTGCCCTTGCCCCAGTCACCCTTCGGCTCGATCCAGGCGCTCGGGCGCTTCTGGTAGTTGTCGTCGAGGTCTTCGTAGTCGCTGAAGGCGCGCTGGCGCTGCATCAGGCCGAAACCACGCGGGTTCTCGACGCTGAAGTTGCTCACGGCCAGGTGTTTCGGGTTGTTCAGCGGGCGCCACAGCCATTCGCCGTTGCCGGCATGGATCGACAGGCCTTCGGAGTCGTGCAGGGCCGGGCGGTAGTTGAGGACCTTGGACGGCTGATTGGGGCCGAACAGGTACATGCTGGTCAGCGGGGCAATGCCCAGGCGGCTGACATGGTCACGCAGGAACACGCGGGACTGCACGTCGACCACGGTGTCGTTGCCTGGACGCAGGATCAGCTTGTAGGCACCGGTGGAGCGTGGCGAGTCCAGCAGGGCGTAGATGACCAGGTGCTTGTCGGCCGGCTTGGGCTTTTCGACCCAGAACTCGGTGAAGCGCGGGAACTCCTCGCCCGACGGCAGTGCGGTGTCGATGGCCAGGCCACGGGCCGACAGGCCGTACACGTGGCCCTTGCCGACCACGCGGAAGTAGCTGGCGCCAAGCAGGGTCATGATCTCGTCCTGCTTGTCGGCCTTGTTAATCGGGTACAACACGCGGAAGCCGGCGTAACCCAGGTTCTTGGTGGTTTCCGGGTCGTGTGGCACGTCACCGAACTCGAAACGGCTCGGGTCGTACTTGATTTCCTCGACCTTGGTGGCGGTGACCTGGTTGATCTTCACCGGGGTGTCGAAGTGCATGCCCTGGTGATAGAACGACAGTTTGAACGGGGTCTTGTCCTTGGCCCACTCGGCCTTTTCCTGCAGGAAATGAATCTTCTGGTAGTCCGCGAACTTCATGTCGCGGAATACGGCCGGCAGGTTGCTTTTCGGTGCTTCGTACTTCTGGCCGGCCAGATCCTTTGCCTTGGCTGCAACATCGTCAAGATTGAATGCCCACAGCTGGCCCGCGCTCATCAGGCCGACCACTGCCACACTGGCCATCAGGGCCTTGCGCAGCCCGGTACCGGGGATTCTTGATGCTTTTTGGGGACTAACAATCACGAGCAACCCTCGCCGAAAACAGATCATGAAACCAACGGCCAGCGACAAATGCCGGGTTGGCGAGCACTGTTCGGACCCCGTGAGGGCGTAATGATTCCCCAAACGGATCCAGACAATGCTCGAGTCAGAGTGAAACGAACCTGCGAACGCAGGTCCATGCAGCGCGCGATTATCCAGCAGGTCGCGTGACAACGCATCAGGCTGGAACAACTATTTATCGTACAAAACCCCTTGTTTTCCTGTGAACAAGGGGTTTTTTACACTCACATTTGTAACATAAATGTTACAGGGCCATCATTGACCAGGTGCACCTGCATGTCTGCGCCGAATTGCCCGCTTGCCACATCGGCGTGCCGGGCCTTCGCCTGCTGCAAAAGATAGTCGAACAACTCGGCGCCGAGGGCCGGTGGCGCTGCCGTCGAGAAGCTCGGGCGCATGCCGTTGCGGGTGTCTGCCGCCAGGGTGAACTGCGACACCAGCAACAAACCTCCCCCCACATCCTTGAGCGACAGGTTCATCTTGCCCTGCTCGTCGCTGAACACCCGGTAGTTCAACAGCTTGTGCAACAACTTGTCGGCCTGCTCACGGGAATCTTCAGGCTCGACGGCCACCAGCACCAGCAAACCCTGGTCGATGGCACCTACCACCTCCCCCGCTACTTCCACCCGCGCACCACGCACGCGCTGCAGCAGGCCCCTCATGCTTCTTCCAGGGGCAGGTCGAGCAGGCGCCGGGCCATCTGGTCGGCGGCACGCACCAAGGCATCGGTGATGCCCGGCTCGGAAGCCGCGTGGCCAGCGTCACGGATCACCTTCAGTTCGCTGTTCGGCCAGGCCTGGTGCAGCGCCCAGGCGTTGTCCAACGGGCAGATCACATCATAGCGGCCATGCACGATCACGGCCGGCAGGTGGGCGATCTTTGGCAGATCGCGGATCAGCTGGTCCGGCTCGAGGAAGGCGTTGTTCATGAAGTAGTGGCATTCGATACGGGCGATCGACAGTGCACGCTGCGGCTCGGAGAAGCGGTCGACCACCAGCGGGTTGGGACGCAGGGTGGCGGTACGGCCTTCCCAGGTAGACCAGGCCTTGGCCGCGTGCATCTGGGCGATCTGGTCGTTGCCGGTCAGGCGCTTGTGGAAGGCCGTGACCAGGTCACCGCGCTCCTCCGGCGGGATCGGCGCGATGTAGTCCTGCCAGTAATCGGGGAACAGGCGGCTGGCGCCTTCCTGGTAAAACCATTGGATTTCCTGGGGCCTGCACAGGAAGATGCCGCGCAGGATCAGGCCATGCACCCGCTCGGGGTGGGTCTGGGCGTAGGCCAGGGCCAGGGTGGAGCCCCACGAGCCGCCGAACAGCACCCACTTGTCGATGCCAAGGTGCTCGCGGATGCGCTCAAGGTCCTCGACCAGGTGCCAGGTGGTGTTGTTTTCCAGGCTCGCGTGCGGCGTGGAGCGGCCACAGCCGCGCTGGTCGAAGGTGATGATGCGGTACAGGGTCGGGTCGAAGTAGCAGCGGCTCTGGGCGTCGCAACCGGCGCCCGGGCCGCCGTGGATGAATACCACCGGCAGACCTTCTGGCGAGCCGCTTTCGTCGACATACAGCACATGCGGCGCTTCCACGGCCAGATCGTGCCGGGCGTAGGGTTTGATCTGCGGGTACAGGGTCTGCATTGCGCACTCCGTGTGAGGATTATTCGGCCGTGGGCCATCATAAACCTGAATTGCGCTTTGAGCACTGCCCGCGCTGATGCCGCCGCACCTCAAGGGCACATATATCTACCTCCAGCAGTTCAGGCAGGCCCGCGATAGTCCCTCGCCCCAAATCAAGCAAGGGCCTCGCCATGCCAACTGCAGTCACTGCCGTGCCTAGTGTTCATTACGCCACCATCGAGCGCAGAATCCCCACCTGGCTCAAGCAGGCTCCCCCAGAAACCCGACGTGCGTTGCGCAACTGGCATCAGCCCCCTGCCTGGCTGGTGACGGCACTCCAGCAACAACCGGAGGTCGCCAAGGCATGGCAGGAAGAGCACGCACGCCACCGCGAGCACCAGGTGCAGGTGCACAAGCTGTTCGAACAGCTTCCAACCCTGGAAACCTACGCCACCAAGGCACTCACCGATGCCATCAAGCAGCAATTCAGGCTTGACCTGGATGTGCGCGACACCTACCTCGTCGATGCCCGCCTGATCGAAACGACCGACGCCATCGACAGCCGCCAGGCCGTAGACCGGGCTACACGCTCGCTGCTGCACTGCGCCTTGCACAACTTCGACCAGGCCGCCGCTGCCGAACACGGCATGGACGCGCCCGCCTCCCTGCTCAAGAGGTCGGTCATCGTCGATCACCGGCGCTTCATGGGCACCGTGCCGATCACCAATGCACTGGATATCGCCGCCGAAGACTTCGCCGACTTGTGTCGCACGCTGGATATCGGCGGCAAGTATCACGAACAGGTACATGCCATCTACTACCCGGCGGCCACGCCGTCACTCGGCGCCGATGAAGCCGCACTGGCCGTTTATGAAACCCTGGGGCGTGCCGAGGTATCGGCATTCCGGCAATCCCTGCATTTCGCGCGCCTCAAGGGTGATATCAGCGAAACGCTATATTCCGCCGCTCTCGCCACACCACTTGACCAGGCGCCATCGCCCTCTTCGCCGGTGACATTCAGCTTGCTCGAGTTATGGGAAGCCGAGCCGACTGGCGTTGTGCTCATTACCCTGCAAGCTGAAGGGCATCAGGCCGTGGCGCTGTACATCCCTGAAGACAGCACCACGCCCCTCAAGGAGTTCACCAGCCAGCAAGCCATGCACGACGAATTGCGCGACAGGCTCCAGGCCGATATCGGCTACCTGGACAAGCACCTCGCCGACCGCGACAAGGCGCCGATAACCACCCGCCTGAAGGACCGGCTCATGCCCCTCGCCTGGAGTGCCCGCGGCTTGCATGAACGTGTTCCGGACCCGCACGCCACCCTGTATCCGGTCATGAAGCCTTTCAGCCACGCCTTCCAAGGCGTGATGGCTTTCCAGAAGGCCCAGCGTCATGAAAAGGATGTGCTGTTCCACGCCACTCCCACCGAAATCGTCGACCGGCGCACCACGCAAGCCCATCGGGAACTGATCGCCGGCCGTGTGCTTACGGCCTTGAACATCGCCGGCTTCTTCGTGCCGGGGCTTGGCGAGGCAATGCTTGCCGTTTGCCTGGCCCAGCTGGCCCATGAGGTGTATGAAGGGATCGACGCCTGGGAAAACGACGAGCGTGATACTGCCTATGGCTATCTGCTCGATGTGATCGAAAACGTGGCCGTCATGGCCGCCCTCAGCGCAGCAGCCAAAGCATTGAGAGGCTCGCAGGGCAGCGAAACCGGCATGGCTTCGGAAGGGCCGGAGATAGAAGAGCCAGAGGATGAGGAGCCAGGGATAGCCCGTATTCCTGTAGAAACACCTTCATTCATCGAAGAACTGGAAGACGTGGAAACATCCGATGGTCAGATGCGGCTGTGGAAACCCGACCTCACGCCCTACCAGAGCTTCGAGACACTGCCCCATGACCTGGTACCGGACGAACTGGGCCTACGGCATCACCAAGGCAAACGCTGGCTGGTACTGCAGGGCAATCAGTACATCGTCAGCCAAACGCCAACGACTGGTGAATATCGTTTGCAACACCCTGCAAGTCCTCGCCGTTACCAGCCGCCAGTGCGGCACAACGGTGCCGGAGCATGGCTGCACGTTACCGATAAGCCACTGAGTTGGTCGGGCATGACACTCCTGCGCCGCATCGGCCACTTGAGTGGGCACTTCGACGAGCCGACGCTGCAACGGATTATCGCCGTCAGCGGCGTACACGAAGACGAGCTGCGCCGGGCCCTGGCCGAAAGCCAGCGGCTGCCGGCCTTGCTGGAAGACACCCTGCAACGCTTCAAGCTGGACGAAACGGTCCGCCAGCGGGCGGACGAGAGCACTCGGCCCGCTGAGTTTGCCAGGGCCTACGCCGGCCTTTCGCGCGACCTGGCGCCGGGCGCCGAGGCCATCCAGAGGACGTATCCGAAATTGCCGTCAGCAGTCGCCAATGAGCTGGCGCGCGAGGCCAGTGCCAACGAACTGCAGATACTCGACAACGGCAAGGTACCACTGCGCCTTGCCGAAGAGGCCCGCATCTACCAGCAACAAATTCGCCTTGCCCGCGCCTGCGAAGGGATGTACCTGTCCAGCGTGCCGAACTGGGATAGCGACCTGTTGATCATGCATACGCTCGAACGCTTGCCAGGCTGGCCTGCACAGACCAGGCTCCGGCTGCTCCAGCGCATGTCCTGGCCGACCCAGGATCATGCCATAGGCACCCCGGGCACTCGCCCATACACGACCATTACCCATGCTTCGGCAGGGTACATCGTCCACGACGAAAGCCTGCCCAGTGCGGCGGTCAAGGTGTACCCAAGCCTTTACGCTGCATTGTACGAGGCACTGCCCGCGGCGATGGCGGGCATGGACGTCACCGATCAGCAAGCGCTGCAGCGCCTTGTACAGGAAAGCCCGTTACTACCCCGCCCAGCCCTGAGGGTGCTGCTGGGCATGCAGCCCGTACGCCCCGGCTACCGTTCTCCCATGCGCCTGGCCGATGGCCGCCTGGGCTACCCACTCAGTGGCGGCGGCCCGGCCACCCACGGCATCACCCGTCAGCGCCTGCTCGAAGCTATCGAAGCCACAGGGCTCGCCACACGCACCGGCCGCTCGGCAGATCAGATTCTGCTGGCACTTGCCAGCCGCGGCCGTACACAGCTGCAGATATTCGAGCATTTGCAGACGCTGGTGGAGCAACGCAACGAGCTGCAAAGCAGCCTGGACGATTGGAGCGAAGCCATTTCGCCGGCAAGCGACCAGGCAGCACAGGACTACGACAGCCTGCGTGACTCGATCATGCAACATTGGTACGACACTGCGCTGGACGAGAGCACCGGGCCCACCACAGAACTGCGTATCGCCCGCGTCCCCCTTGCCGACGTGCCCCTCACCTTGCCCGCTTTTTTCAACGCACGCGTGCGCAGCCTGAGCCTGATCGACTTACCGTCAGGGTCCTTGGCGGGCTGGGCGCAAAACGAGCGCCTGCTGCAACGCCTGCTCAGGCAGATGCCGCAGATCGAGTCGCTTGAAATCAGCCGTCCGTTTGACCCCAGGGCAACGCCCTCGCCCTTCCTGTTCAGCGTGCCCACCATCACCGAGTGCCTGCCAGGGTTGCAACGATTGGTGCTCACCAACCAGAACATGACGCTTTCCGAAAGCGACCTGAACCTGCTGTCAGGGCTTCGCCAATTGAGATACCTCGACCTGAGTGGTAACCGGCTGGCGCAGAGCAACAGGCCAAGCTTCCATGAATTGACCCTGGATTACCTGGGCCTGGACCAGATGCAATTGGCCCAATGGCCGATCGGGATTGGCAGCGACGCCCTGGCGCGCATTGCCCACCTGTCATTGCGCCACAACAATCTCAGGTCGTTGCCCTCGTTCCTGCTTCATGAAGCGGACATGCTGACAACCCCACCGGTGATCTCGCTGGAAGGCAACAGCATCAATGAGTCCCACCTGCAGCGCTTGTTGCTGAACGAGCACGTCGACACCTCGGGTATCACCACGGACCAGCCAGCAGCACTTTCCGAACAGCTAGCACGCATTCGCGATGAGCGACGGCAGATGCGCGATGCGATCGATGGCTGGGCCCAGGCATCCAGTTCGAGCAACCCATTGACCCAGGCCGCACTGGCGGACAGGCAACGTATCGCGTCAGCGATCGATCAATTCTGGGAACAGCAGGAGCAGGGCCAGTCATACCTGCGCCTGCAACTCGAGGACGTGGCCATCGAGCATTTCCCCAGGCGGCTTCCAGCGTTCTTCGGCGCCCGCGTACGTGCACTCAGCCTGACGCGGTTGCGAGGCAGCACCTCACAGCTCGATGAACTACTCAGCCGGTTCCCTAACATCAGCCGACTGACCATCGATGAACACCAGGCCGCCATGCCCTCGCTGGCATCCGCCCTGACCCGCCTTCATCAGCTCACCTACCTGGAGTTTCGCAACATGGGGCTGGAGGTCGACCAGGCCATGATGGACATTTTCGCAGGGCTGCGAAACCTGACCTCGCTGGACCTGTCGGGCAACCGTGCAGGCAACATCGACCATGTGCCCGCATCGCTGGCCAGCAACCTGCAGTCACTCGCATTGACCAACATGAACCTGCAAGCCTGGCCCAGCTGGTGTGACAGTTTGCTGCCACTGGAACTTCTGGACCTGAGCTCGAACAACATCACCCAGTTGCCCGAGCACATCCTGACGAACCTGAACAATCCCATGCCAATCTCGTCGATCGCCTTGTTCGACAACCCACTGCCTCTTGAAACCATCCTGCGGGTACGCACCTTCTCGGACAGCCAGCACAGCTATTCCTTTGCCCTGGATATCCCCGACGACCTGATGTTCTTCGATTCTTCCAGCGAAGGATCTCTCGACCACCCTCACTTCCCACTGCTGGGCGATGATACGCCCAGGCTGGAGGACTGGCTGCTGGGTAGCGAAGCACAGAATGCCGCATTGCAGGACTGCTGGGAGCGGCTCGAAGGCAGTGATCTGTTGCGTCTGGCGGGCCGTTTGCACAATGCCGCCCCATACGTTGACCCGAATACGCGTGCCACCTTCTGCGAACGGGTGCGCTTGATGCTGGTGGTGGCTGCAAGCAACGAAACCGAACGCCCGATCATGGAGAGCATCGCCGCAGCGGCATTGCCAGACCCGGTAACCGGCTCGCAGACCTGCCATGACGGAGCGCTGCAGGAGTTCAACAATATTGAACTGTACCTGATGAGCCAACGCCTGTTGGTCGACGCCGGCGATTCCCTGCAAGCACTGCGTCGTCGCCTGTTGCAGCTTTTCCGGATCGAACAGCTGGAGCTGCTGGCCAACCAACGGACTGGTTCGGGTGACCTGGTCTCGGTACGCCTGGCCTACCGCCGGGAACTGGCCAGGGAACTGGACCTGCCGATCGCCGACAGCATGCGTTTTCGAGGTGCTGCGAACCTGGCGCGCGATGAGCTATCCAGTGTGCTGGAAAAGGTCCGGAAAAGTGAACTGAGCGATGCACTGGTCGACTACATGCTGGCGAATACGGACTGGACCACGCGCCTGCGCGCCGAGTGTGCCGACCGCTTCGCCGAAATAGACGCACGTTTCCGCCTGCGGGTGCTCGAGCTGGCCAGCAAGGACCACTCGCTTCAGGACGAGTTGAACTTGCAGCAAGGCCTGCAAGATGACAAGGATCAGGAGGAGAAGGAGCTACTGCGCGAACTTACCATCAAGCAGATCAACAACAACTGACCCGTAGTGACTGGCGACGCGCATGGCCTGCATCGCGTCGCCATTCTTACTGGCGAACTTCACCGCCCGTAATGTGCCTTGCCCCAGTCCAGCACTGCCTGCAGAAGCTGCTTCAACACCTCCTGTGTCGGCCGTGCCAGGTCTTCGCGGTAATCGAACGGCTCGGTCTCTTCCATATAGGTGCTCTGCGCCAGCTCCAGCTGCACCGCATGGATGTGATTGGCCGGATCGCCGTAATGCCGGGTGATATGCCCGCCCTTGAAACGGCCATTGAGCACATGGCTGTAGCCTTGGGCCTGGGCGCACACCTCTTTCAGCCGTTCGGCCAGAGCCGGGTCGCAGCTGGCGCCGTTGAAAGTACCCAGGTTGAAGTCCGGCAGCTTGCCGTCGAACAGGTGCGGGATCAGCGAACGGATCGAATGGGCGTCCCACAGCAGGGCGTAGCCGAACTGCTCGCGCAGCCGCGCCAGCTCGCGACGAATCGTGTCGTGGTAGGGGCGCCAGATCTGCTCCAGATACTGCTTGCGCTCCTCGCCTGTCGGCACCAACCCGTCCTTGAACAATGGCTCGCCATCGAACAGCGTGGCCGGGTACAGGCCGGTGGTGGCACCAACGTACAGTGGCTTGTCGTCATCCGGCCGGTTCAGGTCGATGACGAAGCGGGAATACTCCGCCGCCACCACGCTGGCGCCCATGTCACGGGCAAAGTCATACAACCGTGGAATATGCCAGTCGGTGTCCGGCAGGCTGCGCGCCTGGTCGACCAAGCCGTCTCGTACCGCCGGCGACAGTTGCAGGCCGGCATGGGGCATGCTGATCAGCAGCGGCAGGCGCCCCTGGTGAAAACTCAGTACCTTGTCCATCGTGCCTCACTCAGTTGGAAATCTCGTGGCCCTTGCGCACCACGCGCTTGGGCAGGTCGCCGCCCAGCCAGTAGGCCAGGTCGGCGGGGCGTTCGATCTGCCAGGCGACGAAGTCGGCGACCTTGCCCACTTCCAGCGAGCCGTGGCTGTCGCCCAGGCCCAGCGCCGTGGCGGCGTGCACGGTGACACCGGCCAGGGCTTCTTCCGGGGTCATGCGGAAGCAGGTGCAGCCCATGTTCAGCATCAGCCGCAGCGACAACCCTGGCGAGGTGCCGGGGTTGAGGTCGCTGGCCAGGGCAATCTTCACGCCGTGGCGGCGCAAGGCGTCCATCGGCGGCAGCTGGGTTTCGCGCAGGAAGTAGAACGCGCCCGGCAGCAGCACGGCGACCGTGCCGGCTTTTGCCATGGCAATGGCGTCTTCCTCGGTCATGAATTCCAGATGGTCAGCCGAAAGCGCCTGGTAGCGCGCCGCCAGGCTGGAGCCGTGCAGCGACGACAACTGTTCGGCGTGCAGCTTGACCGGCAGACCCAGCTCGCGCGCCTTGATGAACAGCCGCTCGACCTGGGCCGGGGAGAACGCCAGGTGTTCGCAGAAGGCATCCACTGCGTCCACCAGGCCTTCGGCGGCCAGGGCCGGCAGCATTTCGTCGCAGATGTGCGCGATGTAGTCGTCAGCCCGGCCGACGTATTCCGGCGGCAAGGCATGGGCTGCCAGGCAGGTGGCGCGGACCGCCAGCGGCAACTCGTCGGCCAGGCGCCGGGCCACGCGCAGCATCTTGCGCTCGTTGGTCAGGTCCAGGCCGTAGCCGGACTTGACCTCGATGGTGGTCACGCCATCGCGCATCAGCGCCTGGACCCGCTGGCGAGCACTGGCGAACAGCTCGTCTTCGCTGGCCGCGCGGGTGGCCCGCACGGTGCTGGCGATGCCACCGCCCTGTGCGGCGATTTCGGCATAGCTCACACCCTGCAGGCGCTGCTCGAACTCACCGCTGCGGTTGCCACCGAACACCGCGTGGGTGTGGCAGTCGATCAGCCCCGGGGTGACCCAGGCGCCGCCCAGGTCCACCGTACGCTCGGCATCGACCGACGCCAGCTCGACGCGTGGGCCGATCCACTCGATCAGCCCGGCGTTGGTGACGATGGCCGCGTCCTCGATGGCCGAGTAACGGCCCTCGGCCATGGTTGCCACATGGCAGTGCTGCCAGACGGTTCTCATACATTGACTCCTGTACTTAGCGGTGCAGCTCGGCCGGTTCCGCTACCGGTTTGCCCTGCCCTGCGCGCGGCTTGCACCACAGCAGGTAGGACGCCACCAGGAACACCACCCAGACCACGCCGACGAGCAGTGCCGCCTGGGTATCCGGGAAGTAACCGAGCACGCCAAAGATGAACACCATGAACGCAATGGCCATGGCCGGGCCGTAAGGCCAGAACGGTACCGGGAACTGTAGCTGGGCCACTTGTTCACGGCTCATGCTGCGGCGCATGGCCACTTGGGTGAGCAGGATCATCAGCCACACCCACACGGTGGCGAAGGTAGCGATCGAGGCGATCAGCAGGAACACGTTCTCCGGGATCAGGTAGTTGAGCAGCACGCCGATCAGCAGCGCAGCACCCATTACCACAACGGTCATCCACGGCACGCCGTGCTTCGACAGCTTGCTGAAGCCGCGCGGCGCGTGGCCTTGCTGGGCCAGGCCGTACATCATGCGGCCGGCGCCGAAGATGTCGCTGTTGATGGCCGAGATCGCGGCGGAAATCACCACGATGTTCAGCACTGCGGCGGCAGAGCCGATGCCCAGGTTACTGAAGATCTGCACGAACGGGCTGCCCTGGCTGCCGATTTGCGGCCATGGGAACAGGCACATCAGCACGAACAGGGTGAGCACGTAGAACAGCAGGATGCGCAGCGGCACGGCGTTGATCGCCTTGGGGATGACCCGCTGCGGGTCCTTGGCCTCACCGGCGGTGACACCGATGATCTCGATGCCGCCGAACGCGAACATCACCACGGCAAAGGAGGCGATCAGGCCACCCACGCCATTGGGCATGAAGCCGCCGTGGTCGAACAGGTTGCTGACACCCACGGCCTGCCCGGTGCCAACCTGGCTGAAGCCGAAGGCCATGATGCCGAGGCCGGCCAGGATCATCGCCACGATGGCGCCGACCTTGAGCAGCGACAGCCAGAATTCCATTTCGCCAAAGACCTTGACGTTGCACAGGTTGAGGCCGCCGATCAGGAAGACGATGCCCAGCACCCAGATCCAGCGGGCCACTTCCGGGAACCAGAAGCCCATGTAGATACCGAAGGCGGTGACGTCGGCGATGGCGACGATGACCATCTCGAAGGCGTAGGTCCAGCCGAGGATGAAGCCGGCCATGGGGCCGAGGTAGGTGCTGGCGTAGTGGCCGAACGAGCCGGCGACCGGGTTGTGCACAGCCATTTCGCCGAGGGCGCGCATGACCATGAACACGGCGGCGCCGCCGATCAGGTAGGCCAGCAGCACGGCCGGGCCGGCCATCTGGATGGCCGAGGCGGAGCCGTAGAACAGACCGGTGCCGATGGCGGAACCGAGGGCCATGAAGCGGATGTGGCGGGCACTTAGCCCGCGCTTTAGACCTTGAGCTTGTTGCATGTCACGTCCTTAAATTGTTTTTGTGGTCGTGAGATCGAAGGGGGCTGCCTTGCAGCCCAATCGCCGGCAAGCCAGCCCCCACAGAGATGGTGTGTCGCATCTCCATCTGTGGGAGCCGGCTTGCCGGCGATGGGCCGCACAGCGGCCCCTGGGGGGCATTACAGGCTTGGCAGCACACCAGCCGGCAGCAGGCCGGTCAGGCGACCCTTGGCCAACAGTTCCACGGCCTTTTCGATGTCGGGCGCGAAGAAGCGGTCACGGTCGTAGTGCGGCACTTCGCTGCGCAGCGCCTGGCGCGCCTGCTCCAGCTTGGCCGAGGTCTTCAGGCCCTTGCGCAGGTCCAGGCCCTGGCAGGCGCCCAGCCATTCGATGGCCAGCACGCCACGGGTGTTTTCGGCCATTTCCCACAGACGCTTGCCGGCAGCCGGGGCCATCGACACGTGGTCTTCCTGGTTGGCCGAGGTCGGCAGGCTGTCGACGCTGTGCGGGTGCGACAGGGCTTTGTTCTCGCTGGCCAGGGCAGCAGCGGTGACCTGGGCGATCATGAAGCCCGAGTTGACCCCGCCGTTTTCCACCAGGAACGGCGGCAGCTGGGACATGTGCTTGTCCATCATCAGCGAGATACGGCGCTCGCTGAGCGAACCGATTTCGGCAATGGCCAGGGCGATGTTGTCGGCGGCCATGGCCACCGGCTCGGCGTGGAAGTTACCGCCGGAAATCACGTCACCTTCGGCAGCGAACACCAGCGGGTTGTCCGACACGGCGTTGGCTTCGATGCCCAGTACCTCGGCGGCCTGGCGCAGCTGGGTCAGGCAGGCGCCCATGACCTGCGGCTGGCAGCGCAGCGAGTACGGGTCCTGGACCTTGTCGCAGTTCTTGTGCGACAGCGACACTTCGCTGGAGTCGCCCAGCAGGTCACGGAAGCAGGCAGCGGTGTCGATCTGGCCGCGCTGGCCACGCACTTCGTGGATACGCGCATCGAACGGCGAGCGCGAGCCCAGTGCGGCTTCGACGCTCAGGCCGCCGCAGGCGATGGCAGCGGCGTACAGGTCTTCGCCCTGGAACAGGCCACGCAGGGCATAGGCGGTGGACGCCTGGGTGCCGTTGAGCAGGGCCAGGCCCTCCTTGGCGGCCAGGGTCAGCGGCTCGAGGCCGGCCACGGCCAGGGCTTCGGTGGCTGGCAGCCACTGGCCCTTGTAGCGGGCCTTGCCTTCACCCAGCAGCACCAGCGACATGTGCGCCAGCGGGGCGAGGTCGCCGGATGCGCCCACCGAACCCTTCAGCGGGATGTGCGGGTAGACTTCGGCGTTGACCAGGGCGATCAGCGCGTCGATGACTTTGCGACGGATGCCGGAGAAGCCACGGCTGAGGCTGTTGATCTTCAGCACCATGATCAGCCGCACCAGGTCGTCATCCAGCGGCGCGCCGACACCGGCGGCGTGGGACAGCACCAGCGAGCGCTGCAGGTTTTCCAGGTCGTGGCTGGCGATGCGGGTCGAGGCCAGCAGGCCGAAACCGGTGTTGATGCCGTAGGCGGTACGGTCTTCGGCAATGATCTGCTCGACGCAGGCAACGCTGGCGTCGATGGCTGGCGCGGCGCTGGCGTCCAGTTGCAGGCGCACGGGCGCGGCATGGATGGCGCGCAGCTGGGCCAGGGTCAAGGTGCCGGGCTTGAGGGTCAATTCGGTCACTTCACTACTCCAATCGCGTGGAGCCGCAGGCCCGTTTGTGAGTGCCTGCGTGCTCCTTCTTGTTGTTCAGTATCACCCCTTGTGGGGTGCGATCCAAAGCGTGGCGATCAGCCAGTGATCATCGGCAGGTCCAGGCCCTGCTCCTTGGCGCACTCGATGGCGATGTCGTAACCGGCATCGGCATGACGCATCACACCGGTCCCTGGGTCGTTGGTCAGCACGCGAGCGATACGCTCGGCGGCTTCATCGGTACCGTCGCAGACGATGACCATGCCAGAGTGCTGGGAGAAGCCCATGCCCACACCACCACCGTGGTGCAGCGAAACCCAGGTAGCACCGCCGGCGGTGTTCAGCAAGGCGTTGAGCAGCGGCCAGTCGGAGACAGCGTCGGAACCGTCGCGCATGGCTTCGGTTTCACGGTTGGGGCTGGACACCGAACCGGAGTCCAGGTGGTCACGGCCGATCACGATCGGTGCCGACAGCTCGCCGCTGCGTACCATTTCGTTGAACGCCAGGCCCAGCTTGGCGCGCAGGCCCAGGCCAACCCAGCAGATACGTGCCGGCAGGCCCTGGAAGCTGATGCGCTCGCGAGCCATGTCCAGCCAGCGGTGCAGGTGGGCGTCGTCGGGGATCAGTTCCTTGACCTTGGCGTCGGTCTTGTAGATGTCTTCGGCATCACCGGACAGCGCCGCCCAGCGGAACGGGCCGATGCCACGGCAGAACAGCGGGCGGATGTAGGCCGGCACGAAGCCTGGGAAGTCGAAGGCATTGGCCACGCCTTCTTCCTTGGCCATCTGGCGGATGTTGTTGCCATAGTCGAAGGTCGGAACACCCTGCTTCTGGAAATCGAGCATGGCTTGCACGTGCACGGCCATCGACTGCTTGGCGGCCTTGACCACTGCAGCCGGCTCGGTCTGCGCGCGGTCGCGGTACTGTTCCCAGGTCCAGCCGGCTGGCAGGTAACCGTTCAGCGGGTCGTGGGCGCTGGTCTGGTCGGTGACCATGTCCGGGCGCACGCCACGCTTGACCAGCTCTGGCAGGATTTCAGCAGCGTTGCCGTGCAGGGCGATGGAGATGGCCTTGCCTTCGGCGGTGTACTTGGCAATGCGTGCCAGAGCGTCGTCGAGGTCAGTGGCCTGCTCGTCGACGTAGCGGGTTTCCAGACGGAAGTCGATGCGGCTCTGCTGGCATTCGATGTTCAGCGAGCAGGCACCGGCCAGGGTGGCGGCCAGTGGCTGGGCGCCGCCCATGCCGCCCAGGCCGGCGGTCAGTACCCACTTGCCTTTAAGGCTGCCGCCGTAATGCTGGCGACCGGCTTCGACGAAGGTTTCGTAGGTGCCCTGGACGATGCCCTGGCTGCCGATGTAGATCCAGCTGCCGGCGGTCATCTGGCCGTACATGGCCAGGCCCTTGGCGTCCAGTTCGTTGAAGTGTTCCCAGTTGGCCCAGTGCGGCACCAGGTTGGAGTTGGCGATCAGTACGCGCGGGGCGTTGCTGTGGGTCTTGAACACGCCGACCGGCTTGCCCGACTGCACCAGCAGGGTTTCGTCGTCTTCCAGGCGGGTCAGGGTCTCGACGATCTTGTCGTAGCACGCCCAGTTACGGGCAGCGCGGCCGATACCGCCGTACACCACCAGTTCTTTCGGGTTTTCCGCGACCTGTGGATCGAGGTTGTTCATCAGCATGCGCAGTGGCGCTTCGGTCAGCCAGCTTTTGGCAGTCAGCTTGTTGCCACGTGGGGCACGGATTTCAACGTCACGGTATTTGTTGTTGTCGGTCACGGGAAAGGTCCTCTGCGGTCGTCCGCGGGCGGGTATGTCGTGGTAGATATACAAACACACCTTTACTTGTATGTACAAGCATGGACAACCAAAATAATTGGACTTTTCCGCTGAATGGCAAAAGAAATGGGGCCGCTGCGCGGCCCTTCGCGGGCTTGCCCGCTCCCACAGAGAGCTCCACTGCCTTCAAGGCGTGCGCTGTACCTGTGGGAGCGGGCAAGCCCGCGAAGGGCTGCGCAGCAGCCCCCCGGCTATCTCAACGTGAAACGAGTTCGATCAGGCAGAACCGCCCCTGCACATCCAACCCCAGCAACTGGTCATTGCCCTCCAGCCGCAGGCAGTCATACAACCCCAACCGCTGCGTCTCGCACCCGGCAATACCCACCTCGACCTGGCTGCTGGCAGCGAACAGCAACACCGTCGACGCCGAGCTGTACAAGCGGCTGGTGCCATCGAACCACTGCAACCGCGCCCGGTAGCGCTGCGGTGCGTAGATCAGGTTGAAATCGCGGATCGCCCCGCCCAGCAGCTTGCAGCTGACCTGGCTCTCGCCGCTGAAGGCGAAGGCATCGAACGGCAGCAACGGCCTGCTGGCCTGGCCGTCGACCAGCAGGCGCATGCCGTCACCCTGCAGCACGGTGATGATCCGCTGGTAGCCGGCGAAGGTGGAAAACCCGCCGGACTCCTCGATATCGGCAATCGACAAGCGCCAGCCAAAGCCGTCCAGGCCTTCGCCACTGTCGCGGGTAATCTCTTCGGTGAAACCGCCACCGTTCTTCCACGGCATGCGCGGGTAGCCCTGCGCTCGCAACAACTGCAGCTGACTCATTTACTGAAACGTCCTTCCAGGCGATGACGGGAACCGGGGTGGATCAGCCGCGCGGCGGTCACCGGCTGGCGGCCGGACCAGGTGCGACGACGGATCAGCAGGCAAGGCTCGCCCCGCTCGATCTGCAACAGGCGGCATTCTTCCGGCTCGGCCAGGATTGCCTCGACCACGTGCTCACCCTCGGTCAGCGGCGCCACCTGCGACAGGTAGGCGTAAGGCGTCTGCCGGGTGAAGTCCTGCTTGAGGTAGTCGGGGGCAATCGCCGCATTGACGTAGCGGTCCTCGATCTGCACCGGCACGCCGTTCTCGAAATGCACGATCAGCGAGTGGAACACCCGTTGGCCTTCGCGCATGTCCAGGGCCAGGGCCCGCTCGGAACCGGCCGTTTCCTCGATGAGGGTGATCACCTGGCAGCTATGCTGGTGGCCACGCGCGGCAATTTCGTCGGCGATGTTGTTGACCTCGAACAGCGCCGAACGCCCCTTGGGCTCGGCCACGAAGGTACCGACCCCTTGCATGCGCACCAGCAGGCCTTCGGCGGTAAGTTCGCGCAGGGCGCGGTTGATGGTCATGCGGCTGAAGCCCAGCTCGCTGACCAGTTCGCTCTCCGAGGGTACCCGGTGATGCGGTGGCCAGCTGCCGTTGTCGATCTGCTGGATGATCATCTGTTTGACCCGGGCGTACAGCGGAGCCGGGCCCTCGCCCATCTGGGCAACCAGCGCGGAGACAGGTGGTGTCGGCACGGCGTTGGATCCTTGTGCAAATGGAATGAGCGGTAGCTTGCCGCAGTTTACCCGGCAGGCAAACGCCTGTATATGTATATACAAGTTAACAATAACAGGATTTTCACCGATGTCCGCCTACTTCGCCGAACGCGCCCTGCTGCCCACGGGCTGGGCCAGCCATGTCCGCATCGAGGTCACCAGTGATGGCCATGTGGCCCGCATCGAACCAGGTGCCTCGGCGGAAGGCGCCGAGCGGCTGGCCGGCCCGCTGCTGCCCGGCATGCCCAACCTGCACTCGCATGCCTTCCAGCGCGCCATGGCAGGGCTGGCGGAAGTCGCCGGCAACCCCAACGACAGTTTCTGGACCTGGCGCGACCTGATGTATCGCCTGGTCGGCCAGATCAGCCCGGAGCAGCTGCAGGTCATCGCCCGTCAGCTGTACATCGAGATGCTCAAGGCCGGCTACACCTCGGTCGCCGAGTTCCACTACGTGCACCATGACCAGGCCGGCAAGGCCTACGCCGACCCGGCCGAACTGTCCCGCCGCATCAGCGCGGCTGCAGCCGACAGCGGCATTGGCCTGACCTTGCTGCCGGTGCTGTACAGCCACGCAGGCTTCGGCGGCCAAGCCCCGAATGACGGGCAACGGCGCTTCATCAACTCCACCGAACAATACCTGCAACTGCAAGCGCAGCTGGCCCCGCTGCTGGCCGCGCAACCCGCGCAGCAACTGGGTCTGTGCTTCCATTCGCTGCGCGCCGTGACGCCCGGGCAGATCGCCGAAGTGCTGGCAGCCAGCGACAAGCAGTGCCCGGTGCATATCCATATCGCCGAGCAGCAGAAGGAAGTCGACGACTGCCTGGCCTGGAGCGGCCTGCGCCCGCTGCAGTGGCTGTACGAGCACGTGGACGTGGACCCACGCTGGTGCCTGGTGCATGCCACCCATGCCGAGCCGGATGAAGTCACCGCCATGGCCCACAGTGGCGCGGTAGCCGGGCTGTGCCTGACCACCGAGGCCAACCTGGGCGACGGGATTTTCCCGGCAGTGGACTACCTGGCGCAGGGCGGGCGCATGGGCATTGGTTCGGACAGCCATGTGTCGCTGAGCGTGGTGGAGGAACTGCGCTGGTTGGAATACGGCCAGCGGCTGCGCGACCAGCGGCGTAACCGCCTGTATCGCGGCGACCAGCCGATGGTCGGGCGCACGCTGTATGACGCTGCGCTGGCGGGCGGTGCGCAGGCGCTGGGGCAGGCGGTCGGGGAGCTGGCCGTGGGCAAGCGCGCCGACTGGCTGGTGCTCGATGGGCAGGACCCTTACATCGCCATGGCCGATGGGGATGCGATTCTCAACCGCTGGCTGTTTGCCGGGGGCGATCGCCAGGTGCGGGATGTGATGGTGAATGGGCAGTGGGTGGTGCGCCAGGGGCGGCATGCGCAGGAAGAGCAAAGCGCGCTGGCGTTTGCCGAGGTGTTGCGACAGCTGTTGGGGTGAGTTTATTGGGGCGGCTTTGCGGCCCATCGCGACACAAGGCCGCTCCTACAGGAATGTGCGTTCCCCTGTAGGAGCGGCCTTGTGTCGCGATGGGCTGCAAAGCAGCCCCCAGAAATTCAGTGCCTCTTGACGATCTGCTGGTCCGACGCCCGCCAGATCAGCCGATTGGTGTCATACCCCTGCTGCCGGGCCTTGGACATCAGGTTCTCGCGCTCCCAGGCCGGTAGCGTCGGCGTACGCGACAGGATCCACAAGTGCTTGCGGTCCGGGCTGCCGACCACCGCCGTGCGGTAGCGATCATCCACATAAAGAATCCAGTACTCGCCCCTCGCCACCCCTGGCACCAGCTTGGTGAACCAGTTGTCGAACTCGACCCACAATTTGTCGGTGTGCCCCGGCTCCTGGATGTTCGCATGCCCTTCGGCGCGCAGCCATTCGTCACCCATGGTGCGGCAGCGGTTGAGCACGCCGAGGCTACCATCGAGCCGGAGGTTGTAGTGCGCTTCGGACTGCTCGCAGCCGGTCTGGTAGCGCATCGGCAGGCGCGCCAGCTCGTACCACTTGCCCTGGTAGCGCTTGAGGTCGATGTTGCCCGCGGTTTTCGGCGCCAGCGGGTCATGCACGGAGCCGGCACAACCGCCCAGCAGCAGCGCCAGGCATACCCCCATCAGCAGATACAGGTGCCTCATTTGAGACCCTGCCCTGAATACATGAGCACCTTGTCAGCCGCATATTGCACACTGATGAAGCTCTTCTCGTCCCCCCAGGTGCAGCTGCTCATCCCCAGCGCACCAGAGCACTCGGTCGGCGTGCCGAGCAGCTGCTCGACCTCGGCCTTGTTCATACCGGCCTTGATCTTGGAATAGTTTTCCTGGTTGATCTTGCTGCAGGCAGTCAGGACGACGCACAGCGACAACAGGGCGAGGGAACGCAACGACATGAAGGACACTCCTGGAGAGGGGATACAGGCGAGTGGCCTGCAGTGACCTTCGACGGTAAAAACCCTCCCAGGTTCCCTGACCTCCCTCCTCTACCCCTACGCCATTGGTCGGATGGCCACTACTGTGCGATTAATCACAAAGAATTACCCCGCCCAAACAAAAAGGCCGCCCCGTGAAGGAGCGGCCTTGCGTCGCGACGGCCTGCGCAGCAGGCCACGAAGCCTCAGAACCTGGACCCAGGCTCCAGCAAAAAGTCCATCTCTTCGCTGGTACTCGGCCGCTCCAGCACCAGGTTGCGGTGCGGGAAGCGCCCGAAACGGGCAATTACCCGCTGGTGCTGCTCGGCGTAGTCGAGGAAGCCTTCGAACAACCGGCGGTTGGCATCGGGCTGCTCGTCCAGCAGCACCTGGTAGCGCTCGACGCACAGGTTCTGCCAGTCCAGCACCTCGGCATGCTCCAGCACCAGCAGCACGAACACCCGCTGGATCGGCAGCAGCTGGTAATCCCAGTTCTTCTGCAAACCCTGCATCGCCACCACCTGGGCACGCCGGTCGCCCTCGAAGGCACGCGGCGTGTCGCGGTGGATCATGCGCGGCAGCTGGTCCAGCAGGATCAGCAGGCCCAGCCAGCCCTGCGGGCTTTGCTGCCACTCGTCGAGCCCACCCGCCAGGGCATGCTCGACCAGGTCGCCAAACAGCGCATGGGCGTCGGCATCATGATGCTTGCCGAACCACAGCGTGCTCTTCTCGTCAGCCACGGCCTGGGGACTGGTGCCCCAACCGAACCACCACTCCAGCAACGGCTGCCAAGGTGCGAGCATGACTTACTCCTTGTGGTAGGCGGTGACGCGCTCGACCTCTTCCTTCGAGCCGAGGATTACCGACACACGCTGGTGCAGGCTATCTGGCTGGATGTCGAGGATGCGATCGTAACCGTTGGTGGAGGCGCCGCCGGCCTGTTCGATGATGAAGGACATCGGGTTGGCTTCGTACATCAGGCGCAGTTTGCCCGGCTTGCTCGGCTCGCGGGCGTCACGTGGGTACATGAACAGGCCGCCACGGGTCAGGATGCGGTGTACGTCGGCCACCATCGAGGCGATCCAGCGCATGTTGTAGTTCTTCTTCAGCGGGCCGGTCTCGCCTGCCAGCAGTTCGCCCACGTAGCGCTGAACCGGGGCTTCCCAGTGGCGCTGGTTGGACATGTTGATGGCGAACTCTGCGGTGCTTTCCGGCACGCGGATGTTTTCGTGGGTGAGGACGAAGCTGCCCAGTTCGCGGTCCAGGGTGAAGCCCTTGACGCCGTTGCCCAGGGTCAGGATCAGCATGGTCTGCGGGCCGTAGATGGCGTAACCGGCGGCGACCTGCTGGGTGCCTGGCTGCAGGAAGGCATTTTCGTTCAGGGTTTCGTTCTGGCTCAGGTATTCGTTAGGGCAACGCAGTACCGAGAAGATGGTGCCGACCGAAACGTTGACGTCGATGTTGGACGAGCCGTCCAGCGGGTCGAAGACCAGCAGGTAGGCGCCTTTCGGGTACTTGCCCGGGATCTGGTAGGCGTTGTCCATTTCTTCGGAAGCCATGCCGGCCAGGTGGCCGCCCCACTCGTTGGCTTCAAGCAGGATATCGTTGGAAATCACGTCCAGTTTCTTCTGGACTTCGCCCTGCACGTTTTCAGTGCCCATGCTGCCCAGCACGCCACCAAGGGCGCCTTTGGACACGTGATGGCTGATTTCCTTGCACGCACGCGCCACCACTTCGATCAGGAAGCGCAGATCGGCAGGGGTATTGTTGCTGCGGGTCTGCTCAATCAGATAGCGACTCAGGGTAACGCGGGACATGTATGGCTCCGAAAGGATTGGGGGATAAAAACCCCCGCAGTTTACAGGGAGAGTTGCGGGCTAGCGAGCAAAGAGACTCGACTTCGGCCCCTGAAGTTCAGCAAGCACCAAGCCGATGGTCGGTTGGGGCTGCTGTGCAGCCCATCGCCGGCAAGCCAGCTCCCACAGGGACTGCACATGGCTCGAGGTCGACGCGGTCGAGGTGGGAGCTGGCTTGCCGGCGATGGGCCGCACAGCGGCCCCTTTTCCTCAATCCAGCGCCTTCCAGATCTCGCTGGCATATTCCCGAATGGTCCGGTCCGAGGAGAACCAGCCCATCCGCGCGGTATTCAGCACCGCCATGCGCCACCATTCCTGCGGCGTGTGCCACAGCTCCTCGACCCGTCGCTGGGCATCCCAGTAGGCATCGAAATCGGCACACACCAGGAAGCGGTCATGAGCCACCAGCCCGTCGATCAGCGCGCTGTAGCGCGACGGGTCGTCCGGTGAGAACACCCCGCTGCGAATGGCCTGCAACACGTCATTCAGGCGACTGGACGCGGCAATCGCCGCACTGGCGCCAAAGTCCCCGTCGCGCCGTCTGGCCTCCACCTGCTGCGCGGTAAGGCCGAAGATGAACATGTTTTCGGTACCCACCTGCTCGCTCATCTCGACGTTGGCACCATCCAGGGTGCCGATGGTCAGCGCACCGTTCAGGCCGAACTTCATGTTGCTGGTACCGGAGGCTTCGTAACCGGCGGTGGAAATCTGCTCGGAAAGGTCCGCCGCCGGGATGATGCTTTCAGCCAGGCTGACGTTGTAGTTGGGCAGGAATACCACCTTCAGCAGGCCGCGCACGGTCGGGTCGTTGTTCACCACCCGGGCGATGTCGTTGGCCAGCTTGATGATCAGCTTGGCCTGGTGATAGCTGGCCGCGGCCTTGCCGGCGAAAATCTTCACCCGCGGCACCCAGTCGGTACCGGGGTCATTGCGCATGGCCTGGTACAGCGCCACGGTGTGCAGCAGGTTGAGCAACTGGCGCTTGTATTCGTGAATGCGCTTGACCTGCACATCGAACAACGCCTCGGGGTTCACCGTAACGCCCAGGCGGTCCTGGATGATGCTGGCCAGGGCACGCTTGCTGTGCAGGCGCTGCGCGGCGAACTGCTTGCGGAAGCCGCTCTTGTCGGCGAACGGCACCAGATTGACCAGGCGCCCTTCCGGATCGTCCAGCAACTCAGGGCCCAGCGCCTCGACCAGCATGGCGGTCAGCTGCGGGTTGGACTGGTACAGCCAGCGGCGGAAGGTAATGCCGTTGGTCTTGTTGTTGATCCGTTGCGGGTAGAGCTTGTGCAGCTCGGAGAACACCGTGCTTTTCATCAGCTTGCTGTGCAGCGCCGACACACCGTTGACGCTGTGCGAACCGAGGAACGCCAGGTTGCCCATGCGCACCCGGCGGCCGTTGTCTTCTTCGATCAGCGACACGGCCCGCAGCACATCGAAGTCGTGCAGGCCTTTCGCCCGTAGCGCGTCGATGTGGTAGGCGTTGATCAGGTAGATGATCTGCATGTGCCGCGGCAGCATGCGTTCCATCAGCGCCACCGGCCAGGTTTCCAGGGCTTCGGGCAGCAAGGTGTGGTTGGTGTAGGCCAGAGTGCCGACGGTCAGCTCCCAGGCGGTATCCCAAGGGATTTCATGCTGGTCGACCAGCAGGCGCATCAGCTCGGCCACGGCGATCGACGGGTGGGTGTCGTTGAGCTGGATGGCCGCCGCATCCGGCAGGTTGAGCAGGTTGTCGTGCATGTTCAGGTGGCGGCGCAGCAGGTCCTGCAACGAAGCCGAGACGAAGAAGTACTCCTGGCGCAGGCGCAGCTCCTGGCCCGCCTCGGTGCTATCGGCCGGGTACAGCACCCGCGAAATGCTTTCGGCCCGCGCCACCTCGGCTACCGCACCCAGGTGGTCACCGGCATTGAAGCGTTCCAGGTGCAGCTCTTCCAGCGCCCGCGCACGCCACAGGCGCAGGGTATTCACGCTGGCCCCGCGCCAACCGACTACCGGGGTGTCATAGGCCACCGCTCGCACGGTCTCGCCCGGCCACCACACCTGGCGCTGCTGGCCGTGGGTGTCGTGCACCGTTTCGACGCTCCCGCCAAAGCTGATCGGGTAGATCACCTCCGCGCGCTCGAACTCCCAGGGGTTGCCGAAGTCCAGCCAGTTCTCGGTCTGCTCCTGCTGCCAGCCATCAACCATGGCCTGGCGAAACAGCCCGTGCTCGTAGCGGATGCCATAACCGTGAGCAGCGATGCCCAGGGTCGACATGCTCTCCATGAAGCACGCCGCCAGGCGGCCCAGGCCACCGTTGCCCAGCGCGGCATCGGGCTCGAGCAGGCGGATGCGCTCCAGGTCCACGTCCAGCCCTTCCAGTGCATCGCGGGCAATGTCGAGCAGGCCCAGGTTGCTCAGGCTGTCGTACAGCAAGCGGCCGATGAGGAATTCGAGGGAAAGGTAATAGACCCGCTTCTGGCTGCGGCGATAAGCCTGGCGGGTGTGGTCCATCCAGTGATCGACCATGTGATCGCGCGCGGCCAGTGCAATGGCTTCGAACCAGTCGTGGTCGAAAGCGTGCTCCGGGTCCTTGCCGACCGCATAGGTCAGCTTGTCCAGTACAGCGGCGCGAAATTCGGCCACCTCGGCGTCACGAGCTTTGGGTTCCTGGGACATGCGGCATCCTCGGGCAAGTTGACGAAAGCGGAGGGAGACTGTTGAGCCTAGACCCTTCGACAGGGAGTGACAGTTAGCGTTCGCAGTTTTCATGCCCACTCTGCGATTCCGGCAAAAGGTTGTTCATAAATTGAACAATTCCGGTATGATCGCGCGCCCCAAGACCGTGATACACCCCCATAACGATGAAAACGACCCTGATCGCCGCGGCCGAAGTCGACCGCCTGGAGACCTGGCAGCGCTATACCAGCAACATGTGCCATGGCTGCCATTCGACCTGCTGCACCCTGCCGGTGGAGGTGAAGATCAAGGATCTGATCCGTATCGGCGTGGTCGACGAGTTCGAGAAAGACGAACCGCCGAAGAACATCGCCAAGCGCCTGCAGAAGGACGGCATCATCGAACGCTTCAACCAGAAGTCGGGGATCTTCACCCTGACCCGGATGAGCAATGATGACTGCCTGTACCTGGATCGTAAAAGCCGGCTGTGCACCATTTATGACAAGAGGCCGGATACCTGCCGCAACCACCCCAAGGTCGGGCCGCGGCCGGGGTATTGTGCGTACAAGCCCAAGGTGGTCGGGCGCTGATCCTGCTTTGCATTTGAGATCCTGGGGCTACTTTGCAGCCCTTTCGCGACACAAGGCCGCTCCTACAGGAGATCGCGGTCCCTTGTAGGAGCGGTCTTGTGTCGCGATGGGCCGCAAAGCGGCCCCAAAATCTGCAGGCAAACAAAAACGCCCCCGGCCTTTCGACCGGGGGCGTTTTCGTTTCAGCTCAAGCTAGACGATCAAGCCTTGGCTTTCTTGGCAGCGCGGGTACGCTCGCCTTCGTCCAGGATCTTCTTGCGCAGGCGGATCGACTTCGGAGTCACTTCGCACAGCTCGTCGTCCTGGATGAATTCCAGGGCCTGTTCCAGGGTGTGGCGAACCGGCGGTACCAGGGCGATGACTTCGTCTTTGCCCGAAGCACGCATGTTGTCGAGCTTCTTGCCCTTGGTCGGGTTCACGCCCAGGTCGTTGTCACGGCTGTTCAGGCCGATGATCTGACCGTTGTAGATGTCCTGGCCGTGCTCGATGAACAGCTTGCCGCGAGCCTGCAGGGTTTCCAGCGAGTAGGTCAGCGCCTTGCCGGTCTCGATCGAAACCAGTACACCGTTCAGGCGACCGGACATCTGGCCGGCTTTCATGGTGTCGTAGCGATCGAAGATCGAGGTCAGGATGCCGGCACCGTTGGTCAGGGTCAGGAACTGGTTACGGAAACCGATCAGACCACGAGCAGGTACGTTGTACTCCAGACGTACACGGCCCTTGCCATCCGGCGCCATGTTGGTCAGGTCGCCCTTACGCAGGCCCATTTCTTCCATGACCTTGCCCTGGGATTCTTCAGGGATGTCGATGGTGACGTTCTCGAACGGCTCCTGCTTCACGCCGTTGACTTCGCGGATGATCACTTCAGGGCGGCCTACAGCCATCTCGAAGCCTTCACGACGCATGGTTTCGATCAGAACCGACAGGTGCAGCTCACCACGGCCGGAAACCTTGAACTTGTCAGCCGAGTCGCCTTCTTCAACGCGCAGTGCAACGTTGTACAGCAGCTCTTTGTCCAGACGTTCCTTGATGTTACGGCTGGTGACGAACTTGCCTTCCTTGCCGCAGAACGGCGAGTCGTTGACCTGGAAGGTCATCGAAACGGTCGGCTCGTCAACGGTCAGTGGCTTCATCGCCTCGACGTTGTTCATGTCGCACAGGGTGTCGGAGATGAACAGCTCGTCGAAACCGCTGATGCAGACGATGTCGCCAGCCTGGGCTTCTTCAACGTCGACGCGGTGCAGGCCGTGGTGGCCCATCAGCTTGAGGATACGGCCGTTACGCTTCTTGCCTTCGGTGTCGATGGCAACAACCGGGGTGTTCGGCTTGATACGACCACGGGCGATACGGCCAACGCCGATAACACCGAGGAAGCTGTTGTAGTCCAGAGCGGAGATCTGCATCTGGAACGGGCCATCGACGTCAACGTTCGGCGCCGGTACGTTGTCGACGATCGACTGGTACAGCGGGGTCATGTCTTCAGCCATGTCGGTGTGGTCCAGACCGGCGATGCCGTTCAGGGCCGAGGCGTAGACAACCTGGAAGTCCAGCTGGTCGTCGGTGGCACCGAGGTTGTCGAACAGGTCGAAGATCTGGTCCAGAACCCAGTCAGGACGCGCGCCCGGGCGGTCAACCTTGTTGATCACGACGATCGGCTTCAGGCCAGCTTCGAAAGCCTTCTTGGTCACGAAGCGGGTTTGCGGCATCGGGCCGTCCTGGGCATCGACCAGCAGCAGCACGGAGTCGACCATCGACATTACACGCTCAACCTCGCCACCGAAGTCGGCGTGGCCGGGGGTGTCGACGATGTTGATGTGGTAGCCGTTCCAGTTGATGGCGGTGTTTTTCGCCAGAATGGTAATGCCGCGCTCTTTTTCCTGGTCGTTGGAGTCCATCACGCGCTCGTCGTTGAGCTCGTTACGCTCCAGGGTGCCGGACTGGCGCAGGAGTTTGTCGACCAGGGTGGTTTTACCATGGTCAACGTGGGCGATGATGGCGATGTTACGCAGATTTTCGATCACAACTGTATCTCGATCAGAGGATTCGGTTGCCGCCAGTGTAGGCGGCGAATATGTACGGTTTGAGGCTCAGCGGGCCCGATGGTCGGGAGGGCGATGGCGGATGCTGCCGCCATACAGCCCTGGCGTCTTATGTCGGACGATAAACACGCACATTGGCATGTCCCTCACTGAGCAGGTGGTGTGCGTGCAGACGGCTCATCACACCTTTGTCGCAATACAGCAAGTACTGGCGGTTGGCATCCAGGTGCTTGAACTTGCTGTTGATGGCATAGAACGGCATGGCCTGCACTTCGATACCGTCGAGCACCAGAGGTTCGTCTTCCTGGGCATCGGGGTGACGAATGTCGATGACGATCTGGCCGGGCAGTGCCTCGGTCACTTCCTCGATTTCGATGTCCTTGCCCAGTTCGTCGATCACATGGTCGATGGAGATCAACCGGGCGCGTTCCAGGGCACGCTCCAGCACGGCCATGTCGAACTGCTTCTCTTCATGCTCCATGCGGTGGCGCTTGGCGTGGGTGGTCGGGTTTACCGAGATCACGCCGCAGTATTCTGGCATGTGCTTGGCGAAGTCGGCAGTGCCGATCGCGTAGGCCTGGTCGATGATGTCCTGCTTGTGGCTGGCCAGCAGCGGGCGCAGCACCAGCTTGTCGGTGGCCGAGTCGATGATCGACAGGTTCGGCAGGGTCTGGCTGGACACCTGGGAAATCGCCTCGCCGGTGACCAGCGCGTCGATCTCCAGGCGGTCGGCCATGTGCGCGGCACCGCGCAGCATCATGCGCTTCAGGGTCACACCCATGTAGCTGTTGTCGACCTTGTTGAGGATCTCGCCGACCACTTCCTCGAACGGCACGCTGATGAACAGCACGCGCTGGCTGCTGCCGAACTTCTTCCACAGGTAGTGGGCCACTTCCATCACGCCCAGCTCGTGGGCACGGCCGCCGAGATTGAAGAAGCAGAAGTGGGTCATCAGGCCACGGCGCATCATCTGGTAGGCCGCCACGGTGGAGTCGAAGCCGCCGGACATCAGCACCAGGGTCTGCTCCAGGGCGCCCAGCGGGTAGCCGCCGATGCCCTGGTGCTGGTTGTGGATCACGTACAGGCGCTGGTCGCGGATTTCGATGCGCACCAGCACTTCCGGGTTCTTCAGCTCGATGCCGGCTGCCCCGCACTGCTGACGCAGCTGGCTGCCGACGTAACGATCGACGTCCATCGAGGTGAAGTCGTGGTGGCCGCCGCGCTTGCAGCGCACGGCGAAGTGCTTGCCGGCCAGCAGGTGACCGAAGTGCTGCTTGCACTTGGCGACGATGTCGTCGAAGTCGCCGAGCGGGTATTCCTCTACCTGCAGGAAGTGGGTGATACCCGGGGTGCAGGTGAGGCGCTCGATCATCTCGCGCTGGACTTTTTCGTCTTCGACGCGGGTGACCACTTCGAGATTGTCCCAGACACCATCGACCACGAGCTCAGGGTCGAGGTCCTTGAGCACGTTGCGGATGTTCTTGCCGAGCTGGCGGATGAAGCGCTTGCGCACCGGCCGGCTCTTGATGGTGATTTCTGGGAAGACTTTGACGATAAGTTTCATTGGTTAACAGCGCGCGCAGGGCCTGCCGAAAATGAGGGGCGCGAATTATAGCGGAAATTGCTCAGGATTTGACCAACTTTTGTACAGAAGGTCGGATTTATATTGCCTGCGCCGGCCTCATCGCCGGCAAGCCAGCTCCCACAAGCTATCCGCAGCTCTCAAGACGTACGCCCTAACTGTGGGAGCGGGCGAGCCCGCGAAGAGGCCCTCAAAGAAAGCACACAACTCAAGCAATGCACACTATTGGTGCACCGCTACCAAAATTCGCATCTTAAGGGTGCATTTTTACCCGCCAACCCTGCGCCCAATGCCCGCAAACGCCCCCTTTTATCCCGCCCTCGCCATTTTCGGGCACTGGCATGCAATTTGCTCCCTTGTGAGGCAGGTAAGCTTGGCCGACTATCCGCGCCCGGCAACACCCTTTTTCCAGGGCAGCGGCCCACCGCGCTCTAGACCATCCGGAGGACAACATGTCGAAGTCGGTTCAACTCATCAAAGATCATGACGTCAAGTGGATTGATCTGCGTTTCACGGACACCAAAGGCATTCAGCACCACGTGACCATGCCGTCGCGTGATGCGCTGGAAGACGACTTCTTCGAAGTCGGCAAGATGTTCGACGGTTCCTCCATCGCTGGCTGGAAAGGCATCGAAGCTTCCGACATGATCCTGATGCCGGTCGACGAAACTGCCGTACTGGACCCGTTCACCGAAGAGCCAACCCTGATCATCACCTGCGACATCGTCGACCCGTCGAGCATGCAGGGCTACGATCGTGACCCTCGCGCCATCGCCAAGCGCGCCGAAGAGTACCTGAAGAGCACCGGCATCGGTGACACCGTATTCGCCGGCCCGGAGCCAGAGTTCTTCATCTTCGACGAAGTGAAGTTCCAGTCGGACATCTCCGGCTCGATGTTCAAGATCTTCTCCGAGCAAGGCTCGTGGATGACCGGCGCTGACGTGGAAGGCGGCAACAAAGGCCACCGTCCAGGCGTGAAAGGCGGCTACTTCCCGGTTCCGCCGTTCGACCACGACCACGAAATCCGTACCGCCATGTGCAACGCACTGGAAGAAATGGGTCAGACCGTCGAAGTTCACCACCACGAAGTGGCGACTGCCGGCCAGAACGAAATCGGCGTCAAGTTCAACACCCTGGTGAAGAAGGCTGACGAAGTACAGGCACTGAAGTACGTCGTGCACAACGTTGCCGACGCCTACGGCCGTACCGCCACCTTCATGCCGAAGCCTCTGTACGGCGACAACGGCTCGGGCATGCACGTGCACATGTCGATCTGGAAAGACGGCAAGAACACCTTCTCGGGTGAAGGCTATGCCGGCCTGTCCGACACCGCCCTGTACTTCATCGGCGGTATCATCAAGCACGGTAAGGCCCTGAACGGCTTCACCAACCCATCGACCAACTCCTACAAGCGTCTGGTCCCAGGCTTCGAAGCCCCGGTAATGCTGGCCTACTCGGCTCGCAACCGTTCCGCCTCGATCCGTATTCCTTACGTCGGCAGCCCGAAAGCCCGCCGTATCGAAGCTCGCTTCCCGGACCCATCGGCCAACCCATACCTGGCCTTCGCGGCCCTGCTGATGGCCGGCCTGGACGGTATCCAGAACAAGATCCACCCAGGCGATGCGGCCGACAAGAACCTGTACGACCTGCCGCCTGAAGAGGCCAAGGACATCCCGCAGGTTTGCGGCAGCCTGAAGGAAGCTCTGGAAGAGCTGGACAAGGGCCGTGCGTTCCTGACCAAGGGCGGCGTGTTCTCCGACGACTTCATCGATGCCTTCATCGAGCTGAAGAGCGAAGAAGAAATCAAGGTCCGCACCTTCGTTCACCCGCTGGAATACGAGCTGTACTACAGCTGCTGATCTGATCGGCGCCTGGCGCCGATGACATGATCACGAACGGCCTCCTTCGGGAGGCCGTTTTCGTTTCCGTGGCTGCCTCATCGATTTCATACAGAACCAGCAGATGCCGCTGACATTTCGCCGCCCCCTCAGCACGCAGGGTAGGCGTCCCTTCAGTCAACGGACATCACGCCATGCGCAACCTTCTACCTGCAATGATTACCGTATCCGCCCTCCTCGCCGGCTGCGCCAGCAACGGCACCGCGCCAGGCCAGGCAACGTCACAGGTGCTTCACCGCGCCACCGGCAGTTGGGACGGCACCCCCTATCTCGATTACCCCGAAGGACGACCAGTGCTGTCGCTGGTGAAAGTCAGCATCCCCGCCCACACAACCCTCGGCTGGCACTGCCATCAGGCGCTCAATCTGGGCTATCTGGCAGAGGGCACACTTGAGGTGGAAACACGCGACGGCAAGCGCACAAGCCTGGTTGCGGGCCAGACGCTGGCAGAACTTCAAGGGGTAGTGCACCGCGGGCACACCACCGCGCAGCCCGCCACTGTCATGGTGTTCCACGCAAGCAATGAAGACCTGGCGTTTTCAACGCCAGAAGCCGAATGCCCGCCAACTGTGCGATAAACCCTGAAACCACCTATGCTCCATATTGGTGCATTCGGTGGACTAACGCCCCCGAATGCACCCCAAAAGCGATCACATGAACCGTTTAATCAGTTCATTCTGGTGCGAATTGTCCCGTCTCCAGGGCTTTATCGGCAAATTCCGCTTCTTTTCGGAGCCTTGGTTTGGTTCTTGCATTTTTTGCCCAAAGACTGGAATCAGCGGATCCACCGCGCGCCCGACCATGGCCGCGCCCATGCCCGACACGCGCCAAAAGAGGTCGACGACGCCCTATGACCATCAGCGATGCCCAGCACCGTCTGCTTCTGGACAACCTGACCACCGCCACGCTGCTGCTCAACGCCGAGCTGCGCCTGGAGTACATGAACCCAGCCGCGGAAATGCTCCTGGCGGTCAGTGGCCAGCGCAGCCATGGGCAGTTCATCAGCGAACTGTTCACCGAGTCGACCGAGGCCCTCAGCTCGCTGCGCCAGGCGGTCGAGCAGGCGCACCCGTTCACCAAGCGCGAAGCGCAGCTCACCTCGCTGACCGGGCAGACCATCACCGTCGACTACGCGGTAACGCCGATCCTGCACCAGGGCCAGACCCTGCTGCTGCTGGAGGTGCACCCGCGCGACCGGCTACTGCGCATTACCAAGGAAGAGGCCCAGCTGAGCAAGCAGGAAACCACCAAGATGCTGGTGCGTGGCCTGGCCCACGAAATCAAGAACCCTCTTGGCGGCATCCGCGGCGCAGCCCAGCTGCTGGCCCGCGAACTGCCTGAAGAAGGCCTGCGTGACTATACCAACGTGATCATCGAGGAAGCCGACCGCCTGCGTAACCTGGTCGACCGCATGCTCGGCTCGAACAAGCTGCCGTCGCTGGCCATGACCAACATCCACGAAGTGCTCGAGCGGGTTTGCAGCCTGGTAGAAGCCGAAAGCCAGGGCTGCATCACTTTGGTGCGCGACTACGACCCCAGCCTGCCGGATGTGTTGATCGACCGCGAGCAGATGATCCAGGCCGTGCTCAACATCGTGCGCAATGCCATGCAGGCGATCAGTTCGCAGAACGAACTGCGCCTGGGCCGCATCACCCTGCGCAGCCGTGCCCTGCGCCAGTTCACCATCGGCCACGTGCGCCATCGCCTGGTGGCGCGGGTGGAGATCATCGACAACGGCCCGGGCATCCCGCCGGAACTGCAGGACACCCTCTTCTATCCCATGGTCAGCGGCCGCCCGGACGGTACCGGGCTGGGCCTGGCCATTACCCAGAACATCATCAGCCAGCACCAGGGCCTGATCGAGTGTGAAAGCCATGCAGGCCACACCGCCTTCTCGATCTACCTGCCCCTGGAACAAGGAGCCACCGCCTCATGAGCCGAAGTGAAACCGTATGGATCGTCGACGATGATCGCTCCATCCGCTGGGTCCTGGAAAAAGCCCTGCAACAGGAAGGCATGACCACCCAGAGCTTCGACAGCGCCGATGGCGTGATGGGCCGCCTGGCACGCCAGCAACCGGACGTGATCATTTCCGACATCCGCATGCCGGGCACCAGCGGCCTCGACCTGCTGGCACAGATCCGTGAGCAGCACCCGCGCCTGCCGGTCATCATCATGACCGCCCACTCCGACCTGGACAGCGCCGTGGCATCGTACCAAGGCGGTGCCTTCGAGTACCTGCCCAAGCCGTTCGATGTGGACGAGGCGGTCTCGCTGGTCAAGCGCGCCAACCAGCACGCCCAGGAGCAACAAGGGCTGGATGTGCCGCAGAGCCTGGCGCGCACCCCGGAAATCATCGGTGAAGCGCCGGCGATGCAGGAGGTGTTCCGCGCCATCGGCCGCCTCAGCCACTCCAACATCACCGTGCTGATCAACGGCGAGTCCGGTACCGGCAAGGAGCTGGTGGCCCACGCCCTGCACCGCCACAGCCCGCGTGCGGCGTCGCCGTTCATTGCCCTGAACATGGCCGCCATCCCCAAGGACCTGATGGAGTCCGAGCTGTTCGGCCATGAAAAAGGCGCCTTCACCGGCGCCGCCAACCTGCGCCGGGGGCGCTTCGAGCAGGCCGACGGCGGCACCCTGTTCCTCGACGAGATCGGCGACATGCCCGCCGACACCCAGACCCGCCTGCTGCGGGTGCTGGCCGATGGCGAGTTCTATCGCGTGGGCGGCCACGTGCCGGTCAAGGTCGATGTGCGCATCATCGCCGCCACCCACCAGAACCTGGAGTCGCTGGTACAGGCCGGCAAGTTCCGCGAGGACTTGTTCCACCGCCTGAACGTGATTCGCATCCACATTCCACGGCTGGCCGACCGCCGCGAGGATATCCCCGCCCTCGCCCGCCACTTCCTCGCCCGCGCCGCCCAGGAGCTGGCGGTCGAGCCGAAGATCCTCAAGCCGGAAACCGAGGAATTCATCCGCAACCTGCCGTGGCCGGGCAACGTACGGCAAATGGAAAACACCTGCCGCTGGATCACCGTGATGGCCTCCAGCCGCGAAGTGCTGATCGGCGACCTGCCGCCCGAGCTGCTGAACCTGCCACAGGACGCCGCGCCGGTAACCAACTGGGAGCAGGCCCTGCGCCAGTGGGCCGACCAGGCGTTGGCGCGCGGACAGACCAGCCTGCTGGACAGCGCAGTGCCGAGCTTCGAGCGGATCATGATCGAGACGGCGCTCAAGCACACCGCTGGCCGTCGGCGCGATGCAGCACTGTTGCTGGGTTGGGGGCGCAACACCCTGACGCGCAAGATCAAGGAGCTGGGGATGAATGTGGCGGGTGGCGATGATGAGGAAGGGGACGAGCACTGAGTTCGAGGTAAACCCATAGTTCTTTGGGGCTGCTGCGCAGCCCATCGCGACACAAGGCCGCTCCTACAGGAGAATGCGATCACCTGTAGGAACGGCCTTGTGTCGAGATGGGCCGCAAGGCGGCCCCAAACATTTCAGCCCTTCGATGCACCGATCCTGTGCCCGATGCACCTCTCGAAGGCACAAATCCCCCGCAAAAACGGCCAAATCACCCTGAAAAACCATAATTCACGGGCTTTTCAAAACTGGCACGCCCCCTGCAATAGCCCATACATATCCAGTTTCGGGGGCCCTGGTACAGGCAGGCCGGGTGAACCCCTCTTTTATTCGCAACATCGCCAGTTTTGGGGACCTCGGTACAGGCAGGCCGGGCCATCCCCCCTTTATACGCAGTACCCCTTTCGGGGACCCTGGTACAGGCAGGCCGGGATATCCCCTCTTTTATTCGTGCAGTTTCACCTGCAACCGCCAGCGCCCAGCGTCCTCTGCACCGGCCCACTCGCCGTGCAGGGGGCGCGCGGCCACCACCGTCAGCAACAGACCTTCCTTGCTATTCTGCACCCGCCAGCTCACAGGCTTGCCCTGCAGGCTCAGTTGCCCTTGCCGGGCCTTGCCCTGGGCCTGGAACAATAGCGCTACCGTACCTTCCACATTCTCGCCATGCAGCTGGGGCTCTTCGTTGAACCACAGCTCCAGGCCATCCTGCACCACCTCCACCTGCTGCAGCTCGCGCTCGTCGGGTGTGGTCAGGCGGCCGATCATCAGCCCCACCATCAAGCCGACGATCGCCAGCGACAGCATCACCCGCGGGAACGCCTTCGAACGCACATCCGGTTCGGGGGTAGAATGCCCGTCATCTTCACGCTTGGAGCCGTGCATGTTTCACGTCATCCTTTTTCAACCAGAAATTCCGCCGAATACCGGCAACATCATTCGCCTGTGCGCCAACAGCGGCTGCGACCTGCACCTGATCGAGCCCATCAGCTTCGAACTGGATGACAAGCGCCTGCGGCGCGCGGGGCTGGATTACCACGAGTATGCCACGCTCAAGCGCCACGAGAGCCTGGCCGGATGCCTGGAAAGCCTGGGCAACCCACGGCTGTTCGCCTTCACCACCAAGGGCTCGCACCCGTTCCACGAAGTGGCCTACCAGCCGGGTGATGCCTTCCTGTTCGGGCCAGAAAGCCGTGGTTTGCCGACCGAGGTACTGGACAGCCTGCCGGCCGAACAACGCCTGCGCCTGCCGATGCGGCCGGGGTGCCGCAGCCTGAACCTGTCCAATACCGTGGCTGTGACGGTGTATGAGGCGTGGCGGCAGAATGGGTTTGCCGGCAGTTGATGCGCTGCCTGCACTGGCCCTATCGCCGGCAAGCCAGCTCCCAGAGGGACCGCACCAGCCTTGAAACCTGTGCAGTACCTGTGGGAGCTGGCTTGCCGGCGATAGGGCCGGAACAGGCCAACAAAAAAGGCGACCGAAGTCGCCCTTTTTCAAATGCAGCTATTACTGCACAGTCGGCGCTTCGCCGGCTTCCTGCATGCGCTGCATTTCCTGCGCGTACAGGGCGTCGAAGTTGACCGGCGACAGCATCAGGGCCGGGAACGAACCGCGGGTCACCAGGCTGTCCAAGGTCTCGCGGGCGTACGGGAACAGGATGTTCGGGCAGAACGCACCCAGGGTGTGGCTCATCGAAGCCGCGTCCAGGTTCTTGATCAGGAAGATACCGGCCTGCTGCACTTCAGCGATGAAGGCCACTTCGTCACCGTTCTTGACGGTAACCGACAGGGTCAGCACCACCTCGTGGAAGTCACCTTCCAGGGCTTTCTGCTTGGTGTTCAGGTCCAGGGCAACGCTCGGCTCCCAGGTCTGACGGAAGATCTGCGGGCTTTTCGGGGCTTCGAACGACAGGTCGCGCACATAGATGCGCTGCATGGAGAACTGAGGGCTGTTGTCTTCTGCAGCAGCGCCGTTGGTCTGTTGGTCAGTCATGGCAGATCCTTATCCTAATGTTTTTGAATGCAGTGCAAATCAGGCCGCCAGCAGCGCGTCGAGCTTGCCGGCGCGCTCCAGGGCATAAAGGTCATCGCATCCACCGACGTGGGTGCTGCCGATCCAGATCTGCGGCACAGATGTACGGCCGGCCTTCTGGCTCATCTCGGCACGAACCTGTGGCTTGCCGTCGACCTTGATTTCCTCGAAGGCCACGCCCTTGCTCTCGAGCAGGTACTTGGCGCGCATGCAGTAGGGGCAGTAGTCGCTGGAATAGACGATGACGGGCTTCATATCACTTCACCAGGGGCAGGTTATCGGCTTTCCAGCTGGAAACGCCACCGCTCAGTTTGGCGGCGTTGTAACCAGCCTTGAGCAGCTCGCGGCAGATGGTGCCGGACTGCTGGCCCATCGAGTCGACAACGATCAGGGTCTTCTCTTTGTGCTTGTCCAGCTCGCTCATGCGGTTGACCAGCTTGTCCTGCGGGATGTTCACCGCACCGACGATGTGACCGGCGGAGTATTCCTTGGTCGGGCGAATGTCGATGACCAGGGCTTTCTCGGCATTGACCAGGGCAGTCAGCTGGCCGTTGCTCAGGCTCTGGCCGCCACGACGGATTTCGTTGACCAGCAGCGCGACCAGCAAAACAACGAAGATCGCCACCAGGATGTAGTGGTTTGTCGCAAATTGAATCAGGTTAGCAACCATCTGGGGTGTTCCACGCGATTGAAAATGCCGGCCAGTATACACAGCCCCCCAGTGCCACCAAAGCCCGACGGGCCGGCCGGAAAGGTACCTTCATGTTGCCACATTGGCCACGCTGGTCAGGGAACAGGACGAATATTCGCCGCCGGTGGCGCATTTGCCCTAAAATGCGTGTCTTTATCATCTTTGAACAACCGTGAGTTTGATTGATGACGAGTACGCCCAAACCCCTGGTCCTGATCATCCTGGATGGCTTCGGCCACAGCGAAAGCCCCGAATACAACGCCATCTACGCCGCCAAAACACCGGTCTATGACCGCCTGCGCGCCAGCCAGCCGCATGGCCTCATTTCCGGCTCGGGCATGGATGTCGGCCTGCCGGACGGGCAGATGGGCAACTCCGAAGTCGGTCACATGAACCTCGGCGCCGGCCGCGTGGTGTACCAGGACTTCACCCGGGTGACCAAGGCCATCCGCGACGGCGAGTTCTTCGAGAACCCGGTTCTGACCGGCGCCGTGGACAAGGCAGCCAGTGCCGGCAAGGCCGTGCACATCCTCGGCCTGCTGTCCGACGGCGGCGTACACAGCCACCAGGACCACCTGGTAGCCATGGCCGAACTGGCCGCGCAGCGCGGTGCGGAAAAGATCTACCTGCACGCCTTCCTCGATGGCCGCGACACGCCGCCACGCAGCGCACAGTCGTCCATCGAACTGCTCGACGCCGCCTTCGCCAAGCTGGGCAAGGGCCGCATCGCCAGCCTGATCGGCCGCTACTACGCCATGGACCGCGACAACCGCTGGGACCGCGTCAGCGCCGCCTACAACCTGATCGTCGACAGCGCTGCCGAATACACCGCCGACACCGCCCTGGCCGGCCTGGAAGCGGCCTACGCCCGCGACGAGAGCGACGAGTTCGTCAAGGCCACGCGCATCGGTGAAGCAGTCAAGGTCGAAGACGGCGACGCGGTGATCTTCATGAACTTCCGCGCCGACCGCGCCCGCGAACTGTCGCGCGTGTTCGTCGAAGCCGACTTCAACGAATTCCCGCGTGCCCGCCTGCCAAAACTGGCCGCCTACATCGGCCTGACTCAGTACTCGGCGAAAATCCCGGCCCCCGCCGCCTTCGCCCCGGCCAGCCTGAACAACGTGCTGGGCGAGTACCTGGCGAAGAACGGCAAGACCCAGCTGCGCATCGCCGAGACCGAGAAGTACGCCCACGTCACCTTCTTCTTCTCCGGAGGCCGCGAAGAGCCGTTCGAAGGCGAAGAGCGCATCCTGATCCCTTCGCCGAAGGTCGCCACCTACGACCTGCAGCCGGAAATGAGCGCACCGGAAGTTACCGACCGCATCGTCGAGGCCATCGAGCAGCAGCGTTATGACGTGATCGTGGTCAACTACGCCAACGGCGACATGGTCGGCCATACCGGCGTGTTCGAGGCGGCGGTGAAAGCCGTCGAAGCCCTGGATGGCTGCGTCGGGCGCATCGTCGAAGCACTGGACAAGGTCGGCGGCGAAGCGCTGATCACCGCCGACCACGGCAACGTCGAGCAGATGGAAGACGAGTGCACCGGCCAGGCGCACACCGCGCACACCACCGAGCCGGTGCCGTTCATCTATGTCGGCAAGCGCAACGTCAAGGTGCGTGACGGCGGCGTGCTGGCCGATGTGGCGCCGACCATGCTGAAGCTGCTGGGGCTGGAAAAGCCGGTGGAAATGACTGGTACCTCGATCCTGGTCGACGCCTAATTCTGTGTATTGGGGCCGCTCTTCGGCCCTTCGCGGGCTCGCCCGCTCCCACAAAAGCAGGTTGTGCCGCTGATTCTGTGGGAGCGGGCGTGCCCGCGAAGGGCTGCACAGCAGCCCCAACAACACATGAATTCCAGACAAACGCCCCTCTGCACCCGCAGCGAGGCGTTTTTTTTGCCCGCCCGCGCGGGCATACTAGGCCAGTCTCCATCCTTGGTACGCCAAACCCCATGCTTCGCGCCCTGATCCTCCTAGCCCTGTCTTGCCTGCTCAGCCCGGCCTTTGCCGATGAGCGTGCGCAGACCCAGCAGCAACTGGACGCCACCCGCCAGGACATTGCCGAGCTCAAGAAGACGCTGGGCAAGCTCCAGGAAGAAAAGGCCGGTGTGCAAAAGGACCTCAAAGCCACCGAGACCGATATCGGCAACCTGGAAAAGCAGGTGGAGGCCCTGCAGCAAGAACTAAAAAAGACCGAGGGCGAGCTGGAGCGCCTTGATACCGAGAAAAAAAAACTCCAGAGCGCCCGCGTTGAACAACAGCGACTGATCGCCATCCAGGCCCGTTCGGCCTACCAGAACGGCCGCGAGGAATACCTCAAGCTGCTGCTCAACCAGCAGAACCCCGAGAAGTTCGCCCGCACCCTCACCTACTACGACTACCTGAGCAAGGCGCGCCTGGAGCAATTGCGCACCTTCAACGAGACCCTGCGCCAACTGGCCAACGTCGAACAGGAAATCGCTACCCAGCAGCAACAGCTGCTGGCCCAGCGCGCCGACCTCGACAGCCGCCGCCAGGCCCTGGAAACCGAGCGTGGCAAGCGCCAGCAGGTGCTGGCCAAGCTCAACAGCGACATGAAGGACCGCGACCAGAAGCTGCAATCGCGCGAGCAGGATCAGGCCGACCTGTCCAAGGTACTCAAGACCATCGAGGAAACCCTCGCCCGCCAGGCCCGCGAGGCCGAAGAAGCGCGCAAGAAGGCCTTGCTGGCCCAGCAGGAAGCGGAAAAACGCCGCCAGCAGGAAGCCCTGGCCGCCGCTGCCGCCCGCGAACAGGCCCGCGAACCGGTGGAGCCACCGAAAAAGGCCCGCACTACCCTGGGCCCGCTGGTTTCCAGCGACGGCGCGAGCTACGGCGGCGCATTTTCTGCCGCACGGGGAAAACTTCCATGGCCAGTCAATGGTCGATTGCTGGCACGTTTCGGTGATGCCCGCGGCAGCGATGCCCGTGCCAAGTGGGACGGGGTGATGATCAGCGCCAACCCGGGCACCCAGGTCCATGCCGTGCACGGCGGGCGCGTGGTGTTCGCCGACTGGTTGCGCGGTGCCGGGCTTCTGGTCATTCTCGACCATGGCAACGGTTACCTGAGCCTGTACGGCCATAACCAGAGCCTGCTCAAGAGCGCCGGTGATATCGTCAAGGCTGGCGAGGCCATTTCCACCGTTGGCGACAGCGGCGGCCAGGACGCTTCCGGCTTGTACTTCGCCATCCGCCAGCAGGGCCGGCCTACCGACCCTTCGCAGTGGTGCCGGGGCTAGTCAAATTTCTACGGGGTAGCCCACGGGCTGCGCCGATGCTCCCCAGGGAGCGCTTACAGGATCAGGAGTTCGTTCGACATGCTGCACTCGCCTCGTCTCACCCAGCTGGCCCTGTCCATCGCCCTGGCGGTCGGCGCGCCCCTGGCCACTGCCGCGGAGCCGGCCAAGCCGGCCGCAGTACCGGCCACCGAGGTGACCGCCAAGGCGCCACTGCCGCTTGAAGAGCTGCGCACCTTCGCCGAGGTCATGGACCGCATCAAGGCGGCCTATGTGGAGCCGGTGGATGACAAGACCCTGCTGGAAAATGCCATCAAGGGCATGCTCAGCAACCTTGACCCGCACTCGGCCTACCTCGGCCCCGAGGACTTCCAGGAGCTGCAGGAAAGCACCAGCGGCGAGTTCGGCGGGCTGGGCATCGAAGTAGGCCAGGAAGACGGTTTCATCAAGGTGGTCTCGCCGATCGACGACACCCCGGCCTCGCGTGCCGGCGTGCAGGCCGGCGACCTGATCGTCAAGATCAACGGCGCCCCGACTCGTGGCCAGACCATGACCGAAGCGGTCGACAAGATGCGCGGCAAGGTCGGCGAGAAAATCACCCTGACCCTGGTGCGCGACGGCGGCAACCCCTTCGACGTGACCCTGGCCCGCGCGGTCATCCAGGTCAAGAGCGTGAAGAGCCAGCTGCTGGAGAACGACTACGGCTACATCCGCATCACCCAGTTCCAGGTCAAGACCGGCGACGAAGTAGGCAAGGCCCTGGCCAAGCTGCGCAAGGACAACGGCAAGAAGCTGCGCGGCGTGGTGCTGGACCTGCGCAACAACCCGGGCGGCGTGCTGCAGTCGGCGGTGGAAGTGGCCGACCACTTCCTGACCAAGGGCCTGATCGTCTACACCAAGGGCCGCATCGCCAACTCCGAGCTGCGCTTCTCGGCCGACCCGGCCGACGCCAGCGACGGCGTGCCACTGGTGGTGCTGATCAACGGCGGCAGTGCCTCGGCCTCGGAAATTGTCGCCGGCGCCCTGCAAGACCAGAAACGCGCCGTGCTGATGGGCACCGACAGCTTCGGCAAAGGCTCGGTGCAGACCGTGCTGCCACTGGCCAATGACCGTGCGTTGAAGCTCACCACCGCACTGTACTTCACCCCCAACGGCCGCTCGATCCAGGCCCAAGGCATTGTCCCCGACATCGAAGTGCGCCCGGCCAAGCTCACCGCCGAAGCCGACACCGACAACTTCAAGGAAGCCGACCTGCAGGGCCACTTGGGCAACGGCAACGGCGGTGCCGACCGCCCGACCGGCAGCGGCAAGCGCAAGGAGCGCCCGCAGGATGACGACTTCCAGCTGAGCCAGGCCCTGAGCCTGCTCAAAGGCCTGAACATCACCAAGGGCGACTGATCCACCCCATGCGTTATCTGCTGTGTCTGCTGTTCTGCCTGATGGCCGGGGTCGCGCAAGCGGCGCCGGCCGGCAAGGCCTACATGAGCATCATCATCGACGACCTGGGCCAGAGCAGCGAGCGCGACAGCCGTACCTTGGCCCTGCCCGGTCCGGTGACCATGGCGATCATGCCCGACACCCCGCATGCCACCGACTTTGCCCGCCAGGCGCACAAGGCTGGCAAGATGGTGATCCTGCACATGCCCATGGACCCGGCCACCGGGCCCTATGCCTGGCACCCTGGCACACCGATCGAAGAACTGGCCAAACGCCTGGACGCAGCCCTGGCCAAGGTTCCGTATGCCGCCGGCATCAACAACCACATGGGCAGCCGCATGACCGCCCAGCGTGAGCCGATGGCCTGGCTGATGGGGGAACTGCAGCGCCGACACCTGTTCTTCGTCGACAGCCGCACCAGCGCCGCCACCGTGGCAGCGGCCGAAGCCCAGGCGCAGGGGCTGGCGCATGTTTCGCGGGATGTATTCCTCGATGATGTGCGCACCGTTGAAGCGATTACCGGGCAGTTGCAGCAGGGCATCGCCCTGGCACGCAAGCAGGGGTCGGCGGTGCTGATCGGGCATCCTTATCCACAGACCCTGGAAGTGCTGGAACGGGAGTTGCCAAGGTTAAGGAGCCAGGGCATCGAGCTGATCAGGCTCAAGCAGATGATCGCCGTGCGCAGCAATCAGGCGATGCCGGGGCATGGCCGGAATGGCCGCTACAGCAATCGCTGATATTGCTGTCGACCCGGCCGCCTCATAGAACAACACATAACTCATTGAATTAGCAGGGACCCTGTGGGAGCGGGCGTGCCCGCGAACACCGGCGAAGCCGGTGCCATACACCGCGTTGTCTGCTTCGCGGGCACGCCCGCTCCCACAAGAGACGGTGACACGCTCTCGAACATTGTTCCCTGCGCGACAGCACAACCCAAAGGGCTGGGAAATCTCCCACAGAGACCACATTGGCTTCAGGTCATAAAAAACCCGCTCATGCGAGCGGGTTTTCTTTTGCCTCAACAGCGATCAGCTGTACACACGCCCCAGCAACTGGCGGTGGCTTTCGAACTGATCCAGCACATCACGCACGATCTGCTCCGGCGCAAAGCCCATCAGGTCGTACTCCTGGCTGCCATCGTGCAGGTACACCTCGGCGCGGTAGAAGCGCTGGCGCACTTCCGGCTCACCTTCCACCGGCGCTTCGCTCGGCGCGGCCAGGTAGCCATCCAGGCTCACTTCATAGACGAACGGGTTGCCCTCTTCCATCATCACCCGCAGGCCCATCATGTTGCGCGACTGGCCAACCCGGGTTTCCACCTCGAAGCCCAGGGTCTGCAACTGCGCGGCGGCTTCTTTCAGCGCCGGGCTGACCTGCTTGTCCATGAAACGCTGCACCACGGCCTGGGTCGGCTGCAGTTCCAGCTGGGTCAGGCGCTCGCTGAAGCCGCGACGGCCACGGGCGGCCAGCTCGGCACGCTCCTGCTCGACCGCCACGTCCTGTTTCATGGCCTTGTACAGGCCGAACATGAACAGCACCAGCACCACCGAGAACGGCAGGCCCGCCAGCACTACCATGGTCTGCATCGCTTCGAAGTTACCGGCGAACAGCAGGCCGATGGTGACCAGGGTGATGACCACCGACCAGAACACCACCATCCAGTGCGGGGCGTCTTCGTCGACCTTGCCACCTTTGCACGACAGGTTGGCCATCATCACCGCGCCGGAGTCGGCCGGGGTGAGGAACAGCACGAAGCCGACGAACACTGCTACACCGATCACGATCTTCGCCGCCGGGAAGTATTCCAGCAGTTGGTAGATCGACATCGACGGCTGTTCCAGGGCGGTCTTGCCCAGCTCAACGGCGCCCTGGTTGATCACCAGGTCTAGCGCGGTGTTGCCGAAGATCGACAGCCAGGCCAGGGTGAAGCCCAGCGGGATCAGCAACACGCCGCTGACCAGTTGGCGCACGGTGCGGCCCTTGGAGATACGGGCAATGAACATGCCGACGAACGGGCCCCAGGAGATCCACCAGGCCCAGTAGAACACGGTCCACAGGCCCAGCCAGCGCTCGGACTTGCCGGCTTCGCCTTCATACACATAGAGGTCGAAGGTTTTCAGCACGATGCCGTTGAGGTAGTCGCCGATGTTCTGCACGAAGCCGTTGAGCAGGTGCAGGGTTTCGCCGCCCAGCAGGACGAAGATCAGCAGGCCGCTGAACAGCACGATGTTGAGGTTGGACAGGCGGCGAATGCCGTTTTCCACACCCGAGACCGCCGCCACGGTGGCGACGCCGGCCATGACCAGGATCACCACCAGCAGGTTGGTCTTGCTGTGGTCCATGCCGAACAGGTATTCCAGCCCGGAGGCCACCTGCATCGAGCCGATGCCCAGGTTGGTCACCAGGCCCAGCAGGGTGACGAACATGCCGAAGATGTCCACGGCATTGCCGGCAGCACCCTTGACCCAACGCTCACCCACCAGCGGGTACAGCGCCGAGCGCAGGGCCAGCGGCTGGTTGTGGCGGTATGCGAAGTAACCCACGGCCAGGCCGACCAGCGCATAGATCGCCCAGCCATGAAGGCCCCAGTGCAGGAAGGTCAGCTGCAGGCCCTGGCGCGCTGCGTCGAGGCTGGCAGAGGTGCCTTCCGGTGGGTTGAAGTAGTGGTCCAGCGGCTCGGAAGCGCCGAAGTACAGCAGCGAAATGCCGATACCGGAGGAGAACAGCATGCCGGCCCAGGCGCCATAGCTGAAGTCGGGCTGGTCATCCTTGCCGCCAAGCTTGAGCTTGCCGTAGTCGGAGAAGGCCAGGTAGATGACGAACAGCAGGTAACCGCCGATTACCAGCATGTAGTACCAGCCGAAGGTGCGCGTCAGCCATTTCTGGGCCACGCCCAGCACCTGGCCGGCGGTTTCGGGTACAGCGATAAGCAAGGCAGTCAGAACGAGGATCATCAGCGCGGAGGTGAAGAACACCACGCGGTTGACCCGTACCCTCTCGGCCGGAGGGTTGGTAAGTGAGGCAGAACTCATTGCACGAATGCTCCGGGCAGTACAGCTGTGGAGGCTAATCAGTCTTTCCCGAGCAATTGGTGGAATATCCCCACTGCATCAGGTGTTATAAAAGCACCCTGGAAACCGTGATCCCGAATCGATACGTTGCAAAAAAACAGACAGGTGGCCTGCTGCAAATGCCACGCCTCAGCCGAGGTGCGCGCATTCGTCACAGATCACCCCGCCCGCTCCAAGGGCCCGCCGCAGGGTCCATGACCGCACGGCAGAATCTGCATTTCGCATCGCTCATGCCCGTCAACGCCTTGTATTCCGGGGGTTACGCGATTTCCTGGGGTGTCAATCCGTGCCTTCTCGACCGCCTGAAAAACTGTCAATGGCACAAATTGTCGCAGAGCTTATTCTTTATTGATTGAACGTTCAATCAAAACAAAATAGACTGGCCTTCGCCGAGTCAGCCGCCCGTCGTCTGCTCGCAGGCCTGAGGAGATAGCAAGATGCCCAAGGTCGGTATGCAACCCATCCGCCGCCAGCAGTTGATCGAAGCCACGTTGCAGGCGGTCGATCAGGTCGGACTGGGCGACGCCAGCATTGCGCTGATTGCCCGTTTGGCCGGTGTGTCGAACGGCATCATCAGTCACTACTTTCGGGACAAGAACGGCCTGATCGCAGCGACGATGGGTTACATCATGAACATGCTCAACGAAGGTGTCAGAGCACGTCGCCAGGCCCTGACGGACGACAGCCCGCGCGCCCACCTGAAGGTGATCATCGAGGGCAACTTCGATGCCAGCCAGGTGAACGGCCCGGCGATGAAAACCTGGTTGGCCTTCTGGGCTTCCAGCATGCACCAGCCCGATTTGCACAGGTTGCAGCGGATCAACGACCACCGCTTGTATTCCAACCTGTGCTGCCAGTTCCGCCGCGCCCTGCCGCTTTACCATGCGCGCAAGGCAGCCCGCGGCCTGGCAGCTTTGATCGACGGCTTGTGGCTGCGTGGCGCCCTGTCGGGTGATGCATTCGACACCGACCAGGCGATACGGATTGCTTACGAATACATGGATCTACAACTGGCTAAACAGCACACCCTGGGTACAAACGACCAGGCCGCTGAACCAACGCGCACGGCCCTTGCCAACCCGGCAGGAGCGTGACGCGCAAGCCAAACCACACACTGCACTTGCGAGGACACTATGGCCCGTTTCGGAACGCAAAAACTCTACATTGATGGCGCTTACGTCGACGCTGGCAGCGATGCCACCTTCGAAGCCATCAACCCGGCTACCGGCGAAGTCCTCGCCCACGTGCAACGTGCCACCGAGGCTGACGTCGAGAAGGCCGTCGAAAGCGCCGAGCGTGGCCAGAAAGTCTGGGCCGCGATGACCGCCATGCAGCGTTCGCGCATCCTGCGCCGCGCCGTCGAGATCCTGCGCGAGCGCAACGACGAGCTGGCCATGCTGGAAACCCTGGACACCGGCAAGTCGTACTCGGAAACCCGCTACGTCGACATCGTCACCGGCGCCGACGTGCTGGAGTACTACGCTGGCCTGGTTCCGGCCATCGAAGGCGAGCAGATCCCGCTGCGTGAATCGTCCTTCGTCTACACCCGCCGCGAGCCGCTGGGCGTGACCGCCGGTATCGGCGCCTGGAACTACCCGATCCAGATCGCCCTGTGGAAATCCGCCCCGGCCCTGGCCGCCGGCAACGCGATGATCTTCAAGCCGTCGGAAGTCACCTCGCTGACCACCCTGAAACTGGCCGAGATCTACACCGAAGCCGGCCTGCCGAACGGCGTGTTCAACGTCCTGACCGGCAGCGGCCGCGAAGTCGGCACCTGGCTGACCGAGCACCCACGCATCGAAAAAGTCTCCTTCACCGGCGGCACCACCACCGGCAAGAAGGTCATGGCCAGCGCCTCGAGCTCGTCGCTCAAGGAAGTCACCATGGAACTGGGCGGCAAGTCGCCACTGATCATCTGCGCCGACGCCGACCTGGACAAGGCCGCCGACATCGCCATGATGGCCAACTTCTACAGCTCGGGCCAGGTTTGCACCAACGGCACCCGCGTGTTCATCCCGGCTGAAATGAAAGCTGCCTTCGAGGCCAAGATCGTCGAGCGCGTTGCCCGCATCCGCGCTGGCAACCCGGAAGACGAAAACACCAACTTCGGCCCGCTGGTCAGCTTCCAGCACATGGAAAGCGTGCTTGGCTACATCGCCAAGGGCAAGGAAGAAGGTGCCCGCGTGCTGTGCGGTGGCGAACGTCTGACCGCCGGTGATTTCGCCAAGGGTGCGTTTGTGGCCCCGACCGTGTTCACCGACTGCACCGACGACATGACCATCGTCAAGGAAGAGATCTTCGGCCCGGTGATGAGCATCCTCACCTACGAAACCGAAGAAGAAGTCATCCGTCGTGCCAACGACACCGAGTACGGCCTGGCCGCCGGTGTCTGCACCAACGACATCACCCGCGCCCACCGCATCATCCACAAGCTGGAAGCCGGTATCTGCTGGATCAACGCCTGGGGCGAATCGCCGGCCGAAATGCCGGTCGGTGGCTACAAGCAGTCGGGCGTCGGCCGTGAGAACGGCGTCAGCTCGCTGGCTCAATACACTCGCATCAAGTCGGTCCAGGTCGAGCTGGGCGGCTACAACTCGGTTTTCTAAACCCTGTATAGCCCCGCCCGTGCCGCTGCGCACGGGCGTTCCCGCTCCCTGATCACCGCCAACACGAGGGTACTTTCATGTCCCAAGAATTCGATTACATCATCGTCGGTGCCGGCTCGGCCGGTAACACCCTGGCGACCCGCCTGACCGAAGACGCCGGCGTCACCGTACTGCTGCTGGAAGCCGGTGGCCCCGACTACCGCTTCGACTTCCGTACCCAGATGCCGGCCGCCCTGGCCTTCCCGCTGCAGGGCCGCCGCTACAACTGGGCCTACGAGACCGACCCGGAGCCGTACATGGACGGCCGCCGCATGGAATGTGGCCGCGGCAAGGGCCTGGGCGGCTCGTCGCTGATCAACGGCATGTGCTACATCCGCGGTAACGCCATGGACTTCGACGGCTGGGCAGAACTGCCAGGCCTGGAAGACTGGACCTACCTGGACTGCCTGCCGTACTTCCGTAAAGCCGAAACCCGCGACATCGGCCCGAACGACTACCACGGTGGCGAAGGCCCGGTCAGCGTTGCCACGCCAAAGGCTGGCAATAACCCGCTGTTCCACGCCATGGTCGAGGCCGGCGTGCAGGCCGGTTACCCGCGCACCGAAGACCTCAACGGCTACCAGCAGGAAGGCTTCGGCCCGATGGACCGTACGGTGACCAAGAACGGCCGCCGTTCCAGCACCGCCCGTGGCTATCTGGACCAGGCCAAGAAGCGCCCGAACCTGACCATCGTCACCCACGCCCTGACTGACCGCGTGCTGTTCGACGGCAAGCGCGCCATCGGCGTGACCTACCTGGTCGGCGACAGCGAAGAACGCGTTGAAGCCCGCGCCCGCAAGGAAGTGATCGTCAGCTCCGGCGCCATCGCTTCGCCGCAACTGCTGCAGCGCTCCGGCGTCGGCCCGCGCGCCCTGCTGGAAAGCCTCGACATCCCGGTGGTGCACGACCTGCCGGGCGTTGGCGAGAACCTGCAGGACCACCTGGAACTGTACCTGCAGTACGCCTGCACCCAGCCGGTGTCGCTGTACCCGTCGCTGCTGTGGTGGAACCAGCCGGCCATTGGTGCCGAGTGGATGTTCAACGGCACCGGCATCGGCGCCAGCAACCAGTTCGAGGCCGGTGGTTTCATTCGTACCCGCCCTGAATTCAAGTGGCCGAACATCCAGTACCACTTCCTGCCGGTGGCCATCAACTACAACGGCTCCAACGGCGTGAAGGAACACGGCTTCCAGGCGCACATGGGCTCGATGCGTTCGCCTGCCCGCGGCCGCATCCAGGCCAAGTCGAAGGACCCGCGCCAACACCCGAGCATCCTGTTCAACTACATGTCCACCGAGCAGGACTGGCAGGAGTTCCGTGACGGCATCCGCCTGACCCGCGAAATCATGGCCCAGCCGGCACTGGACCCGTACCGTGGCCGTGAGATCAGCCCGGGCGCGCACGTGCAGACCGATGAAGAGCTGGACAAGTTCATCCGCGAGCACGCCGAAACCGCCTTCCACCCGTCCTGCTCGTGCAAGATGGGCACCGACGACATGGCGGTGGTCGACGGCGAAGGCCGCGTGCATGGCATGAAGGGCCTGCGCGTGGTCGATGCGTCGATCATGCCGCTGATCATCACCGGCAACCTCAACGCCACCACGATCATGATCGCCGAGAAAATCTCGGACAAGATCCGTGGCCGCAAGCCGCTGCCGCGCAGCACCGCCAAGTACTACGTGGCTGGCGATGCACCGGTGAAGGGCAAGCCGATGCGTGAGGTCAAGCAGGCGTAAACCTGCACCGGCCCTTTCGCGGGCATGCCCGCTCCCACAGGATTCTCACAGAATTTGAGATTTGTGATTCACCTGTGGGAGCGGGCGCGCCCGCGAAGAGGCCCACCCAGGCAACACCAGAAAAGGCACCCACCGCGGTGCCTTTTTTTCATCTGCAGAAACGCTTTACAGCCTGCCAATTCATCAGGTTAGAATCATTTGGCACGCGACCTGCTAGCGTCATGCTATCAAGTCCCCTCCCCCCTGCGGTCCCCGGAGTACCTGCCTTTGGATGCAAGCACCATCAACAGCCTGTTCCTGATCGGCGCATTGCTGGTGGGCGCAAGTATCCTGGTCAGTTCGCTGTCGTCGCGCCTGGGCATCCCTATCCTGGTCATCATCCTCGCCGTCGGCATGGTCGCCGGGGTCGATGGTGGCGGCATCATCTTCAACAACTACCCGACCGCCTACCTGGTGGGCAACCTGGCGCTGGCCGTGATCCTGCTCGACGGCGGCCTGCGCACGCGGGTGGCGAGTTTCCGCGTGGCGCTGTGGCCGGCGCTGTCGCTGGCCACCATCGGCGTGATGATCACCACCGCCCTCACCGGCCTGGTCGCCGCCTGGCTGTTCGACCTGAGCCTGATCCAGGGCCTGCTGATCGGCGCCATCGTCGGCTCTACCGACGCCGCGGCGGTGTTCTCGCTGCTCGGCGGCAAAGGCCTGAACGAGCGGGTTACCGCCACCCTGGAGATCGAGTCGGGCAGCAACGACCCGATGGCAGTGTTCCTCACCGTCACCCTGATCGACATGATCGCCAGCGGCCAGACCGGCCTGCACTGGAGCCTGCTCACCCACCTGCTGCGCGAATTCGGCATAGGCGGGCTGCTGGGCCTGGGCGGCGGCTGGCTGATGCTGCAACTGGTCAACCGCATCAAGCTGGCTGGCGGCCTGTACCCCATCCTGGTGATCGCCGGCGGCCTGGTGGTGTTCTCGCTGACCAACGCCCTGCACGGCAGCGGCTTCCTTGCCGTGTACCTGTGCGGCCTGGTGCTGGGCAACAAGCCGATCCGCAGCCGCCACGGCATCCTGCACATGCTCGACGGCATGGCCTGGCTGGCGCAGATCGGCATGTTCCTGGTGCTGGGGCTGCTGGTCACGCCCCACGACCTGCTACCCATCGCCCTGCCGGCGCTGGGCCTGGCGCTATGGATGATCCTGGTGGCGCGGCCGCTGTCGGTGGTCGCCGCCCTGCTGCCGTTCAAGGCTTTCCATGGCCGCGAAAAGGGCTTCATTTCCTGGGTCGGACTGCGCGGTGCGGTACCGATCATTCTGGCAGTGTTCCCGCTGATGGCCGGCCTGCCGGACGCCCAGCTGTTCTTCAACCTGGCCTTCTTCATCGTGCTGGTGTCGCTGCTTGTGCAAGGCACCAGCCTGCCGTGGATGGCCAAGCTGTTGAAAGTGACAGTACCGCCAGACCCGGCACCAATCTCCCGCTCCGCCCTGGAAGTGCACATCACCAGCGAGTGGGAAATGTTCGTCTACCGCCTGGGCGCCGAAAAATGGTGCATCGGCGCCGCCCTGCGCGAGTTGAAGATGCCCGAAGGCACGCGGATCGCCGCGCTGTTCCGGGGCGAGCAGCTGCTGCACCCGTCCGGCAGTACGGTACTGGAAGTAGGCGACATGCTCTGCGTGATCGGCCACGAACATAACCTGCCGGCCCTGGGCAAACTGTTCAGCCAGGCGCCACAACGTGGCCTCGACCTGCGTTTCTTCGGCGACTTCGTGCTCGAAGGCGATGCCGAACTGGGTGCGGTGGCAGCGTTGTACGGCCTGAAACTCGACGGCCTGGACGCGAAAATGCCGCTGGCCCAGTTCATCCGACAGAAGGTCGGAGGCGCTCCAGTAGTAGGTGACCAGGTCGAATGGCATGGCACGATCTGGACCGTGGCCACCATGGACGGGAACAAGATCCAGAAAGTAGGCGTCAGATTCCCCGAAGGAACGCGACCCGGACCAGGATTGTTCCTCTAAACTTCGTTTCTGCCGGATCCACAAGTAGTCTGCCTATGTCCCTGCGCGTGTACCTCCGCACAGCCCTGCTCGGGCTGTGCCTGTCTCTCTCGTTCGCCGCTGGTGCGGCCGAGCTTCCCACCACGACCAGCATCCAGAGCAGCCTGAACAAGATTTCCCAGCCCAAGGGTGCCGAGGCCGACCCCAAGGCTGCGCAACAGACACCGGAGCAGAAGGCCCAGCAACAGGTGCTGGAACAGACCTTGGCACTGCTGCTCAGCAAGGAAGACAGCGAAAAGAAGCTTGAGGCACTCAAGCAGCAATTGGCTGGCGCGCCCAAGGAAACCGCCGACAGCCAGCGCGAGCTGATCAAGCTCAAGGCCAGCAAGCCACTGCCGGTGGCCCAACGCTACGCCACCCTGAACGTGCCACAGCTGGAGCAGATGCTCAGCGAGCGCAGTACGCAACAAGGCGAACTGCAAAAGGCACTGTCGGATGCCAACAGCCTGATCATCAACTCGCAGACCCGCCCAGAGCGGGCTCAGGCAGAAATCAGCAACAACCAGACACGTACCCAGCAGATCAACCTCAGCCTCAAGAGCGGCAAGGAGAACGGCAAGCCGCTCAACAGCGACCAACGCAACAGGCTCAATGCCGAGCTGGCGTCGCTAAATGCCCTGACCTCGTTGCGCCGCCAGGAACTGGCTGGCAACGGCCTGCTGCAGGACCTGGGCAATGCCCGTCACGACCTGCTGATCGAGCGCGCCACACGAATGGAGCAGGAAATCCAGGACCTGCAATCGCTGATCAACGAAAAACGCCTGGCCCAGTCGCAACAGGCGGTCACCCAGCAGTCGATCGAAGCGCAGAAAGCCGGCGGCAGCACCCTGCTGGCCAACGAAAGCGCTGCCAACCTGAAACTTTCCGACTACCTGCTCAAGAGCACCGACCGTCTCAACGAGCTGACCCAGCAGAACCTGCGCAGCAAGCAGCAGCTAGACAGCCTGACCCAGGCCGACCAGGCCCTGGACGAACAGATCAGCGTGCTCAAGGGCAGCCTGCTGCTGTCCAAGATCCTCTACAAGCAGAAGCAGGCCCTGCCGCACCTGAAAGTCGACCGCGACCTGGCTGACCAGATCGCCGATATCCGTCTTTACCAGTTCGAAGTGAACCAGCAACGCGAGCAGATGAGCAGCCCCGCCGCGTACGTCGACAACCTGCTGCTCGGCCAGCCGCAGGAGCAGGTTACCCCTCAGCTGCGCAAGGCGCTGCTGGAGGTGATGATTACCCGCGTCGACCTGCTCGAACGCCTCAGCCGGGAGCTGTCGGCACTGCTCAACGAATCGATCACCTTGCAGCTCAACCAGAAGCAGCTGCTCGGCACCGCCCAGGGCTTGCGCACCACGCTCGAAGAGCAGATGTTCTGGATTCCCAGCAACAAGCCACTGGACTGGGAATGGCTGAGCCTGGTGCCGGCACGCTTCGCCGACCAGGTAGCCAGCCTGCCCTGGGGTTCGGGCCTCAAGGAACTGGCCGATGGGCTGGGCCAGCGCCCCCTGCTGTTCCTGCCCTTGCTGCTGGTGATCGGCGCCCTGCTGTGGCGGCGCAAATACCTGTACCAACGGCTGGGCAAGGTGCACCAGGACATCGGCCACTTCCGCCGTGACAGCCAGTGGCACACGCCACAGGCGATCCTCATCAACATCCTGCTGGCGATGCCGGTCAGCCTGGGCCTGGCCCTGTGCAGCTACGCCCTGCAGATCGACGCCCGCGGGCAGAATGCCAACCTCGGCGCCGCCCTCTGGCAACTGGCCCAGGCCTGGCTGGTGTTCTACACCGCCTACCGCATCCTCGCCCCGGGCGGCGTGGCGGAAATCCACTTCCGCTGGCACAAGCCGCAGGTCGAGTTCCTGCGTGGCTGGGTGCGTCGCCTGGGCACCGTGGTACTGGCACTGGTCGGCGTGGTGGCAGTGGCCGAACATCAGCCTTCGGCGCTGGCCGATGATGTGCTGGGTATCGGCGTGGTACTGACCTGCTACGCACTGATGGCCTGGCTGCTCAGCCGCCTGCTGCTCAGCAGCCCGGCGCACCGCGACACTTCGCTGTTCCGCAAGGCCGTGGGCGTGGCCTTCACCGCCCTGCCCATCGCCCTGTTCGTGGCCGTGTGCTTCGGCTACTACTACACCGCACTGAAACTTACCGACCGGCTGATCTACACCCTGTACCTGCTGCTGTTCTGGCTGGTGATCGAAGCCGCGTTCGTGCGTGGCCTGTCGGTGGCGGCACGGCGCCTGGCCTACCAGCGCGCGCTGAGCAAGCGGGCGGCGGCCAAGGAAGGGCTGGATGGCGAAGTCATCACCGAAGAGCCGACCCTGGACATCGAGCAGGTCAACCAGCAGTCGCTGCGCCTGATCCGCCTGGCCCTGCTCGGCGGCTTCATCGCCGGCCTGTACTGGGTGTGGTCGGACCTGATCTCGGTGTTCGCCTACCTCAACAATTTCACCCTGTACGAGTACTCCAGCGGCACCGGTGCCACCGCCAGCATGGTGCCGATCAGCCTGGGCGACTTCCTCGGTGCGCTGGTCATCATCGGCATCACCTTCGCGCTAGGACGGAACTTGCCCGGCCTGCTCGAAGTACTGGTGCTGTCGCGGCTCAACCTGGCCCAGGGCAGTGCGTATGCCACTACTACCTTGCTGTCCTATGTCATCGTCGGCGTCGGTATCGTCAGTACCCTGTCGACCCTCGGGGTCAGCTGGGACAAGCTGCAATGGCTGGTGGCCGCGCTGTCGGTGGGCCTGGGCTTCGGCATGCAGGAGATCTTCGCCAACTTCATCTCCGGCATCATGATCCTGTTCGAGCGCCCGGTGCGGATTGGCGACACCATTACCATCGGCAACCTGTCGGGCACGGTGAGCAAGATCCGCATCCGCGCCACCACCATCACCGACTTCGACCGCAAGGACATCATCGTCCCCAACAAGACCTTCATCACCGGTCAGCTGATCAACTGGTCGCTGACCGACACGGTCACCCGGGTAACGCTGAAGCTGGGCATCGACTATGGCTCGGACCTGGACCTGGTGCGCGACCTGCTGCTCAAGGGTGCCCACGAAAACCCACGCGTGCTCAAGGACCCGGAGCCGATCGTGTACTTCCTCAACTTCGGCGAGAGCTCGCTGGACCACGAGCTGCGCATGCACGTACGCGACCTGGGCGACCGCAACCCGACGCTGGACGAGATCAACCGCTACATCAACCGCGAGTTCAAGGCGCACAACATCAAGATCTCGGTGCGCCAGGTCGAGGTGTTTCTGATGGATCCGAAGGGCGGCAAACAGCAGCTGATTCCGGTGGAGCAGCCGAAACCGGATGGCACTCAACCTGTGTGAGTGGACTCCATAGAGCATGAACGCCCAGAATGCCTGCGAGGGCTTCGCCCTCGATCGCCGGCAAGCCAGCTCCCACAGGGGCCGTGCCGCACCCAGGCCCTGCACATCCCCTGTGGGAGCTGGCTTGCCGGCGATGGGCCGCAAAGCGGCCCCCTAGGTACCGACTTCCAGGAGCAGCCCGTGAAAGCCCTCGACCAACTCACTTTCGACAATCGCTTCGCCCGCCTGGGCGACGCGTTCTCCACCCAGGTCCTGCCCGAACCCATCGCAGACCCACGCCTGGTGGTAGCGAGCGAGTCGGCCATGGCGCTGCTCGACCTCGACCCGGCCCAGGCAGAGCTGCCGGTTTTCGCCGAGCTGTTCAGCGGCCACAAGCTATGGGAGGAGGCCGACCCGCGGGCGATGGTCTATTCCGGCCATCAGTTCGGCTCCTACAACCCGCGCCTGGGTGATGGCCGCGGCCTGCTGCTGGCCGAAGTGCTGAATGACCAGGGCGAGCACTGGGACCTGCACCTCAAGGGTGCCGGGCAGACGCCCTACTCGCGCATGGGCGACGGCCGCGCCGTGCTGCGTTCCTCGATCCGCGAGTTCCTCGCCTCCGAGGCCCTGCACGCCCTGGGCATTCCCAGCAGCCGGGCACTGTGCGTGATCGGCTCGAGCACCCCGGTGTGGCGCGAAACCCGCGAAAGCGCGGCCATGCTCACCCGCCTGGCGCAGAGCCATGTGCGTTTCGGGCATTTCGAATACTTCTACTACACCAGGCAGCCAGAACAGCAGCGCGTGCTCATCGACCACGTGCTGGAGCAGCACTACCCCGAATGCCGCGATGCCGAGCAGCCTTATCTGGCCATGTTCCGCACCATCGTCGAGCGCAATGCCGAGCTGATCGCACGCTGGCAGGCCTATGGCTTCTGCCACGGGGTAATGAACACCGACAACATGTCGATCCTCGGCATCACCTTCGACTTCGGCCCGTACGCCTTCCTCGACGACTTCGACGCCAACTTCATCTGCAACCACTCCGACGACCGTGGCCGCTACAGCTACGCCAACCAGGTACCGATCGCCCACTGGAACCTCAGTGCGCTGGCCCAGGCGCTGACCACGGTGATCGAAGTCGAACCGCTCAAGGAGGCGTTGGGCCTGTTCCTGCCGCTGTACCAGGCACACTACCTGGACCTGATGCGCCGGCGCCTGGGCCTGACCACCGCGGAAGAGGACGACATGGCATTGGTCGAGCGCCTGCTGCAGCGCATGCAGAGCGGTGGTGTGGACTACAACCTGTTCTTCCGCAAGCTGGGCGATCAGCCCGTGGCCGAGGCGCTGAAGGTAGTGCGTGACGACTTCATCGACCTGGCCGGTTTCGATGCCTGGGGGGCGGACTACCTGGCCCGCTGCGAGCGCGAAGCGGATAATGCCGAAGGGCGGCGTGAGCGCATGCATGCGGTGAACCCGCTGTACGTGCTGCGCAACTACCTGGCACAGAAAGCCATCGAAGCAGCCGAAGCGGGGGATTACAGTGAAGTGCGACAGCTGCATGAGGTGCTGAGCCGCCCGTTCGAGGAGCAGGCCGGGATGCAGGGCTATGCCGAACGCCCGCCGGAATGGGGCAAGCACCTGGAAATCAGCTGCTCCTCCTGACCAACTCCGAACCCTGTGGGAGCGGGTTCACCCGCGAAGAATGCGACGCGCTGGATGGCACCGGCTACGCCGGTGTTCGCGGGTAAACCCGCTCCCACAGGTACGGCGCTCAACCCAAGGCTTGCGCCGTACCTGTGGGAGCTGGCTTGCCGGCGATAGCGCCCGAACAAACAACACAAGGAATTGATATGTCCGACCCACTGGTAATCCCCTGCCCCCACTGCAACGGCCTCAACCGCCTGCCCGCCGAGCGCCTGGGCGACGCGCCGAAATGCGGCCGCTGCAAACAGGACGTGCTGCTGAGCACCCCCTTCGAACTCACCGAAGCCAGCTACGCCAGCCAGATCAAAGGCGACCTGCCACTGCTGGTCGACATCTGGGCGGATTGGTGCGGTCCGTGCAAATCCTTCGCCCCCACCTTCGAACAGGCCGCCCGCCAACTGGCCGGCCGCTGCCGCCTGGCCAAGCTCGACAGCGAAGCCAACCGCAACCTGGCCGGGCAACTGGGCATCCGCTCGATCCCCAGCCTGCTGCTGTTCAAGAATGGCCGTGAAGTCAGCCGTCAGGCCGGGGCGTTTCCACTCCAGTCGTTGCTGGAGTGGTTGCGTAGCCAGGGGGTCTAAGCGTTCTCTTCGAGCAGCGAATGCAACTCGACAAACTGCTGGGTCAGCTTGTGCCTGGGCTCCAGGTGAATCAGCGGAAGGCTGGCATGGTGCGACTCACGCATCTTCACCGAGCTGCCCAGGTACACCGGTAGCACCGGGAGCCCTTCGGCCAGCAGCTCGTCGAGCATCTGCTGTGGCAAGCTGGCGCGGGACTGGAACTGGTTGACCACAATGCCTTCGACCACCAAGTCTTCGTTGTGGTCTTCCTTGAGTTCTTCGATCTCGGCCAGCAGGCCATACAGGGCCTGGCGTGAGAAGCTGTCGCAGTCGAAAGGAATCAGCACGCGATCGGCGGCGATCAGTGCGGAAACCGCATAGAAGTTCAGCGCTGGCGGGGTATCGATGTAAATGCGCTCGTAGTCCTCGTCCAGTTCGTCGAGCAACTTACGCAGCTTGTTGATCTTGTGCTTCGCCTCAAGCTTCGGTTGCAGATCGGCCAGCTCGGCCGTGGCGGTGACCACGTGCAGGTTGTCGAACGGGGTTTCGTAGATATCGACCTGGTTCTTCTTGCTGAACGGCCCGCTGGACAGGCTTTGCTTGAAGAAGTCGGCGATGCCCATGGGGATATCGTCGCCGGTCAGGCCAGTCAGGTACTGGGTCGAGTTGGCCTGGGCATCCAGGTCGATCAGCAGGGTCCGATAACCTTCGCTGGCGCTCACCGCCGCCAGGTTGCAAGCGATGCTCGACTTGCCCACACCACCTTTCTGATTGAACACCACGCGCCGCATGATTGACCTCCGTGTATCAACGAATGCCCGAGTATGTGGCGCCGCTGCGGCAATGACCAGTGCCATTTGCCCGGAACAACAGCCTTGTGCTGCCTGCCCTGGCCCTATCGCCGGCAAGCCAAGCGCGTCCCCTGTGGGAGCTGGCTTGCCGGCGATCGGGGCCCGATCAGGCAACTACACTGCCCCCGCCAGCCACCTGCCCTGTGAGCAACTCGGCAAATGCCCGTGCCATCGCCGACCCACCATGCTCGCGCTGCACCAGCCACACCGCCGACATCGCCCCTTCATCCAGCAGCGTGCGATAGACCACCCCCTCGATGCGCATGCGCTGGAACGACGCCGGCAGCACCGATACCCCAAGCCCTGCCGATACCAGCCCGATGATGGTCATCGCCTCCCCCGCCTCCTGGGCAAAATGCGGGCTGAAACCCGCCTGGCGCGCCAGGCTCAGCAACTGTGCGTGCAACCCGCTGCCATAGCTGCGCGGGAAGAACACGAACGGCTCATTGGCCAGCGCGGCCATGTGCAGGCCATGCTCCGTGCCTTCGGCCAATGGATGCGAGGCATTTATCACTGCCACCAGCGGCTCGCGAAACAACTCGGTGGCCACCAGCCCTTCCGGCAGCGGCATCGGCCGCATCAGCCCGACCTCGATGGACTCGTCGAACACCCCTTCTGCCACGTCGCGACTGCTCATTTCCTTGAGGTTCAGGTGCACCGCCGGGAAGCGCTGGCGAAACGCGTGGATGGCCTTGGGGATCTTCGAGGTGAACGGTGCCGAGGAGGTAAAGCCGATCTTCATCTCCCCCAGCTCCCCCAACTGCGCACGCCGGGCGACATCGGCGGCCTTTTCCACCTGCGCCAGCACCTGGCGGGCTTCCTCGAGGAACAACCGCCCCGCCTCGCTCAGCTCGACCCGACGGTTGGTACGCTCGAACAGACGGGCCCCCAGTTCCTGCTCCAGCGCCTGGATCTGCTGACTCAAGGGTGGCTGCGAAATGCCCAGCTGCTGGGCGGCGCGGCCAAAATGCAGCTCTTCGGCCACGGCGATGAAGTAACGCAGATGGCGCAGTTCCATGATCAGCTCCGAACAGGTCGTAGAACATCTCAAATAGGTCGAACAATATATTGGATCTAATCATTAGCCAGCTATATGCTTTTTTCATTGCGCCAGAGGTACCCCCCGTGAAAACTGCTGTAGCTCCCCTTCCCGCCGAACCCGAACCTGCCCCGCTGAACGAAATGTGGATCGAAAAAGGCACCCCCGCTTTCATGAAGACCGTGCTGGCGCTATTCAGCGGCGGCTTCGCCACCTTCGCCCTGCTGTACTGCGTGCAGCCGATGATGCCGTTGCTGTCGAAGGAATTTGCCATCAATGCGGCGCAGAGCAGCCTGGTGCTGTCGGTCTCCACAGCCATGCTGGCGTTCGGCCTGCTGATCACCGGCCCTATCTCCGACCGCATCGGGCGCAAGCCGGTGATGGTGTTTGCCCTGGTCTGCGCCGCCCTTTCCACCCTGGCCAGCGCGGTGATGCCGAGCTGGGAGCTGGTACTGGCCACCCGCGCCCTGGTCGGCCTGTCGCTGAGCGGCCTGGCGGCGGTGGCGATGACCTACCTGAGCGAAGAGATCCACCCGCAGCACATCGGCCTGGCCATGGGCCTGTACATCGGCGGCAACGCCATTGGCGGCATGAGCGGGCGCCTGATCACCGGCGTGCTGATCGACTTCGTCAGCTGGCACACGGCGATGCTGACCATCGGCGGCCTGGCCTTGGTGGCGGCGCTGGTGTTCTGGAAGGTGCTGCCCGAATCGCGCAATTTCCGCCCGCAGGCGATGAACCCACGCAGCCTGCTGGATGGCTTCGTCATGCACTTCAGGGATGCCGGCCTGCCCTGGCTGTTCCTCGAAGCCTTCCTGCTGATGGGCGCCTTCGTCACCCTGTTCAACTACATCGGCTACCGCCTGCTGGCCGAGCCCTATCACATGAACCAGGCGCTGGTCGGCTTGCTGTCAGTGGTGTACCTGTCTGGCATCTACAGCTCGGCGCAGGTCGGCGCACTGGCTGACAAACTGGGCCGGCGCAAGGTGTTCTGGGCCAGTATCGTGGTGATGGCGGGCGGCTTGCTGATGACCCTGGCCAGCCCGCTGGTGATGGTTATCGTCGGTATGCTGGTGTTCACCTTCGGCTTTTTTGGCGCGCACTCGGTGGCCAGCAGCTGGATCGGCCGCAGGGCTTTGAAGGCCAAGGGACAGGCGTCGTCGCTGTACCTGTTCAGCTATTACGCCGGGTCGAGCGTGGCCGGTACGGCGGGCGGGGTGTTCTGGCACCAGTGGGGCTGGAATGGCATCGGGCTGTTCATTGGCAGCCTGCTGGCGGTGGCGTTGCTGGTGGCACTGCACCTGAGCAAGCTGCCACCTAAATCGAGCTGAACCCCATCGCGACACAAGGCCGCTCCTACAGCGGAACGCGAATCCCTGTAGGAGCGGCCTTGTGTCGCGATGGGCTGCAAAGCAGCCCCAAAATCTCAGATCAGTTGATGATCTCGACCATATCCACATCCACCTCCCGGCTCATCAGGTGCTTCTCCACCTCACCGGTCAGCTTGACCTTGGTCTTGTCGTTGAACGGCGTCGGCGGCAGGTCTTCATCATCGATTTCCACGGTGATGGTGCCGGTGTTGTCCTTGAACTCGTACTTGTCGTCGTTGTTGATCTTCTTGGTCACGAAGCCTTGCAGTACCACTGGGGTGTCGTCGGCAGCATCGTTGGCCGCAGCTACGGTGGTGACCGACTGGGCGCCGGGGCCGGTATAACCGGCAGCCAAGGCAGCAGTGCTGAACAAGGGGGCGAGGATCAACGCAAGATAGCGTGCTTTCATGAGGATCAGGTCCTGTTTCGGTTTCGATGGGACCAGATTAACGACGATCGCTGAATTAAAACTTAATGCAACAAAAAGCCCGGCTCATGGCCGGGCTTTCGTGTTCAGAGATCAATTCACTGATGGTATTGCGCCGACAGCTCATGAACGGCGTTGATGAACACGCCGGCGTGCTCCGGGTCGACTTCCGGCGTGATGCCGTGGCCCAGGTTGAACACATGGCCTGTGCCGTGGCCATAGCTGGCCAGGATGCGCGCCACTTCCTTGCGGATTGCCTCGGGCTTGGCGTACAGCACGGTCGGGTCCATGTTGCCCTGCAGCGCAACCTTGTCACCCACGCGGCGGCGGGCATCGCCGATCTCGCAGGTCCAGTCCAGGCCCAGCGCGTCGGCGCCGGCTTCGGCGATGCTTTCCAGCCACAGGCCGCCGTTCTTGGTGAACAGGATCACCGGCACCTTACGCCCTTCGTGCTCGCGGATCAGGCCGCTGACGATCTTGCGCATGTAGGCCAGGGAGAACTCCTGGTAAGCCGCCGCCGACAGGTTGCCGCCCCAGGTGTCGAAAATCTGCACGGCCTGGGCACCAGCGAGGATCTGGCCGTTGAGGTAGCTGGTGACCGACTGGGCCAGCTTGTCCAGCAGCAGGTGCAGTGCCTGCGGGTTGTCGTAGGCCATGGCCTTGGTCTTGCGGAAGTCCTTCGACGAGCCGCCTTCGACCATGTAGGTGGCCAGGGTCCACGGGCTGCCGGAGAAGCCGATCAGCGGCACGCGGCCGTTGAGCTCGCGGCGGATGGTGCTGACCGCGTCCATCACGTAGCCAAGGTCTTTCTGCGGGTCGGGGATCGGCAGCGCTTCGATGTCGGCCGGGGTGCTGATGACCTTCTTGAAACGCGGGCCTTCGCCGCTTTCGAAGTACAGGCCCAGGCCCATGGCATCGGGGATGGTGAGGATGTCCGAGAACAGGATCGCCGCGTCCAGCGGGTAGCGGTCCAGCGGCTGCAGGGTGACCTCGCAGGCGAACTGCGGGTTCATGCACAGGCTCATGAAGTCACCGGCCTTGGCGCGGCTGGCGCGGTACTCCGGCAGGTAGCGGCCGGCCTGGCGCATCATCCACACCGGGGTGACGTCTACGGGTTGCTTGAGCAGTGCACGCAGGAAACGATCGTTCTTCAGGGCAGTCATGTCGGCATCCGGAAAAATAGTGCGGGCATTTTCTCAGACGCACAAAGAAAAGGCACGGCCGTTTGCCGTGCCTTTTCTCTATAGGTATGTCCTGGATCAATAGATTTTGTATACAAAATCCTAATGATGGGGCTGCCGATGGCCCTATCGCCGGCAAGCCAGCTCCCACAGGGTGAGCCGCAGCCCTTGTGGGAGCTGGCTTGCCGGCGATGAGGCCAGCACAGGCAGCCTCAGACTTCCAGGTAGTCCAGGATACCTTCAGCAGCAGTACGCCCTTCGAAGATGGCCGTCACCACCAGGTCCGACCCACGCACCATGTCGCCACCGGCAAACACTTTCGGGTTGCTGGTCTGGTGCTTGAACTTGCCCTTCTCCGGTGCCACCACGCGGCCCTGGCTGTCCAGCTGGATGCCATGCTGCTCGAACCACGGCGCCGGGCTTGGGCGGAAGCCGAAGGCAATGACCACGGCATCGGCCGGCAGGATCTCTTCAGACCCCGGGATCGGCTCCGGGCTGCGGCGGCCACGGGCATCCGGCTCGCCGAGACGAGTCTCGACCACCTTCACGCCTTCGACCTTGTCCTCGCCGACAATGGCGATAGGCTGGCGGTTGTAGAGGAACTTCACGCCCTCTTCCTTGGCGTTTTTCACCTCACGACGCGAACCCGGCATGTTGGCCTCGTCACGGCGATAGGCGCAGGTCACCGACTTGGCGCCCTGGCGGATCGAGGTGCGGTTGCAGTCCATCGCGGTGTCACCACCGCCCAGTACCACCACCTTCTTGCCCTGCATGTCGACGAAGTCTTCCGGCGACTTCTCGAAGCCCAGGTTGCGGTTGACGTTGGCGATCAGGAAGTCCAGCGCGTCATGCACGCCCGGCAGGTCCTCGCCCGGGAAGCCGCCCTTCATGTAGGTGTAGGTACCCATGCCCATGAACACTGCGTCGTATTCGGCGAGCAGTTGCTCCATGGTCACGTCCTTGCCCACCTCGGTGTTCAGGCGGAACTCGATGCCCATGCCGGTGAACACTTCACGGCGGTTGCTGAGCACGGTCTTTTCCAGCTTGAACTCGGGAATACCGAAGGTCAGCAGGCCGCCGATTTCCGGGTTGCGGTCGAATACCACCGGGGTCACGCCGGCACGTACCAGCACGTCGGCACAGCCCAGGCCGGCCGGGCCGGCACCGATGATGGCGACGCGCTTGCCGGTTGGCTTGACCTTGGACATGTCCGGGCGCCAGCCCATGGCGAAGGCGGTGTCGGTGATGTACTTCTCCACCGAGCCGATGGTCACCGCACCGAAGCCGTCGTTCAGGGTGCAGGCACCCTCGCACAGGCGGTCCTGCGGGCATACGCGGCCGCACACTTCCGGCAGGGTGTTGGTCTGGTGCGACAGTTCCGCCGCGGCCAGGATGTTGCCTTCGGAAACCAGCTTCAACCAGTTGGGGATGAAGTTGTGTACCGGGCACTTCCATTCGCAATAGGGGTTACCGCAGCCCAGGCAGCGGTGCGCCTGCTCCACGGACTGCTGCGGCTTGAACGGCTCGTAGATTTCCACGAACTCCTTCTTGCGCTGGCGCAGCAGCTTTTTCTTCGGGTCCTTGCGGCCCACTTCGATGAACTGGAAGTCGTTGTTCAGACGTTCAGCCATTTTTCAAAACCTCTTTACCGCAGTTGCCAGCCTCAGGCTGCAAGCTGCAAGACGATCACTTGAGCACGACAGGCCCCGCGCACGGGGCCGTCACTTGCAGCTGTTGTTACTGCGGGTTGGCACGGGTGCTGGACAGCAGTTGCTTCAGGTTGGCTGCCTTCGGCTTGACCAGCCAGAAGCGCCGCACGTAATCGTCCAGGTTCTCCGAGAGCTCACGCCCCCACTCGCTGCCGGTCTCTTCCACGTACTCGGCAAGGACCCGCGCCAGGTGGCTGCGGTAGGCCTCCATCGCTTCACCACTGATACGCTGGATTTCCACCAGCTCATGGTTGAGCTTGTCGACGAAGGTATTGTCCATGTCGAGCACGTAGGCGAAGCCGCCAGTCATGCCAGAACCGAAGTTGTAACCGGTCTTGCCCAGCACGCAGACAAAGCCGCCGGTCATGTATTCACAGCAGTGATCGCCAGTGCCCTCGACAACAGCGTGGGCGCCGGAGTTACGTACAGCGAAGCGCTCGCCAGCAGTACCGGCGGCGAACAGCTTGCCGCCGGTGGCGCCGTACAGGCAGGTGTTGCCCACGATGGCGCTGTGCTGGGTTTCGAACGGGCTGCCGGCTGGCGGCACGATGGTGACCTTGCCACCGGTCATGCCCTTGCCGACGTAGTCGTTGGCGTCGCCTTCCAGGTGCAGGTTCAGGCCACCGGCGTTCCACACGCCGAAGCTCTGGCCCGCAGTACCCTTGAAGCGGAAGGTGATCGGCGCCGCGGCCATGCCCTGGTTGCCATGCAGGCGGGCGATTTCGCCCGACACGCGCGCACCGATGGAGCGGTCGCAGTTGCAGATGTCGAGGCTGAACTCGCCACCGGCCTGGTCGCGGATGGCCGGCATGGCCATTTCCACCATCTTCTCGGCCAGCTCGCCCTGGTCGAACGGCGGGTTCTTGTCGACTTCGCAGAACTGCGGCTTGTCAGCCGGGATGTGCGAGCTGCCCAGCAGCGGCGACAGGTCCAGGTACTGCTGGCGCTCGGTGTCGCCTGGCAGCACGTCGAGCAGGTCGGTACGGCCGATCAGCTCGCCGAGGCTGCGCACGCCCAGCTTGGCCAGCCACTCACGGGTTTCTTCGGCGACGAAGGTGAAGAAGTTGATCACCATGTCGACGGTGCCGATGTAGTGGTCCTTGCGCAGCTTGTCGTTCTGGGTGGCCACGCCGGTGGCGCAGTTGTTCAGGTGGCAGATTCGCAGGTACTTGCAGCCCAGGGCGATCATCGGCGCGGTACCGAAGCCGAAGCTTTCGGCGCCGAGGATGGCTGCCTTGATCACGTCCAGGCCGGTCTTCAGGCCACCGTCGGTCTGTACCCGTACCTTGCCGCGCAGGTCGTTGCCGCGCAGGGTCTGGTGGGTCTCGGCCAGGCCCAGCTCCCATGGGGCGCCGGCGTACTTGATCGAGGTCAGCGGCGAAGCACCGGTACCACCGTCGTAGCCGGAGATGGTGATCAGGTCGGCATAGGCCTTGGCCACACCGGCGGCGATGGTGCCGACGCCAGCTTCTGCCACCAGCTTGACCGAAACCAGGGCCTGCGGGTTGACCTGCTTGAGGTCGTAGATCAGCTGGGCCAGGTCTTCGATCGAGTAGATGTCGTGGTGCGGCGGCGGCGAGATCAGGGTCACGCCCGGTACCGCGTAACGCAGCTTGGCGATCAGGCCGTTGACCTTGCCGCCTGGCAGCTGGCCGCCTTCACCGGGCTTGGCGCCCTGGGCAACCTTGATCTGCAGCACTTCGGCGTTGACCAGGTACTCCGGGGTCACGCCAAAGCGGCCGGTGGCCACCTGCTTGATCTTCGAGCTCTTGATGGTGCCGTAGCGCGACGGGTCTTCACCGCCCTCGCCAGAGTTGGAACGCGCGCCCAGGCGGTTCATCGCCTCGGCCAGCGCTTCGTGGGCCTCTGGCGACAGTGCACCCAGCGAGATACCGGCGGAGTCGAAGCGCTTGAGGATCGCCTCCAGCGGCTCGATCTGCTCCAGCGGCAGCGGCTGGTCGGCCACTTTCACCTTCAGCAGGTCGCGGATCATCGACACCGGGCGCTGGTCGACCAGCGTGGTGTATTCCTTGAACTTGGCGTAGTCGCCCTGCTGCACGGCGGCCTGCAGGGTGTTGACCACGTCCGGGTTGTAGGCGTGGTATTCGCCACCGTGGACGAACTTCAGCAGGCCGCCTTGCTGGATCGGCTTGCGCGCGCTCCAGGCTTCGGCTGCCAGCAGCTTCTGGTCGCTTTCCAGGTCTGCGAAACGCGCACCCTTGATGCGGCTGGAAACGCCCTTGAAGCTCAGGCCCACCACTTCCTCGGCCAGGCCGATGGCTTCGAACAGCTGCGCGCCACGGTACGAGGCGATGGTGGAGATACCCATCTTCGACAGGATCTTCAGCAGGCCCTTGGAGATGCCCTTGCGGTAGTACTTGAAGACTTCGTCCAGGTCGCCCAGCACTTCGCCGGTACGGATCAGGTCAGCCAGCACTTCATAGGCCAGGTACGGGTAAACGGCCGAGGCACCGAAGCCCAGCAGCACGGCGAAGTGGTGCGGGTCGCGGGCGGTGGCGGTTTCCACCAGGATGTTGCTGTCGCAACGCAGGCCCTGCTCGGTCAGGCGGTGGTGCACCGCACCAACGGCCAGCGAGGCGTGCACCGGCAGCTTGCCCGGGGCAATGTAGCGGTCGCTCAGAACCAGCTGGGTCTTGCCAGCGCGCACGGCTTCTTCAGCCTGGTCGGCGATGTTGCGGATGGCCGCTTCCAGGCCGACGCTCTCTTCATAGTTGAGGTCGATCAGCTGGCGGTCGAAGCCTTCGCGCTCCAGGTTCATCAGCGAACGCCACTTGGCGGGCGAGATGACCGGCGAGCTGAGGATTACCCGCGAAGCGTGCTCCGGGGATTCCTGGAAGATGTTGCGCTCGGCACCCAGGCAGATTTCCAGGGACATGACGATCGCTTCGCGCAGCGGGTCGATCGGCGGGTTGGTCACCTGGGCGAACTGCTGGCGGAAGAAGTCGTACGGCGAACGCACGCGCTGCGACAGCACGGCCATTGGCGTGTCGTCACCCATCGAACCGACCGCTTCCTGGCCCTGCTCGCCGAGCGGGCGCAGCACCTGGTCACGCTCTTCGAAGGTGACCTGGAACATTTTCATGTACTGCTTGAGCTGGTCAGCGTCGTAGCTGGCCACGCCCTGGTCATCGGTCAGTGTCGCCTGGATGCGCGTGGCGTGCTGACGCAGCCAGCGCTTGTACGGGTGGCGCGACTTCAGACGGTTGTCGATGGCGTCGGTGTCGAGGATCTGGCCGGTTTCGGTGTCCACGGCGAAGATCTGGCCCGGGCCGACGCGGCCCTTGGCGATGACGTCCTCGGGCTTGTAGTCCCATACGCCGATTTCCGACGCCAGGGTGATGTAGCCGTTCTTGGTGGTCACCCAGCGCGCCGGGCGCAGGCCGTTACGGTCGAGCAGGCACACCGCATGGCGGCCTTCGGTCATTACGATACCGGCCGGGCCATCCCACGGTTCCATGTGCATGGAGTTGTATTCGTAGAAGGCGCGCAGGTCGGCGTCCATGGTCTCGACGTTCTGCCAGGCTGGCGGTACCAGCATGCGCACGCCACGGAACAGGTCGATGCCGCCAGTGACCATCAGCTCCAGCATGTTGTCCATGCTCGAGGAGTCGGAACCGACGCGGTTGACCAGCGGGCCGAGCTCGTCGAGGTCGGGGATCAGGTCGTTGGCGAACTTGGTGCGACGAGCCATGGCCCAGTTGCGGTTGCCGGTGATGGTGTTGATCTCGCCGTTGTGGGCGAGGAAGCGGAACGGCTGCGCCAGCGGCCATTTCGGCAGGGTGTTGGTGGAGAAGCGCTGGTGGAACACGCAGATCGCGGTTTGCAGGCGCTCGTCACCCAGGTCTGGGTAGAAGGCCGCGAGATCGCGCGGCATCATCAGGCCTTTGTAGATGATGGTCTTGTGCGAGAAGCTGCAGATGTAGTGGTCGGCGTCGTGGGCGTTGGCCACGGACGAACGGCGACGGGCACTGAACAGCTTGATGGCGAATTCCTGGTCGCTCAGGCCTTCACCGCCGATGAACACCTGCTCGATCTGCGGCAGGCGCTCAAGGGCCAGGCGGCCGAGCACGCTGGTATCGATCGGCACCTTGCGCCAGCCGACCAGCTTCAGGCCAGCAGCGAGGATTTCGCGGTCCATGTTGGCGCGGGCGGCTTCGGCTTTGACCGGGTCCTGGTTGAAGAACACCATGCCGACGGCGTACTGCTTGGGCAGCTCGACAGCGAAGTGCTCCTGGGCCACGGCACGCAGGAATTGATCGGGCTTCTGCATGAGCAGACCGCAACCGTCACCGGTCTTGCCGTCGGCGTTGATACCGCCGCGGTGGGTCATGCAGGTCAGTGCCTGCATGGCGGTTTGCAGAAGGTGGTGGCTCGGTTCGCCCGTCATATGGGCGATCAGGCCAAAACCACAGTTGTCCTTGAATTCTTCGGGATGGTACAGACCTGTTTTCATAGACACATTCTCACCAGGTTCACCTCTCAACGGAGGTAAATCTCTTTTTTAACAACCACTTACCATCCACGCCGATCAAACGCCAGCTTTTTTGCGGTGGCCATGGAAAACCATTGTTGCACAGCGACAGCGATGCCCACAAATTTTCATGTCTCACCATTGAAAATTTATGTCGCAATTTTGAATGTTTTTGCGCCATGCGCCGTGATAGCGGCTTGGCTCGAGTCTGAAGCGTTTCAGCCATGACTGCAAGTAAGGCTTGTGGCCGGCAGTCTGGGACAGAAAAGCCTGCCGCGTGACAACGCAGCAGGCTATTCGAAAGTCAGTAATCGCTCAGCAACTGGGCGGCGGGGTGGTGCCGCCCGGAAGGTATCAGCGGGCCGAGGCCAGCTCTTGTTGGACGCTGGCGACGGTACGTGGCCAAGGTTTACCAGCCTGGACCTTCGCTGGCAAGTTCTTGATTGCCGCAACCGCTGCGTCGCGGTTGGCGAAGTTGCCGTAAGTGACTACGTACAGCGGCTTGCCCTGCAGGTTTTTCTTGAAGTAGCGATAGTCGCCACCCTGGGCCTTGACGAACGCCTGGGCCGAAGCCTCGGAGCTGGTACCCAGGATCTGCACCACGTAATTGCCCGGTTTCTGCCCGGCGTACCAGCCGCTGTTGCCGCTGCCACCGGCTGCCGGCTTCTCGACAGGCTTGGCGGCCGGCTTGGCCACGGCGACCTGGGTCGGTGCTGGTGCAGGCTTGGCTGGCGCAACCGGCTTGGCAGGCTGGGTTGCGACAGGTTTTGGCGCAGGCGCAACCGGCTGCGGTTGCGGCTGTACCGGCTGGGCCGGCGCCGTGACTACAGGCTGGGCAGGTACCGGTGCCGGGCCCGCCGGCACACCTTGCGGCGGTGCGATGGTGGTCACGGTTGGCGGCGGGTTGCCTGGCTGCAGGGCGGTATCACCGGCCGGGCTACCCTCTTCACCCTCACCCATGCCCGCCGCCTGGGCCAGCGGCTCGCGCATCACCGGCTGCGACTGGCCAACCAGCGGCAGCGGCATCGGCTGGGACGAACCCGAGAACTCGATGGCTGGGTTGCCACCATTGGCCTGGCCCTCGCCAAGCGGCAACTGGGCCTGGGCGGCCGGCGCTTCGGCAGGCGCCTTGTCACCTTTCTTCGGCATCAACACCGCGGCCGCAACGGCGACCACAACCACAGCGGACAGCGCGAGCACATGTTTTTTAGGCATCTTGAACCCCATGGATGGTCGCTTGGCCGTCGAACGGCTGGCGATCATGGCTTCGATCAAAGTGTCACGGGCGACCTGGTTGATGTTGCCAGGCCAGCCGTCGGAGTTTTCATGGATATCGACGATCTGTTCACGGCTGAACACCTCGATGCCCCGGCCAGCACCTTCCAGGCGCTGCTCCAGGTACTCGCGGGTTTCTTCTTCACTGTAGGGGGCGAGTTCGATGATGTGGAAGCGTTCTTCCTCGACATTGATCTCGTCCAGCCCGGCAATCAGCGACGGCTCACCGAACAGGAACACATGCGGGCGCCCTTCCGGTACACCCGCCGCCAATTCCAGCAACGCTTGGAGTGCCGACTCGTCGAGTTGTTCCGCATCGTCCACCAGCAAGTACACTTCCTGGCCGGTCAGTGCCAGTTGCACCACCTTGGCCAGGATCGCCTGCATTTCGGCCTCGGCCACATCCAGGCTCTGCGCGACCTGGCCGAGTACGCTGGCGGCATCGCTGGCGCCACGGGCGGACACCACCACGCTCTGCACCGCCTGCTTGTTGGTACTGGCCACCAGGGCCTGGCGCAGCAGGGTCTTGCCGCTGCCCAGCGGGCCGGTGACAACCAGCATCAGCTGGCTGTAGCGCGCCAGGTGGTGCAGTTGGCCGAGCACGGGCTTGCGCTGGGCCGGGAAGAACTTGAAGCCGGGCACGCGGGGCGCGAACGGATCGTGGCTCAACTGGTAATGGTCGAGAAAGGCCTCATCGGCATGCAAACTGGTCATTGCGCTGTCACAACCTCAAAGCTGGGCCACGATCGCGCGGTAATCCGCCGACAACGTGGCCTGTAGAATCTCTTTCGGATAGTCGTCGGTCACCACGGCCTCGCCCATCTGGCGCAGCAGCACCAGACGCAGACGGCCGTCGAGCACCTTCTTGTCGACCGCCATGTGCTCCATGAAATGCGCCGGGGTCATTTCCTGTGGTGGCACCACCGGCAAACCTGCGTCCTGCAACAGGCGGATTCCGCGATCGCGCTCGGCCTGGTCGATCCAGCCAAGGCGCATGGACATCTCCAGGGCCATCACCGTGCCCGCCGCCACGGCTTCGCCGTGCAGCCACACGCCGTAACCCATGTGGGTCTCGATGGCATGCCCGAAGGTATGCCCCAGGTTCAGCGTGGCGCGTACGCCAGACTCGCGCTCGTCGGCACCCACCACCGCGGCCTTGGCCGCGCAGGAGCGGCGGATGGCTTCGGTCAGCGCCACCGGGTCGAGGGCACGCAGCGCCTGCATATTGTCCTCGAGCCAGGCGAGGAACGGCTTGTCGCAGATCAGGCCGTACTTGATCACTTCGGCCAGGCCTGCGGACAGCTCGCGCGCCGGCAGGGTCTTGAGGCTGGTGGTGTCGATCAGCACCGCATTGGGCTGGTAGAAGGCACCGACCATGTTCTTGCCCAGCGGGTGGTTGATGCCGGTCTTGCCGCCGACCGAAGAGTCGACCTGGGACAGCAGGGTTGTCGGCACCTGGATGAAGTCGACGCCGCGCTGATAACAGGCGGCAGCGAAGCCGGCCATATCACCGATCACGCCGCCACCCAGGGCGACCACGGTGGTGCGGCGGTCGTGCCGTGCAGTCAGCAGGCCATCGAAGATCAGTTGCAGGGTTTCCCAGTTCTTGTGGGCTTCGCCATCGGGCAATACCACCGGCAGCACCGAATAGGCACCCAGGGTCTTGCTCAGGCGTTCGAGATACAGAGGCGCGACGGTCTCGTTGGAAACGATGGCAACCTGCCGCCCGGCGATGTGCGGCGCCAGCAGCTCGGGCTGGTCCAGCAGGCCTTCGCCAATGTAGATCGGGTAGCTACGCTCGCCCAGGTCGACCTTTAGTGTCTGCATGTATCCCCACAATGTACTTGGGCGCGGCGCCGTTCAGGCACCCGCGCGGTAACGTTGAACCTCGCCTCGGCGCTGGTGGCCGAGAATAGTCCCGGGCTAACGGGGCGGCAACTGCTGCAAGCGCTCGAGAATATCGATCACCACCATGCGTGGCGGCCGCTCGTCGGTTTCCACCACCAGGTCGGCGATCTCGCGGTAGAGCGGGTCGCGGGTTTCCAGCAGGGCGCGCAAGGTCGCCTCGGGATTGGCGGTGCGCAGCAGGGGGCGATTACGATCACGCGCGGTGCGGCCAACCTGCTGTTCCACCGAAGCATGCAGGTAGATCACCCGGCCACCCTGGTGCAGGGCCTGGCGGTTGGCTTCGCGCATTACCGCGCCACCGCCGGTCGCCAGGACCACGCCGTCGAGTGCGCACAGCTCGGCGATCATCGCCTGCTCGCGGTCACGGAAACCCGGCTCGCCTTCCTTGTCGAAAATCCACGGGATGTTGGCGCCGCATCGCAGTTCGATTTCCTTGTCGGAATCCTTGAACAGCAGGCGCAGCTCTTTGGCCAATAGGCGTCCGATGGTGCTTTTACCAGCGCCCATGGGCCCCACAAGTATCAAATTTCGCACAGAATCAACGACTCACAGCAATCGCCTGGTCACTCATGATACGCGGAGTCAGGAAGACCAGCAGCTCGGATTTTTTCTCTTGTAATGCATCGCGTCGAAACAGCCGCCCAACATACGGCAGATCGCCGAAAAATGGCACCTTGTCGACCACATTGTTTTGCGAAGTCGAGTACACGCCACCAATCACGATCGTTTCACCGTCCACCACGCGAACCTTGGCATTGACCTCGTTCTTGCGGATCGGCGGTACGTTGTTCAAGGCATTGACGTAATCCGGCTCGTCCTTGGTCACCCTGACGGTCATGATCACCTTGTTGTCCGGGGTGATCTGCGGGGTCACCTCCAGCGACAACGAGGCTTCGCGGAACGCTACCGAGGTGGCGCCGCTCTTGCTGGTTTCCTGATACGGCACCTCGGTACCCTTGAGGATCCTGGCGGTTTCCTTGTCGGCCGTGACTACCTTGGGCTGCGAGATGATTTCGCCGTTGCCGCTCTTTTCCATGGCACTGAGCTCCAGGTCGAGCAGCACGTCGCCACGCAGCAGGCCCAGGCCGATACTGCCGCCCACCCGCTCCACCCCGAGGTCGACGAACAGGTCCTTGCCCGGCAGCGGGTCTTCAACGTAAAGCGGCCCACCCCAGCGCACCCCCAGGCTTTTTTCGTAATCGACGTTGGCCTCGACGATACGCGCCTCGATCGCCACCTGGCGCACCGGTACGTCCAACTGCGCCACCAGTTGCCTCAGCTCGGCAAGGCGGTCGGCCGGCAGGTGTACCACCAGCGTATTGGTGCGCTCGTCGACACTGAGGCTGCCCCGACCGGTGAGGATGCCGTCATCCGCCAGGCTCGCCAGCAGCAGCTCCGCCAGTTCGCCAGCCTTGGCGTGATGGATGGGCAACAGCTCCCGGCGCAACGGCTGCAACTGCGCATCCAGCGCCTGGCCCACACGGGCATCGACAGACTGCGCGGCAAACTCGGCCGCAGGCGCCACCAGCAGCACATTGCCCTCCTGGCGCCGGGCCAGGCCCTTGCTGCGCAGCACCAGGTCCAGCGCCTGGTCCCATGGCACGTCCTGCAAGCGCAAGGTGACGCTACCCTGCACGGCATCGCTGGCGACCAGGTTGACGCCGGCATAGTCAGCCAGCACCTGCAGCACCGAGCGCACTTCCACATCCTGGAAGTTCAGCGACAGTGGTTCACCCTGATAAGGCGTCGCCGACGCCAGCGGGACCGGCAGCAGGGCTGCCAGCATCCATTTCATCAATGTTTTCATCGTCGTCCGGGGCCTCCTTGCCCAGGTGCTTTGCGAGTGTGATGAACGCCGTGCGCTCATGCCATACCCCTGCCATGAACAGCCGTTCGCGTACTTCGACCTGGGCTTGATCAACCCTCGCCACCACCCCCTGGTCACGCCCGACCCGGTCCCCAGGGCGCACGCGATAGAGCCTGCCGGCCGCCATCAGCAGTGCTTCGTGTACCGCCCCACGCGACAGGCTGCCGACCATCTCCAGTTGCGCCAAAGGCACGTCGGCCAACCCGCTACCCGTCAATCGCGTCGCCCCAGGCGCAAACGGGTCGACCGGGGGCGCTGCCGTCACGCCCCTGGCCGGCATGAGCGCGAGCATCGCAGGCTCCGGCACTGGCGCCAGCGCCTCATAGGCATCAACCCGCAACTGCAGGCGCAGCAGGCCAGGCTTGCCATCGGCTGCAGCCAGCTGCAGGTCACCGCTGCGCAGCACACGCGCCTGGCCCAACCAGTCGCCCAGCCACTGGCGCAAAGCCGCGTATCGCCCCACCACCTGTAGCTCCAGCGGTACCTTGCGAAAGCCAGCCTGTTGTTCGTCTTCATGTACATCGAAGCGCTCGATGAGCAAGCCATGCGCATGCCCCGACGCTGCCAGGCGCTCGAGCAGGTCGCTCATGCCCTCCCCGGCCGCCAGGTGCCAGTACGCCTCCCGCAAGCGTCGCTCGGCAATGGCCACAGACGCGTGGAGTTGCTCCAGCTCGGCCAGCTGCAGCGCGCCGGCTGAATGCTGTTCGTGCAACTCGGCGTGCCGGGCCTCCTCCTGCGCCTGCTGCTGCAGCGCTGCCGGGAGACGTATGGCGCAGCCCAGGCCGAACAACGCCAAGGCCATCAGCACTGGCGCCAGCTGCCTGAAGCGGCTGGAGCGCTCGGCCATGGCCAGCCAGCCGAGCACCTGTGCAGCATTCACGACCAGAACGCCGAAACGCGCGCACCCAGCAGGAATTCATCGCCGCCCGGCAGGCTCCTGATGCGCTTGAGCTCCAGACCAACCAGCGCACTCGAGCGGCTCAGGTCCCGCATGAACTGCGCGACCACGGCACCGGACGTGGCCAGCCCGGTCATCTGCAGGCTGCCGTCTTCCAGGCTGAGGTCGAGCAGTTGCACACCCACTGGCAGCGCCCGCTCGAGGTCAGCGAACACCCCGGCCAGCACATCCTGGTTGGCACGCAGGCCTTCCAGCGCCACCGCACGTGCCAGTAGCGCCTCATGCTGCGCACGCACATCGGCCAGCGGCTGCAATTGTTCGCCCAACACCTCAAGGGCCGCCTGGTGGCGGATATTGGCCAGCGCCTGCTGCTGCCCGCGCTGGCGGGCCAGCTGGTCGACCAGCGTCACGCCACACAGGGCCAGCAGCGCGCCGGCGACCAGTCGCCTGCGGAAAGACCGCAACGCAGCCTGGCGTTGCCGTTCGCGCCAGGGCAGAAGGTTCAGCCGCATCATCGGCGCAACCCTCCGAGAGCCAGGGCGCACGCCAGGATCATCGCGCCATCGACGTGTTCCACGCGCGCCAGCTCGGGTACCAGGCGACACGGCAGGTTCAACCGGGAGCCGAGGCTCTGCAACTGGCCCGGTTCGATCGGAGAACGGCTGGCGATCAACAGGCAATCGGGCAAAGGCCCACCGGCGAGCAAGGCCAGCAGGCGCTCCGGCAGCGCCCCCGCTATCGTCGACAGCCCCAGGTTCAGCTCACGCCGTTGCTGAGGCCGACCCGACTGCCAGCCATGAAGGGTGGTGCTTTGCGCCTCGATACGCAGCAGCGCCGAGCTTTGGTGCCTGCCCAGCGGCAGCATGCGCCCCAAGGCAATGCTGTCGACCTCCACGGCCTCCAGTTGCAACCCGGCCTCTTCGACGATGCCCTCAAGTGGCGCCAGTGCACTCTGCCGACACGCAGCCACCATCACTTCGGCGCAGCCTGGCTGGACGCGAGAGCCTCCCAGGACCTGAAAATCCAGGGCCAGGTCTTCCAGCGGAAATGGAAACAGCCGTTCGGCGTCAGCCAGCAGCTGCGCCTCCATTTCTGACCCGCCCTGTTCAACCGGCAGGTGGCACAGCTTGCAGATCACCTGGTTGCCCGGCAGTGCCAGCGCGACCCGGCGCTGCCTGAGGCCGCTGCGTCGGTAGGCGCGCCTCAAGGCAGCCGCCACGGCGCCAGGCTCTGCCGCCCAGTCACCGCCAGCCGGTGATTCGAACGGTTCTTGTACCGAGGCAAGCACCCGGCAGCGCCGGTTACGCCGCTGCAGTTGCACAATCCGAACGGAGTCGGGGGCAATTTCCACCCCCACGAGTGAACCGGCATCCTTGCCGAAGCGTCCTAGCATCGTGGCATCCTTGTTGTCTGTCGCCGCCATCTGTCGCGGCTACCTGCCCCAACCCCGCGTCAACACTAGGCCGCGCCGGCCCATCGAGGCGACGGGCAGCCTGGCCGGTAACCCGGAGAGGCGAAAAAATGCTTATAATGCCCAGCGTTTTTTGGTCCGCCGGACCTGCGTGCAATCCACTCCCAACCTGGACACCGAAAAGCCTTGATACGTCTGCTGAAGTTCTTCTGGTGGTCTTCCGTCGCAGTCATCTGCGCGCTCGTACTCGGTGTGAGCGGTGCGTTTCTGTATCTTAGCCCCAGCCTGCCCTCGGTCGAGTCGCTCAGAAGCATCCAGTTGCAGATCCCCCTCAGGGTGTACAGCAGCGACGGCAAGCTGATTGCCGAGTTCGGCGAAATGCGCCGCTCGCCGATCCGCTTCGCGGAAATTCCCCCACAATTCATCCAGGCGCTTCTGTCGGCCGAGGACGACAATTTCCTCAACCACTATGGTGTCGACCCCAGCAGCCTGATGCGCGCCGCGACCCAGCTGGTGAAAACCGGCCATATCCAGACCGGCGGCAGTACCATCACCATGCAGGTGGCGAAGAACTTCTTCCTCACCAGCGAGCGCAGCTTCTCGCGCAAGACCAACGAGATTCTGCTGGCCCTGCAGATCGAGCGCGAGCTGACCAAGGACGAGATCCTCGAGCTGTACGTGAACAAGATCTACCTGGGCAACCGCGCCTACGGCATCGATGCCGCCGCGCAGGTGTACTACGGCAAATCGATCCGCGACGTGAGCCTGGCGCAGATGGCGATGATCGCCGGCCTGCCCAAGGCACCCTCGCGCTTCAACCCGCTGGCCAACCCGGTGCGCGCCAAGGAGCGCCGCGACTGGATCCTCGGCCGCATGTACAAGCTGGGCAAGATCGACGAAGCCAGCTACCAGGCAGCCTTGGCCGAGCCGCTCAACGCCAGCTACCACGTGCCCACGCCTGAAGTGAATGCGCCTTACATCGCCGAAATGGCTCGCGCCGAAATGGTCGGCCGCTACGGCAGCGACGCCTACACCGAAGGCTTCCGCGTCACCACCACGGTGCCCAGCGACATGCAGGAAATGGCCAACAAGGCCATCCTCAACGGCCTCTCCGACTACGATGAGCGCCACGGCTACCGCGGCCCCGAAGCACGCTTCCCGGGCCGCACCCAGGCGGCCTGGCTGCAGGAGCTGGGCAAGCAGCGCAGCCTTGGCGGCCTGGAGCCGGCCATCGTCACCCAGGTCGAAAAAACCGGCCTCAAGGTGCTGACCCGCAGTGGCCAGGAAGAGCTGGTGGCCTGGGACACCATGAAATGGGCGCGCCCGTTCATCAATAGCAACTCCCAGGGCCGTGCGCCGCAGTCGCCGGCAGACGTTGCCCAGGTCGGCGACCTGGTGCGCCTGCAGCGCCTGGAGGATGGCATGTTCAAGTTCAGCCAGGTGCCTGGCGCGCAGAGTGCGCTGGTCACCCTCGACCCTTACAACGGCGCCATCCGCGCCCTGGTCGGCGGCTTCTCGTTCGAGCAGAGCAACTACAACCGCGCCATGCAGGCCAAGCGGCAGCCGGGCTCGAGCTTCAAACCGTTCATCTACAGCGCCGCCCTGGACAGTGGCTACACCGCATCCAGCCTGGTCAACGATGCACCGATCGTGTTCGTCGACGAGTACCTGGACAAGGTCTGGCGACCGAAGAACGACACCAACACCTTCCTTGGCCCGATCCGCATGCGCGAAGCGCTGTACAAGTCGCGCAACCTGGTGTCGATCCGCCTGCTGCAGGCCATGGGCGTGGACCGCACCATCGACTACATCGCCAAGTTCGGCTTCAACAAGCAGGACCTGCCGCGCAACCTGTCGCTGGCACTGGGCACCGCCACCCTGACCCCGATGGAAATCGCCACAGGCTGGAGTACTTTCGCCAACGGTGGTTACAAGATCACCCCGTACCTGATCGAACGCATCGAAAGCCGCAGCGGCGAGACGTTGTTCACCGCCAACCCGGCCCGGGTACCGCAAGGTGCCGAGGACCAGGCAGGTGTGGCCGCGCCCGAACAGCCGATCAGCACCGCCGCCATGCCGGGCGAGGCACCCGCAGCCTTCAGCCAGGTGGCGTCTGCACCGCAGGCGCCGGCCGTGGCCGAGCAGATCATCGACGGGCGCACCACCTACATCCTCACCAGCATGCTGCAGGACGTGATCAAGCGCGGTACCGGCCGCCGGGCGCTGGCCCTGGGCCGCACCGACCTGGCAGGCAAGACCGGTACCACCAACGAGTCCAAGGACGCCTGGTTCTCCGGCTACAACGCCGACTACGTGACCACCGTGTGGGTCGGTTTCGACCAGCCCGAAACCCTTGGTCGCCGCGAGTACGGCGGCACCGCGGCACTGCCGATCTGGATGAGCTTCATGGGCGCAGCCCTCAAGGACAAGCCTGCGCATGCGCCGGCAGAGCCGGAAGGCATCCTCAGCCTGCGCGTCGACCCGGTCAGCGGCCGTGCCGCTTCGCCGAGCACACCGAATGCCTACTTCGAGCTGTTCAAGGCCGAAGACTCGCCGCCGTCGGTGGACGAACTGGGCACTGGCGCAGCACCGGGCAGCCCGTTGCCGGCGGATGAAGCGGCGCCGATGGATCTGTTCTGAAGGTTAACGCCGTCCGTGTAGGAGCGGCCTTGTGTCGCGAAAGGGCCGCAAAGCGGCCCCAGCAATGTCTGCTTGATGCATGAACCCCGGGGGCGCTTCGCACCCCTTTCGCGACACAAGGCCGCTCCCACAAGGGACCGCAACATCAGTGCAGCGTGTAAACAAAAAGCCCCGGCTCATACGAGCCGGGGCTTTTTTGTGTCGCCAGGCAGCAATCAGCCTTTGAACACGTCATCCACGCTGGTCAGCGGGTAGTGCTTCGGATACGGCAGGGTAGCCACGCCGGATTCGATGGCGGCCTTGGCCACAGCGTCGGAAACGACGGTGATCAGGCGCGCGTCCAGCGGTTTCGGAATGATGTACTCACGGCCAAATTCCAGAGCCTGTACGCCGTAGGCGTCGCACACTTCCTTCGGCACTGGCAGCTTGGCCAGGTCTTTCAGGGCGATGGCGGCGGCGATCTTCATTTCTTCGTTGATGCGCTTGGCGCGAACGTCCAGGGCACCACGGAAGATGAACGGGAAGCCCAGTACGTTGTTGACCTGGTTCGGGTAGTCGGAACGACCGGTAGCCATGATCACGTCGCTGCGAGTGGCGTGCGCCAGCTCTGGCGAGATTTCCGGGTCCGGGTTCGAGCAGGCGAACACGATCGGGTTGGCAGCCATCGACTTCAGGCCTTCGGCGCTCAGCAGGTTCGGGCCGGACAGGCCTACGAACACGTCGGCACCGTCGAGGGCGTCAGCCAGGGTGCGCTTGTCGGTGGCGTGGGCGAACTGCGCCTTGTACTGGTTCAGGTCGTCACGGCCAGCGTGGATCACGCCACTGCGGTCGATCATGTAGATGTTCTCGACCTTGGCACCCATGCTCACCAGCAGCTTCATGCAGGAGATGGCGGCAGCGCCGGCACCCAGGCAGACGATCTTGGCGTCTTCCAGCTTCTTGCCGGCGATTTCCAGGGCGTTGATCATGCCGGCCGCGGTGACGATGGCGGTACCGTGCTGGTCATCGTGGAATACCGGGATGTCGCACTGTTCGATCAGGGTGCGCTCGATTTCGAAGCACTCAGGCGCCTTGATGTCTTCGAGGTTGATGCCACCGAAGGTGATCGAGATGCGGCGAACGGTGTCGATGAACGCCTGCGGGCTTTCCGATTCCACTTCGATGTCGAACACGTCGATACCGGCGAAACGCTTGAACAGAACACCCTTGCCTTCCATGACCGGCTTGGAAGCCAGTGGGCCGAGGTCACCCAGACCGAGGATGGCGGTGCCATCGGAAATCACCGCAACCAGGTTGCCTTTGCCGGTGTATTTGTAAGCCAGCTCTGGATCACGGCCGATTTCACGCACGGGCTCAGCAACACCTGGGCTGTAGGCCAGGGCGAGGTCACGGGCGGTGGCGGTGGGCTTGGAGAGTTCGACGCTCAGTTTCCCCGGACGAGGTTGAGCGTGATATTCGAGAGCGGCGGTTTTCAGGTCTGACATGGTGGGCATTCCGCTATTTACTGTTCTGACGGACCGCCGAGGATACGCAAAGAGCCGGGGAGCCACAAGACTGGTCGGTCACTTGTGTCAAGGCCTTTAGCCTACGACTTTACGCTATAACCCACGGGGCATACGGCTAACAGTGTGTACAATCCAATAGCGAAATGTCTACATCTTTTAGCCTGAAATGCGCTCCAACATGCTCGGATCGGTCAACGGCAACAGCCAGCGTCGCTGCCCGGGCTTGAGGCCGCCCTTGCGGGAACGATCCAGCACCCAGCCACGCGCCTCGACTTGGCGTCCCTTGAGGTTATCGAAGAAGCTGGCGGGGAAGTTGCGCTGCAGACGAGCGGGAACCTGCAGCACCACCGCACCCTCCAGGTTCAGCCAAACCCCGCCACGGTTGCGCTCCACGCCTTCGATGCGGCCCGCAATGACCGCGAAACCCGACTGCCGGACATCCCCGGCACGCACCACCGGCGAACGACGCCACAGCCCGGAGCCAGCCTTGCGCGCAGCCTGCTCGGCAAGCTGCTGGCAAGCGCTGAGGCGCACATTTGGGGCAACCGCGACGCGATAGCCCAAGCCCTCGCTGAGCAACTGTGCTTCGATATTGTCGCCATTGCGGCCGTAGATATGCGCCAGCGTGCGGCCGTATTTGTCCTTGGCCTCTACGCCCGGCTCCAGCCCGACGCGCCCGTCGCTGGCCTTGACCAAGGCCTGCAAACGCTGCTTGGCGGCCTCGGCATAGGGCTCGCTGGTGCGCCCGTTACGGCCGATTTCCGGGGCATTGATGCCGATCAGTCGCACGCTGCGGCCATCGACCAGACGCAAGGTATCGCCATCGACCACCTGGCGCACCGCCACCTGCTGAGGGCTGCCTGGTAGCGGGCAGAACGCCAGGGCCGGGAAATGCCAGATGACGCCCATAAAAAAGGCGCCCACAAGGGGCGCCTTTTTTTGCAGCAATGCGAAACCCGAGGGGTTCGCCATGCGCATGATTACTTCTTGGTACCGAACATACCGAAGCGATCGGCGAACTTCTGTACGCGACCACCGGTGTCCAGGACTTTCTGCTTACCGGTGTAGAACGGGTGGCACAGGTTGCAAACGTCGATCGCCAGGGTGCTGCCCAGGGTCGAACGGGTTTCAAACTTGTTGCCGCAGCTGCAGGTGACTGCAACTACTTCGTAGTTCGGATGAATATCTGCTTTCATGGTCACTTCCTCGAGCTGCGTGCCGCCACCCAACACCAATTGTTGAATACCGCACGTAATTAGGCGGCGAATAATACCAGAGCATCACGCCAACGCAAGTTGTCGCTTGCACCGACCGTCGTCTGCTAGGCTCGCCAGTCTTTGAAACGCCCTCCGAGACTTTCCGCGTGTCCGACGTCATCCTGCGCCTTGCCCTGCCCTCCCCGCTGCGTCGCCTGTTCGACTACAAGGCGCCGGCAAGCATGGCGCGCCAGGCCTTGACCCCGGGCATGCGCATTCGCGTGCCATTTGGCCGCCGCGAAATGATCGGCGTGCTGGTGGAGGTGTGCGAGCAGAGCGAAGTGCCCGCCGACAAGCTCAAGCCGGCCAGCGCCCTGCTCGACCCGGTGTCGCCGATCCCGCCGTCGCTGTTCAAGTTATGCCTGTGGACCGCCCAGTACTACCAACACAGCCTGGGTGACACCCTGAGCTGGGCATTGCCGACCCTGCTGCGCCAGGGCGAGCCCGCCGAGATGCGCCAGGAGCGCTTCTGGCACGTCGCCCCCGGCGCCCGCCTGGAAGACCCGCGCATCGCCCGCGCACCGCGCCAGCGCGATGCCCTCAAGACCCTTGCCCAGCACCCGCACGGCGTGGCCCACAGCTTGCTGGCCAAGCTCAACCTGAACAAGGACAGCCTCGACCTGCTGCTGGCCAAGGACCTGGTGCAGATCGAGGTCCGCCGCCACCTGCCGTCGCTGCGCCACGAACACTGGTTGGCACAGCCGGAGCTGCCGCTCAACGAAGAGCAACGCGACGCCTTCGACGCCGTGCGCGAAGGCTTTGGCGGCTTCGGCGCCTTCCTGCTGGCCGGTGTCACCGGCAGCGGCAAGACCGAGGTGTACCTGCAGCTGATCCGCGAAACACTGGAAGCCGGCAAGCAGGCCCTGGTGCTGATCCCGGAGATCAACCTCGGCCCGCAGACCCTGGCCCGCTTCGAGCAACGCTTCAACGCCCGCATCGCCCTGCTGCATTCGGCGGTGAACGACCGCGAACGCCTGGATGCCTGGCTGGCAGCCAGGGACGGCGAGGCCGACATCATCATCGGCACCCGCTCGGCGCTGTTCACGCCGATGAAGAACCCCGGCCTGATCATCATCGACGAGGAGCACGACGGCTCCTATAAACAGCAGGAAGGCTTGCGCTACCACGCCCGCGACCTGGCGCTGGTGCGCGCCCACCAGGAAAACGTCCCGATCCTGCTAGGTTCTGCCACGCCATCGCTGGAAACCCTGCACAACGCCCTGACCGGCCGCTACCGCCTGCTGCGCATGAACCTGCGCGCCGGCGGTGCCCGCCCGCCACGCATGCTGCGCCTGGATGTGAAGAGCCTGCCGCTGGACAGCGGCATCAGCGGCCCACTGCAGCAGGCCATCCGCCAAACCCTGGAAGCGGGCCAGCAAGTACTGGTGTTCCTCAACCGCCGCGGTTTCGCCCCGACCTTGCTGTGCCACGATTGTGGCTGGCTGTCCGAATGCCCGCGCTGCGATGCGCGCATGACCGTGCACCAGCGCTCCGGCGTGCTGCGTTGCCACCATTGCGGCTATGACGAGCGCCTGCCGCAGCAGTGCCCGCAGTGCAACCACGTTGACCTGCGCCCGGTCGGCGCCGGCACAGAGCGTGCCGAGGAACGCCTGAAAGTGCTGTTCCCGGATTACCCGATCCTGCGTGTGGACCGCGACAGCACGGCGCGCAAGGACGCCATGCACAACCTGTTCAGCACCATCCAGCGCGGCCAGCCGAGCATCCTCGTCGGCACCCAGATGCTCGCCAAGGGCCATCACTTCCCGCGGGTGACCCTGGTGGCCATCCTCGATGCCGATGGCGGGCTGTTCTCCGGCGATTTCCGCGCCAGCGAACGCATGGCGCAGCTGATCGTGCAGGTTGCCGGGCGGGCCGGGCGGGCCGAGGAACCCGGCAAGGTCATCATCCAGACCCACCTGGCCGACCATCCGCTGCTGGTGCAGCTTACCGAGCAGGGCTATTTCGCCTTCGCCGAGCAGGCCCTGGACGAACGCCGCGCCGCCGGGCTGCCGCCTTACTCGCACCTGGCGCTGCTGCGTGCCGAAGCGCACAAGCCCGGGCAGGCCGAAGGTTTCCTCGACGAGGCCTGCGCCGCCGCCGAGCGCCTGGTGGCCGAACAGCGCCTGCCCGGCATCGAGTTGCTGGGGCCGGTGCCAGCACCGATGGAGCGCCGCGCCGGGCGCTTCCGCGCGCAACTGTTGATACAGGCCAATACGCGGGCGCCTTTGCATCGACTGATCAGCGCCTGGTTGCTAGTGTTGGAGCAGATGCCGAGCGGGCGCCAGGTGCGGTGGTCGCTGGATGTCGACCCGGTAGACCTGTACTGAATCGACCGGCCTCATCGCCGGCAAGCCAGCTCCCACAGGTTGCGCGCGCTCTTCTGTGGGAGCTGGCTTGCCGGCGATGAGGCCCTCGAACACAACATGGAACCCTTGATGGTTGCACCCCAAAGGTTGGCAACCCGCCCCCAGCCACGGATAATGCCCAGTTTTTCCACCTGCGCATCCAAGCGCTCCACCGCGCTTGCGGTCGAAAAGAGATCCCCATGAAAGACACCATTCGCCAGCTGATCCAGCAAGCCCTCACCCAACTCGTCACCGACGGTGTGCTGCCTGAAGGGCTGTCGCCGGCGATCCAGGTGGAAAACGCCCGGGACAAGACCCACGGCGACTTCGCCAGCAACATCGCCATGATGCTGGCCAAGCCGGCCGGCATGAAGCCGCGCGACCTGGCCGAGAAACTGATCAATGCCCTGCCGGCCAGCGCCGACATCAGCAAGGTCGAGATCGCCGGCCCCGGCTTCCTCAACTTTTTCCAGAACACCGACGCCCTGGCCAACCGCCTGGATGCCGCACTGGCCGACGCCCACCTGGGCGCGCGCAAGGCCGGCCCTGCGCAAAAGGTTGTGATCGACATGTCGGCACCCAACCTGGCCAAGGAGATGCACGTCGGCCACCTGCGTTCGACCATCATCGGTGACAGCGTGGCGCGCGTGCTGGAGTTCCTCGGCGATGACGTGATCCGCCAGAACCACGTGGGCGACTGGGGCACCCAGTTCGGCATGCTGCTGGCCTACCTGGAAGAAAACCCGATCACCAGCGACGAGCTGTCGGACCTGGAAAACTTCTACCGCGCCGCCAAGAAACGCTTCGACGAATCCGAAGAATTCGCCACCCGCGCCCGCGGCCTGGTGGTCAAGCTGCAGGCCGGCGACCCGGACTGCATGGCCCTTTGGACGCGCTTCAAGGACATTTCGCTGTCGCACTGCCAGAAGACCTACGAGCTGCTCAACGTCAAACTGACCATGGCCGACGTGATGGGTGAAAGCGCCTACAACGACGACCTGGCCAACGTGGTCGCCGACCTCAAGGCCAAGGGCCTGCTGGTCGAAGACCAGGGCGCACAGTGCGTGTTCCTCGACGAGTTCAAGAACAGCGAAGGCGAACCTCTGCCGGTTATCGTGCAGAAGGCCGACGGCGGCTATCTGTACGCCACCACCGACCTGGCTGCCGTGCGCTACCGCAGCAACGTGCTCAAGGCAGACCGCGCCCTGTACTTCGTCGACCAGCGCCAGGCCCTGCACTTCAACCAGGTGTTCGAAGTTGCACGCCGCGCAGGCTTCGTCGGCCACCCGATGCAGATGGAGCACATGGGCTTCGGCACCATGAACGGCGCCGATGGCCGCCCGTTCAAGACCCGTGACGGCGGCACCGTGAAGCTGATCGACCTGCTCACCGAGGCCAAGGAGCGCGCCTACGCGCTGGTCAAGGAAAAGAACCCGAGCCTGGCCGACGAAGAGCTGCGCCACATCGGCGAAGTGGTTGGCATTGGCGCAGTGAAGTACGCCGACCTGTCCAAGCACCGCACCAGCGACTACAGCTTCAACTTCGAGCTGATGCTCAACTTCGAAGGCAACACCGCGCCTTACCTGCTGTACGCCTACACCCGCGTGGCCGGCGTATTCCGCAAACTGGGCAAGGGCTTCGATGAAGTCGACGGCAACATCGTGCTGCAGGCTGCCCACGAGCAAGACCTGGCCGCGCGCCTGGCGCAGTTTGGCGAAATCCTCAACAACGTCGCCGACAAGGGCACGCCGCACGTGCTGTGCAGCTACCTGTACGACCTGGCCGGCCTGTTCTCCAGCTTCTACGAGAATTGCCCGATTCTTGCCGCCGAAACCCCGCAGCAGCAGCAGAGCCGCCTGCGCCTGGCGGCGCTGACCGGCCGCACCCTCAAGCAAGGTCTGGAACTGCTCGGCCTGGAAACCCTGGAGCGCATGTAAGTTGGCTGCCAAGAAAAAACCCGCACCCAAACGCGGCGCCAGCCGCCAGACGGCGCCGGCCAAGCAGCCGATTCCCGGTTGGGTATGGCTGGCGGTCGGCCTGACCGTAGGCGCGTTCATCGTGTTCCTGATGAAGCTCGAGCCCGGTGGCGAAGACATCAAGCGCACCAAGCCCGAGCAGCAGAAGGCGGAGAAAGTGGCCGAAGCCGGCAAGCCGGCGCAGGCCACCCCGCAGCAGCCGGTGAAGCCGAAGTACGACTTCTACACGCTGCTGCCGGAGTCCGAGGTGATCGTGCCGCCGGAGGCCGTGCCAGAGAAGACGCCACCCGTCCCGGCCCAGCCGGTGACCCCGGTGACGCCGGCCGAAGCGGCGAAGATCGACACGGCGCGAGCCCAGGCGGCGCTGATGGGCCAGACCCCGCCACCGGCACCACCGGTGATCAAGCCGGCGGCAACCACCCAGTTCTTCCTGCAGGCTGGTTCGTTCCGCAAGCAGGCCGATGCCGACAAGGTGCGTGCGCAGATCATCCTGCTGGGCCAGTCGGTGAAGGTGGAGTCGGGCACGGTCAAGGACGAAACCTGGTACCGCGTGCTGGTGGGGCCGTTCAGCAACCGCGAGCAGCTGACCGGGGCGCAGAAGCAGTTGGCCGGGGCAGGTTTCAGCAACCTGCTGCTGCAACAGCGGCAGACCCGTCAGTAACCTGCATTCGGGGGGCGCTTTGCGCCCCTATCGCGACACAAGGCCGCTCCTACAATGTGCGGGTAAACCTGAAAGTCAGGTTTACGCGATCCATGGAGGAGCGGCCTTGTGTCGCGATAGGGCTGCAAAGCAGCCCCCATGTGAACTCAACCCCGCCCCGCATTCCGCTCGGAAACCTGGCTGTTCAGCGTCCAGAAGTCATACAGCACCCCCACCAGGAACAGCCCGCCGGTAAAGAAGTAGATGATCGCGGTGATCCACTTGCCCTGATACAGCCGGTGCAGCCCAAACACCCCGAGGAAGGTCAGCAGGATCCAGGCGATGTTGTAGTCAATGCGCCCGGACTGGAACCTGAGGTCGGCTTCACGGTCCATGGACGGGATCAGGAACAGGTCGATCAACCAGCCGATGCCCAGCAGGCCCAGGGTGAAGAACCAGATGGTGCCGGTTACTGGCTTGCCGTAATAGAAACGATGCGACCCGGTAAAGCCGAAAATCCATAGCAGGTAGCCAATGGTCTTGCTGTGGGTGTCGTGAAACGGCGCCCCCTGTTGATAACTGTTCATTCATAGCCCCCGTGGGTTATCCGAAAATTTTCTAAGAAAAAATGTGACTTTCTTGTCGCAGGCCGACGTACGGCACCTGGACAATCGACCAACGGATCAAAGATTGATCAAAAAGCTGTTATAAAGTTGCGCGCCCAACACATAACTATTCATAAGAGCTTCATCTATGCCGCCTTTACTCAAGACATGGCTGACCCTCTGCCTATTATTGCCCCTGGCCGCCCACGCCACCAATCGTGAGCAACGTCTTCCCAATGGTTTTACCGGCTACACCACCAATGCCTCGGTAAGACACGCACCGGTCAAGCAGACCGCGCTGCGCACCCGCCCAAGCTATGCCGCCAGCAGCCGCAGCGTGCCCGGTGCGCCGGTCGCCGCCATGTCGCCGAAGCAGAGCAGCGATGTGCTCAGCCGTGCGGTGAATGTGCTCGGCACCCCTTATGTCTGGGGCGGCAGCAGCCCGAAGAAAGGCTTCGACTGCAGCGGGCTGGTCAAATACGCCTTCAACGACGTCGCCGACGTCGACCTGCCGCGCACCTCCAATGCCATGGCCCAGGGCCACGGCGTCAAGGTAGCCAAGGGTGACCTGAAGCCAGGTGACCTGATCTTCTTCAACATCAAGAGCCGCCGGGTGAACCACGTTGCCATCTACCTCGGCAACGACCGCTTCATCCATGCTCCACGCCGTGGCAAGCGGGTAAGCATCGACACCCTGAGCAAGCCTTACTGGCAGAAGCATTACGTGGTGGCCAAGCGAGTGCTGCCGAAAGAACAGCAGCAGCTGAACCTGGCCAAGCGCTGATCTGATCGGCGCTCTCCTGTATCGGCCTCTTCGCGGGCACGCCCGCTCCCACAGGTACACCACAGCATTCGAAGGCTGTGTTATCCATGTGGGAGCGGGTTTACCCGCGAAAGGGCCAGCACAGGCACTATAGATCGCTGATCAGCCCCCTCTCCTTCAACCCTCGCATCGCCCCTTCCATCGTCCGCATTCCGTCCGCACCACCCGCCTGCATCACCGAACACAACTGCGCCATCCGCCCCTCCCGAACCAGGTTACGCACCGCTGGCGTCACCACCAGCACTTCCCGCGCAGCAACCCGCCCACCGCCCGCACGCCTGACCAGCACCTGCGCCACCACCAAGCGCAACGACTCGGCCAGCATCGCCCGCACCAGCGGCTTCTCTTCGGCAGCGAACACCTCCACCAACCGGTCAATACTGCTCACCGCCGAACGCGTATGCACGGTCGCCAGCACCAGGTGCCCAGTCTCGGCCGCTCGCAAAGCCAGGCGAATGGTTTCCAGGTCGCGCAGCTCACCGATCATGATCACATCCAAGTCCTGACGCAGGGCACTGCGCAGCCCCTGGGCGAACCCACCGCAATGGCGGCCGACCTCACGCTGGTTGACCAGGCTGCGCTGGCTACTGTGGATAACTTCGACAGGGTCTTCGAGGGTGATGATATGCAGAGCCCGATCGCGGTTCAGTTGGTCAAGCAGTGTCGCCAAGGTGCTGGACTTGCCGCTGCCGGTCGGCCCACCCACGAGGATCAAGCCATCGCTGCACTGCGCAACAGCTTGAAACACATCCCCCAGGTCGAGTTCATCGAGCGTGGCGATATGCCCCGGGATCAGGCGAAAGGTGGCCGCTGGGCCATGCAACTGGCGAAACAGGTTCAGCCGAAAGCGCCCCAGCACCGGCAATTCCAGCGCCAGGTCCAGCTCATCACCTTGGGCCCACTGTCGGCGCTGGTCTTCATCCAGCATGGGTGCCATGCCCTCGGTCAAGGCAACCGGGCCCAAGGTCGGGAGGGCCATGCGCTGCAGCTCGCCATCCAGGCGCAACATCGGTATCTGGCCCGCCGCCAGGTGCAGGTCGGAAGCCCCCGCATCCACGGCCCGGGCCAACAGGTCGGTCACATCCATGAGACTCCCCAAAGGCCTTCAAGTAGGTAGAATGCCGCAAACCCCACAGCCGCCGGCATCAGTCCATGTCCACCCTAGCAGACAACCTTTCCGCTATTTCCGCCCGTATCGCCAGCGCTGCCCAGGCTGCCGGGCGTGAACCGGCCAGCGTCCAGTTGCTGGCCGTGAGCAAGACCAAGCCAGCCAGCGCCATCCGCGAGATCCACGCCGCCGGCGTGTGCGATTTCGGGGAAAACTACCTACAGGAAGCGCTGACAAAGCAGCAGGCGCTCGGCGACCTGCCCTTGATCTGGCACTTCATCGGCCCCATTCAGTCGAACAAGACCAAAGCCATCGCCGAGCATTTCGACTGGGTACATTCCGTGGACCGCCTGAAAATCGCCCAACGCCTCTCGGAGCAGCGCCCGGCCGGGCTGGCGCCACTGAACATCTGCCTGCAGGTGAACGTCAGCGGCGAAGACAGCAAATCCGGCTGCGCCCCCGCCGACCTGCCGGCCCTGGCCAAGGCGGTAGCCGCGCTGCCCAACCTGCGCCTGCGCGGGCTGATGGCCATCCCAGAACCCACTGATGACCGCGCCGCCCAGGAAGCCGCCTTTGCCACCCTGCGCCAATTGCAGGAAGGCCTTGACCTTGGCCTGGACACCCTTTCCATGGGCATGAGCCACGACCTGGAAGCGGCCATTGCACAGGGTGCGACCTGGGTGCGTATCGGTACCGCCCTGTTCGGTGCCCGCGACTACGGGCAGCCCTGATTCCATGCTTTACTCACTCTTTCCCACAAGGACCTGACATGAGCAAGACTCGTATTGCCTTTATCGGCGCCGGCAACATGGCCGCCAGCCTGATCGGTGGTCTGCGTGCCCAGGGCCTGGACGCCTCGCAGATCCGCGCCAGCGACCCGGGCGCCGAGACCCGCAGCCGCATCCAGGCCGAGCACGGCATCGAAACCTTCGAGAACAACGCCCAGGCCATCGATGGTGCCGACGTCATCGTCCTGGCGGTCAAGCCCCAGGTCATGAAAGCCGTGTGCCAAGCCCTGCAACCGAACCTGCAGGATGGCCAGCTGATCGTTTCCATCGCCGCCGGCATCACCTGCGCCAGCCTGCAAAGCTGGGTCGGCGCTCGCCCGGTGGTGCGCTGCATGCCCAACACCCCGGCACTGCTGCGCCAAGGCGTCAGCGGCCTGTACGCCACAGCGGAAGTATCCAGCGAACAACGCCAGCAGGCCGAGCAACTGCTGTCGGCCGTGGGCACCGCCCTGTGGCTGGAGCAGGAGCAGCAACTGGACGCCGTGACGGCTGTCTCCGGCAGCGGCCCGGCGTATTTCTTCCTGCTGATCGAAGCCATGACCGCGGCCGGCGAAAAACTTGGCCTGCCACGTGAAACCGCCTCGCAGCTGACCCTGCAGACAGCCTTGGGCGCCGCACGCATGGCGGTTGCCAGCGATGTCGATGCTGCCGAACTGCGCCGCCGTGTCACCTCGCCTGCCGGCACTACCGAAGCGGCGATCAAGTCGTTCCAGGCCAGCGGCTTCGAAGCCATCGTCGAACAGGCGCTGCAGGCTGCGGCTACACGTTCCGCCGAGCTGGCCGAACAACTGGGCAAATAAGGAGCCTCAGATGAATGCACTGTCCGGCGCCGCGATCTTCGTGGTGCAAACCCTGGTCAGCCTGTACCTGGTGATCGTCCTGCTGCGCTTCGTCCTGCAGCTGGTCAAGGCCAATTTCTACAACCCGCTGTGCCAGTTCGCCGTGCGCGCCACACAACCGCTGCTCAAGCCGATCCGCCGGGTCATCCCCAGCGTTGGTGGGCTGGATACCTCGTCGCTGCTGTTGTCGGTGGTCATCCAGGCGTTGCTGATGGCTTTCGTGCTGATGGTCACCTACGGCACCTTCGGTGACATCCTGCACCTGCTGATGTGGGCCATCATCGGTATTACCTCGCTGTTCCTGAAGATTTTCTGGGTGGCGATGATCGTCATGGTGATCGTGTCCTGGGTTGCTCCCAACAGCCACAATCCGGCGGCCGAACTGGCCTACCAGATCAGCGAACCGGTGCTGGCACCGTTCCGCCGCATCGTGCCCAACCTGGGCGGCATGGACATCTCGCCGATCTTCGCCTTCCTCGCGATCCAGGTGATCCAGTCGTTCGTCATGCCGCCGCTGGCCGCCTATGCCGGCATGCCACAAGAGCTGTGGCGGATGATCTGAGCCTCACCTGACCCGGGTTGCTTCCAGCGACAAGCCTCTGCTTGCCGCTGGGGGTAGCGCTCTTTAGACTTACGCCTCCGTCAAGCGTGAGCAGGGTCGATGTCCACTGTCTTTCCCGAAGATTCCGTCGGTCTGGTAGTACCGCAAACCGCCCGGTTCGATGAACCGCTGGCACTGGCTTGTGGCCGCTCCCTGGCCAGTTACGAACTGGTCTACGAGACCTATGGCACCCTGAACGCCAGCGCGAGCAACGCGGTGCTGATCTGCCATGCCCTTTCCGGCCACCACCATGCCGCTGGCTACCATGCCGCCACCGACCGCAAGCCGGGCTGGTGGGACAGCTGCATCGGCCCTGGCAAGCCGATCGACACCAACCGCTTCTTCGTGGTCAGCCTGAACAACCTGGGCGGCTGCAACGGCAGCACCGGCCCCAGCAGCATCAACCCGGCCACCGGCAAGCCCTATGGCGCCGACTTCCCGGTGCTGACCGTGGAAGACTGGGTGCACAGCCAGGTGCGTCTCGCCGAGCGCCTGGGCATCCAGCAGTGGGCCGCCGTGGTCGGTGGCAGCCTGGGTGGCATGCAGGCGCTGCAGTGGACCATCAGCTACCCCGAGCGCGTGCGCCATTGCGTCGACATCGCCTCGGCGCCCAAGCTGTCGGCACAGAACATCGCCTTCAACGAAGTGGCACGCCAGGCAATCCTCACCGACCCCGAATTCCACGGTGGTTCGTTCCAGGACCAGGGCGTGATCCCCAAGCGCGGCCTGATGCTGGCGCGCATGGTCGGCCACATCACCTACCTGTCGGACGACTCGATGGGTGAAAAATTCGGCCGCGAGCTGAAGAGCGACAAGCTCAACTACGACTTCCACAGCGTCGAATTCCAGGTCGAGAGCTACCTGCGCTACCAGGGCGAGGAGTTTTCCGGGCGCTTCGACGCCAACACCTACCTGCTGATGACCAAGGCGCTGGACTACTTCGACCCCGCCGCCGCCCAGGGCGGCGACCTGGCGGCCACCCTGGCCCACGTCAAGGCGGATTACTGCATCATGTCGTTCACTACCGACTGGCGCTTCTCCCCGGCCCGTTCGCGCGAGATCGTCGACGCCCTGATGGCCGCGCGCAAGAACGTCTGCTACCTGGAGATCGACTCGCCTTACGGGCACGACGCCTTCCTGATCCCCACGCCTCGCTACATGCAGGGTTTCTCGAACTACATGAACCGCATTGCCATCTGAGGACAGCATGAGAGCCGATCTGGAAATCATCCACGACTGGATCCCCGCCGGCAGCCGGGTACTCGACCTGGGCTGCGGCAGCGGCGAACTGCTGGCCTCGCTGCGCGACCGCAAGCAGGTCACCGGCTATGGCCTGGAGATCGACGCCGACAACATCGCCGCCTGCGTGGCCAAGGGCGTCAACGTCATCGAGCAGGACCTGGACAAGGGCCTGGGCAACTTCGCCAGCAACAGTTTCGACGTGGTGATCATGACCCAGGCCCTGCAGGCCGTGGAGTACCCCGACCGCATCCTCGACGAGATGCTGCGCGTGGGCCGCCAGTGCATCATCACCTTCCCCAACTTCGGCCACTGGCGTTGCCGCTGGTACCTGGCCACCAAAGGCCGCATGCCGGTTTCGGACTTCATGCCGTACACCTGGTACAACACGCCAAACATCCACTTCTGCACCTTCGCCGACTTCGAAGAGCTGTGCCACGAGCGCCGCGCCAAGGTGCTAGACCGCCTGGCGGTCGACCACTTGCACCGCAACGGGTGGGGTGGCCGGCTTTGGCCTAATCTTCTAGGTGAGATCGGCATCTACCGCGTCAGCAGCCCGGGCCTGCAAGAACATCAGCTCGCGGTCTGACGCCCACCGGAGGACTCACCCCATGCGTCGCCTAGCCCTGTTCCTGATCAGCCTGTGCCTGGCCCTGCCGGTACTGGCTGCCGATGCTGCCCGTCCCGAGCGCAAGGAAGTGTTTGGCGACGTGACGGTGCACTACAGCGCGTTCACCTCGAGCATGCTGACACCGGAGGTGGCCGCAGCCACCGGCCTGGTACGCAGCAAGAACCAGGGCGTACTCAACATCGCCGTGCTCAAGGCCAACAAGCCCGCCACGGCTGTGGTCAGCGGCACGGTCAAGGACCTGACCGGGCGCAGCAGCCCGCTGTCGTTCAAGCAGATCACCGAACAGGGCGCGGTGTACTACATCGCCCAGTTCAAGATCGACCAGCCAGAAACCGTCACCTTCGACCTGAATATCGAAACCGGCGGCATCAGCAACTCCCTCAGCTTCAATCAGGACGTTTTCCCAGGCGAATGATGAATTTCCAGCAACTCGTATTGGCCAGCCACAACGCCGGCAAACTCAAGGAACTCCAGGCCATGCTCGGCGCGTCCGTGCAACTGCGCTCGATCGGCGAGTTCAGCCAGGTCGAGCCGGAAGAAACCGGCCTGTCGTTCGTCGAGAACGCCATCCTCAAGGCGCGCAACGCCGCACGCATTTCCGGCCTGCCGGCCCTGGCCGACGATTCGGGCCTGGCGGTGGACTTCCTCGGCGGCGCGCCGGGCATCTACTCGGCGCGCTATGCCGACGGCAAGGGTGACGCGGCGAACAACGCCAAGCTGCTCGAAGCACTGAAAGACGTGCCTGAAGCCGAGCGTGGCGCACAGTTCGTCTGCGTCCTGGCACTGGTGCGCCATGCCGACGACCCGCTGCCGATTCTGTGCGAAGGCCTGTGGCACGGGCGCATCATGTTCGAGGCCAGTGGCGAGCACGGCTTTGGCTACGACCCGCTGTTCTGGGTACCGGAGCGCAGCTGCTCCAGCGCCGACCTGGCCCCTGTGGACAAGAACCAGCTCAGCCACCGCGCCCGCGCCATGGCCCTGCTGCGCCAACGTCTGGGCCTGGCATGATCGAAACGCTGTCCACCCCCGGCGCGGCGGGCTTCACCAGCCTGCCGCCGCTGGCGCTGTACATCCACATCCCGTGGTGCGTACGCAAATGCCCTTACTGCGACTTCAACTCCCACGCTGCCGGGCCTGAACTGCCGGAAGATGCCTACGTCGCCGCCCTGCTGACCGACCTCGACCAGGAACTGGCCGCCGTGCAAGGCCGGCCGATCAGCTCGATCTTCTTCGGCGGCGGTACCCCTAGCCTGTTTAGTGCCGACGCCCTTGGCCGACTGCTGCGTGGCGTAGAGCAACGCATCCCGTTTGCACCGGACATCGAAATCACCCTGGAGGCCAACCCGGGCACGTTCGAGCAGGACAAGTTCAAGGCCTACCGGCAAACCGGTATCAATCGTCTGTCCATCGGTGTGCAGAGCTTCCAGCCAGCCAAACTGCAGGCGCTGGGGCGTATCCACAACGGCGATGAAGCAGTTCGCGCCGCCGGCATGGCACGCGCCGCCGGCTTCGACAACTTCAACATGGACCTGATGCACGGCCTTCCCGACCAGTCGCTCGACGACGCGCTGGGCGACCTGCGCCAGGCCATAGACCTGGGGCCGACGCACCTGTCGTGGTACCAGCTGACCGTGGAGCCGAACACGGTGTTCTGGAACCAGCCGCCCGAGCTGCCCGAGGACGACATCCTCTGGGATATCCAGGAGGCCGGCCAGGCACTGATGGGCGAACACGGGTTCCGCCAGTACGAGGTCTCGGCCTATGCCCAGGCGGGGCGCGCTGCCCGGCACAACCTCAACTACTGGCGCTTTGGCGACTTCATCGGCATTGGCGCTGGTGCCCACGGCAAGCTGACCTTCGCCGACGGGCGCATCCTGCGCACCTGGAAAACTCGCCTGCCCAAGGACTACCTGAACCTGGCCAAGCCGTTCAAGGCCGGCGAAAAGCTGCTGCCAGTCGACGAGCTGCCGTTCGAGTTCCTGATGAACGCCCTGCGCCTGACCGATGGGGTGGAAGCCGAACTGTTCACCCAACGCACCGGTTTGCCGCTGGCACAACTGCGCGAGGCACGCCGCGCGGCCGAACAAAAGGGCCTTTTGCAGGTCGAATCGGATCGACTGGTGGCCACACCGAGGGGCCAGTTGTTCCTCAATGACCTGCTGCAGTATTTCTTGACCTAAGGATGACCCATGGATCTGGTACTTGATCTGCTCGCGACGGTTTCTCGCTGGAGCCGCAGCAACCTGTCGGAGATTTCACTGGCCTTGGTAGGCTGCCTGCTGGTGCTGTTCGGCACCGATATCAAGGGCTGGGTGGAACAGCGCCTGGGCGGCCTGGCGGGCGCCCTGCGCGTACCGTTCATGGCCTTGCTGGTGATGATCGGCAGCGGTGCGGCGCTGATCTATGCCACGCCTTGGGTGGTGAAAGGGCTGAGCCAGTTCAACAACTACGCGCTGGCGCCAGTGTTGCTGGTAGTACTGGTGCTGATCGGGGTGGTGGCGGATCGACGGGGCTGAGCCACGGCCTTGCACTGAACCTTGCAGGAGCAACTGTCTTGCTCAAAATTTAAATGCGCATGCGGTCACTGTGGGAGCGGGCATGCCCGCGAACACCGGCGAAGCCGGTGCCATCCACCGCGTCGCCTGTTTCGCGGGCACGCCCGCTCCCACACAGTCCCGAACGGGCTTGAGCACAGTCATAAAAAAACCGCCCTTCTCAAGGCGGTTTTTTTTCGCCTGCATTTCTGCAGGCATCGGCATATCGAAAGGCTTTATCAGCCGGTCAATCCACCTTCTCGAACTTCAAATCCCAAACCCCATGCCCCAGCCGCTCGCCGCGGCGCTCGAACTTGGTGATCGGGCGCTCTTCCGGGCGCGGCACGTAGGTACCGTCAGCCGCACGGTTGCGATAGCCCGGGGCAGCGCTCATCACTTCCAGCATGTACTCGGCATACGGCTCCCAGTCGGTAGCCATGTGGAACACGCCACCGGGCTTGAGCTTGCGTCGTACCAGCTCGGCGAACTCCAGCTGGACGATGCGGCGCTTGTGGTGGCGCGCCTTGTGCCATGGGTCGGGGAAGAACAGCATCAGGCGGTCGAGGCTGTTGTCCGCCACGCAGCGGTTCAGCACTTCGATGGCATCGCAGTCATATACCCGCAGGTTCTTCAGGCCCTGGGTCAGCACGCCGTTGAGCAGCGCGCCAACACCCGGGCGGTGCACTTCCACACCGATGAAGTCCTGTTCAGGCGCGGCAGCAGCCATTTCCAGCAGGGAATGGCCCATGCCGAAGCCGATCTCCAGGGTGCGCGGCGCCGAGCGGCCGAACACCTGGTCGTAGTCCACCGGGCTGTCGGCCAGCGGCAGGATGTACAGCGGGCCGCCCTGCTCCAGGCCACGTTGCTGGCCTTCGGTCATGCGCCCGGCGCGCATCACGAAACTCTTGATGCGGCGGTGCGGGCGGGCTTCGCCGTCGGGGGTGATCGGCGTATCGTGCGATTCAGTCATCAGGGGCTCTTACTTGATCAGACCATCCAGCGGCGAAGAGGCGCTGGCATAGAGTTTCTTCGGCATACGGCCGGCCAGGTAGGCCATGCGACCGGCGACGATGGCGTGCTTCATGGCCTCGGCCATCAGCACCGGCTGCTGGGCGTGGGCGATGGCCGAGTTCATCAGCACCGCTTCGCAGCCCATTTCCATGGCGATGGTGGCGTCGGACGCGGTACCCACGCCAGCATCGACCAGCACCGGCACCTTGGACTCTTCCAGGATGATCTGCAGGTTGTAGGGGTTGCAGATACCCAGGCCGGTACCGATCAGGCCAGCCAGCGGCATGACCGCGATGCAGCCGGCTTCGGCCAGCTGGCGGGCAATGATCGGATCGTCGCTGGTGTAGACCATCACGTCGAAACCATCCTTGACCAACACTTCGGCGGCCTTGAGGGTCTCGATCACATTGGGGAACAGGGTTTTCTGGTCGGCCAGTACTTCCAGCTTGACCAGGTTGTGGCCATCCAGCAGTTCGCGGGCCAGGCGGCAGGTGCGCACGGCTTCGACCGCATCGTAGCAGCCAGCGGTGTTCGGCAGGATGGTGTAGCGGTCCGGTGGCAGCACATCGAGCAGGTTCGGCTCGCCCGGGTTCTGGCCGATGTTGGTGCGGCGCACGGCAACGGTGACGATCTCGGCACCCGAGGCTTCGATGGCCAGGCGGGTTTCTTCCATGTCACGGTACTTGCCGGTACCGACCAGCAGGCGCGACTGGAAAGTACGCCCGGCCAGGGTGAAGGGCTTGTCGCTACGAACGTTGCTCATGGTTGTTCCTCGGGAAAAGGTTGCTGGGCTTGCAGGTGAATCGCCGGCCGGAATCAGCCGCCACCGATGGCGTGGACCACTTCGACCTGGTCGCCGTCGTTCAACAGCGTGCTGTCGTGCTGGCTACGCGGCACGATATCCAGGTTAAGTTCCACCGCGACGCGGCGCCCGGTCAGCTCCAGGCGGGCCAGCAGGGCCGCGACGCTTTCGCCAGCGGGCAATTCGTAAGGTTCACCGTTCAGTTGAATGCGCATGTGCACGGCCACCATTGTTCTTTGGGGGCCCGCATTCTAGCGCTGAACCGCCCTGCAACCCAAGGGCGCTGCACGCCATTAGTCGCGATTGTGGACCACTCGGTCAACCGAGCCGCCAGGCTGCCAGGCCCAGGCACAGCCAGCCGGCGAGGAAGCACAGGCCACCAATCGGGGTGATGATGCCGAGCTTGCCCAGGCCGCTGAGGGTCAGCAGGTACAAGCTACCGGAGAACAGCACTATCCCCACGGCAAACAGGCCGCCAGCCCAGCCGACCAGGCGCCCTGGCAGGTGCACCGAGAGCACGGCGACAGCGAAGATCGCCAGGGCATGCACCAACTGGTAGGTCACACCAGTCTGGAAGATCGCCAGATAGTCGGCCGTCAGCCGGCTTTTCAGGCCATGGGCAGCGAAAGCGCCCAGGGCCACACCGGTGAAGCCGAAAAAGGCGGCAAGCATCAGGAAGCTGCGAAGCATGGGACGACTCCTTGGATCGGGTCTGTATAATGGCGCCTTCCACCCGTACGGCCAAGCCATCGTCATGCTGCCAACCCTTCTCCGCCGCCTCTCCCGCGCCCTGCTCTGGTTCGCTGCCGGCAGCATCGTGCTGGTGCTGGTGTTCCGCTGGGTGCCACCACCCGGTACGGCGCTGATGGTCGAGCGCAAGGTGCAGTCCTGGGTGAATGGCGAGCCGATCGACCTGCAGCGCGACTGGGAGCCGTGGGAGAACATCTCCGACGACCTCAAGGTCGCGGTCATTGCTGGCGAGGACCAGAAGTTCGCCAACCACTGGGGCTTCGACATCCCGGCTATCCAGGCGGCGCTGGCCTACAACGAGCGCGGCGGCAGCATTCGCGGTGCCAGCACCCTGACCCAGCAGGTGGCCAAGAACCTGTTCCTGTGGTCCGGGCGCAGCTGGTTCCGCAAAGGGCTGGAGGCCTGGTTCACCGCGTTGATCGAGCTGTTCTGGTCGAAGGAGCGGATTCTCGAGGTCTACCTGAACAGTGCCGAATGGGGCAAAGGTGTGTTTGGCGCCCAGGCGGCAGCGCGCTACCACTTTGGCGTCGATGCGAGCAGGCTTAGCCGCCAGCAGGCGGCGCAGCTCGCGGCGGTGCTGCCGAGCCCGATCAAGTGGAGCGCCAGCCGGCCGAGCGCCTATGTGGCCAGCCGGGCCGGCTGGATTCGCAGACAGATGAGCCAGTTGGGTGGGCCCAGCTACCTGATGCAGCTCGACACTTCGCGCAAGCCTTGAGGGCCTCTTCGCGGGCACGCCCGCTCCCACAGGGCCAGCATTACCCCTGAGGCCTGTGCAGTACCTGTGGGAGCGGGCGCGCCCGCGAAGAGACCGGTAAATCTTGCGCAAAAAAAAGCCGCTCACCCTATGCGGGCCAGCGGCTTTTCCTTACAGCCAGGGCTCGATCAGACCGCGATCAGCGCCTTGACCTTGTTCATCGCATTCTTCTCCAGCTGGCGAATCCGCTCAGCCGAAACGCTGTACTTGTCCGCCAGCTCATGCAACGTGGCCTTCTCTTCCGCCAACCAGCGCTGGTAGAGAATGTCGCGGCTACGCTCGTCCAGCCCTTGCAGTGCTTCGTGCAGGTTGCTGGTGGAGTTGTCGCTCCAGTCGGCATCCTCCAGCTGCACCGCCGGGTCGTAACGGTGGTCTTCCAGGTAATGCGCAGGCGACTGGAAGGCACTGTCGTCGTCAGCTTCCGCTGCCGGGTCGAAAGCCATGTCCTGGCCGCTGAGGCGGCTTTCCATCTCGCGCACTTCACGCGGCTCCACGCCCAGGCTTTCCGCCACGCGGTGCACTTCGTCGTTGTTCAGCCAGGCCAGACGCTTCTTCTGGCTGCGCAGGTTGAAGAACAGCTTGCGCTGGGCCTTGGTGGTGGCCACCTTGACGATGCGCCAGTTGCGCAGGATGAACTCGTGGATCTCTGCCTTGATCCAGTGCACGGCGAACGACACCAGGCGCACGCCCATTTCCGGGTTGAAGCGCTTGACGGCTTTCATCAGGCCGACGTTGCCTTCCTGGATCAGGTCGGCCTGGGCCAGCCCGTAGCCGGCATAGCTACGGGCGATATGTACGACGAAACGCAGGTGGGCCATCACCATTTGACGAGCGGCCTCGACATCCTGCTCATAATAGAGACGCTCGCCCAGATCACGCTCCTGCTCGACAGTCAGCAGCGGGATGCTGTTGACCGTGTGCACGTAGGCTTCCAGGTTTGCACCGGGTACCAGGGCATAGGCAGGTTGCAACGATGTGGTCATTCAAGAACCTCCGACTTACAGAACTCGCGCCTTGTGGGCGCTGCCAACATTGACCTGGAACGACGGTACAAGTTCCATAGTGAAGAATTTGTCAATGCTGGCACGTAAAAACTATCGCGGCGCCAGCTCGTTCAGATGGCGGGCCACTGCGATCCATGCACCGATATACCCCAACAGCACCGCTCCGATCAAGAGCGACAGACCATCGGACGCCGGCACCCCGCCCAGGGCGAAGTCGCTGCCGTACAGCCCGGAAAGCCCTACCACCGCCTCGTTCAGCCAGTTCAGGCCAAACGCCAGGATGCCCCATGCGATCACCCCTGCACCCAGGCCATACAGCGCGCCCATGTACAGGAAAGGCCGGCGTACGTAGGCATCCGTGCCACCGACCAGCTTGATCACTTCGATCTCGGTACGGCGGTTTTCAATGTGTAGACGAATTGTGTTACCGATTACTAACAGCAGGGCGGAAATCAGCATCACGGCCAGGCCGAAGACAAACCGGTCACCCAGCTTGAGGATGGCCGCCAGGCGCTCGACCCAAACCAGGTCGAGTTGCGCCACTTCCACCCGCGGCAGCTCCGACAGGCGCTGGCGCAGGGCTTCCAAGGCCGGCTTGTCGACTTCGGTAGGGGTCACCACCACCACGCCAGGCAGCGGGTTGTCAGGCAGTTCACGCAGGGCTTCGCCCAGGCCGGACTGCTGCTGGAACTCCTCCAGCGCCTGCTCTCGGCTGACATACTGCGCGTCGGCCACGCCGGGCATGCCCTTGATCTCGTCGCGCAGCGCCTCGCCTTCGCGGCTGCCTGCATCGAGCTTGAGGTACAGCGAAATCTGCGCGGCGCGTTGCCACGAGCCGCCAAGCTTTTCGACGTTCTTCAGCAGCAGCGACAGGCCCATGGGCATGCTCAGCGCCACCGCCATCACCAGGCAGGTGAAGAAGCTGCCGATCGGCTGCTTGCCCAGCCGGCGCAGGCTGTCGGCCATGCTGGCACGGTGGCTTTCCAGCCAGGCATGCAGCAGCGTGCGGAAATCCGGGCCGTCATCGTCGTCGTGCTTTTTCTTCGCCGGTTGCGGGTCGGCCGATTTCGGCGCAACCCGTTCGGAAACCTTCGGCGTACGTGTAGTGCTCATTGCCCGGCCTCCCCATCGCCGATCAAGCGGCCGCGCTGCAAGGTCAGCATGCGGTGGCGCATGCGCGCAATCAGTGCCAGGTCGTGGCTGGCGATCAATACCGTGGTACCCAGGCGGTTGATGTCCTCGAACACTCCCATGATCTCCGCGGCCAGGCGCGGGTCGAGGTTACCGGTGGGTTCGTCGGCCAGCAGCAGGGCTGGCTGGTGAACGATGGCACGGGCGATGCCCACCCGTTGCTGCTGCCCGGTGGACAGGTCGGCCGGGAACAGCTCGCCCTTGTCGGCCAGCGACACTCGCTCCAGCGCCGAGTCAACGCGCTTGGCGACCTCGGCCTTGGACAGGCCGAGAATCTGCAGCGGCAAGGCGATGTTGTTGAACACCGTGCGGTCGAACAACAGTTGGTGGTTCTGGAACACCACGCCGATCTGCCGGCGCAGGAACGGGATCTGCGAATTGCTGATCTGGCCCAGGTCCTGCCCGGCCAGCATCAGCTTGCCGCTGGTCGGGCGCTCCATGGCCAGCAGCAGGCGCAGCAAGGTGCTCTTGCCCGCGCCCGAGTGGCCGGTGACGAACAGGAATTCGCCCCGGCGCGCCCGGAAACTCAGCTCATGCAAACCCACATGACCATTGGGATAGCGCTTGGCAACCTGTTCGAATCGGATCATGTTCAGTCTCGCTCGGCGAACAGAGCCTTGACGAACGGCTCGGCTTCGAAGGTACGCAGGTCGTCGATGCCTTCACCGACACCGATGAAGCGGATCGGCAGCTTGAACTGCTTGGCCAGGGCGAAGATCACCCCGCCCTTGGCAGTGCCGTCCAGCTTGGTCAGGGCCAGGCCGGTCAGTTCGACGCTCTGGTTGAAGTACTTGGCCTGGCTGATGGCGTTCTGGCCGGTGCCCGCATCGAGTACCAGCAGCACCTCGTGCGGCGCCTCGGCGTCGAGCTTGCCGATGACCCGGCGGACCTTCTTCAGCTCTTCCATCAGGTTGTCTTTGGTGTGCAGGCGGCCAGCGGTGTCGGCGATCAGCACGTCGACGCCACGGGCCTTGGCGGCCTGTACGGCATCGAAGATCACCGAAGCGGAGTCGGCGCCGGTGTGCTGGGCGATCACCGGGATCTGGTTACGCTCGCCCCACACCTGCAGTTGCTCGACCGCAGCGGCACGGAAGGTGTCGCCAGCAGCCAGCATCACTTTCTTGCCTTCGAGCTGCAGCTTCTTGGCCAGTTTGCCGATGGTGGTGGTCTTGCCGGCGCCGTTCACACCGACCACCAGGATCACATAGGGCTTGTTCTGCGCCTGTACCACCAGCGGCTGCTCGACCGGGCGCAGCAGCGCAGCCAGTTCTTCCTGCAGCGACTTGTACAGGGCATCGGCGTCGGCCAGCTGCTTGCGGGCAACCTTCTGGGTCAGGTTCTGGACGATGGTGGAAGTGGCTTCCACGCCAACGTCGGCGGTCAGCAGTCGGGTTTCGATTTCGTCGAGCAGGTCGTCATCGATGACTTTCTTGCCCAGGAACAGGCTGGCCATACCCTCGCCGATGCTGGCGCTGGTCTTCGACAGGCCCTGCTTGAGGCGGGCGAAGAAGCCGGGCTTGGCCTGCTCGGCCTGCGCGGCGACCGGGGCTGCAGCCACAGGGGCAGAAGGCTCTGGTGCAGGGCGTTCCGGGATGGCGGGCGGCGCTTTCGGCTCCAGATCCGGCACCAGGGCCACGGGCTCTTCGGCAACCGGCAGCACCAGGTTGCTGACCGGCGCGACCGGCTCGACGACCGGGGCCGCCTCGACAGGGGCTGGCTCGACCGGGGCCGCCTGCAAGGGCATGGACGCGACCGGCTGCGGTGCAGGTGCCACCAGTGGCTGGGACGCGACCGGCTCGGGTTCAGGGGCCTGCAACGGCTGGGAAGCAACCGGTTCGGGGACAGGGGCCTCGACCACCGGGGATTGGACGGGTGCGGCGACCTGCTGCGGTTCTGTCAGCTGTGGGGCCGCAGGGGCCTGAACGGGCTCAGGGGCCTGTGGCGCTTCGGCGGTAGAACCCTCGACCGGAGCGGCTGCAGGCTGCTCGACGGCTGGGGGTTCATTCGCGGGCACGCCCGCTTCCACAGGTTGCTGCGGTTTCTTGCGAAACCAGCTGAACAGGCCTTTCTTCTCACCAGCCTCGGCCGGCGCTTTTTTGTCGTCGTTGGAACCAAACATGGAAGACGGCTATCTCAGGGTAGCGATGGGCCAGCTATGGCGCATCGGGAATTCTCTCTACGCAGAACAGACTATCTTGAAGCCGGCTGGTTCATGCGCAACGTTTTGTCTTAGTGTCCTGCGGGCCAGAACGGCGACAGGCATGGTCGCCAGGCAACCGGATCAGTATCCTAGCACCTCCTGGCCCGCCGACGCTAAACCAGCGGGCCGCCGAACAGGTTAAACACCGTATGAATGCTCTAGCCCGCCGCGCCGCTGGCCTGTTGCTCGGCACGCTCTGCCTGCCGCTCGCGGCCTTCGCCGCCGATGTGCAACCCACCCACGAATTCATCCTCGACAACGGCCTGAAAGTGGTCGTGCGCGAGGACCACCGCGCCCCGGTGGTGGTCTCGCAGATCTGGTACAAGGTTGGCTCCAGCTACGAAACCCCGGGCCAGACCGGCCTGTCCCACGCGCTGGAACACATGATGTTCAAGGGCAGCGCCAAGGTCGGCCCCGGCGAGGCCTCGCGCATCCTGCGTGACATTGGCGCCGAAGAAAACGCCTTCACCAGCGACGACTACACCGCCTATTACCAAGTGCTGGCGCGCGACCGCCTGCCGGTGGCCCTGGAACTCGAGGCCGACCGCCTGGCCAGCCTGCGCCTGCCCGCTGACGAATTCAGCCGTGAAATCGAGGTGATCAAGGAAGAACGCCGCCTGCGTACCGACGACCAGCCCAACTCCAAGGCGTTCGAGCTGTTCCGCGCCATGGCCTACCCGGCCAGCGGCTACCACACCCCGACCATCGGCTGGATGGCCGACCTGGAGCGCATGAAGGTCGAGGAACTGCGCCACTGGTACGAATCCTGGTACGCCCCCAACAACGCCACTCTGGTGGTAGTCGGCGATGTCACCGCCGATGAGGTCAAGGGCCTGGCGCAGAAGTACTTCGGCAGCATCCCCAAGCGTGCCGTGCCGCCGGCCAAGTTGCCGCTCGAACTGGCCGAACCAGGCCAGCGCCAGCTGACCCTGCACGTGCGCACCCAGTTGCCGAGCCTGATCTACGGTTTCAACGTACCTGGCCTGTCCACCGCCAAGGACCCGCGTACGGTGCATGCCCTGCGCCTGATCTCGGCGCTGCTCGACGGCGGCTACAGCGCCCGCATGCCGGCACGCCTGGAACGTGGCCAGGAGCTGGTGGCCGGTGCTTCTTCCAGCTACAACGCCTTCACCCGCGGCGACAGCCTGTTCCTGATCTCGGCCACGCCGAACGTGCAGAAGCAGAAAACCCTCGCCGATGTCGAGAAAGGCGTCTGGCAGCTGCTGGATGAGCTCAAGACCACCCCACCCAGCGCCGAAGAGCTGGAGCGCGTACGCGCCCAGGTCATTGCCGGCCTGGTCTACGACCGCGACTCCATCAGCAGCCAGGCCACCACCATCGGCCAGCTGGAAACCGTCGGCCTGTCCTGGAAGCTGATCGACAGCGAGCTGGACGAGCTCAAGCGCGTTACCCCGCAGGACATCCAGAACGCCGCGCGCACCTACTTCACCCGCGAACGCCTGAGCGTTGCCCATGTATTGCCCGAGGAGTCCGCTCATGAGTGATCGCCGCGCACCACACCCAACCCTTCTGGCCACGGGCATCCGCGCCCTGGCGCTGGCGGCGGTGCTGGCCGCCCCGGCCATGGCCGACAACGCCGCCAAGGCCGACAGCAACGCGGCACGCCCGGCCAACACCTTGCAGTCGCTGGCCGAGCTGGATGGCAAGGCGCCCAGCCGGCGCCAGTTGAACATCCAGCACTGGAACACCGTTGAAGGTGCCCGGGTACTGTTCGTCGAGGCCCGCGAACTACCGATGTTCGACCTGCGCATCACCTTCGCCGCCGGCAGCAGCCAGGATGGCGGCACGCCAGGCCTGGCTGCCCTGACCAACGCCATGCTCAACGAAGGCGTGGCCGGCAAGGACGTGACTGCCATCGCCGAAGGCTTCGAGGGCCTGGGCGCCGACTTTGGCAACGGCTCCTACCGCGATATGGCCGTGGCCTCGCTGCGCAGCCTCAGCGCCAAGGACAAGCGCGAACCGGCGCTCAAGCTGTTCGCCGAGGTGACTGGCAAGCCAACCTTCCCCGAAGACGCCCTCAAGCGCATCAAGAACCAGATGCTGGCCGGCTTCGAGTATGAAAAGCAGAACCCCGGCAAGGTCGCTGGCAAGGCCCTGTTCGCCAAGCTCTACGGCGACCACCCCTACGCCCACTCGAGCGACGGCACCGCCGAAAGCATCAGCGGCATCACCCTGGCACAGCTGCGCGCCTTCCACGCCAAGGCCTACACCAGCGGCAACGCGGTCATCGCCCTGGTCGGCGACCTCAGCCGCGCCGAGGCCGAAGCCATCGCCGCCCAGGTATCAGCTGGCCTGCCCAAGGGCCCCGCGCTGGCCGCACCGGCCCAACCCGGCGAAGCCAAGGCAGGCCTGACCCACATCGACTTCCCGTCCAAGCAGACCCACCTGATGCTGGCCGAACTCGGCATCGACCGCCAGGACCCGGACTGGCCGGCCCTGTCACTGGGCAACCAGATCCTCGGCGGCGGTGCGTTCGGCACCCGGCTGATGAGCGAGGTGCGTGAAAAGCGCGGCCTGACCTACGGCGTGTACTCGGTGTTCAGCCCGATGCAGGTGCGCGGCCCGTTCATGATCAACCTGCAGACCCGTGCCGAACTCAGCGAGGGCACGCTCAAGCTGGTGCAGGATATTCTTGCCGACTACCTCAAGGCCGGCCCCACCCAGCAGGAGCTGGACGATGCCAAGCGCGAACTGGCCGGCAGCTTCCCGCTGTCCAATGCCAGCAACGCCAGCATCGTCGGCCAACTGGGTGCCATTGGCTTCTACAACCTGCCGCTGACCTGGCTGGAGGACTTCATGCAGCAGTCCCAGGCCCTCACCGTAGAGCAGGTAAGAACGGCCATGAACAAACACCTGTCAGCCGATAAACTGGTGATCGTCACCGCTGGCCCGAAAGTGCCGCAAAAACCGCTGCCAGCACCCACTGACAAGCCCTCCGAGCAGCCGCTCGGGGTACCGGAGCACTAATGCCAAGATCCACCCCTCCCGCCCGCCCGCAACCGGGCCAAAGCAAGGGCCAGGGCCACCTGCGCATCATCGCCGGCGAATGGCGCAGCCGCCGTCTGGCGGTGCCGGAAGGCGAAGGCCTGCGGCCAACGCCCGACCGCGTGCGCGAAACCGTATTCAACTGGCTGGCACCCTATATCGAGGGTGCCCGCGTGCTGGACGCCTTCACCGGCAGCGGCGCCCTGGTGCTCGAAGCCCTGTCCCGCGGGGCCGAGGACGCCGTCGCGCTGGACAGCAACCCGGCGGCCATCGCCAACCTGAAGAACAACCTCGAGATCCTGCGCTGCCCGCGCGGGCAAATCCTGCAGACCGACGCCCTGCGCTATCTGCAAGGCCCGGCCAAGCAGCAGTTCGACGTGGTGTTCCTCGACCCGCCGTTCCACCAGGACCTGCTGGCCGACACCTGCAACCTGCTGGAACAGAACCAGTGGCTGCGCGAGCAGGCGTGGGTCTACACAGAAAGCGAGGCTGCCCCATCGACCTTGCAATTGCCAGGTAACTGGCGCCTGCATCGAGAGAAAAAGACCGGCCAGGTACATTACGCGCTCTGGCAGCGGGGCTAATTATTTAAAGCAGGTGCAGCACCCTTGTCGCTGAAGCTGTTCGGGTTCATATCAACCAGAGCACTTCAGCGATGACCTCACCACCTACTTCGCCGCCCGACCTGGGCCAGGTTTCTGCAGGGCTTGACGCCTTGTCCTGCACCACTACCTCGCCATTGCAGCACTTCACGCTGGAAAACGGCCTGTCCGTTTACTTGCGAGAAAATCACAAGACATCTCTGGCCGCAGTCCAACTCTGGTACCACATAGGCTCAAGCCATGAGCCTGCCGGCCACACGAACCTGTCTCATGTACTGGAGCACCTGATTTTCGCAGGCAGCAGCAAACTGCCCGCCGGCCAATACAGCCGGGTGATCGCACGTATAGGGGGCAATGCCAATGCCACCACCCACCTGGACGCCACCTCCTATGAAATCTCGCTACCGGCCAGCCGCCTGCCCATAGCGTTGGAAATCATGGCCGATGCCATGAGCACCGCTACCTTCGGTCAAGCGGAGATGGAAAGGGAGATAAAGGCGGTGGAGGACGAGCGCCGGCTCAAGCTGGACGTCCAGCCCGACCGACAGGCATACGATCAGCATAACGCTCTGGCCCATGGCACCAGCCCTTATGCAGGCCCGAGCTTCGGTTATCCGGCAGACCTGGACAGCATCGACCTGGCGGCGCTGCGAACCTGGTACAGGTCCTGGTATCAGCCCAACAACGCAACGCTTGTGGTAGTCGGCAGCGTTGACCTGCCAACGCTCCGGCAGCATGTGGCGCGTTACTTCGCAGGCGTGCCGAAAGCGCCTGTCGCCGACCGGCCTGTTCCACGCCATGACACTCAACTGCAGGCCCGCAGCCACACCGTAAGCCTGCCAGGGTTACGCGAGGGGCTGTTCATGTCATTCAACGTTCCAGGCCGAGCAACAGCTCCCGACGCCGGGACATCGCTTGCCCTGACCCTGCTTTGCGACTTGCTTGGCGTAGGTTTCAGCTCCCGGCTGTACAGCGATCTGGTACGGGACAGGCGCCTGCTTACAGGTGTGCGAGTGTCCTACGAGCCCTTGGTACGTGGCGACACACTGTTGACGATTTCAGCCTACGTGAACACCACCCACGCCACACCGGAAGACGCCGCCCAAGCCGTTTACGAGCATGTGCAGGCGCTGCGCAGCGTTGCCTTGCCGGAAGCAGAGCTGCAGCGCGCCAAGTTGCGCATGCTCGCCCGACGGCTATTCGACCTCGACGCGCTCACCTCCCAGGCAGACGAGCTGGGCGCCGCTGCCGCCGCCGGTTTGCCAGCATCGGTGATTGACGAGGACTGCCCTCTCATCCGGGACCTCGACAGCGCGACAGTGCAACAGGTGGCGGTTGCCTATCTGGGGCGCGAACGGCTGACCACAACCTACCTTCGGCCAGGAGTGCCAGCATGAGCCCTGACAACTTGACGACCACCCGACCAACGCTGTGCGACGGCCCAACTACCGACACCGCCTTGGAGGCCATGGCCAACCTGGAGTCGGCCAAGGAAATCGAGCTTGGCCAGGTACCGCCCCTGCAAGCCGCCGCCGAGCGTTGGCAAACCGCCGGCGGCGCAAAGGTCAGCTTCATCGCAGACCATGACCGCCCGATGTTCGACCTGGCCTTGCGCTTTCGAGCCGGCAACGTGCTTGACGGTGCCAACCCAGGCCTGGCTGCAGTTACCCTGTACAGCCTCGACCAAGGGACCGGGGAGCTCGATGCAGCACAGTTTGCCGAGCAGCTGGCCGGGTTCGGGGCCATCCTCAGCAGAAGGATCACCGATGACAGTGCCGTCATCTCACTCCGCTGCCTGAGCTTGCCCGCGATACGCGCCAGCGTGATGCAACTGTTCACCCAGATGCTGGCATATCCTGCTTTCAGGGAGCCTGACGTGGCGAAAATCCGGGAGCGGCTGGCTTTCAACCGGGTCCGACAGGGCAGCCACCCCCTGGTACGGCTTACCAACACCACGATGGCTCATGTTTTCCGTGATCATCCGTACGCTGCCAGCGCCACCACGACGGCCAGTGGCACCGTCAATGTCGAGCAGATCAGGGACTTCCACCAGAAGGCTTACTCGGCGAACAATCTGGATATTGGCCTGGTGGGGGACCTGAGCCGCAATGATGCGGAGCAACTGATCGACGAACTCACCCGTGCCCTGCCGCAGGAGTGGGCCGCCGCCGCCCCGCCGCCACTCCCCGAACACCTGCCACTCGTGCAGCACCTGGCCGCCGCCGGCAGCGCCACCCGGGCACTGTTGACGTTGTCCTCGAAAGCTTCGCCAAGCAGCCCGCTATTTACGGCCTTGACGCTGCTCAACGTGATACTTGGCACCAGCTATGAATCACGCCTGACGCAAGAGTTGCGAACCCTGCGCAGCCTGATCTACGCCATCTACTCCGACCTCAACCCGCTGGATGCGGCATGCCTGCTGCAAATTCACTGGGACATCGCCCCGCAGTACCGGGATGCGGCAGCGGCCCTGGTGTCGGGGATTGTCGCGTGCCTGCGCGAACGAGGCCCTAGCCAGGCAGAGTGCGACATCGCTGTGAACGAAATTGCGGCCAAGCTGCATCACGACCTTGCAGACAGCGCCAAACTGGCCAGAGCACTTGCGACTTACAGCCACCAAGGGCTGCCAGGCGATCACCTTGCTACTTTTCTTGAAAGGCTACAGTCGCTCACGCCTGCGAACCTGCGTGAAGCCGGGCAGGTGTGGTTGGGCAACGCGACGCAAGTGCTGGTGACCGTAGGCCCCGAGTCAGTGCAGCTGCCACTGCCGGAAACAATGAAGGACGACCAATAGCGCAGGTACATCGGGGTTTTTCCATGGCATTCTAGGCACGCACAACATGAGTCGCCCACATGCCCAGCCCCAGCGCAACGTTCCGTCCAGCCCTCGGCCTTGCCAATCCCCACTTGCAAACCTTGTGGGGGCCATTGTGGCGAAAACTGCCAGAGCTGCAGCGCAACCGCGAGCGGCTATGGCTGGCCGATGGCGACTTCATCGACCTGGACTGGCACGGCCCGCACCAGCCCCACGCGCCGTTGGTGCTGGTGCTGCACGGTTTGACCGGTTCCTCCCACTCGCCCTACGTCAAAGGCTTGCAGCAAGCGCTGCAAGGCCGCGGCTGGGCCAGCGTGGCGGTGAACTGGCGCGGTTGCTCGGGCGAGCCCAACCTGCTGCCACGCAGCTACCATTCCGGCGCCAGCGAAGACCTGGCCGAAATCGTCAGCCACCTGCGTGCCCAGCGCCCGTTGGCGCCGTTGTATGCGGTGGGTTATTCGCTGGGGGGCAATGTGCTGCTGAAATACCTGGGCGAAAGCGGTGTCGCCAGCCAGTTGCAGGCTGCGGTGGCAGTGTCGGTGCCGTTTCGCCTGGACCACTGCGCCGATCGCATCGGCCAGGGCTTTTCAAAGGTGTACCAGGCGCATTTCATGCGCGAGATGCTGGCTTATGTGCAGCTCAAGCAGCGGCACTTCCACGACAAGGGCCAGCATGAAGGGCTGGCGACGCTGCAACGGCTGGGGCCGTTGGCCAACCTGCGCACGTTCTGGGATTTCGACGGCAAGGTCACCGCACCACTAAACGGTTTTCGCGATGCGCACGACTACTACCGCCGCTCATCGAGTCATTTTTTCCTCGGCCAGAACCGAACGCCGACGCTGATCATCCACTCCAGCGATGACCCTTTCGTCTCCGGCCACAGCCTGCCAACAGCCCGCGAACTGGCGCCGCAAACCCGCTTCGAACTGCACAGCCGCGGCGGCCATGTGGGCTTTGTCGATGGCAGCCTGCGTAACCCGGGGTATTACCTGGAGCGGCGGATTCCACAGTGGCTGGTGGAGGGTCAATAGGAGCTGCGGTTTTCATTGGCAGTACCGGCCTCATCGCCGGCAAGCCAGCTCCCACAGGTGTGGTATAGGCCTTATGGGCAGTGGTGTACCTGTGGGAGCTGGCTTGCCGGCGATGAGGCCGGGCCTGCTTACTCGCCAGTGGCTACGCCATGCTGCGGATCGTTGATCCACTCACTCCACGACCCGGCATACAGCTTGCCCAGCGGGTACCCGGCCAACGCCAGGGCAAACAGGTTATGACACGCCGTCACCCCTGACCCGCAATACGCCACCAACTGCTCCGGCGCCCGCCCGGCCAGCATTTCGGCAAAGCGCTGTTTTAGCTGGTCCGGCTGCAGAAAACGCCCATCAGCCCCCAGGTTGTCGGTGAACGCCGCGCACTGCGCCCCCGGAATATGCCCCGCCACCGGGTCGATCGGTTCCACTTCGCCACGGAAACGCGGCAAGGCACGCGCATCGATCAAGGTCAGGTCTGCGTTACCCAAGCGCTTGGCCAGGTGCTCGGCATCGATCAGCAGCTTGCCGTCCGGCTCACCGTTGAAGGTGCCTTCCCGCTTGAGCGGCGGGTCCAGGCTGAGCGGCAGGTGCGCTGCATGCCAGGCCTTCAGGCCACCGTCGAGGATCGCCACGCCGCTGCGCTTGCCCAGCCAGGCCAGCAGCCACCAGGCACGGGCGGCAAAAGCGCCAGGGCCGTCGTCGTACAGCACCACCTCGCTGTCATCGTCCAGGCCCCACTCACGCAGGCGCTCGACCAGCCGGCGCGCATCCGGCAACGGGTGGCGCCCGGTGCGCCCCTTGCTCACCGGCCCGCTGAGGTCACGCTCCAGGTCGGCAAAATGCGCCCCGGCAATATGCCCCTGGGCATAGCTGCGTTGGCCATAGTCCACATCCTCGAGGGCAAAGCGGCAGTCGAGGATCACCAACTTGGGCGAGCCCAGACGCTCGGCCAACTGCTGCGGGGTGATCAATTGCGCAAGGGGCATGACAATCTCCTGATCGATGGCACTATCGATAGCACTGAGGCCCTGGGCTAGTGCTCCAGGGCCTGGTTGAACGGTACATGGAATTCCTGGCAAAGGGCGTCCACGGCATTGCGGGCGTTGTCGGTGACGAAGCCGAGCTCCAGCACCAGTACCTGGTAGACGCCGCGCTTGAAGGCTTCTTCACCCAGGTGCGCGGAATGCTCCCGCGTGGTGCTGAGAAAACGTACCCAGGACGTCAACACGATCCAGGCGTTGATGGTCAGCGATTCGATCTGCGCTGGTGCCATGGCCAGGATGCCCGCCTCGACGAAGCCGCGGTAGATCGCCTGGCCCTGGCGCAGGCAGCGCTCGGAAAAGCGCCGATAACGGGCGGCCAGTTCCGGGTCGCTGTCCAGCAGGTGCTCCAGGTCGCGGTGCAGAAAACGGTAGTTCCACATCGCCGCCAGCAGGGCCTTGAGGTAGAAGCGCTTGTCCTCCACGGTCGCCGCGCGGCCTTGCGGCGGGCGCAGGAAGCTGTCCACCAGTTCTTCGTACTGGCTGAACAGCAAAGCGATGATCGCCTGCTTGTTGGGGAAGTGGTAATACAGGTTGCCGGGCGAAATTTCCATGTGCGCGGCAATGTGGTTGGTACTGACGCTGCGTTCGCCCTGCTGGTTGAACAGCTCGAGGCTGTTCTGCACGATGCGCTCTCGGGTCTTCATGCGCGGGGCCATGCTCAGCTCCCAGTCTGCGGGCCTTCATCAAAGGGTCATCTTACGGCGTATTGGCGGTGGAATGCACCGCTCGACAACGCGGAAAAATTCGCACCATCGTACAAATTAGAGTATAGGCTCTAGGGATTCCCTGCCCGGACTCGACGCCGCCATGAACTCGCCCAGTGCCTTGCCCCCTGTGCAATCCGACCTCGACCTTGCGGCGACGTTCGCCACCCAGCGCCAGGCCTTTGCCGACAACCCCTTGCCAGCGGCGGCGCAGCGGCGCCAATGGCTGAAAAGCCTGCGGGAAGCCTTGCTGGCCGGCCAGGCCGAACTGATCGAGGCAATCGGCCAGGACTTTGAGGGGCGCAGCGCCGACGAGACCCTGCTGGCCGAGCTGCTGCCCTCGGTGCAAGGCCTGCGCCACGCCGAAAAGCACCTGCAGCGCTGGATGCGCGCCAGCCGGCGCAAGGTCGGCCTGGCCTTCCAGCCGGCCAGCGCGCAGGTGCGCTACCAACCCCTGGGCGTGGTCGGCATCATCGTGCCGTGGAACTACCCGCTGTTCCTTGCCATCGGCCCGCTGACCTGCGCCCTTGCCGCCGGCAACCGGGTCATGCTCAAGCTCAGCGAAGCCACGCCTGCCACTGGCCAGGTGCTCAAGCAACTGCTGGAGCAGGTGTTCCCCACCGACCTGGTCAGCGTGGTGCTAGGCGAGGTCGAGGTAGGCCAGGCCTTTGCCCGCCTGCCGTTCGATCATCTGCTGTTCACCGGCGCCACCAGCGTGGGGCGCCAGGTAATGCTGGCTGCGGCGCACAACCTGACCCCCGTCACCCTGGAACTGGGCGGCAAGTCGCCAGCCATAGTCTCGGCCGACGTACCGCTGGACAGCGCCGCCGAGCGCATCGCCTTCGGCAAGACCCTCAACGCTGGCCAGACCTGCGTCGCCCCTGATTACGTGCTGGTGCCAAGCGAGCGCCTGGAGGCCTTCAGCGACGCCTACCAGCGTGCCGTGCGCCGGCTGTATCCGCGCATCGCCGGCAACCCCGACTTCACCGCCATCATCAACCAGCGCCAGCTGCAGCGCTTGCAACATCTACTGGACGATGCCCACGCCAAAGGTGCGCAGGTACTCGACCTGTACCCCGGTGAAGCCCGCCAGGGCCGGCGCCTGCCACCCCACCTGCTGCTGGGGGTGAACGACGGCATGCAGGTGATGCAGGACGAAATCTTCGGCCCATTGCTGCCGCTGGTGCCCTACGACAGCCTCGAGCAGGCACTGGCCTACATCAACCAGCGCCCGCGCCCGCTGGCGCTTTACTACTTCGGCTATGACCGCGCAGCCCAGGAGCAGGTGCTGCGCCACACCCACTCCGGCGGAGTGTGCCTGAACGACACCCTGCTGCACGTGGCCCAGGATGACTTGCCGTTCGGCGGCATCGGCCCTTCAGGCATGGGCCATTACCATGGCCACGACGGCTTCCTGACCTTCAGCAAGGCCAAGGCGGTGCTGGCCAAGCAACGCTTCAATGCTGCCCGGCTGATCTACCCGCCTTATGGCAAAGCCTTGCAGCGCCTGGTCTTCAAGCTTTTCATCCGCTGAGGGCCAGCCCATGCACCGCCGCGAACTGCTGCGCTTCAGCCTTGGCGCCAGCGTCTTTCTGGCGGGTACCAGCCTGGTCGGCTGCAGCGCACAGACAGCCGCAACGGGTTACCAGGTACTGCGCGACGACGACCTGCCGCTGCTGCGCGCGCTGATCCCGGTGGTACTGGCCGGCACCCAGGCCGCCGAGACACTGGTGCTGCATAGCCTCGACCACAAGCTGGCGGCGCTGTCGCCGGAAATGCTCAAACTCACCCGGCAGTTGTTCGACGTGCTCAACCTGCCGCTCACCCGCGGCCCCCTGACCGGTGTCTGGGTCGCCTGGGAACGAGCCAGCGCCGCGCAGGTCACGGCCTTCCTGCAACGTTGGCAGGACAGCTCGCTGAACCTGCTGCGCATGGGCCACGCCTCGCTGCTGCAGTTGCTGCAGATGGCCTGGTACGAACGCCCCGAATCCTGGGCCGCCTGCGGCTACCCCGGGCCACCGAAAATCTGAAAACAACAAGAGCAGCGCCAATGCCTGTACCCGACCCGTTTCGCCAAGGCCTGGAAAGCGGCTGGATCACCCACGACGCCTCGCGCCTGGAGCACGACCTCACGCTGGAAGCCGACATTGCCGTGATCGGCAGCGGTGCCGGTGGCGCTACCAGCGCGCAAATGCTCAGCACTGCCGGCTTCAAGGTGCTGCTGATCGAAGAAGGCCCGCTGAAGACCAGCAGCGATTTCCACCTGCTGGAAAACGAAGCCTATGCCAGCCTGTACCAGGAAGGCCTGGGCCGCATGAGCAAGGACGGCGCCATCACCATCCTCCAGGGCCGCGCCGTGGGCGGCACCACGCTGGTCAACTGGACCTCGAGCTTTCGCACGCCGCCACAGACCCTGGCGCACTGGGCCGCAGCCCACAACGTGAGCGGCCTGGGCGAGGAGCAAATGCGCCCCTGGTTCGAGCGCATCGAGCAGGAACTGGGCATCACCCCCTGGGCCCTGCCACCGAACGCCAACAATGACGTGCTGCGCCGTGGCTGCGAACAGCTGGGCTACCGCTGGGCGGTGATCCCGCGCAATGTGCGCGGCTGCTGGAACCTGGGCTACTGCGGCATGGGTTGCCCGGTGAATGCCAAGCAGTCGATGCTGGTCACGCGTATTCCCGCCACCCTCGAACAAGGCGGCGAGCTGCTGTACCTGGCTCGGGCCGAGCGCTTCGAACACAACGGCGAGCGCATCCAGGGCCTGTCATGCCAGGCGCTGGATAGCCAGGGCATACACACTACAGGCCGGCAGATCCGCGTTCGCGCGCGTCACTACATCCTTGCCGGTGGCGGCATCAACAGCCCGGCCCTGCTGCTGCGTTCCGACGCGCCCGACCCGCATGGCCGTCTGGGCAAACGTACCTTCCTGCACCTGGTCAACTTCAGCGCAGCACGCTTCAACGACCGTATCGACCCCTACTACGGCGCCCCGCAATCCATCTACAGCGACCATTTCCAATGGCAAGGCGGCAGCGACGGCCCGGTTGGCTACAAGCTGGAAGTACCACCGCTGCACCCGGCCCTGGCCAGCACACTGCTTGGCGGGCATGGCCACGAGAATGCCCGGCGCATGGCCGAGCTGCCACATACCCACGTGATGCTGGCGCTGCTGCGTGACGGCTTCCACCCACAAAGCCAGGGCGGGGCCGTGGAGCTGCGCGGCGATGGCTCACCGGTGCTCGATTACCCGGTCACCGACTACCTGCGCGACGGCCTGCGCCGCGCCTACCGCAGCATGGCGCAGATCCAGTTCGCCGCCGGCGCCACCCAGGTCACCCCCGTGCACAGCGATGCCAGCGCCGCGTCCAGCCTGGAGCAGGCCTTGGCCATGATCGACAAGTTGCGCCTGGAGCCGCTCCGCACGCGCCTGGGCAGTGCTCACGTGATGGGTGGCTGCGCCCTCGGCGACGACCCGCGCCAGGCGGTATGCGACAGCCTTGGCCGCCATCACCAGCTGGAAAACCTGTCGGTTCACGACGGCTCGCTGTTCCCCACCAGTATCGGCGCCAACCCGCAACTGTCGGTGTATGCCATCAGCGCCAGGCTCACCGAAGCGCTGGTCGCCCGCCTGGCACACAGCGCATGACAAGGAACAGGCCCCCTGTCTATAGTGCCATCAGCCGGCCGCATGACTTGGCCGGGGCGCCGTCGCTGCGCTACCATCCGACTCCCCAACGCACTCCAGCCAGGATGACGCGATGAACCGAGTGTTGTACCCGGGTACTTTCGACCCCATTACCAAAGGCCATGGCGACCTGGTCGAGCGCGCCTCGCGGCTGTTCGACCACGTGATCATCGCGGTGGCGGCCAGCCCGAAGAAAAACCCGCTGTTCCCGCTGGAACAACGGGTGGAGCTCGCCCGTGAGGTCACCAAGCACCTGCCCAATGTCGAAGTCATCGGCTTCTCCTCGCTGCTGGCGCATTTCGCCAAGGAACAGGGCGCCAACGTCTTCTTGCGTGGCCTGCGTGCGGTGTCCGACTTCGAGTACGAGTTCCAGCTGGCGAACATGAACCGGCAACTGGCTCCCGACGTCGAGAGCCTGTTCCTCACGCCTTCGGAGCGCTACTCGTTCATTTCCTCGACCCTGGTCCGGGAAATTGCCGCGCTGGGCGGTGATATCAGCAAGTTCGTCCACCCGGTGGTGGCCGAGGCGCTGACCGAACGCTTCAAGAAGTGACCTTTAGCGGCTGATCATCGCGCCCGCGTGCACTGCGGGCGCGAATGCGGCACAATTGTGCCCACTGCGTTGAACATGCCCGGGCGCAGAGCCCCGGCCGGAGTCCCCATGTCCCTGATCATCACCGACGATTGCATCAACTGCGACGTCTGCGAACCCGAGTGCCCGAACGAGGCCATCTCCCAAGGCGAAGAGATCTACGTGATCGACCCTAACCTGTGCACCCAGTGCGTGGGCCATTACGACGAGCCGCAATGCCAGCAGGTCTGCCCGGTCGACTGCATCCCGCTGGATGAAGCGCACCCGGAAACCGAAGAAGAGCTGATGGCCAAGTACCGCCGGATTACTGGCAAGGCCTGATATCAGGTCAGCCCTCATCGCCGGCAAGCCAGCTCCCACAGAGATATCATCGCTCTCGAGAGCTGTGCAGTACCTGTGGGAGCTGGCTTGCCGGCGATAGGGCCTCAAGCCTCAGCGCTGGCAACGCGGGCAATACACACTCGCCCTCTGCCCCAGCTTCACCTCGCGCAACTCCGTGCCACACACCTTGCACGGCTGCCCACCCCGCCCGTACACGAACAATTCCTGCTGGAAGTACCCCGGCTGCCCGTCGCCACCGATGAAGTCGCGTAGCGTGGTGCCGCCCTGCTCGATCGCCGCCGCCAGCACGCGCTTGATCTCGATCGCCAGCTTCAGGTAACGCGCCCGGGAAATCCCGCCTGCTTCCCGACGAGGGTCGATGCCGGCGGCAAACAGCGCCTCGGTGGCGTAGATGTTGCCCACCCCCACCACCACCGCGTTGTCCATGATGAACGGCTTGACCGCCATCGACCGCCCACGGGACAGCTGGAACAGCCGCTCGCCATCGAACAGGTCGGTCAGCGGCTCCGGCCCCAGGCGCAGCAGCAGTTCGTGGTTGAGCGGGTCCAGGCTCCACAGCATCGCGCCAAAGCGGCGCGGGTCGGTGTAGCGCAGCATCAACCCCGACTCCAGCTCGATATCCACGTGCTCATGCTTGGCCGCCGGCAAGCCCAGCTCGACCAGGCGAAGGTTGCCCGACATGCCCAGGTGACTGATCAGGGTGCCGACCTCGGCATTGATCAACAGGTACTTGGCGCGCCGCTCGACACTGACGATGCGCTGCCCCGACAGGCGCACATCCAGGTCTTCCGGAATCGGCCAGCGCAGGCGCCGGTCACGCACCACCACCCGGCTGACGCGCTGGCCTTCCAGGTGGGGCGCAATACCGCGCCGGGTGGTTTCTACTTCTGGCAATTCCGGCATGTGTCAGTGCCCGCCCAACTCGCGAATGTTCTGCTTGAGGTTTTCGAAATCGTATTCCGACAAGCCAATGTAATCGAGCACCAGCGGGCCGACCACATTCCATTCGTGGTCCACGGCCTGGTTGCCCAGCACCCGGTACGACGCGCAGATGTGCTCGGCCATCTTCAGCACCGCCAGCAGGTTTTTAAGCTGGCTCTGGGTATTGCGCGAACTCTCGTCGCGGAACACCGCCAGGGCGTTGTGGTGGTTGGCAATGGCCGCGCTGAGGTGCTCGGGCAGGCGCCAGGACTTGGCAGTGAAATAGCCGACCACCGAATGATTGGTATTGAACGCGCGGTTTTCGGTGTCGACCACGCGGGTTTCCTCGTCGGCCTTGGCATAGGCCTCTTCCAGCACATCCATGTAGTCGGGGAAGCGCTTGAGCATCAGCGGCACGCCACAGTCATGGAACAGGCCCAGGGTGTAGGCCTCGTCCGCCGCCTGGATGCCGGTGCGCTTGGCCAGGGTCAGGCAGGTCATCGCCACGTCCTGGGCGGTGTCCCAGAAGCGGTTGAGGGTAACGATGGTCTCGTCGCTCATCTCGCCCTTGATCGACTGGGCGTTGATCAGGTTGATGATCGAACGGCTGCCCAGCAGGTTCACCGCGCGCTGGATCGAACCGATCTTGTTGGAAAGGCCGAAATGCGGGGAGTTGACCAGTTTGAGCAAGGCGCCCGAGAGGCCCGGGTCCTGGGAAATCAGCTTGGCGATGGTTTCCAGGTCCGGGTCAGGCATGTACTGCTCGAACTGCAGATCGACCATGATCTGCGGTTGCGGCGGAATGGTGATGCCTTGCAAGGCTTGCTGGATCTGTTCGGCGCTGAGTTCTTGGGACATACGTGCACACTCGTTTGGGACCGGCGATTCTAACCCTCCAGACCGGAAATGGACCAACCACTGAATCGTTGCGCCGGAACTTTACTTTATCCATCCGTGCCTCTTTCTCATATTCATCAAGGAAAGGAGCAAGGCCCATGAGTGCAGAACTGAACGGCAAGCGAGTGGCTTTCCTGGTCACCGACGGCTTCGAGCAAGTGGAACTGACAGGCCCTCGCGAAGCCCTGGAGCAGAGCGGCGCGGTGGTGGATATCCTCAGCGACAAGGAGGGCACGGTACGCGGCTGGAACCACGACCAGCCGGCCGACGCATTCGCCGTGGACGCAACCTTCGAAAGCGCCCACCTGGACCTCTACGATGCCCTGGTGCTGCCCGGCGGCGTGCAAAACTCTGACACGATTCGATTGATCCCCGCCGCGCAGAAACTGGTGAAAAGCCACGATTCGGCTGGCAAGCCACTGGCGGTGATCTGCCACGGTGGCTGGTTGCTGGTGTCGTGCGGGTTAGCCAAGGGCAAGCGGCTGACCAGCTACAAGACCCTGCAGGACGACATCCGCAATGCCGGCGGAGACTGGGTGGATGAAGAAGTGGTCGTCGATGGCAACCTGATCACCAGCCGCCAACCCGATGACATTCCGGCGTTCAACCAGCAACTGATCAAGGCATTGGCAGCCTGACGCCATCTCATCGCCTACGCGAGACCTGTAGGAGCAGCCTTGTGTCGTGAAAGGGCCGCAAAGCGGCCCCGGCAATCCATGCAGCGCTGCTGAAACCCTGGGGCTGCTGCGCAGCCCTTTCGCGACACAAGGCCGCTCCCACAACGGGCATGCGGCCCGGCAACAGGCTATAATCCCGCTCTTTTTTCCCGGAGCGACGTCATGTCCCTGCCCAGCCTACGCCTCAAAGCCAATGCCGACCGCCGCCTGCGCGCCGGCCACCTGTGGGTCTACAGCAACGAAGTCGACGTCAGCGCGACCCCGCTGCAAGGCTTCCAGGCCGGCCAGCAGGCTGTTCTCGAGGCGGCCAACGGCAAGCCGCTGGGTATCGTCGCACTGAGCCCGAACAACCTGATCTGCGCCCGCCTGCTGTCGCGCGACGCCAAGCTGCCGCTGGACAAGTCGCTGCTGGTGCACCGCCTGAACGTCGCCCTGTCGCTGCGCCAGCGCCTGTTCGACCAACCGTGCTACCGCCTGGTCTATGGCGATTCAGACCTGTTGCCAGGCCTGGTGGTCGACCGCTTCTTCGACATCCTCGTGGTGCAATTGGCCTCGGCCACCATGGAAGCGCACAAGGATGACGTGATTGCAGCCCTGGTACAGGTGCTCAAGCCAAGCGGCATCCTGTTCAAGAACGACTCCTCCGCGCGTGACGCCGAAGGCCTGCAGCGCTATGTCGAGACCGTCTATGGCGAAGTGCCGGACTGGGTGCCGCTGGAAGAAAACGGCGTCAAGTTCGAAGCCCCGGTACGCGAAGGCCAGAAGACCGGCTGGTTCTACGACCACCGCATGAACCGTGCACGCCTGGCGCCGTACGTGAAAGGCAAGCGCGTGCTCGACCTGTTCAGCTACATCGGTGGCTGGGGCGTGCAAGCCGGTGCCTTCGGCGCCAGCGAAGTGTTCTGCGTCGACGCCTCGGGCTTTGCCCTGGACGGCGTGGAGCGTAACGCCGCGCTGAACGGCATCAGCGAGAAACTGACCTGCATCGAAGGCGATGTGTTCGAGGCCCTGCGCGAACTGAAGGCCGCCGAAGAGCGCTTCGACGTGATCATTGCCGACCCACCCGCCTTCATCAAGCGCAAGAAAGACCTGAAAAACGGCGAAGCGGCCTACCGCCGCCTGAACGAACAGGCCATGCGCATGCTGACCAAGGACGGCATCCTGGTCAGTGCCTCGTGCTCGATGCACCTGCCAGAGGACGACCTGCACAACATCCTGCTGACCAGCGCCCGTCACCTGGACCGCAACCTGCAGTTGCTCGAACGCGGCGGCCAAGGCCCGGACCACCCGGTGCACCCGGCCATCGCCGAAACCCGCTACATCAAGAGCATCACCTGCCGGTTGCTGCCAAACAGCTGATATCCGCTAAAAAGGGCCGCCAAGCGGCCCTTTCCTGCTGCAATCTCCCCGCCAGCTATCCACATCTGCATTCCCTCGCCGCGCCAGCGGTGTAGAATCGGCCTATTCATCGCCAGTCATCCCCGGCGGGTTTATGAGCTCTGCCCAAGCACGCGGCGATCCCGCGAGGTCTTCGGCCCCATCCGTGCCAGTGGCAACCGGCCTGCGGTACAAAGGACAAGAGAAGCTCACTCCCCTTTTTTGACCTGATTAAGCCGCCAGGAGTGTTTCATGCCTGATTATCGTTCCAAGACTTCCACCCAAGGCCGCAACATGGCCGGCGCCCGTGCCCTGTGGCGCGCCACCGGGATGAAGGACGAAGACTTCAAGAAACCGATCATCGCCATCGCCAACTCGTTCACCCAGTTCGTCCCGGGCCACGTGCACCTGAAGGACCTGGGCCAGCTGGTCGCCCGCGAAATCGAACGCGCCGGTGGCGTGGCCAAGGAATTCAACACCATCGCGGTCGATGACGGCATCGCCATGGGCCACGACGGCATGCTCTACTCGCTGCCAAGCCGCGAGATCATCGCCGACGCCGTGGAGTACATGGTCAACGCCCACTGCGCCGACGCCATCGTGTGCATCTCCAACTGCGACAAGATCACCCCCGGCATGCTGATGGCCGCCCTGCGCCTGAACATCCCGGTAATCTTCGTCTCCGGCGGCCCGATGGAAGCCGGCAAGACCAAGCTGGCCAGCCACGGCCTGGACCTGGTCGACGCCATGGTCATTGCCGCCGACTCCTCGGCTTCCGACGAAAAAGTCGCCGAATACGAGCGCAGCGCCTGCCCGACCTGCGGTTCGTGCTCCGGCATGTTCACCGCCAACTCGATGAACTGCCTGACCGAAGCCCTGGGCCTGGCCCTGCCGGGCAACGGCTCGACTCTGGCCACCCACGCCGACCGCGAGCAGCTGTTCCTCACCGCCGGCCGCACCATCGTCGAGCTGTGCAAGCGCTACTACGGCGAGAACGATGAGTCGGTACTGCCGCGCAACATCGCCAACTTCAAGGCGTTCGAGAACGCCATGATGCTCGACATCGCCATGGGCGGCTCGACCAACACCATCCTGCACCTGCTGGCCGCCGCCCAGGAAGCCGAGGTGGCGTTCGACCTGCGCGACATCGACCGCCTGTCGCGCAAGGTGCCGCAGCTGTGCAAGGTTGCGCCGAACATCCAGAAATATCACATGGAAGACGTGCACCGTGCCGGCGGCATCTTCAGCATCCTCGGCTCGCTGGCCCGTGGCGGCCTGCTGCACACCGATCTGCCGACCGTGCACAGCCGCAGCATGGAAGAAGCCATCGCCAAGTGGGACATCACCCAGACCGATGACGAAGCCGTGCACACCTTCTTCAAGGCCGGCCCTGCCGGCATCCCGACCCAGACGGCATTCAGCCAGTCGACCCGTTGGGAGTCCCTGGATGACGACCGTGAGAACGGCTGCATCCGCAGTGTCGAGCACGCCTATTCGCAGGAAGGCGGCCTGGCCGTGCTGTACGGCAACATCGCGCTGGACGGCTGCGTGGTGAAAACCGCCGGTGTCGACGAGTCGATCCTGGTGTTCGAAGGCACCGCGAAGATCTTCGAGAGCCAGGACAGCGCCGTACGCGGCATCCTCGCCGACGAAGTGAAGGCCGGCGACATCGTGATCATCCGCTATGAAGGCCCGAAAGGTGGCCCGGGCATGCAGGAAATGCTTTACCCGACCTCGTACCTGAAGTCCAAGGGCCTGGGCAAGGCTTGCGCCTTGCTCACCGACGGCCGCTTCTCGGGCGGCACCTCGGGCCTGTCGATCGGCCATGCCTCGCCGGAAGCCGCCGCTGGCGGCGCCATCGGCCTGGTGCGCGACGGCGACAAGGTGCTGATCGACATCCCGAATCGTTCGATCAACCTGCAGGTCAGCGACGAAGAGCTGGCCGAGCGCCGTGTCGAGCAGGACAAGAAGGGCTGGAAACCGGCTGAAGTACGCCCACGCAAGGTGACCACCGCGCTGAAGGCCTATGCCCTGCTGGCGACCAGTGCCGACAAGGGGGCTGTGCGTAACAAGGCGATGCTGGAAGGGCTGTGAGGCTCTGACGGTGTGAATGAAAAACCGGCGCCCTGGGCGCCGGTTTTTTTATACCTGTGATTTGTGTGCTGCTCGTACTGGCCCTATCGCCGGCAAGCCAGCTCCCACAGAGACCACACAGTTCTGAAGGCCTGTGTGTTCCCTGTGGGAGCTGGCTTGCCGGCGATAGGGCCAGTACAGGCGAAACACCAACTACTGAATCTGCTCCGGCGTCACGATCACCCAGTTCTTGTCCGCCGTCACCGGCAGCCCTTCCTTGGCCTGCGCCGCGGCATTCCTGGCAATCATCCCGTTCATCTGGTCCATGTACTTGGCCTTGCGGTTTATCCACAAGTGGATGCCACCTTTGCCCACATCCACCCCATGAAACTGCATGTAGCCATCACTGGTCGGCGTATCGCCCCCCACCAGCACCGGTTTCTTCCACTCATCGATATAGGTCAGGATCGCCGCCTGCTTGCCTGCCATCCAGGTGGCCGGGGTCCACAGGTACGGGGTCAACTCCAGCCCCTCGTTGGCCTTGGCATCATAGTGCCCGGCGCTGATCTGCTTGCGCGCGGTGGTCAACTGGCCGCTGGCGCGGTCCTTCAGCAACAGGCTCACGCCAATCACATTCTGCGGCTTCACGTTGTAGCCGTACTTGGGGTCCGACGCGACCATGCGCACCAGCTCCTCGGAAGCAGCGGAAATCACATAGACCTCGATACCGTTCTCCATCAGCTTGTTGTACAGCTCGGCCTGGCCCTTGAAGACCTTGGGCGGCTGTACCTCGATGGCCTTGACCTGGTCCCCTTCGTAATAGGTGGCCGGGATCGGTTTGCCGGAGGCCATCAGCTCATCCACCTGCACCTTCAGCTCCTGCAGGGTAAAGCCGGAGAACACCTGGGCCACCCACGGGTAGCAGACCATGTCGTCCACTTCGCACAGCCGGTAGTAGTAACTGAACAGGCTTTCCTTGTGCTCGGCGGTATCCTTGAACGGCATCAGCTTCAACGAGGGGTCGAGCTTTTCGCGGCTCAGCAGGCCCTTGTTTTCCATGAACGGCAGCAAGGCCTCTTCAAGGTCGTAGCGGTAACTGGTGTTGTCCATGTCGAAGACAGCGTAGTTACCCTTGTTGGCATTGGCGGCAATCATGCCGTCGAGCTGCCTGGCTGCCTCGGCGGGCCAGTGCTTGAGCTCGGTGGCGAAGGTTTCGATACTGAACAGCAGGGACAGGCCGATGGCGACGGCTTTCGGAGCGAACTTCATGTACGAATCTCCTGAAATGACCCCGAAACGCTAGTGCAACAATCCCCGCCGGCAGCCCTTGATAACGACCTCCATGCAGCTGCAAACGCCGTGTTCATTGCAATCCGCGACACGCCGTTATTCCATAAACGACTATGCACATTCCATTTGGGTATAAATTCGTTTGTTTTCAGCCTGTTAGCATTTCCGTTCGCAATCGCTCACAGAGGCGATGCCTCTTCTGCTTTTTTCTGCTGGAGCTTCAATGAACCTGCCGCTGTCCCTTAACCTGCTGGCGTTCCTGGCCCTGTTGCTGGGCCTGGCACAAACCCGCCGCACCGACTGGAGCCTGGCCAGGAAAGTATTGCTGGGCCTGGTGCTGGGCGTGGTGTTCGGCCTGATCCTGCATACCGTCTATGGCGCTGGCCACCCCGTACTCAAGGCCACCATCAGCTGGCTCGACCTGGTCGGCAACGGCTACGTCGGCCTGTTGCAGATGATCGTCATGCCGCTGATCTTCGCCTCGATCCTCAGTGCCGTGGCGCGCCTGCACAATGCCTCGTCGCTGGGCCGCATCAGTGTGCTGAGCATTGGCACCCTGCTGCTGACCACCGCCATCGCTGCGTTGATCGGCATCGTCCTGACCAACCTGTTCGGCCTGAGCGCCGAAGGCCTGGTGGCCGGCGCGCAGGAAAGTGCGCGCATGCAGGTTATCCACAGCGACTACGCCGGCAAGGTCGCCGACCTCAACATCCCGCAACTGCTGCTGTCGTTCATCCCCAGCAACCCGGTAGGTGACCTGGCACGGGCCAAGCCGACCTCGATCATCAGCGTGGTGATCTTTGCCGTGTTCCTCGGCCTGGCCGCGCTGCAGCTGATCAAGGACGATGCCGAGAAAGGCGAACGCGCGCTGTCGGCCATCGACACCCTGCAGGCCTGGGTGATGCGCCTGGTGCGGGTGGTGATGAAGCTGACCCCGTATGGCGTACTGGCGCTGATGACCAAGGTGGTGGCCAGCTCGAACATGGAAGACATCCTCAAGCTGGGCAGCTTCGTGGTGGTGTCGTACCTGGGCCTGGCGCTGATGTTCGTGGTGCACGGCGTTATCCTCGCCGCCACCGGCGTGAGCCCGCTGCGCTTCTTCCGCAAGGTGTGGCCGGTGCTGACCTTCGCCTTCACCAGCCGCTCCAGCGCCGCCAGCATTCCGCTGAACATCGAAGCGCAAACCCGCCGCCTGGGCGTACCGCAGTCGATTGCCAGCTTCAGCGCATCGTTCGGTACCACCATTGGCCAGAACGGCTGCGCAGGCCTCTATCCCGCCATGTTGGCGGTGATGGTGGCGCCGGCGGTGGGCATCGATACCTTCGACCCGCTGTGGATCGCCACCCTCGTGGCCATCGTCACCTTGAGTTCGGCAGGTGTTGCCGGCGTAGGTGGCGGTGCGACTTTCGCCGCGCTGATCGTGCTGCCGGCCATGGGCTTGCCGGTGGAGCTGGTGGCGTTGCTGATTTCGGTGGAGCCGCTGATCGACATGGGCCGCACGGCGTTGAACGTGAACGGTTCGATGACCGCAGGGGTGGTGACCAGCCAACTGCTGAAAGAGACCGACAAGGATGTGCTGGCTGGCGATGAACATGCCGAGCTGAGTCATTCCTGACAGATTGCCGGGGGGCGCGCTGCGCCCCTGTCGCGACACAAGGCCGCTCCTACAACGGACCGCGGCCCCCTGTAGGAGCGGCCTTGTGTCGCGATAGGGCTGCAAGGCAGCCCCGGCAATCTCAAACCTTGTCCCAGACCTCGAAATGATACCCAGGCTTGCCTTCCTCAGCCTGCGCCTCGCTCGACACCAAGGTCCACTGCCCCCGATCAAACTCCGGGAACCACGCATCCCCTTCCGGCGACAACTCGACCCGCGTCAGGTACATGCGGCTGACCAGCCCTTTCTCCAGCGCCTGCCCATACAGCTGCGCCCCGCCAATTAGCATCAGCTCATCGACACCGGCCTCCCGCGCCCACTGCTCGGCCCGCACCAACGCCTCTTCCAGCGAGCCGAACACCTCGGCCCCCGCCAGCTCCAGCCCTGCCTGCCGGCTGACGACGATATTCAACCGCCCGGGCAATGGCCTGCCCAGCGAGTCCCAGGTCTTGCGCCCCATGATGATCGGCTTGCCCAGGGTAGTGGCCTTGAAGTACTTGAAGTCCCCCGGCAGATGCCAGGGCATGGAGTTGTCGATGCCGATCACGCGGTTCTCGGCGTGAGCCGCGATCAGGCTGAGGGGGAGTGATGTATTCATGCCAGCGAGGATAGCACCGGGCGTGTGGGTTATGCTTCTGCCCTGACCTGTGCAATGGAAGACCTTGTGACCGCACCGACTTCACTGGACAAGCGCTGGCTCACCGAAGCGGTACGCCTGCGCGAGGAACATGCCGGCCCCCTGGAGGACCAGGAAGCCAACCGCCGCGCCCGCCAGGCAGGCGGTGACCTGGCGGCCCGTATCGAAACCCGTGCCCTGTTCCTGGCCGAACGCGACGGCATCAGCACCGCACTGCGCCACTGGAAACAGGGCGCACGCCTGGCGCTGCTGGCCTTGCTGGTGCTGGCCGTGCTCAGCGGCGCAGGGTTGGCGCTGGCCGCCCTGGGCGACGGGCAGCGCCCGGTGAATGTGTTCTGGGCCCTGGGCAGCCTGCTCGGGCTGAACCTGCTGATGCTGCTGGGCTGGGCCATCGGCTTTGCCCTGAGTGGCGAGCATGGCGCGGGGCTGGGCCGCCTGTGGCTGTGGCTGAGCGAACGCTTTGCCCGAGACGCCAAGGCTGCGCACCTGGCACCGGCGCTGCTGGTGCTGCTGCAACGCCAGCGCCTGAACCGCTGGCTGCTCGGCCTGCTGGTGCATGGCCTGTGGCTGCTGGCGATGATCACCGCACTGGGCATGCTGCTGGCCTTGCTGGCAACCCGGCGCTATGGCTTTGTCTGGGAGACCACCCTGCTAGCCGCCGACCCGTTCATCCACCTGACCCAAGCCTTGGGCGCGCTGCCCTCGTTGCTGGGCTTCACGGTACCCGACGAAGCCATGATCCGCGCCAGCGGCGACAGCCAGCCGGCCCTGGACCTGGCGCGCCAGGCCTGGGCCAGCTGGCTGCTTGGCGTGGTGCTGGTGTACGGCCTGCTGCCGCGTCTGCTGCTGGCCGGGCTGTGTCTGTGGCGCTGGCGCCAAGGCCGCCAATGCCTGGCGCTGGACCTCAGCCTGCCCGGCTACGCGCAGCTGCGTGAAGCGCTGATGCCGCGCAGCGAACGCATCGGCGTCCAGGATGCCGCGCCCGAAGCCTTGCCGCAGTTTGCCGCTGGCCAGCTGGAAAGCGGCAGCAGCGGTGCCCTGTTGGTCGGCCTGGAGCTGGACGACCAGCACCCCTGGCCGCCCGCCCTGCCGAAAAGCGTGACCAGTGCCGGCGTGCTCGACAGCCGCGAATCGCGCAACCGCCTGCTCGAACAGCTCAGCCGTTTTCCGCCGGCACGCCTGGCCATCGCTTGCGACCCGCGCCGTTCGCCCGACCGCGGCAGCCTGGCGCTGCTCGCCGAGCTGGCACGCAATGCCGGCGCCACCCGCATCTGGCTACTGCAGGCCGCACCGGGCGAGGCCCTGGACGCCCAGCGCCTGGGCGACTGGCACGAAGCCCTCGACCGCCTTGGCCTGGTGCATGCCGATACCTCGCCGCTGACCTGGCTGGAGCATGGCCATGACTGAGCCGCTGAAACTGGCCGTGGTCGGCCACACCAACGTCGGCAAGACCTCGCTGCTGCGCACCCTGACCCGTGACGTCGGCTTTGGCGAAGTTTCCCACCGCCCCAGCACCACCCGCCATGTGGAAGGTGCGCGGCTGTCGGTGGACGGCGAACCCTTGCTCGAGCTGTACGACACCCCGGGCCTGGAAGACGCCATCGCCCTGCTCGACTACCTCGAACGCCTGGAGCGCCCAGGCGAGCGCCTGGACGGCCCGGCCCGCCTCGAGCGCTTTCTGCAAGGCAGCGAGGCACGCCAGCGTTTCGAACAGGAGGCCAAGGTGCTGCGCCAGCTGCTGGCCAGCAATGCCGGCTTGTATGTGATCGACGCCCGCGAACCGGTGCTGGCCAAATACCGCGACGAACTGGAAGTGCTGGCCAGCTGCGGCAAGCCGCTGCTACCGGTGCTCAACTTCGTCGCCAGCCACCAGCACCGCGAGCCGCAATGGCGTGAAGCCCTTGCCAGGCTTGGGCTTCACGCGTTGGTGCGGTTCGACAGCGTGGCCCCGCCAGAGGATGGCGAGCGCCGGTTGTACGAAAGCCTGGCCCTGCTGCTGGAAGACGCCCGCCCGGCCCTGCAGCGGCTGATCGACGACCAGCAGGCACAGCGCCTGGCGCGCCGGCACAGCGGCAAGCGCCTGATTGCCGAGCTGCTGCTGGACTGCGCCGCCTGCCGGCGCAGCGTCGAGGCCGAACCGGCTGCCGAAGCCCGGGCCATCGAGGCATTGCGGCAAGAGGTGCGCCAGCGCGAGCAGCGCTGCGTCGAGGCACTGCTCAAGCTGTATGCCTTCCGCCGCGAGGACGCCCATGCCAGCGACCTGCCGTTGCTGGATGGCCGTTGGGGCGATGACCTGTTCAATCCCGAAACCTTGAAGCTGCTGGGCGTGCGCTTGGGCAGTGGTGTGGCCGCCGGTGCTGCGGCGGGTGCCGGGGTGGACCTGCTGGTCGGCGGCCTGACACTGGGGGCTGCCGCCCTGGCCGGAGCGATTGCCGGCGGCGCGCTGCAGACGGCGCGCAACTATGGGTCGCGGTTGATGGGCAAGCTCAAGGGCAAGCGCGAGCTGACGGTGGACGACACGGTGTTGCGCCTGCTGGCCTTGCGTCAGCAGCAGTTGATGGTGGCGCTGGAAAACCGCGGGCATGCGGCGCAGGACAGCATTCGGCTGGGGGAACTGGATGAGAAGGCCTGGCGGGAGGGCAAGTTGCCGGAGGCGCTGAGCAAGGCGCGGGCGCATCCGCAGTGGTCCACCCTCAACCCTGGGGCGAAGCTGAACCAGGCTGAGCGGCAGGAACAGCTGGAGGCGCTGGTTTCACAGTTTTGATCAAGCAGGTCTGGCCCTATCGCCGGCAAGCCAGCTCCCACAGGAGCTCCACTGCCTTCGAATACTGCGCAGTACCTGTGGGAGCTGGCTTGCCGGCGATAGGGCCAGTGCTGGCAACCGGAATATCAGAGTAGAGCCAAAGCCTTCTGCTTCAACCCATTCAAATCAATCACCGCCACCCCGACCACTTTGGCCCGCTCATCCCACTCCCTCATCCGCAAGCTCACCTCGAACAGCGGATCCCGCTCGAACACATCCGCCTCGTCCTCGCTCATCACGCCCCCCTGATACTCCAAGGTCCGCCGGCTCGCTTCACTCAACCGCTGGTAATACCCAGGCTGGCGCAAAGTCAGGTAGCGCTTGGCCTCCACGTGATACTGCACCAGCCGCGCCATGCGTTCGCCGAAGCCACAGCGGCGTAAATACTCGGCGCCGATGCGCTCATGGCTGACCACGCCATAGCCGCCCATGCTGGCGTCACCGCCGCACAGGTGGCCGATGTCGTGGAAGAACGCCGCCAGCACCACTTCGTCGTCGAAGCCTTCGGCCATGGCCAGTTGCGCGGCTTGCGACATGTGTTCGAGCTGGGTGATGGCTTCGCCGATGTAGTCGTCACTGCCGTGGCGTTCGTACAGCGCGAAGGTGCTGTCGATGATCTGGGCTGGGGTGGGCATCACTGTTTATTCCTGGCTGGATTGCAGCAGTGGCTTCTTCGCGGGCATGCCCGCTCCCACAAGGATCGCACACAGCTGAAGGACTGCGCGGTACCTGTGGGAGCGGGCGCGCCCGCGAAGAGGCCGGTGCAGGTTACTGCTGAGCCACCTTCTCCGACTTGCCGTCATAGCGCTTGCGCCACTCGGCCAGGATCTGGTCACGGTTCTTCGAGGCCCAGGCAAAGTCGTTCTTGATCAGGCGCTGTTCATAGTCCGCCGGCAGTTCGGTCTGCGGCTTGGCAATACCCGGGGCAGCCAGCACCGCGAAGTTCTCCTTGTACAGTTCCATGGCCGCCGGGCTTGCCGAGAAATCAGCCAGGCGCTTGGCCGCATCCGCTTTTGGCGAACCTTTGATCACCGCAGTCGCCTCGATCTCCCAGCCCAGGCCTTCCTTAGGCAGCACGATGTCCAGCGGCGCGCCCTGGCGCTTGAGCTGCACGGCCGGGTACTCGAACGAGATACCGATCGGGAATTCACCCGCTGCGGCAAGCTTGCACGGCTTGGAACCGGAATGAACGTACTGGCCGATGTTCTGGTGCAGTGCATCCATGTACGCCCAACCCTGTGGCTCGCCAAAGGTCTGCAGCCAGGCACTGACATCCAGGAAGCCGGTGCCGGACGAGGCCGGGTTCGGCATGACGATCTTGCCCTTGTACTCGGGCTTGGTCAGGTCCTGCCAGCTCACCGGCTTGCTCAGGCCCTGCTTCTCGGCCTCGATGGTATTGAAGCAGATGGTCGCGGCCCACACGTCCATACCGACCCAGGCTGGTGGGTTGGCAGCATCGCGGTAATTGGCGGCAATCTTGCCCAGGTCCTTCGGTGCGTAGGCTTCGAGCATGCCGTTCTGGTCGAGGATGGCCAGGCTGGAAGCAGCCAGGCCCCACACTGCGTCGGCTTGCGGGCGGTCTTTCTCGGCCAGCAGCTTGGCGGTGATGATGCCGGTGGAGTCACGAACCCACTTGATCTCGACGTCCGGGTTGGCCTTCTCGAAGGCCTGCTTGTAGCTCTTCAGCTGTTCGGCTTCCAGGGCGGTGTAGACCGTCAGCTGGGTACCAGCGGCCAAAGCCTGCAGGCTGAACACGGCGGAAACGGCAGCGGCAAGTGCAAGGTGCTTGTACATGGGTAGGTTCCTTACAGGTCAGACGGTCGCGGCGCGTTAACGCCAGGCTTGGGAGCGGCGCAGCAGGCCGCGTGAGGCTGCGGCCAGCAGCAGTGAAGCGCCGGCACTGGTCAGCAGGATCAGGGTGGACATGGCGGCGGCACCACCGACATTGCCGGCGTCATCCATGTTCAGCACGGCGACGGCAGCCAGGATGGTGTCGGGGCTGTACAGGAAGATCGCCGCCGACACGGTGGTCATCGCCGAGACGAACAGGTAGCGGATGATGTCCAGCAGCGCCGGCAGGCAGATCGGCACGGTCACCCGCAGGAAGTGCCTGTACAGCGGCGCCTTCAGCGACAGCGCGGCGGCCTCGAACTCGCCGTCTAGCTGGCGCAGGGCGGTGGTCGCGGTCATCTGCGCGGTGGTCAGGTAGTGGGCGATGGTGCACACCACCAGCAGCCCCATGCCGCCGTAGAACACATGCAGCGGGTTGCCGTTCAGGTTGAAGAAGAATACGTAGCCCAGGCCCAGCACCAGGCCCGGCACGGCCATGGGGATGAAGCTGAGCAGGCGCAGCGCCTGGTTGAGCAGGCGTTGGCCCTGGGTCTTCTCCATCAGGTAGGCTCCGGTGAAGATCACGATGCTGCCGATCAGCGCGGTGCCGATGGCCATGGTCACGCTGTTGCGGTAGGCCAGCCAGCCACCACCGGCGGTGTCCTCGAACATGTAGTGACGCAGCGACAACGACAGGTTGTAGGGCCAGAACGTGACCAGCGACGAATACACCGCCATGCCGATCACCAGCAGCAATGCCGCGCACACCAGCAGCACGATCGCCAGGAAGCAGGCATCACGGCCCCGCGACGGCTTGGGCTCGAACACCTGGGCACGGCCGCTCATGGCCTCGCCCTGGCGCCGGCGTAGCCAGGCATCGACGGTAAAGCTGAACAGCGCCGGCAACAGCAGCACCATGCCGATCAGCGCGCCGCGGCCGAACTGCTGCTGGCCGACCACCGCCTTGTAGGCTTCCAGCGCCAGCACCTGATAGTCACCGCCGACCACGACCGGTACACCGAAGTCGGTGATGGTCAGGGTGAACACCAGGCAGAACGCTGCGAATACTGCCTGGCGCGTGGCCGGCCAGGTGATGCTGGTGAACGCTCGCCAAGGGCCGGCACCCATGCTGGACGCTGCGTCGAACAGGCGTGCATCGGCCAGCGACAATGCCGACAGCAGGATCATCAGGGCATGCGGGAAGGTGTAGATGGCCTCGCCCAGCACAATGCCCCAGAAGCCATAGATGTTGTCGCTGAGCAACCCGCGCAGCAGCCCCTGGTTACCGAACAGGTAGACCAGGGCGATGGCCGGCAGCATTGACGGCGCCAGCAGCGGCAGCAACGAAATCCCCCGCCACAGGCCTTTGCCCGGAATCAGCGTGCGTTGCAGGGCATAGGCGAACAGGTAGGCCAGCGGCACCACGATGGCTGCCACCGTGAAGGCCACCGACAGGCTGTTGCCCAGCAGCCAGTGGAAGTTTTCACTGGCGAACAGTTCGCGGGCCGCCAGCAGGCCGCCACCCTGGCCCGCTTCTGCGCTGAAGCCGCGCCAGAAGATCGCCAGCAGCGGCATCAGCACCGACAGCACCAGAAGGATCAGCAGCAGGCTCTTGCCGCCGACGACAAACAACCGGTCGCCCAGGGCGACGCCAGCACGCGGCGTGGCCTTGGCCTGGCTCAGCGGCAGGGACATTGGCGCGGCCATCTCAGGCAAACACCTGCAGGCTCTGCGGCGGCAGCGCCACCCAGATGTCCTGCGAGCCCAACCGCGGCATGGCCTCGGGGGCCAGCTCCGCCAGCAGTGCATGGCCAGGCAGCGCCTTGAGCTCGAAGCTCATGCGACAGCGGTTACCGAGGAAGGTGATTTCACGGACCATGGCCGGGAACAGGTTTTCTTCGTGCACCGCCGGGTTGACCGTGATCGCCTCCGGGCGGCAGAACAGCCGGCCGCTGCTGGGTCGGGCCGAACCTGGTGCCAGACGCATGTTCATGCCACCGACCTGGGCATGGCTGTCACTGCTGCGCTGGAACGGCAACCAGTTGCCCTGGCCGACGAACTCGGCAACGAACGGCGTGGCCGGCTGGTCGTAGATTTCCTGCGGGGTGGCGTACTGCTCGACCTGGCCGTTGTTCATCACCGCAATCCGGTCGGCCATCAGCATGGCCTCGTCCTGGTTGTGGGTGACCATCAGCGTGGTGATACCCAGCTGGCGCTGCAGCTGGCGCAGTTCGGTGCAAAGGTGCTCGCGCACCCGGGCGTCCAGCGCCGACATCGGCTCGTCCAGCAGCAGCAACGACGGCGACGGTGCCAGCGCGCGGGCCAGTGCCACACGCTGCTGCTGGCCACCGGAAAGCTGACTGGGGTATTTCTTCTCGCTGCCGGCCAGGCCCACCAGTTCGAGCATTTCGGCCACTCGCTGGCAGGCCTGCTCGCGGCCGCTGCCAGTCAGGCCATAGGCGATGTTGGCTTCGACGGTGAGGTTGGGGAACAGCGCGTAGGACTGGAACAGGATGCCGTAGTCACGGGCCTGGGGTGGCAGCTCGGAGATATCGCGCTCGCCGATGTACAACGTACCGCGGTCCTGGCGCTCCAGGCCGGCGATGCAGCGCAGCAGCGTGGTCTTGCCGCAGCCGGACGGCCCGAGCAGGCACACCAGTTCGCCGGCGGCGATGTCCAGCGAGACATCGTTCAGCGCCGTGAAGGCGCCGAAGCGCTTGTAGATGTTGCGCACTTTCATCTGTGCGCCGGGGGTGGTGTGGTTCATGGCAGGGCCTCATCGAAGAGATGGGGGCCATGCTAGGAAGGCTGTGCGAAGGTTCTGTGGCTTTAGGGCAAAAGCGGGTGATAGTGGTATAGGCAGATTTTGTAGTGGCCTTCGCGGGCCCTATCGCCGGCAAGCCAGCTCCCACAGGTACTGCACAGGTTTCAAGGAATGTGGGGTACCTGTGGGAGCTGGCTTGCCGGCGATAGGGCCGGTACAGCCGCTACATGACTATCAGAAGTGCGAACCGGCCACTTCCTGCGCCATCCCAAGGAAGGCCGCCGGCAACCGGGCCTGGCGCCGCTCCTTCAGGCAATACAGGTACTCATGCATCACCGGCGCGTTCTCCAGCGCCAGCACCCGCAACTCAGGGTTGTGCGGCACCTCGTGCCGGGCAATCACGCTGATGCCGATATTGCGCAGCACCGCCTCACGGATAGACTCGCGGCTGCCAATCTCCAGCAACGCCCCGGCCTTCACCCCGGCCTCCTGCATCATCTGCTCGGTCAGCTTGCGTGTGGTCGAGCCCTTCTCGCGCATCAGCAGGCAATGCCCGGCCACCACGTCAATGGACACCGCCTGGCGGTGTGCCAACGGGTGGTTGCGATGCACCGCCACCACCAACGGGTCAGTCCCCAGCACCCGCCGCACCAGCCGCGCGTCTTCCAGCAGTTGCGACGAAGCGGCGATATCCACCCGGTAGTCCTCGAGCATCTCCAGCACCTGCTGCGAGTTGCCGATTTCCACCGCCACTTCCACCTGCGGCAGGCGTTCGCGGTAGATCTTCACCAGGTCGAGAATGTAGTAAGGCGCCGTGGCCGCGATGCGCAGGCTGCCCTGGGCCTGGCCGCTGTTGCGCAGCTCGAACTCGATGTCGGCCTCCTGCTGCAGCAGTGCCTTGACCATCGGCAGCAGGCGCACGCCCTCCTCGCTCAGCACCAGGCGCCGCCCGCCGCGGTAGAACAGCTCCACCGCGTACTGGCTCTCCAGGTTGCGAATCTGCGTGGTCACCGTGGGCTGGCTGAGGCCGAGCTTCTTCGCCGCCAGGGTGATGCTGCCCAGGCGGGCCACCATGTAGAAGGCTTTAAGCTCCGAACTCAGCATGCACGTCCTCTATTTGCGCAACAGGCGCAAGCCGTTGAACACCACCAGCAGGCTCACGCCCATGTCGGCAAACACCGCCATCCACATGGTGGCCATGCCGGCAAAGGTGATCGCCAGGAATATCGCCTTGATGCCCAACGCCAGAACGATGTTCTGCATGAGGATCGCCGCACTTTGGCGCGACAGCCTGACGAAGGCCGGGATTTTCCGCAAGTCGTCGTCCATCAGCGCCACATCGGCGGTCTCGATGGCAGTGTCGGTACCGGCCGCCGCCATGGCAAAACCGATCTCGGCACGAGCCAGCGCCGGGGCGTCGTTGATACCGTCACCGACCATGCCCACCCGATGGCCCTGGGCGTACAGCGTTTCGATGCTCTTGAGCTTGTCGGCAGGCAGCAGGTTGCCCTCGGCACGGTCGATGCCCACCACGGTAGCGATGGCCTGGGCGGTATGCGGATTGTCACCGGTCAGCATGACAGTCTTGATGCCCAGCTCGTGCAGCTCGGCGATGGCCTGGCGACTGCTTTCCTTCACCGTGTCGGCCACCGCGAACAGCGCCAACGGGCCGGAGCGGTCGAGCAGCAGCACCACGGTCTTGCCCTGGCGCTCCAGCGCATCCAGCTGGGCCTCGAGCTCGGGCGAGCACAGGCCCAGCTCCTCGACCAGACGGTGGTTACCCAGGTGGTAAACCTCACCCGCGATGGTACCACGCACGCCGCGCCCGGCCAGGGCGGCGAAGTCATCGACCTCGCTCAAGGCCAGGCCTTGCTCCTTGCCGAACTGGGCAATGGCGCGGGAAACCGGGTGGTCCGAACGCTCGCCCAGGCTGGCGGCCAGGGCTTGCGCGCGGCCTTCGAACAGCGGCTCCAGTACCTTGGCGTCGGTCTGCACCGGCTTGCCGTGGGTGATGGTGCCGGTCTTGTCCAGGGCCAGGAAGTCCAGCTGGCGCCCGCCTTCCAGGTACACGCCACCCTTGATCAGGATGCCCTTGCGCGCGGCGGCAGCCAGGCCGCTGACGATGGTCACCGGGGTCGAGATCACCAGGGCGCATGGGCAGGCCACCACCAGCAGCACCAGGGCGCGATAGACCCAGTCGAACCAGGCACCGGCCATGAACAGCGGCGGTATAACCGCAACAGCCAGGGCAATGGCGAACACTACCGGGGTGTAGATGCGCGAGAAGCGGTCGACGAAACGCTGGGTAGGCGCCCGCGCGCCTTGCGCTTCCTCGACGGCCTTGATGATCCGCGCCAGGGTCGATTGCCCCGCAGCAGCGGTAACGCGGAACTCCAGCGCCCCTGCCTGGTTGATGGTGCCGGCGAACAACTTGTCGCCCACGGCCTTCTCCACAGGCAGGCTTTCGCCGGTGATCGGCGCCTGATCGACACTGGATTGCCCGCTGGTCACCTCACCGTCCAGGCCAATGCGTTCGCCGGGGCGTACCCGCACCAAGGCCCCGATAGCTACCTCCCGCACCTCCACTTCCCGCCACTGGCCATCGGCCTGGCGCACGGTGGCCATGTCCGGGGTGAGCTGCATCAGGCCGCCAATGGCGTTGCGCGCGCGGTCCAGCGAGCGGGCTTCGATCAGCTCGGCGACGGTGAACAGCACCATCACCATGGCCGCTTCCGGCCACTGGCCGATCAGCACCGCGCCAGTCACGGCAATGCTCATCAGCGCGTTGATGTTGAGGTTGCGGTTTTTCAGGGCGATCCAGCCCTTCTTGTAGGTACCCAGGCCACAGCCGAGGATCGCTGCCAGCGCCAGCGCCGCCACCACCCACTCAGGCGCTAGTGCGGCAAAGTGCACGATTTCGGCGGCGATCGCGGCAATACCGGACAGCGCCAGCGGCCACCAGCGGGTCTTGGCCACTTGTGGTGCGCTGGCGGTGCCATCGTCTTCGGCGCCAAGTGGCTCGGCTTTCATGCCCAGGCTGTCGATGGCCTGCTCGATTTCAGCAGTGCTACCCAGGGTGTGGCGCACGCCAAGCACACGGTTGATCAGGTTGAATTCCAGCTGCTCGATACCGGCCAGCTTGCCCAGCTTGTCCTGGATCAGGGTCTGCTCGGTAGGGCAGTCCATGGCCTCGATGCGGAAACGGCTGAACTGGGCGTGGCTGCTGGCCTTTTCGCTCAGCTGGACCAAGGCTGGCGCAGCAGCGCTGCCACAGCAGCTGTGGGCGTGGTGATCGTGCTTGTGTTCGTGGCTGACAGGCTGGTTCATGGGGTCATCCTTAATTTGAGCCTGTTGCCAAGTGAACACCCTGTAGCCACTATAGGGTCAAGCCACTTGCTGGAGAATTTCGTGATGAAGATCGGAGAACTGGCCAAAGCCACCGACTGCGCCGTGGAAACCATCCGCTACTACGAGCGTGAACAGCTGCTGCCGGAGCCGGCGCGCAGCGACGGCAACTACCGGCTGTACACCCAGGCCCACGTCGAGCGGCTGACGTTCATCCGCAACTGCCGCACCCTGGACATGACCCTGGATGAAATCCGCAGCCTGCTACGCCTGCGCGACAGCCCCGATGATTCGTGCGGCAGTGTCAATGCGCTGATCGACGATCATATCGAGCATGTGCAGGCACGGATCGATGGTCTGGTGGCGTTGCAGGAACAGCTGGTGGAGCTGCGGCGGCGCTGCAATGCACAGGGGGCGGAGTGTGCGATCTTGCAGCAACTGGAGACGAACGGGGCGGTGTCGGTGCCGGAAACCGAGCATTCGCATGTGGGGCGAAGCCACGGGCATTGAAAGATCCAAGGGCCCAATCGCCGGCAAGCCGGCTCCCACAGGTTTTGCACAGCCCCAACTGGCAGCGCCGTCCTGTGGGAGCTGGCTTGCCGGCGAAAGGGCTGCAGAGCAGCCCCGGCAATCTAAAAGATCACACCGCCATCGGCGCCGTCATCGGCGCATGGTGCTCATACCCTTCCAGCCAGAAATCGCTCGGCTCGATCTTCTCCAGCCACTCCGGCTCGTACTTCCCCGTGTCGGCAAACGCTGGCACGCGGTCGCTGATCACCAGCTTCGGCGCTTCCAGCGGCTCACGCTTGAGCTGCTCGTTGAGCATGTCCAGGTGGTTCTCATACACATGGGCATCGCCGATGAAGTAGGTGAACCAGCGCGGGGTGTAGCCGGTCAGGCGGCCGAACAGCGACAGCAGCGCCGCGCCTTCGGTGAGGTTGAACGGCGTGCCCAGGCCCAGGTCGTTGGAACGGATGTAGAGGGTCAGGGAAATCTCCCTGGTCTCCACATTCGGGTGGAACTGGTACAGCAGGTGGCACGGCGGCAGGGCCATTTCGTCCAGCTGCGCGCAGTTCCAGCCGTGGAACAGGATACGGCGGCTGCCCGGGTCATCGGCGATGGTGTCCAGGCACTGGCGCACCTGGTCGATGGCCTTGTACAGGATGACGAAGGCGACGCCGTCCTCCTCGTCCTGGGCGATGCGGCGGAAGCCCGCCTTCTCGGCCATTTCGATGGCCGCCGGGTTGCTCAGCGGGATGCGCTTGTAGCCCGGCCACTGGCGCCATTGCACGCCGTAGATCTCGCCCAGGTCGTCATGGCCCTGGCGGAACGGGTTGGCCAGCCACTGTGCGTTCTCGTTGGCGTTCTGGTCCCAGACCTTGCAGCCCAGTTCGCGGAATTCACCGGCGTTCTTCACGCCACGCAGGAAACCGACCATTTCGCCGATCGCCGACTTGAACGCCAGTTTGCGCGTGGTAATGGCCGGGAAGCCCTTCTGCAAGTCGAAACGCAGCATGGCGCCCGGCAGGCTGATGGTGCGGATGCCGGTGCGGTTGCCCTGCAGCGTGCCGTTGTCGATGACGTCGCGGACCAGGTCCAGATACTGTTTCATGGCTTACCTGTAGCAAAAACGGCAGGGGGATCGCCCCTGCCGTGGGATTAATCAGGCGGGTTTCGCCGTAGGCTTGCGATTATAAGCCCACCAGATCAGGCCAAGGCCAGCCAGGATCATCGGTACGCACAGAATCTGACCCATGGTCAGCCAGCCCCAGGCCAGGTAGCCAAGCTGGGCATCCGGTACGCGGACGAATTCGACGATGAAGCGGAAGATGCCGTAGAACAGCGCGAACATGCCGGATACCGCCATGGTCGGCCGCGGCTTGCGCGAGAACGCCCAGAGAATCAGGAACAGCGCCACACCTTCGAGTGCGAACTGGTACAGCTGCGATGGGTGACGCGGCAGCTGCGCCGGGTCGCTGAACGGCGGGAAGACCATCGCCCATGGCACATCGGTGGCCTTGCCCCACAGCTCGGCATTGATGAAGTTGCCGATGCGCCCGGCCCCGAGGCCGATCGGCACCAGCGGCGCGACGAAGTCCATCAGCTCGAAGAACGACTTGTTGTTGCGCTTGCCGAACCACAAGGCCGCCAGCATCACGCCGATGAAACCGCCGTGGAACGACATGCCACCCTTCCACACCTCGAAGATCAGCGTCGGATTGGCCAGGTAGGCGTGCAGGTCGTAGAACAGCACGTAGCCCAGGCGACCACCGACGATCACCCCCATCGACAGCCAGAACACCAGGTCGGAGAGCTTTTCGCGCGTCCAGGTGGGGTCGAAGCGGTTCAGCCGGCGCGAGGCGAGCAGCCAGGCACCGCCGATGCCGACCAGGTACATCAGGCCGTACCAATGGATTTTCAGCGGCCCGATGGCCACGGCCACGGGGTCTATCTGCGGGTAAGGCAGCATGGAACTTCCTCTCGATTCAAATCAAAAAGCTGAGGCCGACACAGAACAGCAGGGCTGCGAACAGGCGTTTCAACAAACGTGGCGACAGCTTGTGCGCCAGGCGCGCGCCGAAGCGGGCGAAAAACATGCTTGTCACGGCAATGCCGAGCAGCGCCGGCAGGTACACGTAACCCAGGCTGTGGGCCGGCAGGTGCTCCTCGTGCCAACCCAGCAGCATGAAACTCAGGGCACTGGCCAAGGCAATCGGCAGGCCACAGGCCGAAGACGTGGCCACTGCCTGCTGCATGGGCAGGCTGCGCCAGGTCAGGAACGGCACGGTCAGCGAACCGCCGCCGATGCCGAAAATGGCCGAAGCCCAGCCGATCACGCCACCTGCACCGATCAGCGCGGGCTTGCCGGGGATGCCGCGACTGGCCTTGGGCTTGAGGTCCAGGGCCATCTGCGCGGCGATGACCAGGGCGAACACACCGATGATCTTTTGCAGCAGTGGCCCCTGGATCAGCGAGGCGGTCTTGGCGCCGACACCGGCCCCGAGGAGGATGCCGAGGGTCATCCAGGCGAAGATCGGCCATTGCACCGCGCCCTTGCGATGGTGCTCGAGCACGGCGTTGATCGAGGTGAAGACGATGGTTGCCAGCGACGTGCCGACAGCCAGGTGGGTCAGCACCGAGGCATCGAAACCTTGCAAGGTGAAGCTGAACACCAGCACCGGCACGATGATGATACCGCCGCCCACGCCGAACAGCCCGGCCAGCACACCGGCGCAGGCGCCCAACAGCAGATAGAGCACGAATTCCATTCGTCTTCCCCGAAAAAACAATGCGGCATGGTAACGGAAGCCGGGCTCGGGGCTCTAGTGAACAGTGTGTCAGGATGGATCCTCCCCGCCGCTGTGGGTACAGTGGCAAAAAACCCAGAGGCCCGACCGATGTGCCTGATCGTATTCGCCTGGCGGCCGGGGCATGCCCTGCCGCTGATCGTGGCGGCCAACCGCGATGAGTTCTATGCCCGCCCCACCCAGGCCCTGGCGGCCTGGGAGGATGCACCCGGGGTATATGCCGGGCGCGACCTGGAGGCCGGCGGCACCTGGCTGGGCGTCGGCCCGCAGGGGCGGTTCGCGGCGCTGACCAATATTCGCGACCCGGCGCAGGTTTTGGGGCCGCGCTCGCGGGGCGAGCTGGTGGCGGCGTATCTGCAGGGGGAGTTGGGGGTCGAGGCCTATCTGGACCAGGTGGCCAGCCGCAGCAGGCAATATTCAGGGTTCAACCTGCTGGTGGGCGATGGGCGGCAGCTGGGCTATCTGCATGCCCGGGACGCAGCGCCGCGCTTGCTGGAGGCCGGGGTTTACGGGCTTTCCAATGCCGGCCTGGATACGCCTTGGCCGAAGCTGGTGAAGGCGCGCAGTGGGCTGGAGGGGCTACTGGAAACGCCGGAGCCACAGCGCTTGCTGGCGTTGCTGGCCGATGCCGAACCGGCGCCGGAGGGCGAGTTGCCGGAGACGGGCGTGGGGCTGGCGACCGAGAAGCTGCTGTCGAGTGTGTTCATTGCCAGCCAGAACTACGGGACGCGGGCGAGCACGGTGCTGATTGTGGATGATCAGGGGAAAAGGCGACTGGTTGAACGCAGTTTCGGGCCCTTTGGTGGGCACTTGGGGGAAGTCGAGCTTTCAGTCTGATCACTGTGCTGGCCTTTGTGGGAGCGGGCGAGCCCGCGAACACCGGCGAAGCCGGTGCCATACACCGAGTCGCCTGCTTCGCGGGCACGCCCGCTCCCACAAGCCCGCTCCCACAAACCCGCGAAGAGGCCGGAACAGGCCACCTCACATTCAGAGGGTTTTATTGGCCCCAGGCCCGATCATCCGCGCCAACCCAAGGTTTTTCAGGGCCAGTTGCAGCGAGCTGTGGATAACCTGCGGGTTGTCATGGCTCAAGGCCTCCACCAGCAGCTCCTTGGCCTTGCTCATATTCACCTGACGCAGCATCCACTTCACCTTCGGCAGGTTGGTGGCGTTCATCGACAGGCTGTCGAAGCCCATGGCCATCAACAGGATCGCCGCTGCCGGGTCACCGGCCATCTCACCGCAGATACTCACCGGCTTGCCTTCGCCATGGGCGTCGCGCACCACCGTGTTCAGCGCCTGCAACACCGCCGGGTGCAGGTAGTCGTACAGGTCGGCGACCCGCGGGTTGTTGCGGTCCACCGCCAGCAGGTACTGGGTCAGGTCGTTGGAACCGACCGACAGGAAGTCCACCTGCCGCGCCAGCTCCTTGGTCTGGTACACCGCCGCAGGAATTTCCACCATCACGCCAACCGGTGGCATCGGCACATCGGTGCCTTCGTCACGCACCTCGCCCCAGGCGCGGTGGATCAGGTGCAGCGCCTCTTCCAGCTCGTGGATGCCGGAAATCATCGGCAGCAGGATACGCAGGTTGTTCAGCCCCTCGCTGGCCTTGAGCATGGCGCGGGTCTGCACCAGGAAGATTTCCGGGTGGTCGAGGGTGACGCGAATGCCGCGCCAGCCGAGGAACGGGTTTTCTTCCTTGATCGGGAAGTACGACAGCGACTTGTCGCCACCGATGTCGAGGGTACGCATGGTCACCGGCAGCGGGTGGAAGGCCGCCAGCTGCTCGCGGTAGATGGCCAGCTGCTCTTTCTCGCTGGGGAAGCGCTGGTTGATCATGAACGGCACTTCGGTGCGGTACAGCCCCACCCCTTCGGCGCCACGCTGCTGGGCACGGGCCACGTCGGCGAGCAGGCCGGTGTTGACCCACAGCGGCATGCGGTGGCCGTCCGGGGTAATGCACGGCAGCTCGCGCAGGGCATCCAGGCCCTGGGCCAGCTGGCGCTCCTCCTCGACCACGTCGCTGTACTGCTTGCGCAGCACTTCGCTGGGGTTGGTGAACACCTCGCCCTTGTAGCCGTCGACGATCATCTCGATGCCGTCGACCTTGGAATAAGGCAAGTCGACCAGGCCCATCACCGTGGGGATACCCATGGCGCGAGCCAGGATGGCGACGTGGGAGTTGCCCGAGCCCAGTACCGAGACCAGGCCGACCAGCTTGCCTTCCGGCACTTCACCGAGCATCGCCGGGGTCAGCTCTTCACTGACCAGGATGGTGTTGTCGGCATACACCAGCGACTGCGCGCGGGCTTCCTGCAGGTAGGCCAGCAGGCGCCGGCCCAGGTCCTTGACGTCGGAGGCGCGCTCGCGCAGGTAGTCATCGTCCATCAGCTCGAAGCGGTTGACGTGCTCGCCCACCACCTGGCGCAGTGCGCCCTGGGCCCACTGGCCGGTCTTGATGACTTCGGTCACCTCACCGCCCAGGGCCGCGTCTTCGAGCATCATCAGGTACACATCGAACAGTGCACGCTCCTCCGGGCGCAGCTGGGTGGCCAGCTTGGCCGACAGCTTGCGCATATCGTCGCGCACACCTTCGAGGGCGTTCTGGAACAGCTTCAGCTCGGCGTCGATGTCATCGACGGTCTTGTCCGGTACCACTTCCAGATCGGCTGGCGGCAGCATCACCACTGCGCGCCCCACGGCGGCGCCAGGCGAGCCCGGTACGCCGACGAAGCGCGCTTCCTGGATACCCTTGCCCTGGCGGCCCAGGCCACGGATCGAGCCAGTAGCCTCGGCGTGGGCGATAACCCCTGCGAGCTGGGCGCTCATAGTGACAAGGAAGGCTTCTTCGCCCTCGTCGAACTGGCGGCGCTCCTTTTGCTGGATGACCAATACCCCGACCACCCGGCGGTGGTGGATGATCGGCGCACCGAGGAAGGAGGCGAATTTTTCCTCGCCGGTTTCGGCAAAGTAGCGGTAACGCGGGTGGTCGGCAGCGTTTTCCAGGTTCAGCGGCTCTTCCCGGGTACCGACCAGGCCGACCAGGCCTTCGTTGGGGGCCATGCTGACCTTGCCGATGGAGCGCTTGTTCAGGCCTTCGGTGGCCATCAGCACGAAGCGGTTGGTTTCCGGGTCGAGCAGGTAGACCGAGCAGACCTGGCTGCCCATGGCCTCCTTGACACGCAAGACAATGATCCCCAACGCCGACTTGAGATCTTTGGCGGAGTTTACTTCCTGGACGATCTTGCGCAGCGTATTGAGCATGGCTCGGGGTCGAACTCCGTCGTCAGTCGCGCGTCAGCAGACGCGGTGCTAGCTCTTTCAGGGCGCGTCGGTAGACCTCGCGCTTGAATGTCACAACCTGGCCCAGCGGGTACCAATAGCTGACCCAGCGCCAGCCGTCGAATTCCGGCTTGCCGGTCAGGTCCATCCGCACCCGTTGTTCGTTGCTGACCAGACGCAGCAGGAACCATTTCTGCTTCTGGCCGATGCACAGCGGCTGGCTATGCGTACGCACCAGTCGCTGGGGTAAACGATAACGCAACCAGCCACGGGTGCAGGCAAGAATTTCCACATCATCGCGTTCAAGGCCAACTTCTTCGTTCAGCTCGCGGTACAGGGCATCTTCCGGCGTCTCGTCAGGGTTGATGCCACCCTGGGGAAACTGCCAGGCATCCTGGTTGATCCGTCGAGCCCATAGCACCTGCCCGGCATCATTCGTGAGAATGATCCCGACATTGGGGCGAAAACCATCCGGGTCGATCACGGCAGCAACCTCGCAAACGCATGTCACCGCATTGTTCCACAAAGCTTGCGAGCGCAGCAACGCGCCCGCCAAGCTTATGTGCAGCAGCGTGAAAACTCCGTATTCTGCGGGCCTACCCTGTGGCTTATGCGAGTGACCGCGATGCGCCTGGCTTTATTCGACCTGGACAATACCCTCCTCGGTGGCGACAGCGACCATGCCTGGGGTGACTACCTTTGCCAGCGCGGCATCCTCGACCCGGTTACCTACAAGCAACGCAACGATGGCTTCTATCAGGAATACCTGAACGGCACCCTGGACCTGCAGGCCTACCTGGCCTTTTCCATGGAAATCCTTGCGGCAACACCGGTAGCCCAGCTCGACGAATGGCACCGCGACTTCATGCGCGCTTGCATCGAGCCGATCATCCTGCCCAAGGCGCTGAGCTTGCTGCAGCAGCACCGCGAGGCCGGCGACCAGCTGGTGATCATCACCGCCACCAACCGCTTCGTCACCGCACCGATTGCCCGGCGCCTGGGGGTTCGCGTGTTGCTGGCGACCGAATGCGAGATGCGTGATGGCCGCTATACCGGGCGTAGTACCGATATACCGTGTTTCCGTGAAGGCAAGGTGACGCGGCTGGAGCGCTGGATGCTGGAAAACGGCTTCGATCTTGAGGACAGCTATTTCTATAGCGACTCGATGAACGATTTGCCGTTGTTGCAGCGAGTGACGCATGCGGTGGCGGTGGACCCCGACCCGAAGCTGAGGGCGGAGGCCGAGATGCGTGGGTGGCCGGTGGTTTCGCTCAGGGCTTGAGATTGCTGGGGCCGCTTTGCGGCCCATCGCCGGCAAGCCAGCTCCCACAGGTACAGTGCAAGCCCGCTTTTGTGGGAGCTGGCTTGCCGGCGATGGGCTGCAGAGCAGCCCCAAACTCCATCAGACCGGCTTGGCACCCATCAGCCCGGCGATGGACAGGAAGCAAACCCCACTGAACACCGCCAGTGCCAGGGTAAAGCGCAACCCCACCACCTCGGCCTTGCGCAGCCGGTTCAACCGCACCAGCAGCCACCACACGGCAAACGCGCCCAGCGTATAGATGACGCTGGACGCCAGCACCCAGGTCTGCCCCAGCGGCCAGCCCACCAGGTGCACCAGCCACCAGCCGGTGAACGGCATGCTCACCAGGCACAGGCCCATCACCAGCCAGACGAACACCAGCGGCCGACGCAGCAGCTTGGCGTAGGCCTCGGCATCGCCCTGGCGGCGGGCGCGCACGGTCCAGAGCGCCAGGCCCAGAGCACCCAGCAGCAGGAGCGCGGTGGCGAGGATGTGCAGGGTTTTGAGGGTGGTCAGGTGTTCCATGTCTCGGTTGTCCTTAAGCAGGCCATTTTGTGCAGGCTTCTTCGCGGGCTTGCCCGCTCCCACAGGGATATCACAGGCCCTGAAGCCTGCGCAGTACCTGTGGGAGCGGGCAAGCCCGCGAAAGGGCCATCAGCCCCAGCTTAGCCGCTCAGCCCAGGAACAGCTTGTAAGCCGGGTTGTCAGTCTCGTCCCAGTACGGGTAGCCGATCTTCGCCAGCGCCGCCGGCACCAGGTGGCGCTCGTCCTCCGGCACCTGCAACCCCGCCACCACGCGCCCGTCAGCGGCACCATGGTTGCGGTAATGGAACATCGAGATGTTCCAGCGCCCGCCCAGCTTGTTGAGGAAGTTGAACAGCGCCCCCGGCCGCTCGGGGAACTCGAAGCGCAGCACCATCTCGTCACTGGCACCGGCCGAATGGCCACCGACCATGTGGCGAATATGCAGCTTGGCCAGCTCGTTGTCGGTCAGGTCGGTAACCGGGAAGCCCTGCTCGGTCAGTTGCTGTACCAGCGCCGCACGCGGGTCGTTTTCCGGGTGGGTCTGCACGCCGACGAAGATATGCGCCTCGTCGGAGGTGTGCTTGCGGTAGTTGAACTCGGTGATCTGGCGCTTGCCGATAGCCTCGCAGAAGGCCTTGAAGCTGCCCGGGCGCTCAGGGATGGTCACGGCGATGATCGCTTCGCGCTTTTCACCCAGCTCGGCACGCTCGGCCACATGGCGCAGGCGGTCGAAGTTGACGTTGGCACCGGAGTCGATGGCCACCAGGGTCTGCCCGGTCACGCCGTACAGCTCGACGTACTTCTTGATGCCCGCCACGCCCAGGGCACCGGCAGGTTCGGTGATCGAGCGGGTATCATCGTAGATATCCTTGATAGCCGCGCAGATCTCGTCGGTACTGACGGTGACCACTTCATCCACATGATGGCGGCAGATATCGAAGGTGTGCTGGCCGATCTGCGCCACCGCCACACCGTCGGCGAACAGCCCGACCTGCGGCAGCACCACGCGCTCGCCGGCCGCCATGGCCGCCTGCAGGCAGTTGGAGTCGTCCGGCTCGACGCCAATCACCTTGATTTCCGGGCGCAGGTACTTCACGTAGGCAGCAATGCCGGCGATCAGGCCACCGCCACCCACCGGCACGAAGATCGCGTCCAGCTGGCCTGGGTGCTGGCGCAGGATCTCCATGGCCACGGTGCCCTGCCCGGCGATGGTGTGCGGGTCGTCGTAGGGGTGCACGTAGACGAAGCCCTTTTCATCGACCAGTTTCAGCGAATAGGCCAGCGCCTCGGGGAACGAGTCGCCATGCAGCACCACCTTGCCGCCCCGCGAACGCACGCCTTCGACCTTGATTTCCGGGGTGGTCTTGGGCATCACGATAGTGGCCTTGATGCCCATCTCGCGCGCAGCCAGGGCCAGGCCCTGGGCGTGGTTGCCGGCCGAGGCGGTGACCACGCCACGGGCCAGTTCTTCCGGGGTCAGTTGGGCCAGCTTGTTGTAGGCCCCGCGGATCTTGAACGAGAACACCGGCTGCAGGTCTTCGCGCTTGAGCAGAATCTGGTTGCCCAGGCGCTTGCTCAGCTGCCCGGCGCTCTGCAGCGGGGTTTCGACCGCAACGTCGTAGACGCGCGAGGTGAGGATCTTCTTGACGTACTGTTCGAGCATCGGGAATGCATCACTGGGCCGCGGGACAAGGGCTGGGAGTCTACCCCAGCGCTACGTCGGGCGACCACAGCAAAGCCGCCCGAGCCGTTATACTAGGCTCTTTTCAAAACCGCCCTGCCCCTCTCGGAGCCCGCATGACCCAGGACCAACTCAAACAGGCCGTCGCCCAGGCCGCTGTCGACTTCATTCTGCCCAAGCTGGATGAAAAGAGCGTCGTCGGCGTCGGCACCGGTTCGACCGCCAACTTCTTCATCGACGCCCTGGCTCAGCACAAGACCGCCTTCGACGGCGCGGTCGCCAGCTCCGAAGCCACTGCCCAGCGTCTGAAGGGCCATGGCATCCCGGTCTACGAGCTGAACAGCGTCAGCGAGCTGGAGTTCTACGTGGACGGCGCCGACGAGAGCGACGCGCACCTGAACCTGATCAAGGGCGGCGGCGCAGCCCTGACCCGCGAGAAGATCGTCGCCGCCGTGGCCAAGACCTTCATCTGCATCGCCGACGCCAGCAAGCTGGTACCGGTGCTGGGCGCCTTCCCGCTGCCGGTCGAAGTGATCCCGATGGCCCGCAGCCACGTGGCGCGCCAGCTGGTCAAGCTGGGTGGTGACCCGGTGTACCGTGAGGGCGTGGTTACCGACAACGGCAACGTGATCCTCGATGTGCACAATCTGCAGATCACCAACCCGGTGGAGCTGGAAGCACAGATCAACGCCATTGTTGGTGTGGTGACCAACGGCCTGTTCGCGGCGCGTCCGGCGGATTTGCTGCTGCTGGGTACCTCTGAGGGCGTGAAGAGCCTCAAGGCCGAGTAACCTTCTTCGCGGGCGCGCCCGCTCCCACAGGTATTGCACAGGGTCCGAAACCTGTGGCGTACCTGTGGGAGCGGGCATGCCCGCGAATAGGTCCTCACAGGCACTCACTCCGCTGGCTGTTTGAACACATAGAACAGGTTCGGCTCACTGACCAGATAGATGGTCCCTGCCTCATCCATCGCAATCCCCTCCGCCTGCGGCACCGTCGCCTGCAACCCCTGGAACCCCTTGCGCAACGACAAGGTACTCAGCGGCCGGCCCTCCACATCCAGCTCCAGCACCAGCCGCGACTCGTCCGACAGCGCCAGCAGGTGCCCGCTGCGCTCATCGAACTGCAAGCTCGACAGGTCCCGCACGAACAGCCGCGAATCGCGCTTGCGGTCCTGCACCACATGCACCGCATAGGGCTGCTCAGGATTGTCGTGCGGGAAGCCATGCACCTCGTAGATCAGCATCGGGTCACGCTCCTTGGCCACGAACAGGCGCTTGCCCGCCGAATCGTAAGCCAGCCCCTCGAAACCCTTGTTGCCGTTCAGGCCAATGCCCAGGGTCAGCTGCTCGGCATCGCCGGCATCGAGGAACATCGTGTCGTCCTCCAGGCGCACGCGAATCAGCCGCTGCTGACGCTCGTCGGTGATCACATAGCTGTTGGGCCCGACGTACTCCACGGCTTCCGGGTCGCCGAAGCCGGTCAGCGGCACCCGGCGCAGGATGCGGCCGTCCAGCGACAGCTCGATCAGCTCCGAGCGGGCATTGGTGACGGTAAACAGGGTCTTGCGGTCGGGGTCGTAGGTCAGCGCCGATATGTCGTCATCCAGCCCTTCGACCGGCTGCGCCTCCACCACCACCCGGTAGCGGTCCAGGCCGATGCTCTGCTCGGCGGGCTGCCACCAGGCCTTGAGGTTGAACCAGCCACGCTCGAACAGGCGGAACTCCTGCCCGGCCAAGCCGAGCAGGAGCAGGCCGATGGCGGCCAATACAAGGAACAGGCGAACAAAACGGCGCATGAGGGCAGACTCGACATAGGGGTGGCGAATCTAACCATGAACAACTGAAGTAAAGCTTAATGCCAGCATCCGAAAAGTCGGATGTTGGGCTCAGTTCTTTCTGAAGCGATAGAACAGGGCCGGCTCGCTGACCATGTACAGGTTGCCCTTGTCGTCCATGGCCACCCCTTCGGCACGCGGAATGGTGTCCTGCAGGCCGTTGAAACCGCCGAGCAAGGTCATGAAGCTGACCTGCTGACCCTGCTCGTCCAGTTCCAGCAGCATGTTGGAATCAGCCGACAGCGCCAGCAGGTGGCCAGTACGCGGGTCGACGCCCAGTGCCGAGAGGTTGCGCAGGTCCAGTTCATCGTTGGGCAACGGCTGCTTTTCGCCCGTGAGCGGGCTGCGGCCATCGGTGTTCCAGGTGTACAGCCTTGGCGGGCGCTCCTCGCCGATGACCAGGCGCTGGCGCAGCGGGTCCCAGGCCACCGCCTCGAAGCCCTTGTTGCTCTTCACCGACTGGCCCAGGTCGTGGCTCTGGAAATCATCATGGTTCAACGAGGTGGTCTGCGCATCCACCTTGACCACGGTCAGGTCGTGCAGGCGCTCATCGGTGATTGCCAGGAAGCCGTCTTCCAACACGGCGACGCCTTCCGGGTTGTTCCAGCCGTTGAGGGGGATCTTGCGCAGTACATCGCCATCCAGGCTCAGTTCGACCAGGATCGGGTTCTTGCCCATGACTGCGAACAGGGTGCGGGTACGCGGGTTGAAGGCCACATCCGAAGCTTCATCGTCGTCCATGCCCGGCAGCGGCTTGGCATCGATGTCGACCTGGTAGTCCGGCAGCCATACGCTTTCGCTGCGCTCGGCGGTGCTTTCGAAGCTTTCCTTGACCCACAGCGCGCCGCGGTCATCCCAGTGCATGGCCACAGCCACGCCATAGCCGATTACCGCCGCCGCGGCCAGGCCGAAGGGCCAGCGCAGGAAGAAACGACGCTTGGGGGTTGCCGGGGCGCTGGAGGGAGATGGCATGCGGGGGTCCTGGGGAAATGGGCGTAGGTTCGCGCATTATCCGGATCAGGTGTGAAAAATCGGTAAACAGGACCGGCCTCTTCGCGGGTGAACCCGCTCCCACAGGGTTCTCCACAGGTTTGAAGCTTGTGATACTCCTGTGGGAGCGGGTTTACCCGCGAAGTAGGCGACGCTGTTTCGAGTCAGAGCACCCGGCTTTCGAAGCGGCTCACACCCGGCAGCTCCAGCACCAGTTCGTCACCGACATTGAACGGCCCCACGCCCGCCGGGGTGCCGGTGAGGATCACATCCCCCGCCTGCAGCGAGAAATGTGCCGCCATGTACTGAATCATCGGCACGATCGGGTTGAGCATCATCGCGCTGTTACCGTCCTGGCGAACTTCGCCGTTGACGGTCAGGCGCACCGGGATGTCGGTCACATCCTCGAAGCTGGCGGCTGACACGAACGGCGGCAGTACGCAGGCGCCGTCGAAGCACTTGGCCAACTCCCATGGCAGGCCCTTCTCTTTCAGCTTGGCCTGCACATCGCGCAGGGTCAGGTCCAGCGCCGGAGCGTAACCGGAAATGGCGTCCAGCACCTCTTCCTCGCTCGGATGAGTCGACAGCGGCTTGCCCAGCAGCACGGCAATTTCCGCCTCATAGTGCACCGAGCCACGCTCGACCGGAATCTTGAAGCCGCCCTCGGCCGGCACCACGCAGCTGCCCGGCTTGATGAACAGCAGCGGTTCGGTGGGGATCGGGTTGTCCAGCTCCTTGGCATGCTCGGCATAGTTACGGCCGATGCACACCACCTTGCCCAGCGGGAAGTGAATGCGTGTGCCGTCTACGTACTGGTGCTGGTAACTCATGGCCGACTCCTCTGGATACTGCTTTCTATTCAGGTGCGAAGATCTTACCCGGATTCATGATGCCGTTAGGGTCGAACACGGCCTTTATTGCCTTCATGCAGGCGATTTCTTCGGGCGAGCGGCTGTAGCCCAGGTAGTCTCGCTTGGTCATGCCCACGCCGTGCTCGGCCGAGATCGAGCCGTTGTAGCGCTTGACGATATCGAACACCCACTTGTTGACCTTGGTGCACGAAGCGAAGAAGTCATCCTTGCTCATGTGCTCGGGCTTGAGGATGTTCAGGTGCAGGTTGCCGTCGCCGATGTGGCCGTACCACACCACTTCGTAATCCGGGTAATGTTCGGCCACGATGGCGTCGATATCGCGCAGGAACGCTGGCACTTTCGACACAGTGACGGAAATGTCGTTCTTGTATGGGGTCCAGTGCGAGATGGTTTCCGACAGGTACTCGCGCAGTTTCCACAGGTTTTTCAGCTGGGTCTCGCTCTGGCTCATCACCCCGTCCAGCACCCAGCCTTGCTCGACGCAGTGCTCGAAGGTGGCCAGGGCTTCGTTGGCCACCTCCTCGGTGCTGGCCTCGAATTCCAGCAGCGCATAGAACGGGCAGTCGGTCTCGAACGGCGCCGGCACATCGCCACGCGCCAGGATCTTGGCCAGGCCCTTGTCGGAAAAGAACTCGAAGGCGGTCAGGTCCAGCTTGCCCTGGAAGGCATGCAGCACCGGCATGATCGAGTCGAAATCCGGGGTCCCCAGCACCATCGCGGTGAGGTTGCGCGGCGCACGGTCCAGACGCATGGTGGCCTCGACCACGAAGCCCAGGGTACCTTCGGCACCGATGAACAGCTGGCGCAGGTCGTAGCCGGTGGCGTTCTTGATCAGGTCCTTGTTCAGCTCCAGCAGCTCACCCTTGCCGGTGACCACTTTCAAGCCGGCCACCCAGTTGCGGGTCATGCCGTAGCGAATCACCTTGATTCCGCCGGCATTGGTGCCGATATTGCCGCCAATCTGGCTGGAGCCGCTGGAGGCGAAGTCCACCGGGTAATACAGGCCCTGTTCTTCGGCGCAGGCCTGCAACTGGCGGGTAATCACCCCTGGCTGGCAGACCACGGTGCGGTCGAAGGCATTGAAGCCGAGAATCTGGTTCATGTAGTCGAAGGCGACCACCACTTCGCCATTGGCCGCCACGGCGCCTGCGGAAAGCCCGGTACGCCCGCCCGACGGCACCAGCGCCACCTTGTGCGTATTGGCCCAGCGCACGATCGCCTGCACCTGCTCCACCGTCTTGGGGAAGACGATCGCGCTGGGCGCCGGTGGGTAATGCTTGGTCCAGTCCTTGCCATAGGCCTCCAGGGAAGCTGCGTCGGTCAGGACCTTGCCAGGGTCGACAAGGGTCATCAGTTCATCAATAGCAGCGGGGTGGGTCATCGCTGGAACTCTCGACTTATTCATAGTCACCCTGAGCACTCTTCACCTGTCGGGATAAGCTCAGATTGTGTCGCGTATGCTAGCATAGCCCTCCCGCTGTTCATGCTAAGGCTGCCTTTGCGCCTGGCATCACCCTCGCCATTTTTTCTCCGGGATACAGGTTTACGCAGATGAGCAAGACTTCTCTCGACAAGAGCAAGATCCGGTTCCTTCTTCTTGAAGGTGTGCACCAGAACGCGGTCGATACCCTCAAGGCCGCCGGCTACACCAACATCGAATACCTCACTGGTTCGCTGCCGGAAGCCGAGCTGAAGGAAAAGATCGCCGATGCCCACTTCATCGGCATCCGTTCGCGCACCCAGCTGACCGAAGAGATCTTCGACTGCGCCAAGAAACTGGTCGCCGTTGGCTGCTTCTGCATCGGCACCAACCAGGTCGACCTGGAAGCTGCCCGCGAGCGCGGTATCGCCGTGTTCAACGCGCCATACTCCAACACCCGTTCGGTAGCCGAACTGGTACTGGCCGAAGCCATCCTGCTGCTGCGCGGCATCCCCGAGAAGAACGCTTCCTGCCACCGTGGCGGCTGGATCAAGAGCGCGGCCAACTCCTTCGAAATCCGCGGCAAGAAGCTGGGTATCGTCGGTTACGGCTCGATCGGCACCCAGCTGTCGGTCCTGGCCGAGAACATGGGCATGCAGGTGTATTTCTACGACCCGCTGACCAAGCTGCCACTGGGCAACGCCGTGCAGGTCACCAGCCTGCACGAGCTGCTGGGCCTGGCCGACATCGTTTCGCTGCACGTGCCTGAGCTGCCATCCACCCAGTGGATGATCGGCGAAAAGGAAATCCGCGCGATGAAGAAGGGCGCGATCCTGATCAACGCCGCACGCGGCACAGTGGTCGAGCTCGACCACCTGGCCGCCGCCATCAAGGACCAGCACCTGATCGGCGCCGCCATCGACGTGTTCCCGGTGGAGCCGCGCTCCAACGACGAGCAGTTCGAAAGCCCGCTGCGTGGCCTGGACAACGTGATCCTGACCCCGCACATCGGTGGTTCCACTGCCGAAGCCCAGGCCAACATCGGCCTGGAAGTGGCCGAGAAACTGGTCAAGTACAGCGACAACGGTACCTCGGTATCCTCGGTCAACTTCCCGGAAGTTGCCCTGCCGGCGCACCCAGGCAAGCACCGCCTGCTGCACATCCACGAAAACATCCCTGGCGTGCTCAGCGAGATCAACAAGGTCTTCGCCGAGAACGGCATCAACATCTCCGGTCAGTTCCTGCAGACCAACGAGAAAGTCGGTTACGTGGTGATCGACGTTGACGCCGAGTACTCCGACCTGGCGCAAGAGAAGCTGCAACAGGTCAAGGGCACCATCCGTTCCCGCGTCCTGTTCTAAGTTCGCTGGCGGCATGAAAAAGGGAGGCCCCGGTGGCCTCCCTTTTTTTTTGCCTGTGACATTGGTGTCGCTTGCTTCGCGGGCTTGCCCGCTCCCACAGGGTCCACACCAGCCTTGAAGCCAGTGGTGATCATGTGGGAGCGGGCGAGCCCGCGAAGAACCCGACACCTATTTCACGTCGACAGTAATCTTCTGCGACACGACGCTCGGCTTGAACGGCACGTGATACTGGTCACCCAGCACCAGCTGCAGGGTGTGCTTGCCCGGGGTCAGGGTAATGCTGGTTTCGGTCTGCGCCTTGCCGAAGTGCAGCACTTGCGGGCCATCCGGCAATGCGGTGCCGGCCTGTGGCATCAGGCTGGATGGCAGCGCCATGTCGGCCACCGGCTCTTTATCCACGTCCACCAGCAGGTGGTGGTGCCCGGTGTGCGGGGTGCTGTCGCCCGCAGGCTTGAGCGCCATGCCCTCGATGCCGAACTTGACGGTGAAGGTCTTGTCGACCGTCGCGCCATCGGCGGGGGAAACGATGAAGACCTTGGCATCCTTGGGCGGCTCCTGGCTCTTCAGGGCATCTGCAGCACTGGCGAACATTGACGCTCCCATCAACAGACCAGCAACGGCAGCACGCGAAAATAGGCTGTTCATTCACTTCTCCTGTGATTCACTTATTGACCGCCGCCAGTATTCCAGTGGCGGCGGTGGTTCACCTTAGTTGATATGTTTGCCCAGATGTTCACATCGTCAGGCAGAAATATTTCAATCCGGGTTAAACAATGCCGAGGCTTCAAGGTCATAGGCTGCGCTCGACCACGGCGAGGAAGAAAGCCGTGGCGAAGGTTATTCATCTGCCAAAGAGAAAGGGGCTTTAATGCGTTCGATCATCGGAGTAATGCTGGCGGTACTGATCACGCCATTGGCTCAGGCCGAGCTGATAGACGAAATTGCCGACCGGGGCGAACTGCGCATTGCCGTACAGGCCGACAACTCGCCGTACGCATTCAAGGAAAATGACCACCTGACCGGTTTCGAGATCGAGTTTGGCCAGGACCTGGCCAAGGAACTGGACCTGCGCGCCGAGTTCATCGAAGCCCCTGCGGCAGAGGTACTGCCCGGTGTCGAGAGTGGCAAGTACGACATCGCACTGACCCCGTCGAGCGAATCGCCCAAAGGTGACGGCCAGCTCGATGTGAGCCTGCCGTTTGGCGAGAAGCAGCTGGTGATCCCGTTCCAGAAGGACAACCCGGCGTTCGAGAGCGCGGTTAACAATGCACTGCAGCGGCTCAAGGAAAGCGGGCGGACTGCCGAGCTTGAGCAGAAGTGGTTCAAGGGTGTGCCTGAGACTGCGTCCGGGCAGTAAGCGCTTTATTGCCTGTACTGGCCTCTTCGCGGGCACGCCCGCTCCCACAGGTTAATCACAGGCCCGGGAGCAGGTGCTATCCCTGTGGGAGCGGGCGAGCCCGCGAAGAGGCCAGTACAGGTTCAAGCAGAAAACTCAATCAGAGCCTGCTGTGCCTCGGCCAGCTCCAGCTCGCTGAACACCAGCACCCCCGCCCGCCGCAGCAATGCCGTAGTCACTCCTTCCCCGGCCACCTTCACACCACTGAACGTGCCGTCATAGGTCAACCGGTTGCCACACGAAGGGCTTCCAGCCTTCAGCACGGCCACACGAATGCCATGCCGGTGCACCAGCTCCAGCGCCCGCTGCGCCCCGGCCAGGAACTCGGCGCTGACATCCTCGCCCGCCACCGTCAGCACCTGCGCGCCACCGTCGAGCACCTCCCCGCCCTGCCCGCCCGGTATCTCTGCAGGCGGCCGTGGGGTCGGCAAGCCACCCGCCACTTCCGGGCACAACGGCACCACGCGCCCTTCGGCCTGCCAGCGCTGCAACAGGTCGGGGTGGCCACTGGCGCGGCCGTCATAGCGCACCGGCTGCCCCAGCAGGCAGGCGCTGACCAGCACCTTGGGCAGGTCAGAAGGGGTCATTGCCACGGCGCCGGAACCAGCCGGTCAACGAAAGCCGCTCACGCCCTGCCGGCAGCACCTCATGGGGCACCTCGCCCGACAGGAACACCACCAGGCAGCCCGCCACCGGCTCGACATCATGCTCGACACCGTCCGCCAGGAACATGCGCAACTGGCCACCGTCCTGCGGCTGCCAGCCTTCATTCAGGTACAGGACTGCCGACACCATGCGCCGGTCATCATCGCGGAAGCGGTCCAGGTGCCGGCGATAAAACGCCCCTGGCGGGTACAAGGCAAAATGGCATTCGAAGTCTTCCAGGCCGAGGAACAGGCCCTGGTTGATGGCCTGGCGCAGCTGGTCCATGGCGCTCAGGTACTGGTCGCAGGCCTCGGCCTGGCCAGGGTCGATCCACTGGATCTGGTCGCCGCGAATGGCCTCGCGCACCTCCTGGGCAGCACCGCGCCCAACCCCTGCAGGGTTGAGTTCGCCTTCGGCATCACGGCGCCGGCACTCGGCCGCGAGCGCGCGCACCAGGTCGGCAGGCAGAAAAAGCGCCTGCTGGGACCAGCCATGGGTGACCAGATCGTCGACGACGGCCGCAAGCATCGGGTGTTCAGGGGAGATGTGCATGGCGCGCATCATATCCATTAGCCATGCCGGCGCACAGCGCCACTTGGCCGAGAAGCACGCGGATATCTCGACAAACCGGCGCCCGGCCACGGACAATAGCCACCTGCCGACAGGAGTCCTGAATGCGCCGTCTGTTTTCCCTGATTCTGCTGATGATCTGCACCGTGCCTGTCTGGGCAGACAACCTGGATCAACTGTACAAGGCCGCCGGCTGGCCCGACCAGCGCGCCCATTTCAATGATGCCCTGACCGCCGCCCAGGAACGCTACCGCAACAGTTTGCCACCCGCCGTGTACCAGGCGCTGGTAAACAACAGCAACCAGCGCTTCCAGGCCCAGGCGGTGGACCGTCGCGCCCAGGCGCAGCTGCGCGCAACCTTGGCCAACCCGGCACCGGCGCTGGCCTTCTTCCGGTCGCCGCTGGGGCGCAAGGTGGTGGCTGCGGAGCTCAAGGCCACCCGCAAGGACGAACTGGCCAGGAATGCCAAGGGCTTGCCGAAGATCCAGGCCAGCGATGACCGCCTGCTAATAATCGGCCACCTGGCCCAGGCCCTGCCGGCGCGCGAAGCCGGCGCCGAAGTGAGCCTGGCCATCGCCGGCGTGGCGGCCGACAGCCTCAGCTCGATGATCCCCGGCCTGTTCGGCGGCGGTCAGGCCCAGAACCTGCTCGACGGCCAGCGCCAGCGCCTGATGGGCCAGATCGGCGAAGACCTCAACAACACCCTGCTGTATGTCTATCGCGACCTGTCCGATGCCGAGCTGGAAGAGTTCGCCACCTTTGCCGAGTCGCCAGACGGCAAGGCTTACTACCAGGCCGCCCTGGCCGCAGTTCGCGCAGGCCTGGCGGTTGGCCAGAGCAGCAGCGACCTGAAGTGATCAGCCCAGGCGCTGATCGATGAAGTCGAAGTAGCGCTGGCGAATGCCCGGCAGCTCGTTGGCCAGGTGGTGACGGGCCTCGGGCAGCATCAGAATCTGCGGCTCGGCAAACTTGGCCTTGAGCACTTCGAGGTTGTAGGGCCAGTCCACTGTGCCATCCGCCTCTCCTTGCACGATCAACGGCCGCCGCGTGCTGCGCGGCGCGGCCTCGATGCGTTTGACCCAGGCAATCAAGGCACCCACCCAGGCCGTTGGCAGACGGCGCGGTTGCAGCGGGTCGGCTTCGAGGAACGGCAGGAAGGTCGGGTCATTGGTGTTCTCGCTGAAGCGCCGCTCGATGCCATTCACGAAGTGACGCAACACGCGATAGCTCAGCTTCGACCAGCGCCAGGCACAGGGCCGCACCAGCGGCGCCAACAGGATGACCTGGCCATCGATGGGGCTGCGCGCGCCCTGGTACAACAGGTGGTCCACAGCGATGGCGCCACCGGTGCTTTGCCCGCACAGGTGCCAGGGGCGCGGCAGTTGCAGCGTGCGCGCCTGTTCGAACAAAGCCTCCAGCACTTGCTGGTAAACCGCGAAATCACTGATGCTGGCCCGCTCGCCGCTGGACAGGCCATGGCCGGGCAGGTCGCAACTGATCACGGCGAAACCCTGTTTGAGCGCCCAATCGATCACATGCCGGTAGAGGCCCATATGGTCGTAATAGCCGTGCAGCAGGAACAGCGTCGCGCTCGGCTGCTCGGGTAGCCAGGCCTGCCCGACCAGCTCGAAGCCTGCGGCCTGGAAGCCGCCCAGCCAGCTGCGGGCCGACAGGTTCAGGCCATAGAAGCGCTGGTAGTCCTGCGCCTGCGCCGACAACGGCTGGCGAGCGGTCAACGGCGCCAGGCTGGTGCGCAGGAGGTCGGGGTGAAAGGCAGCGGGCATCGGGTACATCCACAGTGAAGCAAGTATTGATCTGGGATATTCAGCTCTGGCCCGCGCCATGGCAAGCTTGCTCACCATCGAACATCAACCACCGATCCCCTGTAGGAGCGGCCTTGTGTCGCGATAGGGCCGCACAGCGGCCCCGGCAATCTCAGCGTGGGGCACAAATCCTGGGGGCGCTTCGCACCCCATCGCGACGCAAGGCCGCTCCTACAGGGGGCCGCGGAAACTTCATGAAGACTCGGATCATCAAACCGCTGTGCACGGCAATCGCCCTTCTGGTCGGCGTGGCCATCCTCTGGCAGGCCTACACCACCTTCCAGGCCCGCTACCTGCGCCCGTTCGACAACCAGGCCACGCTGTTCGACGGCAGCCAGCTGCAGTTGCCCCCCGAGCTGGCCGGCCCCGGCCCGATCCGGGTAGTGCATTTCTGGGACCCTGCCTGCCCGTGCAACGTCGGCAACCAGCAGCATCTGGGCGACCTGGTCAACCAGTTCGCCAGCCAGGGCGTGACCTTCCACGTGCTGCAAAAGCCCGACAGCCACGGCCAGCTGCCCGCCAACCTCACCGCCCTCAAGCCACTCGCCAGCGTGCCCGGCAGCGAACACCTGCCCGCCTCCCCGGCCGTGGCCATCTGGGACCGGCAAGGCCACCTGGCCTACTTCGGCCCCTACAGCGAAGGCGCCGTGTGCAATGCCAGCAACAGCTTTGTGGAACCCATCATCGAGGCCTTGCTTGAAGACCGGCCGGTGCAGGCCAGCAATACCTTGGCCATAGGGTGTTACTGCCCCTGGTAGTTAGTGGCTACCCGATAGATATCTACAGCTTCAGCCTGAGGGAGTATTTTTATCGTAGCGACATACAGATCAATGGAGAAACTGTATGTCACAAGGTTCCACCGAGCTTCCCAACAGCTATGTAGACAGCACCCGTCTTCCCGTCGGCCCTCAACTTTGGGGCACCCATCCCGGTGCATCGTTTCAACTGGTATCCGTTTTCGAGCCTGGGCGCCTGGATATCGACCTGATCGTACAGACCGAAAACGGCAAGTTAGCCGTTCACAAGGCGCATGAGCAGCGCCTCGCCACGCTACAGCAAGACCTCGACCAGGCCTTACGTGATCAAGCGGGCTCGCTGAGTGGTCTTGGCGAAATCCAGGCGACAGAACGCACCATCGCTGCCATCAATGAGCTTCAGGCATTGTTCGCTACACGCCTGCAAGCAACGCGTGATCAGGCTTACAGCTTCTTCGGCGGTGACCCGGTAAATCGCAACCTTCATGAATTCCTGGCCGTAGCCCGAAAACCAAACGCTCCAGCAGACCCTCAGCAAGCGTGGCTCGACTCTTACCGAGCGGCGTTCGACGTGAAGTACCTGGAGCAGGTAAGCGGCGAGTTGGCCCAACGCCAACAACAGCTGCAGAGCACCTTGTCCACTCTCAGGATGAGGGAAAGTCATGATCAGGATATTGACCGGACGCTCCAACAGTACCATCAGGCCCTTGCTCAACTGGGCACAGCCAGCCAGGCGTTCCTGCAAGCCAGCAGCGCGTTGAAAGCGATGCTGACGGCCTTCGAGCGCCATCAGCAAGAAAGCGTTGCCCCGCAAGCAGCACTCGAACATAGCCGCGAGCTAGAACGGGAAACGTCCGACCTGCTCAAGGCGCGCGAGCAGCTTGCCTCGACCTACTCCAGCATGAACCTGAGTCAAGGCCACTTGGCGTCGCAAGCTACCTGGATCGATTCCGCGCTCCAGTACCACGCGCCAGAAGGTTCCGCAGACCGCAAAGCGGCATTGCTAAACGTGCAGGCACAGCTACAAGCCCAAATTGCCGCCCATACCCGGACATCGCCCGCTGAAAGTACGGAGGTGATGCGGTTACTGGCACAAACAGACAACACCGTCGCCACCGTTTTCGACGAGCAGACTTCGCTGGCCGTCTTGTCTGGCCGTACTCCTGGCAATACACCTGTAACGTTCAACGCCTGGGTAGCCAGTATCCACCACCCGCTGATCCTGGCGACCTCACGCGGTGGCATAGCCCATTTCGAACCGATCTGGCTCGACTTTGGCGAAGCACTCGGCAAAGCCGCCCAACGTCTGCTCACCGGTGGGCTCCTGGCGGTCGCCAGGTATGTTCCTCTGATGCTGTATTCAGCTCGTCTGGGCGATGGTGAGCGCATGGGGGTGACCGTCCCGCTCGCCCTGATGAGTCCCGGCGCGGACCTTACCCTCGAAGCAAACCGCAAAGCTGGTCAGACGCTTGAGCTGCCCTTGCGGATGGACGCTGTCCCTCAGGGCATGCAGACCGAAGTGTACTTGGCGGCCACGGATGGCAGCGCCCTTCTGCGCGACGTGCGCGTACGCCAGGCACAGTGGGACGCAGCCCAAGGCGCGTACAGATTTACCGCCGAAGGCCCAGGTGGCGCAACGCTGCTTTGGCACCCGGCGACGCCGCCCTCGACGCTGTCCGCCACCGGCGAGAACGGTACCGTCACCCCTGGTTCCCCTATCGTCGAGGATCTGCAGAAGCACCTTCCGGGCGCTATCATCGTCCCGCCGGAACCGGATATCCGTACGCTCCCTGAACTGCCCGAACTGCAGATCGACGACTACGTCATCATCTTCCCGGCAGACTCGGGGCTGGCGCCGATTTATGTGATGTTGCGCAACCCGCGGAACCTTCCGGGGGTTGCCAGTGGCAATGGCGTTGTTACACCTGACAGGGTTCTGGATGCAGCCACTACTGCGGCGGGCGCGCCGATTCCAGCAAAGATTGCGGAAAGGCTCAGGGGGCGGAGGTTTGCCAGATTCGATAGGCTAAAGGAGGCAATCTGGATGGAGATTGCGACAGATGAGGTATTCAGTCGCCACATCATGCCCGCAATCCTCGACGACATGCGTAGAGGGCTAGCGCCATTCGCCAAGCGCGACCAGCGAGTAGGAAAGCGAGTCAAGTTAGAGATTCACCACAAGCACGAAATTGCAAAGGGTGGCGCAGTGTACGACTTCGATAATCTCGTGTTCATGACTCCCCAAGTCCACATAAACCATCACAGAGGCAACAATCAATGATGTTGAAACAGAGTTTGACGGAGTACACAGAGCCTGAGTTTCTCGCATTGGTGTCGGATCTATATGCGGATCGGACGGGCCTCAAGGGTGCTGAGCTGGAAAAGCACCGGATTGATATTGTTCTTCTTTTCGAGAAGTTGACCGAGCACCCTGACGGGTCAGACGTGATCTATTACCCCCCAGATGGCGCAGATGTCAGCCCGCAAGGCGTCGTCAACCGCATTAAAGAATGGCGCGCCGCCAACGGCAAACCTGGCTTCAAACCTGCCTGACCCAACGCCCTGCGGCCAACACCGCAGGGCTTTTTCATATCAACCACGCACCCGCGCAGGGTTGCCCACCACCACCGCCCCAGCCGGCACATCCCGAGTCACCACACTACCGGCACCCACCACGGCGTTATCGCCAATGGTCACCCCCGGCAGGATGATCGCCGCGCCGCCAATCCACACGTTGTTGCCGATGCTCACCGGCCGGCCACTCTCCAGCCCAGTGCGACGCACCTCGGGGTCGAGCGGGTGGTCGGCGGTATAGATCTGCACGTTGGGGCCGATCTGGCAGTCATCACCGATACGCACCGGCAGCACATCGAGGATCACGCAGTTGAAATTCATGAAGGTATTGCGGCCGACGCTGATGTTGTAGCCATAGTCGCAATAGAACGGCGGGCGGATCACCGCGCCTTCGCCGGCCTGGCCAAAGTGCTCTACCAGGAGCCCATGACGTGCGTCGTTGAGCAATTCGACACTGCTGTTGTAGCGGTGCATCCAGTGCTTGTTGGCGATCTGCTCGGCCTGCAGCTCGGGGCAGCCAGCGTGATAGAGCTGGCCTGTAAGCATTTTCTGTTTTTCGCTGAGGGACATGGAAACTCCTTCCTGGGGCTATGCTCTGTTCGCGAATCCGCCGATCATCGGACCACATTTTTCGCTTGAACGCACAAGGAGCCTGCATGAAGCGCAGCCTGACCCTGTTGGCCGTGGTGGTTGCCGTGGCCGCCGGCGCCGGATACTGGTACGTGCAGGGCAAGCTGCCGCAACGCGAGGGCGAGGTGGCCATCGCCGGCCTGCAGGCGCCGGTCAGCGTGCGCTACGATGCCCGCGGCGTGCCGCACCTGCAGGCGCAGAGCGAGCCAGACCTGTACCGTGCCCTCGGTTACGTGCATGCCCAGGACCGGCTGTTCCAGATGGAGATCCTGCGCCGCCTGGCCCGGGGTGAGCTGGCCGAGGTGCTGGGCGACAAGCTGCTGCCCACCGACACCCTGTTCCGCAGCCTGCGCATTCGCGAACAGGCAGCACTGATGGCCAAGCGTCAGGACCGGCAATCGCCCGCCTGGCAAGCCCTGCAAGCCTACCTCGACGGGGTGAACAGCTGGCAGGCCAGCCACCCCAAGCCCATGGAATTCGACCTGCTCGGCATTACCCCACGCCCGTTCAGTGCCGAAGACACCCTGAGCATCGCTGGCTACCTCGCCTACAGCTTTGCCGCCGCGTTTCGCACCGAGCCCGCGCTGACCTACATCCGCGACCAGCTGGGCCCTGAGTACCTGAACATCTTCGATCTCGCCTGGCAGCCCGAGGGCGCCTTGGGTACACCGCTGGCCGCTGCCGACTGGCAAAGCCTGGACGCCCTCGCCCGCCTCAGCCATGACGCGCTGGGCGATGCGGGCATCCCGCAATTCGAGGGCAGCAACGCCTGGGCCGTGGCCGGCAGCCGCACCCGCAGCGGCAGGCCGCTGCTGGCCGGCGACCCGCACATCGGTTTTGCGGTGCCGGCGGTGTGGTACGAGGCCGAGCTGTCGGCGCCGGGCTTCAACCTGTATGGCTACTTCCAGGCGCTCAACCCGTTCGCCCTGCTCGGCCACAACCGCGACTTCGGCTGGAGCCTGACCATGTTCCAGAACGATGACGTCGACCTGATCGCCGAGCGCACCAACCCGGCCGACCCCAACCAGGTGATGGTCGATGGCAAATGGCAGGCGCTGGAAAAGACCGAGCAACAGATTGCCGTCAAAGGCGAAGCACCGGTTACCCTCAGCCTGCGCCGCTCGCCCCATGGCCCGATCGTCAACGACGTGCTGGGCGCTACTGCCGGGCCCACGCCAATCGCCATGTGGTGGGCGTTCCTGGAGACCGAAAACCCGATCCTCGACGGTTTCTACCAGCTCAACCGCGCTGACACCCTGGGCAAGATGCGCGAGGCCGCGGCCAAGGTGCATGCGCCGGGGCTGAACCTGGTGTGGGCCAATGCCCGTGGCGATATCGGCTGGTGGGCGGCGGCGCAGTTGCCGATCCGCCCCGACGGCGTCGACCCCGCGTTCATCCTTGACGGTGCCAGTGCGCAGGCCGACAAGCTCGGCTTCTATCCCTTCAGCGTCAACCCGCAGCAGGAGAACCCGGCGCGCGGCTACATTGTCTCGGCCAACTACCAGCCTCCGGCGGCGGTGCCGATACCCGGTTACTACAACCTGCCGGACCGAGGCCGCCAGCTCGACCGCCACCTGGCCAACCCCGAGGTGAAGTGGGATATCCAAAACAGCCAGGCGCTGCAGCTGGACACTGCCAGCGACCATGGCCCGCGCACCCTTGCACCACTGCTGGCAACGCTGCGCGCAGTGGCCGAAGGTGACGAAGAGAAGGAACTGGTCGAGCAACTGGCAGCCTGGAGCGGCGACTACCCGCTCGACTCGACCAGTGCCACGCTGTTCAACCAGTTCCTCTACGAGCTGGCATTCGCGGCCCTGCACGACGAGCTGGGCGACACCTGGTTCCCGGTACTTATCAGCACCCGCGCCATCGACGCAGCCCTGCCGCGCCTGGCGGCGGATGCCGATTCGCCGTGGTGGAACACCCGCGGAGCCAACCAGCGCACCGACCGTACCGCCGTGGTGCGCACGGCGTGGCAGAACAGCTTGAAGCACCTGCGGGAGACCCTGGGCAGTGACCCGGCCAGCTGGCAGTGGGGCAAGGCCCATACCCTGACCCACAACCACCCGCTGGGGGTTAAAAAGCCGCTGAACCTGCTGTTCAACGTCGGCCCGTTCGCCGCACCGGGCACCCATGAAGTGCCGAACAACCTCTCGGCGAAGATCGGCCCGGCGCCATGGCCGGTGACCTATGGGCCGTCGACACGGCGGCTGGTCGACTTTGCCGATGCCGGGCAGGCGCTGACCACCAACCCGGTCGGGCAGAGTGGCGTGCCGTTCGACAGGCATTTTGCGGATCAGGCCGAAGGGTATGTGCAGGGGCAGTACCAGAAGGCGCAGATGGGGGTGATTCCGGCGCAGAGTACCTTGCGTCTGGTGCCAGCACCGTAGGGGCTGCCTTGCAGCCCATCGCGACACAAGGCCGCTCCTACAGGCGGCCGCGCAACTCAAGGCGCATCCCTGTAGGAGCGGCCTTGTGTCGCGATGGGCCGCTAAGCGGCCCCCGACATTTTCGAATTCCCTACAACACTTCCAGCCGAGACCCACTGCATGCAAAGACACTTCATCGAAATCGACGGCGCCCGCATGAGCTACATCGACCAGGGCCAGGGTTTTCCGGTCCTGCTCGGCCACAGCTACCTGTGGTCCGCCGAGATGTGGCAGCCACAAATCGAAGCCTTGTCAGCACACTTCCGCGTCATCGTCCCCGAGCTGTGGGGCCACGGCGGCTCCGATGCTCCGCCTGCCACGACCATCGACATGAACAGCCTGGTCCGCCAGCACCTGACGTTGCTGGACAAACTGGAAATTACCAAGTGCCACCTGGTCGGGCTGTCGGTAGGCGGTATGTGGGGGGCACCGCTGGCTGCTACCCACCCTGAACGAATTGATCGCCTGGTGCTCATGGACACTTACCTGGGCGCCGAGCCGGAGGAGACTCGGCTCAAGTACTTCGCCTTGCTAGATGCCGCCAGCGAAGCCGGCGAATTCAGCGACCTGCTGCTCGACATCATCGTGCCTATTTTTTTCCACGCAGGCGGCCAGACCGTGCCTGAAATCCGTGAGCGGTTTCGTGCTCAGCTGAAGGCAAGCAGTGCACAAACCATTCGCGAGAGCCTCGATCCCATGGGGCGGATAATCTTTGGACGACACGACCTGCTGGAGCAACTCGAGCAGCTGCCGAGCGAGAGAACCATCCTGATGTGCGGCGACCAGGACATTCCGCGGCCGCCGGAAGAGTCCAATGAAATGGCGCGGATCATTGGCTGCCTGGCGGCGCAGATTCCGGTTGCGGGGCATATCTCCAGCCTGGAGAACCCGCGGGTGGTGAATGAATTCTTGCTGAACTGGCTACCGCGTAACCGTTGAAGTCATTGGGGCCACCTGACGGCCCTTCGCGGGCTCGCCCGCTCCCACAGGGCCCTGCATACGCCGATCAATGTGGGAGCGGGCAAGCCCGCGAAGGGCTGCAAAGCAGCCCCAATGGCACAGTCACCCCTGCCACTTGCCCCCTTCCACAATCACGCTTTCCGGCTTGGTGTCATCGCTCAGTTCCTTGCGCACATACTGGTCATACAGCTTCAGCAGAAACTTCTCCTCCCCCAGCTTGGCCAGCTCGGCATTCACCCAGTCACGCAGCTCGGTGTTGCCCTTTTTCACCGCCGGTGCAATCGGTGCCTCGTCACCCAGCAGCTCAGGCAGCACGCGGTACCCCGGGTTCTGCTTGGCCCAGCTGAACAGAATCAGGTTGTCCTGCGCATAGGCATCGCCACGCCCGGTGGCCAGCGCCTGCAGCGACTCGCTGTTCTTCTCGAACTTGAGCAGTTTCCAGTCCGGGTGGTTCTTGGTCAGCCAGATATCAGCGGTAGTGCCGGTGGTGACGATGATGGTCTTGTCGGCCAGGTCGTCGAGCTTCTGCACCGGGCTGCCATCCGCGACGATGGCCTGCACGGCAACGCGCAGGTTGGGGTTGGTGAAGTCCACCGCTTCCTTGCGCTCCGGGGTCACGGTCATGTTGGCGAGGATCAGGTCGACCTTGTCGCTCTGCAGGAACGGGATACGGCTGGCCGGCTCCACGGCAACGAACTCGACCTTGTTTTCATCACCCAGCAGGTCCTTGGCCAGGCGCCGGCCGATATCGGTATCAAAGCCCACGTAGCGGCCCTGCTCATCGACGAAACCGAACGGTGGCTTGTCGGTGAACACCCCGACAATCAGCTTGTCGCGGGCCTTGATGGTTTCCAGGTAGCTGGTGGCCGGCGAGGCCGCCGCGGGCTTGGGTGGTTCTTCAGCCTTGTTGCAGCCGGCCAGCAGGGCCAGGCCGAACAACGGCGCCAGCAGTTTGGTGAGGTTGGCAGTTTTCATGACAGTTCCTTGTGCAGTGTCTTCGGCAGGCTTTCTACGAAGGAGAATTTCTCCAGGAACTGCTGCGCGCGTGCGGTCCGCGGTCGTGTGAAGAAGCTCTCGGGGTCGCCCTGTTCAAGGATCCTGCCGGCCTCCATGAACACGATGCGGTCGGCCACCGCGCGAGCGAAGGCCATTTCGTGGGTAACGATGAGCAAGGTCATGCCGTCGCGGGCCAGGCCCTGGATCACCTGCAGCACCTCCTTGACCATTTCTGGATCGAGGGCCGCGGTAACCTCGTCGAACAGCATCACCTCGGGGTTCATGCACAGCGAACGCACGATGGCGATGCGCTGTTGCTGGCCCCCGGACAATTGCCGGGGAAAGGCGTCGCGCTTGTCCAGCAGGCCGACCCGCGCCAGCAGCGCCTCGGCCTGGGCCTGGGCTTCGGCGCGCTCGCGCCTTTGCACCTTGAGCGGGCCAAGCAGCAGGTTGTCGATCACGCTCATGTGACCGAACAGGTGATAGCTCTGGAACACCATGCCGACCCGCTGGCGGATCTCGCGCCAATCGGTGCGCGGGTCGAGCAGCTCCTGCCCGGCCAGGCGCAGTTGGCCGCCGTGGGCCTGCTCCAGGCCGTTGAGGCAGCGCAGCAGCGTGCTTTTGCCACAACCACTGGGACCGAGGATGACCACCACCTCGCCGGCCACCACCTGGAGGTCGACGTCCTTGAGCACCTGGTGCTCGCCAAAGAACTTGTTGAAACCCTGAAATTCGATCAATGCACTCATGAGTGGGCCCAGCGGCGTTCCAGCACGCGTGAAGCGGCGGACAGCGGATAGCAGACGATGAAGAAGAACAGGAACAAGGCGCCGTAGATCAGCACCGACTCGTAGGTGCGCTCGATGATCTGCTGGCCGGCCTTGATTACCTCGACCACGCCGATCAGCACCGCCAGCGAGCTGGTCTTGATGATCCGCGTGTAGATGTTGATGGTCGGTGGGGTCATGCGCTTGAGCGCCTGTGGCAACAGCACGTAGCCATACAGCTGCCAGCCGGCCAGGCCGATCGACAACCCCGCCTCGCGCTGGCCGCGCGGCAGCGAGCGCAGCGCGCCACGCACCACCTCGCCCACCTCGCTGGCGCCCCACAGGCCCAGCACCAGCACCGCGCACCAGAAGCTGGGGATGCTCAAGGCCAGGAAGATCGGCAGGCCGAAGAACACCAGGTACAGCCAGACCAGCACGGGGATGGCACGGAACAGCTCCAGGTACACCTGCAAGGCAATGTTCAGGGCCCGGTTGCCCAAGGTTGCCAGCACGCCATAAAGCACACCGCCCAGCGTCGCGAAGAGGATGCCCAGCGCAGAGATGGCCAGGGTCTGCGCCGCGCCGCCAGCCAGCTGCGGCAATGCCTGCAGCAGCAGTTCAGACGCCGAACTGGCCATGTTGCAGCCTCCTTTCGACATAGCGCAGCAGCAACGACAGCGGCAGGAACAGCAGCACACAGAGCAGGGTCAGCACGGTGAGCATTTCATAGGTCTTGTAGTACAGCGCGATGTAGTTCTTGGTGGTGTAGAGAATTTCCGGCACGGCCACCGCCGACACCACGGTGGTTTCCTTGAGCAGGAAGATGAAGTTGGCGAACAGTGCCGGCAGGCTGAGGATGCCGGCCTGGGGCAACACCACATGGCGCAGCAGCTGGCCTTCGGACAGGCCGATGGAGCGCCCGGACTCCAGCTGGGCACGGGGCACGGCCTCGATGCCGGCACGCAGCACCTCGGTGAGGTAGGCACCGCCCATGAAGGTCATGGTGATAATCGCTGCGGCAAAGCCGGAAATCTTCAGGCCCAGGCTGGGCAAGGCGAAGTAGACGAAAAACAGCTGGATCAGCAGCGGCGTGTTGCGGGCCAGCTCCACGTAGGCTTTTACCAGGCGCCACAGGTACGGGGTGCGTAATACCAGCAGTGTGGCGTTGACCAGGGCGACCAGCAGCGAGGTGGCGATGGCGATCAGGCCGACCTGCAGGGTCACGCCCACGGCCTTGAGGAAGGCGGGCAGCGTGCCGAGGATGAATGCGGTGTCGAGGGTCATGGTGAAGCAGGTCTGCAGGGTGCGCGTGGGCACGATAGCTAGACTCTAATGATCTAAAAACTTTTTGATAAATACCTTTATAGAATAAACATATCACCGAGACGTCGCGCAGGGACCCTGTGGGAGCGGGCGCGCCCGCGAACACCGGCGTAGCCGGTGCCATCCACCGCGTCGCCTGCTTCGCGGGCACGCCCGCTCCCACAGGGTCCTGCGCCACAAACAAAAACGCCGACACAAGGGTGTCGGCGTTGGGTCATGCAAGGTAATGCAAGCGCATCAGAACGCCGGCAGCACCGCACCCTGGTACTTCTTGGCGATGAATTCCTTCACTTCCGGGCTGGTCAGGGCCTTGGCCAGTTTCTGGATGGCTTCGCTGTCCTTGTTGTCCGGGCGGGCGACCAGGAAGTTCACGTATGGCGAGTCGCTGCCTTCGATCACCAGCGCGTCCTTGGCCGGGTTCAGGCCGGCTTCCAGGGCGTAGTTGGTGTTGATCATGTCCAGGTCGACCTGGTCCAGCACACGCGGCAGCATGGCCGACTCAAGCTCGCGGAACTTCAGCTTCTTCGGGTTCTCGGCAATGTCCTTGGGGGTGGCCAGGGCGTTCTTCGGGTCCTTCAGGGTGATCAGGCCAGCCTTCTGCAACAGCAGCAGGGCGCGGCCACTGTTGCTGCCCTCGTTAGGGATGGCAACGGTAGCGCCTTCTTTCAGTTCGCTCAGGCTCTTGACCTTCTTCGAGTAACCACCGAAGGGTTCGACGTGCACGCCGATCACGGTATCCAGGTGGGTGCCCTTGCCTTCGTTGAAGTTCTGCAGGTACGGCAGGGTCTGGAAGTAGTTGGCGTCCAGGCGCTTCTGGTCAACCTGCACGTTCGGCTGCACGTAATCGGTGAAGACCTTGATCTGCAGGTCCACACCTTCCTTGGCCAGGGTCGGCTTGATCAGCTCGAGGATTTCGGCGTGCGGTACCGGGGTGGCGGCAACCACCAGTTTCTCGGCGGCGGCAGCCAGGCCGGCAAACGACAGGGCAGCAGCCAGGGCAGTGGTCAGCAGGGTCTTCTTCATGGTGGTCCTTGTTCTGGTTCTGGGCCATCGACGATGGCGAATCGGGTGCCCAACCGGTTCACCAGCGGGCGTGAGGCGGACAATACCCAGATTTTTTATTCCGTAACAATATCTTTTATTTAGCTTCTTATTCCAAAAACAAACTGCCATCAGCCACTTTGCTTATGAGCGGTGTCTAGCGCGCGGAGTTTGGCAGGTCTAGGTCCTCAGCCAGGATCTCTCCGCCGTCATTCACCAGCAAGGCGAAGTGGATGACGTTCTCCAGTTCACGGGTGTTGCCGGGCCAGGGGTGTGCCTCCAGCACCTGCTGCGCCGCCTCGCTCACCAGCGGCACAGGCCGTTGCAGGCGCACGCTGTAGATGCCCACGAAGTACTCGGCCAACGGCAGGATATCGCCCGGCCGCTCGCGCAGTGGCGGCAGCTCCAGCGCCCCCTCGCGCAGGTATTGGTACAGGCGCTCGTTGAAGCGCCCCGCGCGCACCACCCGCGCCAGGTCGATACTGGTAGCGGCCACCAGGCGCACATCCACCGGCTGCGGCTGCTGCGCGCCCACCCGGGTAACCTCGCGGTTTTCCAGGGCGGCCAGCAGCTTGCCCTGGATGGCCAGCGGCAAGTCGGCGATCTCGTCCAGGTACAACGTGCCGCCGTTGGCCGAGCCGAACCAGCCGGCACGGCTGCTGGCTGTGCCGCCCTGGCTGCCGGCACTGTAGCCGAACAGCTCGGCATCGGCGTAGGTGGGGCTGATGGCCGCGCAGTTGACCGACACGAACAACCCGCTGCGGTCACTGGCACGGTGGATCTGCCGGGCCAGCAGCTCCTTGCCGGTACCGGTTTCGCCACGGATCAGCACTGGCAAGGATTGTGGCGCCAGGTGCTCGAGCTCCTCGCGCAGCTGCTGCGAACGTGGGTCGATGAACACCAGCGCCTTGGCGCGGATGCTCAGCGGGCTCTTGTCCAGCTCAGGGAAGGTCAGCAACGGCTGGCCAAAAGGGTTTTGAAAAGTCATGACAAACTCTCGCCCCAGGCCTGCAATGGCCGGGCGTCAGGCAAACGGTAAACAGTAAGGGCGATCAGGCGCGGCGCAGTGCGCGCTGCTCGACCCGGCTCTGCAAGCGATACAGGTAGGCGAAACCTTGCTCCCAGCGCTCATGGCCGGACTTGACGTTGATGTGCCCGGCGTTGGTCAGCAGCCCTGCTTCGGCGCCCCAGACCTGGGCCAGGTACAACGCCCTTGGCACGCTCACGGCCGGGTCGTTGTCCGAGCTGACCACCTGGCTGGGGAATGGCAGTGCTTCGGTCGGGATCGGCGCGAAGTTGCGCAGAGCCGGCGCACAGGTTGGCCGCTCCACGTCAGCGGGCGCCACCAGCAGCGCGCCACGTACCCGCCGCAGCAGGGCCGGGCTGGCTTGCGCGGCCCAATGAGCGACGGTTATGCAGCCCAGGCTATGGGCAATCAGAATCACCGGCGAGCGCTCGGCGGCAATCGCCTGCTCCAGTGCCTGCACCCAGTCCTGACGTTGCGGGGTCAGCCAGTCGTGCTGCTCGACCCGGGCACTGTTGGGCAGGGTGCGCTGCCAGTGACTTTGCCAATGGTTGTCTGGCGATCCTTGCCAGCCCGGCACAATCAGGTAACGAATCGACTCATTGCGCATGGGGACGCCTCCAGTGAGTTTGCGTGCTTGGAGACAAGTATAGGGAGGGAGTTATATCAGTAAAGGAATAAGAAGCTATTTATTAATAACCAAAAGTCTCAGTATCTTGTGCGACCCCTGTGGGAGCGGGCATGCCCGCGAAGCAAGCACCGCGGTGGATGGCACGGGCTTCGCCCGTGTTCGCGGGCACGCCCGCTCCCACAGGGATCACGCAAAAAAAGGGGCCATCCCCTGCCAAGAGATATGGCCCCTAAGCACTTGCCTGAAGAAAGTTGACGGGTTCAGCGCGCGGTAATCACCGCCAGCTTGCTGATCCCCGCACGTTCGATAGCCGCCATGGCCCGCGCCACTTCGCCGTAGTTCACGCCGTCATCAGCCTGCAGCTGTACGCGCACGTCCACGTCCTTGTCCTTGGCGGCCTTGAGGCTGGCTTCCAGCAGGTCGGGCTGGATCTCGTCCTTGTTGATGAACAACTTGCCGTCACCATCGATGCTGACCACCAGCGGGTCCTTCTGCTCCACCGGGGCCACGGCCTCGGTCTTGGGCAGGTTGATGGGGATGGCATTGGTCAGCAGCGGCGCGGTGACGATGAACACCACCAGCAGCACCAGCATGACGTCCACCAACGGCGTGACGTTGATTTCACTGAGGACTTCGTCGCTGTCCTGGGTCGAAAAGGCCATGTCAGGACGCCTCCTTCACCGGTTGGGTGAAACCGGCCTGGGGCCTGTGCACGGCCGGGTGCACCAGCACGCGGAAGGCACTCTTCTGCGCCAGGCTGTAGAAGTCGTGGGCGAAGTCATCGAGGTCGGCCGCGGTGAGCTTGAGGCGGCGCAGGAAGTAGTTGTAGACCAGCACCGCCGGCACCGCGACGGCGATACCCACGCCGGTGGCCACCAGTGCCGCGCCGATCGGCCCGGCCACGGTTTCCAGGCTGGCGGAACCGGCCGCGCTGATGCCCTTGAGTGCTTCCATGATGCCCCAGACGGTGCCGAACAGGCCGATGAAGGGCGAGGTACTGCCAATACTGGCGACCACCGCCAGGCCGGTTTCCAGCGAACGGCGCTCACGCACGATCTGCTGGCGCAGGGCGCGCTCCAGGCGGTCCTGGTGGTTGATGGCGTGGCTCAGGTCATTGGCCTGGCTGTCACCGACGGCGATGGCGGCATAACCGGCCTGGGCAACACGGGCGGCAGGGCCAGGCAGGTCGTGGCTGGGCTCGGCAGCCGAGTCCAGGCTCGAGGCGGCCCAGAATTGCTGGTGGAAGCGTTTGTCCTGGTTCTTCAGCCGCACGAACTGCACGACCTTGACCAGGGCCAGGGCCCAGGTGGCGACAGAAAAACCGACCAGCAGCCAGATGACTGCGCTTTCAACGGATTCGAGGGGGGATGCCAGCAGGCTCATGATGATGTCTTCCTGTGTTCTGCGAAAAAGTTAGCGAAGCTTGAAATCGATCGGCACGCTGACCCAGCCGGTCTGGGCCACGTCGCCCTGCTTGGCAGGCACGAAGCTCCAGCGCTTGACCGCTGCCAGTGCGGCAGCGTCGAGGGCATCACGGCCGCTGCTCTTCTGGATCTGGATCTGCCCGGGCTTGCCGCTGGGCAGCACCTCGACGCGCAGCAGCACGGTGCCTTCCCAACCGCGGCGCTGGGCCATCTGCGGGTACTCCGGCGCCGGGTTCTTCAGGTACGCCGCGTTGGCCGATGCCGGGGTGACCGGGGCCGGTGCAGGTGGCGCTGGCGGTGCCGGGGCAGCCACAGGGGCTGGCGGCGGCGCTTCGACCGGCTTGGGCTGCGGTTTGGGCTGTTGCTTGACCACCGGCTTGGGCACGGGCTTTGGTTTGGGCTTGGGCTTGGCGGCCAGCTCGTCGACCACCGGCGGCGGTGGCGGCTGGACCACCGGCGGTGCCGGGGCTGGTGGCGGTGGCTCGACTACAGGCGGTGCTGGCGCGGCGAACTCGATGGTCATCGGCGGTACTTGCGGTGGCACCACCGGCAGCTCGGGCGTTGGTGCCTGGCTGACCCAGTACGCTGCAGCGCCATGCAGGGCCAGCACCAGCAGGCCCAACACCAGCTTGTCGCGGCGCTTGAGCCCGCTGACAGGCGTGCGTTGCAGGCGCAGCTGGCCAAGCGGGAGGCGAAGCGTGCGTCCAAGGTCGACCAGGTCGCCCGGTGCCGGGCGCCATGGCTGGTCGTAGGCCCTGACGGCCGACTGGACATTACCCATTGATCAAACTCCTGGGGTCTCGATTCAGGTGTGTGGCTGAATCATCGCGGCCAGGGGCTTATCTCTTAAAGTAATGTTTAAAATTATGGTTAGAACTATACTGAATATAGTTTTTCAGGGATTGTGGCAAAGCCGCGGAATTCGTGGGCTGTGGCCGGGCGGGTTTTCAATCATGCATTGCCGGCATGCGAAATATTCGCGTAAGGCATGAGATTGCCGCGAGGGCTGCGCCCTCGATCGCCGGCAAGCCAGCTCCCACAGATGTGGGAGCTGGCTTGCCGGCGATGGGCTGCAAAGCAGCCCCGGCAATCTCTCAGGCATAAAAAAGCCCGGGACCAACCCCGGGCTTTTCATCACCAAAGGCGACTCAGATATCCGCCACCTTCTGCCAAACCTTCGGCCGGAAGAACAATGTCTCCCCCCGCGCCAACCCGGTCAGGCTGTCATGGTCCTTGACCACCTCTGCCTCGATCAGCTCGCTCTGCCCTTCCACCTTCAAGGTCACCCGCGTGGTCGCGCCCAGCGGCCGGATATCCCGCACCTCGGCCGCATGGTGCCCTTCGGTCTCGTGTCGCGACAGCGACACTTCGTGCGGGCGGAACAGCACATGATGCCCTTCGCTCAGGGCCAGGCGGTTGGAATCACCGAGGAAGTGGTAGACGAAATCGTTGGCCGGGTGCTCGTACACCTCGCCCGGCGAGCCGATCTGCTCGATCACGCCTTTGTTCATCACTACGATGCGGTCAGCCACCTCCATGGCTTCTTCCTGGTCGTGGGTGACGAACACCGACGTCAGGTTGATGTCCTCGTGCAGGCGCGCCAGCCAGCGGCGCAGCTCCTTGCGCACCTTGGCATCCAGCGCACCGAACGGCTCGTCCAGCAACAGCACCTTGGGCTCCACCGCCAGCGCACGGGCCAGGGCGATACGCTGGCGCTGGCCACCGGACAACTGCTCGGGGTAGCGGTCGGACAGCCAGTCCAGCTGCACCATGTTCAGCAGTTCATGCACCTTCTCGGCAATCTTGCTCTCGCTCGGGCGCTCGCCCTTGGGCTTCATGCGCAGGCCGAAGGCAACGTTGTCGAACACGCTCATGTGGCGGAACAACGCGTAGTGCTGGAACACGAAACCGACGTTGCGGTCGCGCACGTCATGGCCGGACACGTCCTCGCCATGGAACACGATATTGCCCTGGTCGGGGGTTTCCAGGCCGGCGATGATGCGCAGCAACGTGGTCTTGCCGCAGCCGGACGGGCCGAGCAGGGCCACCAGCTCGCCGCTGTTGATGTCCAGGTTGATGTTGTCCAGGGCCTGGAAGCTGTTGAAGCGCTTGCTGACGTTACGAACTTCGATCGACATGAATCATTCCTCCGCGGCGCTGTGGCGCAGGCGGTTAATACGGTTCTCGCTCCACTGCTTGAGCAGCAGGATGAAGAGCGCCAGGATCAGCAACAGGCTGGCCACGCTGAAGGCCGCGACGTGGTTGTACTCGTTGTAGAGGATCTCCACGTGCAGCGGCAAGGTGTTGGTCACGCCGCGAATGTGGCCGGACACCACCGACACCGCGCCAAACTCGCCCATCGCCCGCGCGGTGCACAGCACCACGCCGTAGATCAGGCCCCATTTGATGTTCGGCAGGGTCACGTGCCAGAACATCTGCCAGCCATTGGCGCCGAGCAGGCGCGCGGCCTCCTCTTCCTGCGTGCCCTGCTCCTGCATCAGCGGGATCAGCTCACGGGCCACGAACGGTACGGTGACGAAGATGGTGGCCAGGACGATGCCCGGCAGGGCGAACACGATCTGGATATCGTGGTCCTGCAGCCACGGCCCGAACAGGCCTTGCGCACCGAACATCAGCACGTAGACCAGGCCGGCGATCACCGGCGATACCGAGAACGGCAGGTCGATCAGGGTGACCAGGATACTCTTGCCACGGAAGGTGTACTTGCTCACGCACCAGGCGGCGCTGACGCCGAACACCAGGTTCAGCGGTACCGAAATGACCACGGCGAGCAGGGTCAGCTTCAGCGCCGACAACGCGTCAGGCTCGAAGATCGCCTCGAAGAAGGTGCCAAAGCCGTTCTTCAGTGCCTGCGATACCACGATCACCAGTGGCAGCAGCAGGAACAGCGCGAACACCAGCCAGCCAAGGCCGATCAGAATACGCCGCGAAGTGGCGCTGCCCCGGCGGGCGGCGTTGGCGGCGGCGGTTGCATTCAGGGATGAACTGGACATGCCGGCCTCCTTCAAGGGGTTTCGATGCGGCGCTGCAGCAGGTTGATCAGCAGCAGCAGGATGAAGGAAACCACCAGCATCAGCACGCCGATGGCGGTCGCGCCGGTGTAGTCGTACTGGTCGAGCTTGACCATGATCAGCAGCGGCAGGATTTCGGTCTTCATCGGCATGTTGCCGGCAATGAAGATCACCGAACCATACTCGCCCACGCCGCGGGCGAAGGCCAGGGCAAAGCCTGTCAGCCAGGCAGGCAGCAGCGCTGGCGCCAGCACATGGCGGAACACCTGCAGCGGCTTGGCGCCCAGGCAGGCGGCGGCCTCCTCCACTTCACGCGGAATATCGGCCAGTACCGGCTGCACCGTACGCACCACGAACGGCAGGGTGACGAAGGTCAGCGCCAGGGTGATGCCCAGCGGGGTGTAGGCGATCTTGAAACCCAGGTCGGTGGCGAACTGACCGACCCAGCCCGAAGGCGCGTACAGGGCGGTCAGGGCGATACCGGCTACGGCCGTGGGCAGGGCGAACGGCAGGTCGATCATCGCATCGATGATCTTGCGCCCGGGGAAGGTGTAGCGCACCAGCACCCAGGCCAGCAGGGTGCCGATCACTCCGTTGATGATGGCGGCGAACAGGGCGGTGCCGAAACTCAGCTTGAGCGCGGCGATCACCCGCGGCGCACTGATGACGTTCCAGAACTGCTCCCAGGTAAGCTGCGCGGCATGCACGAACATGGCGGCCAGCGGTATCAGCACGATCAGGCTGAGGTACACCAAGGTGTAGCCCAGCGTCAGCCCGAAGCCGGGTATGACGGGGGAAATGCGGCGTGACATAAATATCCCTGGTTGAACGCACTTGGCCCGGGAACGATCCCGGGCTGGTGCTAGCTTCTGAAATCCTGGGGCTGCTTTGCAGCCCATCGCGACGCAAGGCCGCTCCTACAGGGGTGCGCGTACCTCTGTAGGAGCGGCCTTGTGTCGCGATGGGCCGCATGGCGGCCCCGCTTTTCCTTGGCCCTTACTGTGCCTGATAGATCTGGTCGAACACACCGCCATCATTGAAGAATTTCGGTTGTGCAGTCTTCCAGCCACCAAAGTCCTTGTCGATGGTCACCAGGTCCAGTTTCGGGAACTGCTTGCCGAACTCGGCAGCGACCTTCTCGTCACGCGGGCGGTAGAAGTTCTCGGCGGCGATCTTCTGCCCGGCCGGGCTGTACAGGTGCTTGAGGTATTCGCTGGCAATCTCGGTATTGCCCTTCTTCTCGGCGTTCTTGTCCACCACCGCCACCGGCGGCTCGGCGAGGATCGACAACGACGGCACGACGATGTCGAACTTGTCGGCGCCACCGTCTTCCTTCAGTGCCAGGAAGGCTTCGTTTTCCCAAGCCAGCAACACATCGCCCTGGCCGTTATTGACGAAGGTGATGGTCGAGCCACGGGCGCCGGTATCCAGCACCGGTACGTGCTTGAACAGCTCCTGCACGTACTCCTTGGCCTTTGCTTCGCTACCGCCGGCCTTCAGGCCATAGGCCCAGGCAGCCAGGAAGTTCCAACGGGCGCCGCCGGAGGTTTTCGGGTTGGGGGTGATGACCGACACGTCCTTCTTGATCAGGTCGCCCCAGTCCTTGATGCCTTTCGGGTTGCCCTTGCGCACCAGGAACACGATGGTCGAGGTGTACGGGGTGCTGGCATCCGGCAGGCGGGTCTGCCAGTTGTCTGGCAGGGTCTTGCCGAGCTTGGCGACTTCATCGATGTCGCCGGCCAGGGCCAGGGTCACCACGTCGGCACGCAGGCCATCGATCACCGCACGGGCCTGCTTGCCCGAACCGCCGTGGGATTGCTGGATCTTCACCTTGTCGCCCGGGTGGGCCTGCTGCCAGTGCTTGATGAACTCGGCGTTGTACTGCTGGTACAGCTCGCGGGTCGGGTCGTAGGACACGTTCAGCAGTTCGTAGTCCTTGGCGATGGCGGAACCGGCAAAAACAGCACTGGCCAGGGCGGCGAGCGCATAACGGCGGATGGACATGGTGAAGCTCCCGATTGGCATTTTTCTAGTTTTGAATGTGTGGTGCGATCAGCCGGTCTTGTTGCCGGGCTGCTGCAGGCGGAACTTCTCCTTGCGCTCGATCTGCACGACCTGAGCGTTGTGCACGGTAATCTCCACCGCACCGAATCGCAGGTCGCGCAGAGCGCTCTGGATTTCACGCAGAATGGTGGCTTCGTCCTGACCGTCGATGCTACGCAGAGATGCACTCATGCTCGTTCTCCTTGGAGTGAGGGTGCCGGGCTGAGGTTTGAAGGGGATTTGCGCCTGGCTTGAGGGCAATAGTAGTGAGGTGGGGTTATTCTTAAAAATACTGTTTAAGAATGTTTATATAACTGAATTATCGTTATGATGTGAGGGCCCTATCGCCGGCAAGCCAGCTCCCACAGGGGCCTCACAATACTCAAGAGCAGTGAGTTTCCTGTGGGAGCTGGCTTGCCGGCGATAGGGCCGTGAAGGTTTCAGGAATTTTTCTGTGGCTCGCGGATCTTGTACCAGGCCACATATAAGGCCGGCAGGAACAGCAGCGTCAGCAGGGTCGCCACGATGATCCCGCCAATCATGGCGTAGGCCATCGGCCCCCAGAACACTTCGCGGGCAATCGGGATCATGCCCAGGCTCGCCGCCGCCGCGGTCAGCAGAATCGGCCGGCGCCGGTGGTTGGTGGCCTCTACCACCGCATCCCACGGCGACAAGCCCTGGGCCTCGAACTCGTCGATCTGGGTCACCAGGATCACCGAGTTACGAATGATGATGCCCGCCAGCGCGAGAATGCCGAGAATCGCCACGAAGCCCATGGGCGTACCTGTGGGCACCAGCGCAATGATCACGCCAATCAGCCCCAGCGGCGCCACGCTGACCACCAGGAACAGCTTCTGCACGCTGTGCAGCTGGATCATCAGGAACGTCGCCATCAGGAACAGCATCAGCGGGATGACCTTGCGGATCGGCCCCTGCGCCTTGGCGCTCTCCTCCACCGTACCGCCGGTGGCCACTTCGAAGCCGACCGGCAACTTGCTGGCGAACTCGTCGATCTTCGGCTTCAGCTGGGCCACCAGGTCGGTGGGCTGGATGTCGCCGTTGACCGAGGCCTTGATGGTGATGGTCGGCTTGCGGTCACGGCGCCACACCAGCGGCTGCTCCAGCTCGTAGCGCACGGTGGCGAACGCAAGCAGCGGGATCGAGGTGCCGTTGGGCGTCAGTATCTGCAGGTTCTGCAGGGTATCGGGCGAGCCACGCTCGCTGTCCTCGGCACGGGCGACCACGTCGACCAGGTAGATGTTGTCGTTGACCTGGGTGATCTGCACACCGCTGACGATGCTGTTCATCACATTGGCCACGTCCTCCGACGACAGGCCCAGCTGGCGCGCCTTGTCCTGGGCGATTTCCACGCGCAGCACCTTACCCGGCTCGTTCCAGTCGTAGATCATCTCGCCGATGTGCTCGTTCTGGTCGAGCAAGGTGGCCAGCTCGATGGCGTGCTTGCGTACCTGGTCGATATTGGCGCCGCTGACCCGATACTGGATCGGCCGGCCCACTGGCGGGCCCATTTCCAGCGATTGCACGTTGGTGCCGACGCCAACGAACTCTTCATGCAGGATCTTCTGCAGGCGGTCCATCATGGCCTGGCGTTCCTCGAAGCCCTTGCTGACGATCACCAACTGCGCGTAGTACGGGTTCTGCAACTGCTGGTCGAGGGGCAGGTAGAAGCGGATCGCCCCTTGGCCGATGTAGGTACTCCAGTGCACCAGGTCCGGGTCGTCCTTGATCCGCGCCTCGAAGCGGTCGACCACCTTGCGCGTCTCTTCGATCGAGGCGTTTTGCGGCAGGTTGAGGTCGACGAGAATTTCCGGGCGGTCCGAGGACGGGAAGAACTGGTTCTGCACGAAGCGCTCGCAGAAGATCGCCAGGGCGAACAGCACCACGGTGCCGATGATGGTCAGCCAGCGGTTGCGCATGCACCACAACAAACCATGCTCGAAGACCCGGCCGACACGGCCAGGCTCGGCTTCGTGGGGCTTGAGCTTGGCGCTGCTGAGAATGTGCACGCCGAGCACCGGGGCGAAGAACACCGCTACCACCCACGACACCATCAGCGCCACGGCAATTACCGCAAACAGCGTGTAGGTGTACTCGCCCGCCGAACTGGCGTTGAGGCCGATCGGCACGAAGCCGGCCACCGTCACCAGGGTGCCGGTAAGCATGGGGAAGGCGGTGGAGGTATAGGCAAAAGTCGCCGCCTGCTCCTTGCTTTCGCCCATCTCCAGCCGTGTGACCATCACCTCCACGGTGATCATCGCATCGTCCACCAGCAGGCCCAGGGCGATGATCAGCGCCCCCAGCGAAATCCGCTGCATGGTGATGCCGCTGTATTCCATGAACACGAACACCATGGCCAGCACCAGCGGGATCGAGCAGGCCACCACCAGCCCGGCACGCACGCCGAGGCTGACGAAGCTCACCGCCAGCACGATCACCACCGCCTCGAACAGCGCACTGGTGAAGCCGCCCACCGCTTGCTTGACCACCACCGCCTGGTCGGAAACAGTGTGCACCCCGACGCCCACCGGCAGGTCTTCGATCACCTTGTCCATGCGCTTTTTCAGCGCCGCTCCGAACACCTGGATATTGCCGCCGGCCTTCATGCCGATGGCCAGGCCCAACGCCGTCTGGCCGTTGTAGCGGAACATCGGCGAAGGGGGGTCGACGTAGCCGCGCTCGATATCGGCGATGTCGGCCAGGCGGAAGAAGCGGTCGTTGATCTTCAGGTTGACGGTTTGCAGGTCCTTTTCCGAGGTGAACTGCCCGGAGGTACGCACCGAGATACGTTCCGGCCCGGCCTCGATCACACCGGCAGGGGTCACGGCGTTTTGCGATTGCAGGGCCTGCATGACCTGGCGCTGATCGATGCCCAGGGCTGCCAGCTTGCGGGTGGAGAAGTTCAGGTAAAGCACTTCGTCCTGGGTGCCGATCAGCTCGATCTTGCCGATGTTGGGCACATCGCGCACTTCGGCCCGCGCCTGTTCCACATAGTCGCGCAACTGGCGCAGGGTCAGGCCGTCGGCGGTGAAGGCATAGATCGAACCGAACACATCGCCGAATTCATCGTTGAACCCGGGCCCCTGGATGCCCGCAGGGAATTCACCGCGAATGTCCTGGATCTTCTTGCGCACCTGGTACCAGATTTCCGGGATGTCCTTGGCCTTGGTGGTATCGCGCAGGTACACGTAGACCGTGGATTCGCCGGGGCGGGTGTAGCTTTTGGTGTAGTCGAGGGAGTCGAGTTCCTCGAGCTTCTTCTCGATACGGTCGGTGACCTGGTACAGGGTTTCGTCCTGGGTCGCGCCGGGCCAGCGGGTCTGGATGACCATGGTCTTGATGGTGAACGACGGGTCTTCCTCACGGCCCAGGTTGAAGTAGGAGAAGATCCCCATCAGCAGGCCAACGAACATCAGGTACCAGACGAACGATTGATGCTTGAGTGCCCAGTCGGACAGGTTGAAGCTTCCTTTCATTGCGCATCCTCGTCGAAGGTGACCTTCTGGCCGGGCTTGAGGCTGTTCACGCCCGCAGTCACCACCCGCTCGCCGGGCTGTACGCCCGAACTCAGGACGACGCTGTCGGCGGTGCGGCCGATCAGGGCCACGTCACGAGTGGCCACGGTCTTCTGCTGCGTATCGATCACCCATACCTGGGTCTTGCCGTCGCGCTCGAGCAAGGCACTCAAGGGCAGTTCGCTGCGCGGCGACACCTCCGAACTCAGGGTCACGCTGATGGCGGTGCCCAGGTGGAAGGCCGCCGGGGTGCTGGCCAGGGTCAGGCGCGCGCGGCGGGTGCGGGTGGTGGCGTCGGCCTGGGGTTCCAGTTCCCGCAGGCTGGCGGTGGTGTTGATGGTCGGGTCCAGCTGCGAAGCAACGGTGAAGGTCAAGCCTTTGCTCAACTGCTCGGCCAGGCCGATCGGCAGGTCGATCACCGCTTCCTTCACATCCGGCCTGGCCAGGGTTACCACGGCCTGGCCGGCGGTGACGGTTTGCCCGGCTTCGGCCTGCCAGGCAGTGATTACCGCGGCGTGGTCGGTGCGCAGGGTGCTGTAGTCGAGCTGGTCACGCGCCTGGCTGAGCGCAGAGCGCGCCTGCTCCAGCGCCGCGCTGGTGGTTTTCAGGTTGGTCTGGGCGATATCCAGCTGGGCCTGGGCGCCTACGCCACGGTCGTACAGCTGTTGCTGGCGGCGGGCATCGGCCTGGGCGTTGATCCACTGCGCCTGCACCTTGGCCAGGTCGCCTTCGGCGGCGCGCAACTGGTTCTGCTGGTCGGTCGGGTCGAGGGTGGCCAGGGTGTCGCCCGGTTTCACCTGGGCGCCCACATCCAGCCAGCGCCGGGCAATACGCCCGGAAACCCGGAAGCCCAAGGTGCTTTCGAAACGTGCCTGGATACTGCCGGCGAAACGGCCAAGCTGCGACTGCACCTGGGGTTCGACCTTGACCGACAGCACTGGCCGAATCGGCTCCGGCACTTCATCCTCGCTACTGCAGCCAGCCAACAGCACGCCGGCCGACAGCATCAGCAGCAGGCGCTTCATAGCTCACCCCCGTTGCCCTTGGCATCGATCTTCAGCACCTGCATGCCGGGGTGCAGCAACTGCCCGCCATTGACCACCACGGTCTCGCCGCCTTTCAGGCCACTGGCGACCACGATCCTGCCGGTGAGGTAACGGCTGACCTCGACCTTGCGCAGCTCTACCTTGTCACCCTCGCCCACTACCCAGACGGCGGGCTCATGCAGGGCCTTGGTCAGTGCCGACCATGGCAGCTCGATACTAGGCCGGCCCTGGGCATTGGTGGTGGCCGTCACCGGTGCACCCAGTTGCATCCCTGGCGGCACATCCCTCAGCCCGACCTTGACCTGTACCGTGCCGCTTTGCGCAGACACCGTGGGGGTGATTTCGCGCACGAAGCCACGGGCCTGGACCTTGGGGTCGTCCAGCAGACTGACGATCACGCCGGCATCGCTGGGCGGGGCCACCAGCAGCGATTCGTAGACATTGAACACGGCATCACGATCACCATCGGTGGCCAGGCTGAAGATTGGCATGGTCGCTTGAACCACCTGGCCGACCTCGGCCTGGCGCTCGGTGATGACCCCATCGGCCTCAGAGACCAGCGCGGTATAGCTCAGTTGTTCGTTGGCATTGGCCAATTGCGCCTGTGCGGCCTTGAGCGCGCTCTGGTTGCTGCGCAGCGCGGCTTCGGCGGAATCGTATTCGCTCTGGCTGGTGTAGCCCTTGGGCAACAGCTTTTGCTGGCGCACGAACGCGGCACTGGTCTGGGTGACCCGCGCCTGCGCGGCGAACACCTCGGCCTTGGCCGAGTCGACATTGTTCTGCAGGTCTTTCGGGTCAAGCCGCGCCAACACCTGGTTGGCCTTTACGTGGTCGCCGACATCGACACTGCGCGAAATGATCTTGCCGCCCACACGGAACGACAGGTCGGTCTGCACCCGCGCCTGCACATCGCCAGTCAGGGTGACCCTGGCAGCGAAATCGGTGGGTGATACCTGTTGCACGCCTACGCGTGGCAGTGTCTCGGTGGTTTCTTCCTTACTACAGCCCGACAGCAGGGACACAAGCCCCAGGCAGACGACCAACAGCGGACGTATCAACGTCATGCAGGCTCCTTGCTTGCGCGCAAATGATTCGTGGGATGCGACTGTCAGCGTAGTTCAGGGTTCGATAAACGGCACTGACCGCGATCAAGCTGGCATTTTCGGCGCCTGCGCGGGCCCCTTCGCGGGCACGCCCGTTCCCACAGGATGGTCGCCAGCCTCAAGCCTGCGCTGTACCTGTGGGAGCGGGCGCGCCCGCGAAGAGGCCGGTACAGGTCAGACCTGAACTGAGGCCCTGTTCAACCCCAGCTCTATGTCATCAATCAATGCTTTGGCAAAGCCACTGAGAATTCTCGCGGCACTACCGGCCAGCCGGTCATTTTCCATCTCGGCTTCGGTCGTCAGATGATTGATGCACCCGAGCATTACGGAGAGTTCGGAGAAGGCATGGTTGAAGGGGATGTTGGCCTGGACGCGGAACAGGTCCATGCAGGTTTCGCGGCCGACGGTGCTGCTGTTTTTTGGGTGATTTGGAACGTGCGTTGTCATGGTCAGAATCCAATGTCGTTTATGGAACCGCCAGCTCATCTTTCTCACGGATAAGGGGTGGCAGCCGTACGCGGGGTGAGAAAACCGAGGACATTGAACCCGGCCAGGCCGAGGCCTGCCCACGCAAGGCCGCCATGACAGGAAGCCTGTTCAACATCGAGCGGGTTTCTCACACCCGGTCACCTTGATTGGCGACTCGACGACGTTATCCCTGGGGCATTTCCCCAGCAACAGAGCAGCTTCCACACGGCTCGTAGGATAATTCCCAAGCCGATTCAACTGAAGCCTTTGGTTTGAGTTGATGAAAAGTCGTACGCCTTGCGGGCCTCTTCGCGGGTGAACCCGCTCCCACAGGGTTATGTGCAGCCTTCAGGACCTGTGCAATACCTGTGGGAGCGGGTTTACCCGCGAAAGGGCCGGTACTGCCATCCGCAAGCCTCTGCCATATCCAGAAACCATGATCTACACAGCACCTGTATCTCAGCCACTACCTTTGAAAAGTCACCTGCTTTTCAAGGAAGAAGCCAATGTCGCGAGCCCAGTCTCACCTGCTTCGCCGTGGTCGCTATTCAGAACTTGGCCGGCTCTATCTGCTGACCACCGTCACCCACCAGCGCAAGCCGCTGTTCCATGATTTCCTCCATGCCCGGCTGGTCATTCACCAACTGCGACAATCAGACCAGGAACATGCCTGCCGGTCACTGGCCTGGGTGCTGATGCCGGACCATCTGCATTGGCTGATCGAGTTGAAAGGTACGACGTTGGGCACCTTGATGCGCAGGTTCAAGTCCAGGTCCAGTCTGGTTTTGCATCAGGCGGGGGTTGAGCAGGATCCGGTAGGCAGCCTGGGTATCAGGACCGGGCACTGCGGCGGGAGGAGAGCATGGTGCATGTTGCCAGATACATTGTCGCCAACCCCTTGCGGGCTGGCCTCGTCAGAAGTGTCAGGGACTATCCACATTGGGATGCAGTCTGGCTTTAAATTAGAGTTGAGACATTCGCGGGTAAACCCGCTCCCACAGGGATTAACACAGGCCCGAGGCAGTGATATTACTGTGGGAGCGGGTTCACCCGCGAATAGGCCAGATCAGGCCGACGCCGCAACCTGCGCCGGGCGCTTGACCTGTGGCTGCGAAGCATTCGCTGCAGCGCCCTCTTCGATCGCCTGCTGTATCGCCTTGCGACGGCGCTCTTCGGCCTGGCGGCTGAAGTACCAGACGAAGAAGGTCACCAGCGACACCGACAGCAGGATCAGGCTTGCCACGGCGTTGATCTCCGGCTTCACGCCCAGGCGCACCGCCGAGAACACTTCCATCGGCAAGGTGGTCGAACCAGGGCCGGAGACGAAGCTGGCCAGTACCAGGTCATCCAGCGACAGGGCAAACGACATCATGCCGCCCGCCGCCAGCGACGGCGCGATCATCGGGATGGTGATCAGGAAGAACACCTTCCACGGCTTGGCACCCAGGTCCATCGCCGCTTCCTCGATCGAAAGGTCCAGCTCACGCAGGCGTGCCGACACCACCACCGCCACATACGCGGCACAGAACGTGGTATGGGCGATCCAGATGGTGACGATGCCGCGCTCCTGCGGCCAGCCGATCATCTGCGCCATGGCCACGAACAGCAGCAACAGCGACAGGCCGGTGATCACCTCGGGCATTACCAGCGGCGCGGTGACCAGGCCACCGAACAGCGTGCGGCCCTTGAAGCGGGTAACCCGGGTCAGCACGAACGCCGCCAAGGTACCCAGCGCCACCGCCGCCACCGCCGTATAGCAGGCGATTTCCAGCGAACGCATCACCGACCCCATCAACTGGGTGTTGTCGAGCAGGCCGACGTACCACTTCACCGACCAGCCACCCCATACCGTCACCAGCTTGGAGGCGTTGAACGAGTAGATCACCAGGATCAGCATCGGCAGGTAGATGAACAGCAAGCCGAGCACCAGCATCAGCTTGGAGAAACTGAAGCGCTTCATGCCCTGCCCTCCATTTCTTTGGCCTGGCTGCGGTTGAACAGCAGGATCGGCACGATCAGGATCGCCAGCATGACTACCGCCAGCGCAGAGGCCACCGGCCAGTCACGGTTGTTGAAGAACTCTTGCCACAGCACCTTGCCGATCATCAGGGTTTCCGGGCCGCCAAGCAGTTCAGGGATCACGAACTCGCCCACCACCGGGATGAACACCAGCATGCAGCCGGCGATGATGCCGTTCTTCGACAGTGGCACGGTGATCTTCCAGAAGCTGTTGAAGGTGCTCGAACCCAGGTCCGAAGCGGCCTCGAGCAGGCTCGGGTCGTGCTTCACCAGGTTGGCGAACAGCGGCAGGATCATGAACGGCAGATACGAATAGACCACGCCGATGTACACCGCCAGGTTGGTGTTGAGGATCTGCAGCGGCTGGTCGATCAACCCGGTCCACAGCAGGAAGCCGTTGAGCAGGCCGTTGTTGCTGAGAATGCCCATCCAGGCATAGACGCGGATCAGGATCGCGGTCCAGGTCGGCATCATGATCAGCAACAGCAGGACCGTCTGGGTTTCCTTCTTGGCGTTGGCAATGGCATAGGCCATCGGGTAGCCGATCAGCAGGCACAGCAGGGTGCTGAAGAAGGCCATCTTCAGCGAGCCCAGGTAGGCCGAGATATACAGCTCATCCTCGGTCAACAGGCCATAGTTGGCCAGGTTGAGCACCAGCTGCAGCTTGTCTTCGACGTAGCTGTAGATCTCGGTATACGGCGGGATCGCCACGTCGGCTTCGGCGAAGCTGATCTTCAGCACGATGAAGAACGGCAGCATGAAGAACAGGAACAGCCAGATGAACGGCACGCCGATCACCAGGTGCCGCCCCTCCGGGGTAATACGCTGGAAGGCTCGCTTGAGCTTGCGCAGTTTCATGACCGCAGTACCACGCCGCTGTCGTCTTCCCACCACACGTACACTTCATCGCCCCAGGTCGGGCGCGTGCCCTGGCGCTCGGCGTTGGCGACGAACGACTGGACGACCTTGCCGCTCGGCAACTCGACGTAGAACACCGAGTGGCCACCCAGGTAGGCAATGTCGTGAACCTTGCCGCGCGACCAGTTGTGCTCGCAGGTCGGTTGCTGGGTGGTGACCAGCATCTTTTCCGGGCGCAGGGCGTAGGTGATGTGCTTGTCTTCCACCGACGTGGTGATGCCGTGGCCGACATAGATCTTGCGCTCCAGCTCCGGGCTGGCAATGATCGCGTGGCCTTCGGCGTCGTCGACCACTTCACCTTCGAACAGGTTGACGTTGCCGATGAACTCGCACACCAGGCGGCTGGTAGGCGTCTCGTAGATGTCCACCGGCGAGCCGATCTGGGCGATCCAGCCCAGGTGCATGATGGCGATGCGCTCGGCCATGGTCATGGCCTCTTCCTGGTCGTGGGTCACCATCACGCAGGTCACGCCCACGCGCTCGATGATCTCCACCAGTTCCAGCTGCATCTGCGAACGCAGTTTCTTGTCCAGTGCGCCCATCGGCTCGTCGAGCAGCAGCAACTTGGGGCGCTTGGCCAGCGAGCGGGCCAGGGCCACGCGCTGGCGCTGGCCGCCGGACAGCTGGTGCGGCTTGCGCTTGGCGTACTGGGTCATGTGCACCAGCTTGAGCATCTCGGCCACGCGGGCGTCGATCTCGGCCTTGGGCATCTTGTCCTGCTGCAGGCCGAAGGCGATGTTCTGCGCCACGGTCATGTGCGGGAACAGCGCGTAGGACTGGAACATCATGTTGATCGGCCGCTCGTAGGGCGGCATGTCGGTGATGTCGACGCCATCGAGGAGGATCCGCCCTTCGGTCGGGCGCTCGAAGCCGGCCAGCATGCGCAGCAAGGTGGACTTGCCGGAACCGGAGCCACCCAGCAGGGCGAAGATCTCGCCCTTGCGGATTTCCAGGGACACATCGTCCACGGCTACCGTTTCGTCGAACTTTTTCGTGACCCGGTCGATCTTGACCAGCACCTGCTTGGGTTGCTGGCCACCCTCGAGGGCTTTTTTATAGGCACCGGAGGCAACTGCCATGAGTGAAACTCCCAACAAGATTTTTGTGCCCGCGAGCCCTGTTCTACAGGTGCCGCCACGGGCCTGGATTTTTACTTGCCCGACTTGACCTTGGTCCAGCTACGGGTCATCAGCCGTTGCACCTTGGGTGGCAACTCTGAGTTCACGAACATCTTGTCCAGCACTTCCTGCGGTGGGTAAACCGCGGCGTCAGTCCTCACGGCCTGGTCCATCAGGTCGCCAGCCTTGGGGTTCGGGTTGGCGTAACCGACGTAATCACTGACCTGGGCGATAACCTCAGGCTTCAGCAAATAGTTGATGAAGGCATGCGCCTCTTTGACGTTTTTGGCGTCCTTGGGGATCGCCAGCACGTCGAACCAGAGGTTGCCGCCTTCCTTGGGAATGGCGTAGGCCAGGTTCACGCCCTTCTTCGCTTCTTCGGCGCGGGCCTTGGCCTGGAACACATCACCCGAGAAACCTGCCGCGACGCAGATGTCGCCGTTGGCCAGGTCGGTGATGTACTTGGACGAGTGGAAGTAGGTCACGTACGGGCGTACCGCCAGCAGTTTCTTCTCGGCGGCCTGGTAGTCCTTGGCATTGGTGCTGTTGGGGTCCAGCCCCATGTAGTTGAGCACCGCCGGCAGCATTTCGTCCGCCGAGTCGAGGAAGGCCACGCCGCACTTGGCGAGCTTCTTCATGTTCTCGGGCTCGAACAGCACTGCCCAGGAGTCGATGGTGTCCACGCCCAGCGCGGCCTTCACCTTGTCGACGTTGTAACCGATGCCGTTGGTGCCCCACAGGTAAGGCACGGCGTACTGGTTGCCCGGGTCGTTCCTTTCCAGGCGCTTCATCAGCGCCGGGTCCAGGTTGGAATAATTGGGCAGCAGGTTCTTGTCGAGCTTCTGGAACGCGCCCGCCTTGATCTGCTTGCCGAGGAAATGGTTGGATGGCACTACCACGTCATAGCCGGTGTTGCCGGCCAGCAGCTTGCCTTCCAGGGTTTCGTTGGAGTCGAACACGTCTTGCACGGGCTTGATGCCCGTGGCTTTCTCGAAGTCCGCGAGTGTGGTCGGGCCGACGTAGTCGGACCAGTTGTAGAAGTGCACCGTAGGCGCCGCTTGGACGCTGCATGCCAGCGTCAGGCCCGCTCCAGCCATCAAGGCCTTGCGGAATACAGAAATGGACAAGTGGGTGGTCCTCACAATCAGTGCCTGGGTAGCGACAATGCTGCCGCACACGCAAAACCGGCGCGCAACTTACCTTCGCAGCTTCGATGCCGCAATCATCAATTGCCTTTCACTGGCTCTGGGCCGGGATTCCCCGGCCCAGAGGTACCGCATCGGGCTTATTTGCCCGACTTGATCTTGGTCCAGCTGCGGGTGATCACACGCTGGGCAGACGCTTCAGGCGCAGCGATCGCGTACAGCTGCTTCTTCACTTCAGCTGGCGGATAGATGCTCGGATCGCTGGTGATTTCCTTGTCCACGAACTGGGTGGCGGCAGCGTTGCCGTTCGGGAAGCGCACGGCGTTGGTGATCTCGGCCATGATTTCCGGCTGCATCAGGAAGTTCATGAACTGGTAGGCAGCGTCTTTATGCTCGGCATCCTTGGGGATGGCGACCATGTCGTAGAAGGTACCGGCACCTTCCTTCGGAATGACGTAGTCCACCTTGACCTTGTCGCCGGCTTCGTGAGCACGAGCCTTGGACTGCTCCAGGTCACCCGAGTAACCGACGGCTACGCAGATGTTGCCGTTGGCCATGTCGCCGATGTACTTGGACGAGTGGAAGTAGGTGATCGAAGGACGGATCTTGAGGAACAGGTCCTCGGCGGCCTTCAGGTCTTCCTTCTTGGTGCTGTTGCTCGGCAGGCCCAGGTAGTGCAGCGCAGCCGGCAGCATTTCGGTCGGGGCATCGAGGAAGCTCACGCCGCAGCTCTTGAGCTTGGCGATGTTCTCAGGCTTGAACACCACGTCCCACGAGTCGATCTTGTCCACGCCCAGCGCGGCCTTGACCTTCTCCGGGTTGTAGCCGATGCCGATCGAGCCCCACATGTACGGGAAGGCGTGCTTGTTGTCCTTGTCGCTGGCATCGCCAACGGCCTTGAGCAGGTCAGGGTCGAGGTTCTTCCAGTTCGGCAGCTTGGAGCGGTCCAGTTCCTCGTACACGCCAGCCTTGATCTGCTTGGCCAGGAAGTTGTTCGAAGGCACCACGATGTCATAGCCCGACTTGCCTGCCAGCAGCTTGGCTTCGAGGGTTTCGTTGCTGTCGAAGACGTCGTACTTGACCTTGATGCCCGACTGCTTCTCGAACTTGGCGATGGTGTCCGGAGCGATGTAGTCCGACCAGTTGTAGACGTTCAACACCTTGTCTTCAGCCTGAACAGCGGTCGCCATGGCACCCATCAGGGCGGTGGCCAGCAACGTCTTGCCCAATTTATTCATGCGTAATGCTCCAGAATTTTTTATTTAGCCAACTGTTCAGCAGCCAGGACCTACGGTGCAGAGCGCGCGGCGACTGAAACAGTCGCTAGTCTGGCAAGTTACAAGGCCCTGTATCAAGGAAAGCAGGGCCTTGTAACGACTTAATGTCACATCGCTAGCCTAGCAAACTGTCAACGAATCGCTTCGAGCGTCAGGTCCAGGCATTTGCGTGCCTTTTCCACCAGTTCGTCGATCTCTGCATGGCTGATCACCAGCGGCGGCGCAATGATCATGGTGTCACCCACCGCACGCATGATCAGGCCGTTTTCGAAGCAGAAGGTGCGGCAGATCATGCCCACGCCCTTGCCTTCGTAACGGCTGCGGGTGGCCTTGTCCTTGACCAGCTCGATCGCGCCGAGCAGACCCAGGCCGCGTACCTCGCCCACCAGAGGGTGGTCCTGCAGTTCACGCAAACGCTTTTGCAAATACGGTGCCGCTTCGCTGCGCGCCTTCTCGACGATTTTCTCGTCACGCAGGATGCGCAGGTTTTCCAGGCCCACGGCGGCCGCTACCGGGTGGCCGGAGTAGGTGAAGCCGTGGTTGAAGTCGCCGCCTTCGCTGAGTACCTGGGCCACGGTGTCACGCACGATCACACCGCCCATGGGGATGTAACCGGAAGTCAGGCCCTTGGCGATGGTCATCAGGTCGGGCTTGAGGTCGTAGTAGTCGGAGCCGAACCACTCGCCGGTACGGCCGAAACCGCAGATCACTTCGTCGGCGACGAACAGGATGTCGTACCTGGCGAGGATCTCCTTCACCTTCGGCCAGTAGGTTTCCGGCGGGATGATCACGCCGCCGGCGCCCTGGATCGGCTCGGCGATGAAGGCGGCGACATTGTCTTCGCCGACTTCGAGGATTTTCTTCTCCAGCTGCTCGGCCGCCCACACCCCGAACTCATCCGGGGTCATGTCGCCGCCTTCGCCGAACCAGTAAGGCTGCGGGATATGCACGATGCCCGGGATCGGCAGGCCGCCCTGCTCGTGCATGCCGCTCATGCCGCCCAGGCTGGCACCAGCCACGGTGGAGCCGTGGTAGCCGTTGATGCGGCCGATGATGGTCTGCTTCTGTGGCTTGCCTTTCAGCGCCCAGTAATGGCGGACCATGCGCAGCACGGTGTCGTTGCCTTCGGAGCCGGAGCCGGTGAAGAACACATGGGTCATGCCTTGCGGCGCCACGTCGGAGATTGCCTTGGCCAGTTCCAGCGCAGGCGGGTGGGCAGTCTGGAAGAACAGGTTGTAGTACGGCAGCTCGCGCATCTGCTTTTCTGCCGCCTGCACCAGTTCTTCACGGCCATAACCCACTGCCACGCACCACAGGCCAGCCATGCCGTCGAGGATCTTGTGCCCCTCGCTATCCCACAAATGCACACCCTGGGCCTTGGTGATGATGCGCGGCCCCTTCTCCTTCAGCTGCTTGTAGTCGCTGAAGGGCGCGAGGTGATGCTCCCCGCTCAGGGTTTGCCATTCACGGGTTTGCGGGTTGTTGACGCTCATGTGCTTCTCCGTTGTTCGACAGCCGCGTCCTGCGGCACCAAGTTGATCAGACAGCAAACAGCAGGAACTCACGCTCCCAGGAACTGATGACTCGCTTGAAGTTCTCGTGCTCGGCGCGCTTGGTAGCGACGTAACCGGTGATGAACTTCTTGCCCAGGTACTGCACCAGTGCACGGCTGTTTTCCATGCGTTCCAGGGCATCTTCGATGGTCAGTGGCAGGCGCAGGTTGCGGCGTTCGTAGCCACGGCCCTGCACAGGCGCGCTGGCGTCGATGCCTTCGACCATGCCGATGTAGCCACACAGCAGGCTGGCGGCGATGGCCAGGTAAGGGTTGGCGTCGGCGCCTGGCAGGCGGTTCTCGACCCGGCGGCTTTGCGGGCCGGCGTCCGGCACGCGCAGGCCGACGGTACGGTTTTCCTCGCCCCATTCCACGTTCACCGGCGCCGAGGTGTCGGGCAGGAAGCGGCGGAACGAGTTGACGTTGGGGGCAAACAGCGGCAATGCCTCGGGGATGAACTTCTGCAGGCCACCGATGTGGTGCAGGAACAGTTCGCTCATGCTGCCGTCGTCGTTGCTGAAGATGTTCTTGCCGGTAGCCACGTCGACCACGCTCTGGTGCAGGTGCATGGCACTGCCTGGCTCGCCGGTCATGGGCTTGGCCATGAAGGTGGCGGCCACATTGTGCTTGAGCGCGGCCTCGCGCATGGTGCGCTTGAACACCAGGATCTGGTCAGCCAGGTGCAGGGCGTTGCCATGACGGAAGTTGATCTCCATCTGCGCCGTGCCGTCTTCATGGATCAGCGTGTCGAGGTCCAGCTGCTGCAGTTCGCACCAGTCGTAGACGTCTTCGAACAGCGGGTCGAATTCGTTGGCGGCTTCGATCGAGAACGACTGGCGGCCGGTTTCCGGGCGGCCCGAACGGCCTACCGGGGGCTGCAGCGGGAAGTCCGGGTCTTCGCTGCGCTTGGTCAGGTAGAACTCCATCTCTGGCGCGACGATCGGCTGCCAGCCCTTGTCGGCATATAGCTTGAGGACTTTCTTCAGCACGTTGCGCGGCGACAGTTCGACCGGGTTGCCCTTCTTGTCGTAGGTGTCGTGGATCACCTGGGCGGTCGGCTCGATGGCCCATGGCACCAGGAACACGGCGTTCTCGTCGGGGCGGCAGATCATGTCGATGTCCGCCGGGTCCAGCAGTTCGTAATAGATGTCGTCGTCGACGTAGTCGCCGGTCACGGTCTGCAGCAGCACGCTCTCGGGCAGGCGCATGCCTTTTTCGGCGATGAATTTGTTGGTAGGCGAAATCTTGCCGCGCGTGATGCCGGTCAGGTCACTGATCATGCATTCGACTTCGGTGATCTTGTGCTCTTTCAACCAATCGGTGAGCTGGTCGAGGTTGTTACTCATAAATACCTCAGGAGGTAAGGTGGTCCGCGCACTGATTCTGGATGGAGTACATTGCTAAAGCAAAAACCCCCGCGCAGAGCCACAGTGGATACACTGAAAACAGGTGCGTCCGTAATGAGTTCGAAGGGCAGGAAGACGAAACGAAGGGCGGCAAGCCGCTACGAGGGCAGGTCCGGGAGCGCCAAACGTCAATTATTGCGGCCAGGGCGGCCACGCCATTGACGAAGCTTGCAAAAAAGACGGATGTACCCGATGGCACTGCGCAGGCAGTGCTTTCAGGTCTCGGCAAGCGGACCATGTGACCCTCGTATTATTGTGTTCTGGGTTGAGACCGAGCTTAGCCTTGTTCATTTTTTTACACAACACCTCCGTAAAAAATAAAACACGGTTGGTCGGAGATAGCCCTTTGCGCGGGAAATAGCGGATAATGGTTTGCCCCGAGATGCAGCAAATCTGCCGTCGATGTGCCATTTCAGGGCATCATGGGGTTGGCTTGACATCAGTTTGTCTTTTCGATTGACTGGTCTTGCAAGCCCCCCTTGATTGATATTTTTAACAACAAAGGTGTTGCATCATGTCGGTACCCCCGCGTGCCGTTCAGCTTAACGAAGCGAACGCGTTCCTTAAGGAACATCCTGAGGTTCTCTACGTTGACCTTCTGATTGCAGATATGAATGGTGTGGTGCGTGGCAAGCGCATAGAGCGCACCAGCCTCCACAAGGTTTACGAGAAAGGCATCAACCTGCCTGCCTCCCTCTTCGCCCTGGACATCAACGGTTCCACCGTTGAAAGCACCGGGCTGGGCCTGGACATCGGCGATGCTGACCGCATCTGCTACCCGATCCCCGGCACCCTCTCCAACGAACCCTGGCAGAAGCGCCCGACCGCCCAGCTGCTGATGACCATGCACGAGCTCGAAGGTGAGCCGTTTTTTGCCGACCCGCGTGAAGTGCTGCGCCAGGTGGTCGACAAGTTCACCGAGATGGGCCTGACCATCTGCGCCGCGTTCGAGCTGGAGTTCTACCTGATCGACCAGGAGAACGTGAACGGCCGCCCGCAGCCGCCACGCTCGCCAATTTCGGGCAAGCGCCCGCAGTCGACCCAGGTGTACCTGATCGACGACCTCGACGAATATGCCGACTGCCTGCAGGACATCCTGGAAGGCGCGAAGGAGCAAGGCATCCCGGCCGACGCCATCGTCAAGGAAAGCGCCCCGGCGCAGTTCGAAGTCAACCTGCACCACGTGGCCGACCCGCTCAAGGCCTGCGACTACGCGGTACTGCTCAAGCGGTTGATCAAGAACATCGCCTACGACCATGAAATGGACACCACCTTCATGGCCAAGCCCTACCCGGGCCAGGCAGGCAACGGCCTGCATGTACACATTTCCGTGCTGGACAAAGATGGCAACAACATCTTCACCAGCGAGGATCCCGAGCAGAACGCCGCGCTACGTCACGCTGTCGGCGGTGTGCTCGAGACCCTGCCCGCGTCCATGGCGTTCCTTTGCCCGAACGTCAACTCGTACCGCCGCTTCGGCGCGCAGTTCTATGTGCCGAACGCGCCAAGCTGGGGCCTGGACAATCGCACCGTGGCCCTGCGCGTGCCGACCGGCTCGCCGGACGCCGTGCGCATCGAGCACCGCGTGGCCGGTGCCGACGCCAACCCGTACCTGATGATGGCCGCCGTACTGGCCGGCGTGCACCATGGCCTGACCAACAAGGTCGAGCCGGGTGAGCCGATCGAAGGCAACTCGTACGAGCAGCTGGAGCAGAGCCTGCCGAACAACCTGCGCGATGCCCTGCGCGAGCTGGACGACAGCGAGATCCTGAACAAGTACATCGATCCGAAGTACATCGACATCTTCGTCGCGTGCAAGGAGAGCGAGCTGGAGGAGTTCGAGCACTCGATCTCCGACCTCGAGTACAACTGGTACCTGCATACCGTGTAAACAAAAACGCCGCCCACAAGGGCGGCGTTTTCGTTCAAGATCGGTGTCGCCTGCTTCGCGGGTAAACCCGCTCCCACAGGGACCGTGCCGGCCTCAGGTCCGGTGAAGATCCTGTGGGAGCGGGTTCACCCGCGAAGAGGCCAGTACAGGTTTACAAGGGCTTCTCGAAAATCTTCGAATTGCGCTGGTAGTTGTACAACGAAGCCCGCGCCGCCGGCAGCCGCTCCACACCACTCGGCGCAAACCCTCGTTCGCGGAACCAGTGAGCGGTACGCGTAGTCAGCACGAACAGGGTATTCAGCCCCAACTGCCGCGCCCGGCTTTCGATGCGCTCCAGCAGCTCGTCGCCACGCCCGCCATGGCGGTACTCCGGGTTCACCGCCAGGCATGCCAGTTCGCCGGCGTCGGAGTCGGCAATCGGGTACAACGCCGCACAGGCGATGATCATGCCCTCGCGCTCGACCACGCTGAACTGCTCGATCTCCCGCTCCAGCACCTCACGCGAACGGCGAACCAGGATGCCCTGCTCTTCCAGCGGGCTGATCAGCTCCAGCAAACCGCCCACGTCCTCGATGGTCGCCTCGCGCACCACTTCGAACTGCTCCTGCGACACCAGCGTGCCGCCACCGCCACGGGTGAAAAGCTCGGTCAGCAAGGCGCCGTCCTCGGCATAGCTGACGATATGGCTGCGCGCCACGCCGCCTTTGCAGGCTTCGGCCGCGGCATCCAGCAATTCGCCTTGGTAATCGCTGCCCAGGCGCTGCAGATGCGGGGCAACCTGCTGCGGGCGCAGCTCACGCACCAGCTTGCCATCGGCATCCAGCAGGCCCGGCTCGGCACCGAACAGCAGCAACTTGTCGGCCCCCAGTTCGATGGCGGCGCGGGTGGCCACGTCTTCGCAAGCCAGGTTGAAGATTTCCCCCGTGGGCGAGTAGCCCAGCGGCGACAACAGCACGATGGAGCGCTCGTCGAGCAGGCGGCTGATGCCCTTGCGGTCGACCCGGCGCACTTCGCCAGTGTGGTGGTAGTCCACGCCTTCGAGCACGCCGATCGGCCGTGCCGTGACCAGGTTGCCGGACGCCACGCGCAGGCGCGAGCCCTGCATCGGCGAAGCGGCGATGTCCATCGACAGGCGTGCCTCGATGGCCAGGCGCAAGGCGCCGACGGCATCGATCACGCAATCCAGGGTGGCGGCATCGGTGATGCGCAGGCCACGGTGGTAGTGCGGGGTCAGGCCGCGATCAGCCAGGCGGCTTTCGATCTGCGGGCGCGAGCCATGCACCAGCACCAGGCGCACGCCCAGGCTGTGCAGCAGCACCAGGTCGTGGACGATGTTGCCGAAATTAGGGTGTTCCACCCCATCGCCCGGGAGCATGACCACGAAGGTGCAGTCGCGATGGGCATTGATATACGGGGAGGCATGACGCAGCCAGTTGACGTAGTCGGGCATGACAGGGCCTGTGGATAAGTGGACGGAGAACGGCGATACAGGGGGCGTTCAGGATCATCGTCGGAACAGGCTTGCGGTCACGCGCGGTCTCCTCTAGGCAGGAACGAAACAGTTCGGTTGACGTTTAGTCCAGGCAATAGTGCCCGATCAGGTCACGCAATAGACGCACGGTAGGCTCGATTCGTGACATTTCCAGGTATTCGCCGGGCTGGTGGGCACAGGCGATGTCGCCGGGGCCCAGCACGATGGTCTGGCAACCCAGTTGCTGAAGATAAGGCGCTTCGGTGCCGAACGCCACCGCTTCGGCGCGATGGCCGGTCAGGCGCTCCGCCACCTGCACCAGCTCGGCGTCGGCTGCCTGCTCGAATGGCGGCACCTCCGGGAACAGCGGCGCATAGTCGATGCGCACCTCAAAACGCTCTGCCACCGGCACCAGCTTGCCGCGGATGGCTGCGCGCAGTTGCTCCACGTCCATGCCTGGCAGCGGGCGCAGGTCGAACTCCAGGGCGCACTGGCCGCAGATACGGTTGGGGTTGTCACCGCCGTGGATGCAGCCAAAGTTCATGGTCGGGGTCGGTACGGTGAATTGCGGGTTGCGGTAGGTTTGCTGCCATTGCTGGCGCAGGCCCATCAGCTCGCCCATCACTGCGTGCATGGCCTCCATGGCGCTGCGGCCCAGGCTTGGGTCCGAGGAGTGGCCGCTGCGCCCGAGGATGTCGATGCGGTCCATGAGGATGCCCTTGTGCATGCGGATCGGCCGCAGCCCGGTGGGCTCGCCGATCACCGCCGCACGGCCGAACGGCTGGCCGGCCTCGGCCAGGGCGCGGGCGCCGGACATGGAGCTTTCTTCGTCACAGGTGGCAAGGATCAGCAGCGGTTGCTTGAAATCGTGCTCCAGCAGCGGGATGACCGCCTCGATGACCAGGGCGAAGAAGCCCTTCATGTCGCAGCTGCCCAGGCCGACCCAGCGGCCATCGGTTTCGGTCAGCTTCAGCGGGTCGCTGGCCCACAGCTGTTCGTCATAGGGTACGGTGTCACTGTGCCCCGCCAGCACCAGGCCACCCGGGCCGGTGCCACGGCTGGCCAGCAGGTTGAACTTGCCGGGGCTGACCTGCTGGATGTCGCACTTGAAACCCAGGTCGCCCAGCCAGTCGGCCAGCAGGTCGATGACCTGGCGGTTGGACTGGTCCAGCGCAGGCTGGGTGCAACTGACCGAGGGCGCGGCGATCAGGGCGGCGAACTGGTCTTTCAGCGTCGGCAACGGCATGCGCGTACTCCTCGGAAGCGTTGCCCATCATAGCAATGCCACCCGTTCGCAGGGCAACCGTGTGGGCTTCTTCACGGGCTTCCCCGCTCCCACAGGAATTGCACCGCCCTTGAAAGCGGTGCTGTACCTGTGGGAGCGGGCATGCCCGCGAAGAAGGCCACCACGACCCAACAGACGAGAGCCGACTCCTGTAGACTGCTGGGCAACCACGCCCCCTCCTTCGAGCCTGTGATGCACAAAGAAACCGAACTCAAGCTCCGCGCCAGCCGCGAGACCCTTGCCGCCCTGCGCGAGCACCCTCTGCTGAAAAAGCGCAACAAGTCTGGCTGGCAGACCCGCGAACTGCTCAACCAGTACTTCGACACCCCCGAGCGCGAGCTCTCCGCCGCCCGTGTCGCCCTGCGCCTGCGCCGCGATGGCGAGGCCATCATCCAGACCCTCAAGTGCCGCGGCACCAGCGTGGCCGGCCTGTCCGAGCGCAACGAGCACGAATGGCAGCTGGACAAGGTCAAGCTCGACCTGAAGAAGCTCGACGACAGCTGCTGGCCCGCGCAACTGGCCAACCTGGACAAAAAGACCATCAAGCCGCTGTTCACCACCGACTTCAGCCGTGAATACGCCGAAATCGCCTGGGGCCGTGGCAAGAGCAAGGTGGTAATCGAGGCCGCGCTGGACCAGGGGTTCGTGATCGCCGGCAAGCGCAAGGAAGAAATCTGCGAGCTGGAACTGGAACTGCGTGAAGGCGAGCCGCAGGCACTGCTGGAACTGGCCGCCGAGCTGGCCGCCAGCCTGCCGTTGATGCCATGCGACATCAGCAAGGCCGAGCGTGGTTACCGCCTGCTGGAGCCGGACAGCTACGAGCTGGGCCTGCCGCACACCGAGCTGGAAGCCGAAATGGCCGTGGACGACGCCTACGCCGCACTGGCCTGGCAACTGCTGGGCAGCAGCCAGCGCCTGGCCGAGCAATACCGCCACAACGGCCACTGGCGCCTGCTGCAGGACTGGGTCGAGTGCCTGAGCGAGCTGCGTGCCATTACCGCCAGCCTGGGCCAGGCCGCGCCGCGCGCCACCACCCGCGACCTGCGCAGCAGCCTCGACGCCCTGCTCGAAGACTGGCGCCCGCTGGTGCAGGCCGGCAACGAAGACGAAGATATCCGCCGCGCCGCCCCCGAGCAGTTCGCCGAAGAGCTGGAGGACGTGCGCTGGGGCCAGTTCTCGCTGGAAACCTCGCGCTGGCTGCTGGCCCGTGCCTGGACCGTGGAGCGCAAAGGCCGTGGCGAGCGCCAGGGCAAGGCGCAGCTGGCAAGCTGGCTGGCGCACCTGCTGGGCGAAGAAGGCCGAGCGTTGAAGCTGCCGCTGTACACCCAGCGTCCGGAAGACCTGGCCGAGCAACTGCCGCGTATCGAACAGCTGCTGGCCTGGCTGCACCATGCCCGTCAGGTGCTGGAAGCGCCGCAGATGGACCGCCTGTATGGCGACCTGAAGAAGCTGCATGAGCTGGCTGAACAGCCGATCAGCGATGAAGTGCTGGAAGCGCGTATCGAACAGGCTCGGGCGGTGGATCAGAGCCGCGGCTGGAAGCACTTGCTCAAGGCGTGAACCCTTCTGAAGGCTGACACAGCCTTTGTAGGAGCGGCCTTGTGTCGCGAAAGGGCCGCACAGCGGCCCCGGCAATATCTGCTTGGTGCACAAAGCCTGAGGGCGCTTCGCGCCCCTTTCGCGACACAAGGCCGCTCCTACAGGGACCGCGTCAGCGGGTCTGAAACGGTCTTACCGCGAAAGTGGCAGGCTGGTGGTGGACTTGATCTCCGACAGCGCCACGATCGAGTTCACCTCCTGTATCCCCGGCACGTTCGACAGCTTTTCGAAGAAGAACCGTTCATAAGCCTCGATATCCGGGGTGACGATGCGCAACAGAAAGTCCACCGACCCCATCAGCACATAACACTCCAGCACCTCCGGAAACCCGCGGATTGCGTCGGTGAACTCGGTGAAGTTGGAGCGCCCGTGGGCGTTCAGTTTCACCTCGGCAAATATCTGCGTGTTCAGGCCGACCTTCTTGCGGTCCAGCAAGGTCACCTGCCCGCGAATCACCCCCTCCTCCTTCAACCGCTGGATACGCCGCCAGCACGGCGATTGCGACAGCCCCACGCGTTCGGCGATCTGCGCGCTGGACAGAGAAGCGTCCTCCTGCAGCAGTTCGAGGATACGGCGGTCGTAGGCGTCCAGCTCGCTGTGCATCAATAATTCTCCCGAACAGCACTTGATGAATAGAACAATTCGCCAATACAGCGAAATGATCAAATCATAGCGAAAAAATACCGCCGCCAACGTGCAAGAATTTCTCCCACATTTGCGGAGACCAGCATGAACGCACAGCCCCGTACCGACGCCTGGGCCGCCAGCAGCGCCCACAGCACCGTGCACTATCGCCTGCAGGCCGAGGCCGAGCCTGACAGCCTGTGCCGGGTGCTCAACCTGTTTGCCCTGCAGTTCCTGACCCCGCACAGCGTGCAGGTCAGCCAGCAGGATGACTGGCTGGATATCGAGGTCGGCATCGGCGGCCTGAGCTGGCACCGGGCCGAGGTGATTGCGCAAAAACTGCGCAACCTGGTGTGTGTGGGTGAGGTGAGCCTGAGCAACCTGCAGCGGGTGGAGCTGGCGGTTGTGTAAGCATTTACCGGCCCTATCGCCGGCAAGCCGGCTCCCACAGGTACAGCGCAATCTTCGAGCCTGTGGTGATCCTGTGGGAGCTGGCTTGCCGGCGATAGGGCCAGTACAGGCACAGTAAATTCCCGAAACTTTTCACTTCCGTTAACCTTCCGCCGTCCGGCTAGCCTTGATCAGCACTCCCCTATCAGGCACGGACGCCCACCATGCACACCCCCGACAACCCGGCACTCGACCTCAAGCACCTGCTCCAGGCCCTGCTCGCCGACCAGCACCTGCACGCCAACGACACCCTGCAGGTACTCGAGCACGCCGCCACTCACCCCACCGCCCACCCGCTGGAACAGATCGCCGCCTGCGCCCTGGAAGACCGCCGACACCCTGGCCAGCCCCTGGACCTGGACCGCCTCTGCCAATGGCTGGCCAACAAGGTCGGCCAGCCCTACCTGCGCATCGACCCGCTGCAACTGGACCTGCCCCAGGTCACCGGCCTGATATCCCCGGCCTTCGCCCAGCGCCACGGCATTCTTATCGTCGCCGCCGACGCCTCCAGCGTCACCGTCGCCAGCGCCCAGCCCTACCAGGACGACTGGCTGGCCGACCTCACCCGCAGCCTGGGCCGGCCGATCCGGCGCGTGCTGGCCAGCCCGCAGCAGGTCCGCCAGGCAGGGCAGTCGTTCCACCGCCTGGCCCAATCGGTAAAGGGCGCGCAACACCAGCAGTCAGCCAGCCTGGGTGAACTCGAACAGCTGCTGGAGCTGGGCAAGCGCCAGGCCGAGGCCAGTGCGGACGACGCGCACATCGTGCATATCGTCGACTGGCTGCTGCAGTACGCCATCGAGCAACGCGCCAGCGATATCCACCTGGAACCACGCCGCGAGCAGGGCCAACTGCGCTACCGCATCGACGGCCTGCTGCACAACGTCTATGCCTTCCCCGCCGGGGTGACCCTGGCGCTGGTCAGCCGCCTGAAACACCTGGGGCGCATGGACGTCGCGGAAAAGCGCCGGCCGCAGGATGGCCGGCTGCAAAGCCGCCTGCCTGGCGGCGGCGAGGTGGAACTGCGGCTGTCGACATTGCCGACCCCGTTCGGCGAAAAACTGGTGCTGCGCCTGTTCGACCCGCAACAGCTGCAAGAAGGCTTCGACCGGCTGGGCCTGGATGGGCCACAACTGGACCAGTGGCAAGGCCTGCTGCGCCAGCGCCAGGGCATCATCCTGGTCACTGGCCCCACCGGGTCCGGCAAGACCAGCACGCTGTACGCCAGCCTCAAGCTGCTGGCCACGCCGCAGGTCAACCTGTGCACCATCGAAGACCCGATCGAGCGCCTGGAACCCACCTTCAACCAGTTGCAGGTGCAGCCCGCCCTGGACCTGGGTTTCGCCAACGGTGTGCGGGCCATGCTGCGCCAGGACCCGGACATCATCATGATCGGCGAAATCCGTGACCGCGAGACCGCCCTGGTGGCGGTGCAGGCAGCCCTGACCGGGCACCTGGTGCTGTCGACCCTGCATACCAACGACGCCTGTGGCGCGATCACCCGCCTGCAGGAACTGGGTGTGGCCGACTACCTGATCAAGGCGACGCTGGTGGGGGTCATGGCTCAGCGGCTGGTGCGCACACTGTGCGCGGATTGCCGGGGTGGTGCAGCGCTGCCCGAAGGCCAGCCATGCCGTACCTGTCGTGGCACGGGGTTCCATGGCCGCACAGGGTTGTTCGAGCTGCTGATACCCAGCGACAGCCTGCGCGCCCTGATAGGCCCGGGCAGCGATCTGGCCAGTTTGCGGCGCCAGGCCGTGGCCGATGGCTTGCTCGATCTGCGCCGCTGCGGCGAAGCCAAGGTAGCCTGCGGGCAGACCCGCCAAGAGGAAGTGCTACGGGCCTGTTCCTGAGCAAAAATCCTTTGTATTCAAGGAACTTGCACCCCTGTGGCAGGATCAAATCGCGCATCTTCAACCCTCACCCTTCGAGGTGTTTCAACATGCGTTTCAAAACCGCCATCGCTGCCGCTGCCTTGCTTTCGCTGCCTATCGGCTCGGCCATGGCCGATACCTTCTGGCGTAACGTGATGACTACCGGTGCTACCACGGCATCGAGCTACCTGACCTCCGGGGATCACAAGCTGGTGATGGCGGCGCAGGATGACGCCGGCAGCTTCGTGGCCAGCGAAGGCGCGATCCGCGGGCCGTTCCTTGAAGCGGCGATTCGCCAGGCCCGCGCGGAAAACCCGGGGATGCAGGCTTCCGACATGGAACTGGCCAATGCCATCCTGGCCAAGAATGCGGTAGCCGAGTAACCACGGCGGGGGCTTCGCCCCCGATCGCCGGCAAGCCAGCTCCCACAGGTACTGCACCATTCTCCAGGCCTGTGCAGTACCTGTGGGAGCCGGCTTGCCGGCGATGAAGCCAACACCCATCTTCACCCCTAACGATAAGCCTCCACCGGCACACAAGCACAGAACAGATTCCTGTCCCCATACACGTTGTCGACCCGGTTCACCGCTGGCCAGTACTTGTGCTGGCGCACATGAGCACTGGGCGCCACCGCCTGTTCCAGGCTGTAGGGCCTGTCCCACACCGCCAGCACATCGGCCAGGGTATGCGGCGCATGCTTGAGCGGGTTGTTCTCCGCCGGCCAGTTGCCCTCCTGCACTTCGCCAATTTCCGCCCGAATCGCCAGCATCGCCTCGACGAAGCGGTCCAGCTCGGCCTTCGACTCACTCTCGGTCGGCTCGACCATCAGCGTGCCCGGCACCGGGAACGACATGGTCGGCGCGTGGAAGCCATAATCCATCAGGCGCTTGGCCACGTCCTCTTCGCTGATGCCGGTCAGCGCCTTCAGCGGCCGCAGGTCGAGGATGCACTCATGCGCCACCCGCTGGTTGCGCCCGCGGTAGAGCACCGGGAAAGCCCCACCCAGCTGGCTGGCCAGGTAATTGGCCGAGAGGATCGCCACCTCGCTGGCATCGGCCAGCTGCAGCCCCATCATGGCTATGTACATCCAGCTGATCGGCAGGATGCTCGCACTGCCCCAGGGCGCGGCACTGACCGCGCTGTTGTTCGGGTCCAGGCCGGGTACCGGCACCACCGGGTGGCTGGCGACGAACGGCTTGAGGTGCGCGCGAATGCCGATCGGGCCCATGCCCGGCCCGCCACCACCGTGGGGAATGCAGAAGGTCTTGTGCAGGTTCATGTGTGAAACGTCGGCGCCGATATCCGCCGGCCGCGCCAGGCCCACCTGGGCATTGAGGTTGGCGCCATCCATGTATACCTGGCCACCGTGCTGGTGGACCACTTCGCAGATCTCGCGAATCCCCTCTTCATACACGCCGTGGGTCGACGGGTAAGTGATCATCAGGCACGACAACCGATCCCCGGCCGAGTGGGCCTTGGCCTTGAGGTCGGCCAGGTCGACGTTGCCATCGTCGTCGCAATCGACGATCACCACCTCCATGCCGGCCATTTGCGCCGACGCCGGGTTGGTGCCGTGGGCCGACGACGGAATCAGGCACAGCGTGCGTTGCGGCTGGTGGCGGCTGCGGTGGTAGCGGGTAATGGCCATCAGGCCGGCGTACTCGCCCTGGGCACCGGAGTTGGGCTGCATGCAGATGGCATCGAAGCCGGTAATGGCGCACAGCCAGCTTTCCAGTTCGTCGATCATCGCCTTGTAGCCGATGGCCTGGGACGCCGGGGCAAACGGATGCAGCTGGGCAAAGCCAGGCCAGGTGATGGGGATCATCTCGCTGGTGGCGTTGAGCTTCATGGTGCACGAACCCAGCGGGATCATCGACTGGTTCAGCGCCAGGTCCTTGTTCTCGAGCTGCTTGAGGTAGCGCAGCATCTCGGTTTCGCTGTGGTGCAGGTTGAACACCGGGTGGGCGAGGAACGGCGTGCGCCGCACCAGGCTGGCGGGGATGCCTTCGGGCAGGGCCAGCTGGTCGAGTGCGGCTATATCCAGGCCGTGGTCCACCCCCAGGAAGATGTCGAACAGGCGCAGCACCGTCTGCTCCGAGCAGGTCTCGTCCAGACTCACGCCCAGGTGCCCGCGGCCAAGGATGCGCAAGTTGATCTGCGCGGCCTCGGCGCTTTCGATGATGGCCACCTGGGCACCGCCGACGTCCAGGGTAAGGGTGTCGAAGAAGTGCTGATTGAGGCGTTTGATGCCCTTGGCCTCGAGGCCGGCGGCCAGAATGAAGGTCAGCCGGTGCACGCGCTGGGCAATGCGCTGCAGGCCTTCCGGGCCGTGGTACACCGCGTAGAAGCCGGCAATGTTGGCCAGCAGCACCTGGGCCGTGCAGATGTTGGAGTTGGCCTTCTCGCGGCGGATATGCTGCTCGCGGGTCTGCAGGGCCATGCGCAACGCGGTGTTGCCACGGGCATCGCGCGACACGCCGATGATGCGCCCCGGCATGGCTCGCTTGTAGTCATCGCGGCAGGCGAAATACGCCGCGTGGGGGCCGCCATAGCCCATCGGTACGCCAAAGCGCTGGGTCGAGCCCAGCACCACATCGGCACCCAGCTCCCCAGGCGGTGCCAGCACCACCAGGCTGAGCAGGTCGGCGGCTACGCAGGCCAGGGCATGCTGGCTGTGCAAATGGTCGATTTGCGGGCGCAGGTCGCGCACCTCGCCGTGGGTATCCGGGTACTGCAGCAAGGCCCCGAAAACCGCGTGTTTGCCAAGGTTATCCACAGAGTCGACGATCAGCTCGAAGCCGAAGCCCTCGGCACGGGTCTTGAGTACCGACAGGGTCTGCGGGTGACAGTGCTCGTCGGCGAAGAAGGCATTGCTCTTGTTGCGCGCCACCCGCTTGGCCAGGGCCATGGCCTCGGCGGCGGCGGTGGCTTCGTCGAGCAGCGAGGCGTTGGCCAGGGCCAGCCCGGTGAGGTCGATGACCATCTGCTGGAAGTTCAGCAACGCCTCCAGCCGGCCTTGGGCAATCTCGGGCTGATAAGGCGTGTAGGCGGTGTACCAGCCCGGGTTTTCCAGCACGTTGCGCAGGATGACCGTGGGGGTGATGGTGCCGTGGTAGCCCATGCCGATCAGGCTGGTCCAGACCTGGTTCTGCCCGGCGTAACCGGCGAGCTTGGCCAGGGCGGCCTGTTCGTCCAGTGCCGGCGGCAGATCGAGGGGGCGATTGAGGCGGATGTCTGGCGGTACGGTCTGCTCGATCAGCTCACTGCGGCTGGCGACACCCAGCGCGTTGAGCATGGCCTGCTGCTCCGTGGCATCCGGGCCCAGGTGGCGACGCAGGAATGGGTTGAGCTCTTGCAGTTGATGCAGGGATGGCGACTGGGACATGACGACGCTCTCTTCCTGGAACAGCTCTCATGGAGACTTACAAGTCTAGGAAGGGATTGCCGATTCTGCGGGGAAAGTTGTTTTGCCAGTACCGGCCCTATCGCCGGCAAGCCAGCTCCCACAGGTAACCACAGGCCCTGAGGCGCGCGCTATCTGTGGGAGCTGGCTTGCCGGCGATGAGGCCTGAAGCCTTATTCGCCGATAGCGGCTGCGTAACCAGCAGCATCCAGCAGCTTGTCCAGCTCGGCCGGGTTGCTTGGCTTCAGCTTGAAGATCCACGACTCGTAAGGTTCTTCGTTGAGCAGCTCAGGGCTGTCAGCCAGCTCTTCGTTGACCGCGATCACTTCGCCACCGACCGGGGCATAGATGTCCGAAGCGGCCTTGACCGACTCGACCACACCGGCCGCGTCGCCAGCGGCGAATACCTTGCCGACTTCAGCCAGCTCGACGAACACCACGTCACCCAGGGCTTGCTGGGCGTGGTCGCTGATACCCACGGTCACGGTGCCGTCGGCTTCCAGGCGAGCCCACTCGTGGCTTTCGGCAAAACGCAGGTCGGCGGGGATATTGCTCATGTCTTGAATTCCTCGATTGGCTCAGCGGTACGCCCGCCGGTTAAAAATTGTTCAGATCAGGATCTTGCCGTGGCGCACAAAGGTCGGTTTGACCACCCGCACCGGGTACCACTTGCCGCGGATTTCCACCTCGGCCCGGTCGCCGGTGGCCATGGGCACGCGTGCAAGGGCAATGGACTTGCTCAGCGTAGGCGAGAAACTACCACTGGTGATCTCCCCTTCGCCAATCCCGGCTACACGCACCACCTGGTGGGCACGCAGCACGCCGCGCTCTTCCAGCACCAGGCCTACCAGTTTTTCCTGCACGCCGTGCTCGATTTCCGCCAGCAGCCCGGCGCGGCCGATGAAGTCGCGCTCGGCCGGCTCCCAGGCGATGCTCCAGCCCAGGTTGGAGGTAAGCGGGGTGTGGGTTTCGTCGATGTCCTGGCCGTACAGGTTCATGCCGGCTTCCAGGCGCAGGGTATCGCGGGCACCAAGGCCGCTGGGGGCGATACCGGCACCGACCAGGTCGTTGAAGAAAGCCACGGCCTGCTCGCCCGGGAGGATGATCTCCAGGCCGTCTTCACCGGTATAACCGGTGCGGGCAATGAACCAGTCGCCTTCGGCAACGCCTTCGAACGGGCGCAACTCGCGGATCAGCGCGGCACGCGCGGAGCTGAGCAGGGCCGCAACCTTTTCTCGGGCATGCGGGCCCTGGATGGCAAGGATGGCAAGGTCTGGGCGGACCTCGAAGTCCACGGCAAAACCGTCACGCTGCAGCTGCAGCCAGTCGAGCACCTTGGCGCGGGTGGCGGCGTTGGTGACCAGGCGATAGCCATCTTCCGTGCGGTAGACGATCAGATCATCGATCACCCCGCCCTGTGCCTGCAGCAGCGGGCTGTAAAGCGCCTTGCCGGTGTCGTCGAGGCGGGCCACATCATTGGCCAGCAGACGCTGCAACCAGGCAGTGGCGTCGCTACCATCGACATCGATCACGGTCATGTGGGAAACATCGAACACCCCGCAATCGCTGCGCACCTGATGGTGCTCCTCGACCTGCGAGCCATAGTGCAGGGGCATGTCCCAGCCACCGAAATCGACCGTCTTGGCGCCAAGCGCCAGGTGCAGGTCATACAAAAGCGTGCGCTGTCCCATGGGTTTCTCCTTCCGGGCGTGGCGAAGCGGCGGCGGTCGATGACGTCGGGTCGTCAGCTCTTCTTGTGTAGGACCCGCCGCGCGAATGCCGCGCATTGTAGCCGCAAGGGCGCGGGCTGGCACCCTCAGTGACTGTGACCGGGTCGACGTGCCGAACGGCGGATCAGGCCGATGACCGGCAGCAGGCCCACCAGCACCAGGGTCAGTGCCGGCAACGATGCACGCGCCCACTCACCCTCGCTGGTCATCTCGAACACCCTTACCGCCAAGGTGTCCCAGCCGAACGGGCGCATCAGCAAGGTGGCCGGCATTTCCTTGAGCACGTCGACGAACACCAGCAGGGCGGCGCTGAGCGCGCCAGGCACCAGCAGCGGCAGATACACCTTGAAAAACAATCCCGCGCCACCGACGCCCAGGCTGCGGGATGCCTCGGGCAGTGACGGGCGGATCCGCTCCAGGCTGCTCTCCAGCGGCCCGTAGGCCACCGCGATGAAGCGCACCAGGTAGGCCAGCAGCAATGCGGCCAGGCTGCCCAGCAGCAGCGGCTTGCCGGCACCGCCCAGCCAGCTGGACAGCGGGATGACCAGGTGGTTGTCGAGGTAACTGAAGGCCAGCATGATCGACACCGCCAGCACCGAGCCGGGCAAGGCATAGCCCAGGTTGGCCAGGCCTACCCCGGCGCGGATACCGCCCGTCGGCGCCTGGCGCCGGGCAAAGGCCAGCAGCAACGCCACACACACCGTGACCAGCGCCGCCATGCCGCCCAGGTACAGGGTGTGCAGCACCAGGCCGACATAGCGCTCGTCCAGGTCATGCCGGCCGCGCTGCCAGAACCACGCCAGCAGTTGCAGCAGCGGGATGACGAAGGCGCAGGCGAACACCAGCAGGCACCAGCCACTGGCCAGCAACGCCTTGAACCCGCGCAGGTGATACAGCGCCTGCCCGCGCGGCCGCTCGTTGCCGCTGCGGCTGGCCCCCCTGGCACGGCGCTCGCCATACAGCACCAGCATCACCGCCAGCAGCAACAGGCTGGCCAGCTGGGCCGCGCTGGACAGGCTGAAGAAGCCGTACCAGGTCTTGTAGATGGCCGTGGTGAAGGTGTCGAAGTTGAACACCGCCACCGCGCCGAAGTCGGCCAGGGTTTCCATCAGGGCCAGGGCAATACCGGCGCCGATCGCGGGCCGTGCCGTGGGCAGGGCCACACGCCAGAACGCTTGCAGCGGGGACAACCCCAGCACCCGCGCCGCTTCCATCAGGCCCTTGCCCTGGGCCAGGAATGCGCTGCGCGCCAGCAGGTAGACATAGGGGTAGAACACCAGCACCAGGACGACGATCACCCCGCCGGTAGAGCGTACCCGCGGGAGGCGCATTGGCCCGAACACCTCGCGCAGGGCGCTCTGCACCGGGCCGGCGAAGTCCAGCAGGCCGACGAAGACGAACGCCAGCACATAGGCCGGGATGGCGAACGGTAGCATCAGCGCCCAGTCCAGCCAGCGCCGGCCAGGGAACTCGCAGAGGCTGGTCAGCCAGGCCAGGCTGACGCCGAGCACGGTGACGCCGATGCCCACACCCACCACCAGCGTCAGGGTATTGCCCAGCAGGCGAGTCATCTGGGTGTCGAGCAGGTGCGACCAGATCTGCAGGTCGATCGACTGCCAGGACAACAGCAGGACGCTCAGGGGCAGGAGCACCAGGACGGCGACCAGGGTGACCGGGAGGTACCAGCGGCGTTGGGGGGCGTGGGGCAAGTTGAATGTCTCTGTGGCTGGTTTGCGACCGCTATGCGGTCGTTCGCGGGCACGCCCGCTCCCACAGGGATCGAGTAGTCCTGTGGGAGCGGGCATGCCCGCGAAGAGGCCCTGAAAGGCCCCGGAAGGATAAAGCCTGGCGCTTAGTTCCAGCCAGCCCGATCCATCAAGCGAATCGCTTCAGCCTGGCGCTTGCCAGCGATTTCCACCGGAATGCTGTCAGCCTTGAAGCTGCCCCACGCTGCCACTTCTTCCGATGGCTTGACCTTCGGGTTGGCCGGGAACTCCTGGTTGATGTCGGCGAACAGCTTCTGCGCCTCTTCACCGGTCATCCATTCCACCAGCTTCTTCGCCGCTTCCGGGTGTGGCGCATGCTTGGTCAGGCCGATGCCCGACAGGTTCACGTGCACGCCACGGTCACCCTGGTTGGGCCAGAAGATCTTCACCGGCAGTTTCGGGTTCTGGTTGTGCAGGCGGCCGTAGTAATAGGTGTTGACCACGCCCACGTCGCACTGGCCGGCCTCGATGGCCTGGATCACTGCGTTGTCGTCGGAGAACACGTCGGTGGACAGGTTGTTGACCCAGCCTTTGACGATCTGCTCGGTCTTCGCCTCGCCGTGGGTTTCGATCAAGGTGGCGGTCAGCGACTGGTTGTACACCTTCTTCGCCGTGCGCAGGCACAGGCGGCCTTCCCACTGCTTGTCGGCCAGGGCTTCGTATGTGCTCAGCTCCTGCGGCTTGACCCGCTCGGTGGAGTAGATGATGGTGCGGGCGCGCAGGCTCAGGCCGGTCCAGTCGTGGGACGAGGCTCGGTACTGCGACGGGATGTTCTGGTCGATGATGTCGGACTTGATCGGCTGCAGGATGCCCATCTGCTCGGCCTGCCACAGGTTGCCGGCATCGACGGTCAGCAGCAGGTCGGCCACGCCGTTTTCGCCCTCGGCCTTGATGCGCTGCATCAGCGGGGCTTCCTTGTCGGTGATGAACTTGATCTTTACCCCGGTCTTGGCGGTATAGGCATCGAACACCGGCTTGATCAGCTCGTCGATGCGCGAGGAGTACACCACCACTTCGTCCGCTGCGTGGGCGGTGCCGCCAAACAGGGTCAGGGCCAGGGCGGCCAGTAGGGGCTTGCGTGGCAACATGGAAAGCACTCCTCGGATCGTATGAGAGGCGCAAATGGTAGTGAATCCCATTTTCCGACTCATCTACATAGGCGTTACCGGATGTTGCAGAGGGATAACAGTTGCAAGGTTCCTGTGGGAGCGGGCATGCCCGCGAACACCGGCAAAGCCGGTGCCATACACCGCGTTGCCTGTTTCGCGGGCATGCCCGCTCCCACAGGACTCCAGCAAGCTCAGGCCTTGGCCAGATCCGGCAGATCACCGCTCAAACCCAGCGCCTGTCGCACAAACATCGCCTTGGCCTCCGGCATCTGCTCCACCAGCTTCAACCCGCTGTTACGCAACCAGCGCAACGGCAACGGGTTGGCCTGGAACAACCGCTCGAACCCTTCCATCGCCGCCATCAGCGCCAGGTTGTGCGGCATGCGCCGCCGCTCGTAACGGCTCAGCACCTTCACATCCGCCAGCCGCTCGCCACGCTCGCAGGCGTTGACCAGCACTTCGGCCAGCACCGCAGCATCAAGGAAGCCCAGGTTGACGCCCTGCCCGGCCAGCGGGTGAATGGTGTGCGCGGCATCGCCGATCAATGCCAGGCCTTCGTCCACATAGCGCTTGGCGTGGCGCTGGCGCAGCGGCACGCACAGCCGCGGGTCGGCCTGCAGCACATCACCCAGGCGCCCCTCGAAAGCCCGCTCAAGGGCTTTCAGGAAGGCCGCTTCATCCAGCGCCATCAATTGCTCGGCATGCTCCGGGGTGGTCGACCACACGATCGAGCACCAGTCCTGTTGGCCATCGCGGGTCAGCGGCAGGAACGCCAGTGGCCCTTCATCGGTGAAGCGCTGCCAGGCCGTGGCCTGGTGCCCGGCGCTGCAACGCACGCTGGTGACGATGGCGTGGTGCAGGTAATCCCACTCGCGGGTTTCGCAGCCGGCCAGGCGCCGCACTGCCGAGTTGGCACCGTCGGCCGCGATCACCAGCGGCGCACGCAGCTGGCGGCCATCGGCGAGGGTCAGCAGCCACTCGTCGCCGGAGCGGCGCAGCTGTTCGAGCCGCGCATTGGGCAGCAGGCCGATGTCGCTGTCATGCAGGCGCTCCAGCAGGCCATCCTGCACCACCCGGTTCTCGACGATGTGGCCGAGCACCTGGGCATGCACGCTGGCAGCCGAGAAGTGAATCTGCCCGGTGCCGCTGCCATCCCACACATGCATGTCCGAGTATGGCGTGGCACGCCGCTTGGCAATGCCATCCCAGGCGCCAAGGCGCTCGAGGATGCGCTGGCTGGCTGCCGACAGCGCGCTTACACGCGGCTCGAACGGGGCATGGGCATCGAACGGCTTGACCGTCAGCGGGCCGCCGTCGAGCAAGAGGATTTGCAAGCCACTGTGGCGCAACGCCAGGGCCAGGGCGCTGCCGACCATACCGGCACCGACAATCAACAGATCTGCGCGCATTTCCATGCCTTACGCCAGCCTCGCTTGCGGCTTGAGCCGCACATATAGGGTTTTATCGACCCGCGCCACCAGCTCGCCGGCGCCGTCGCGGATATCGACCTGCAAACGCGGCAGGCATTTCTTGCCGGTGGCGGTCTGCTGGCGGATTTCGTCCAGCAGCGCGTCATCGACGTGGAGTTCGGCATACACCGGGCCTTTGCCCGGCGAAATGAAATCGATGCTGGCAGCCTTGTCCCAGACGATGTAGTCACGCCCCAGCTGCTCGATCAACAGCAGCATGTAGAACGGGTCGACCATCCCGTACAGGCTGCCGCCGCACTGGGTGCCGACGTAGTTGCGGTTCCAGCGGGTCAGCTTCATCGCCACCTTGACGCTGCGCAGGTCCGGGCTGATGTGCTGCACGCGGATGCCAGCCCCGAGGTGCGGCGGGAACAGGTTAAGCCGCCAACGCAACAGGCACGCCCGGCGCGCCAGCCTGCGCGCGTCGTCACTCATGCCTGACCTCGCGGATCGGGGCGGGTGCCCAGGCCCATGGCCTGGCGGGCGAACCAGCTTTTGGCCGGTGGCAGCAGGTCGAGCCCAAGCAGGCCAAGGTTGCGGCCTGCGGCCAGCAATGGCTGGCTGCTGCCGAACAGGCGGGTGACCTGGTCGGAAAAACCGATGGTCATGGCCTGGTCCAGGCGCTGGCGCTGGTGGTAGCCCTGCAACGTGGTCAGGTCACCAGGCTGCTGCGGCCCGGCCAGCAGCGCCTCGGCCAGCGCCTGCACGTCACGCAGCGACAGGTTGAAGCCCTGGCCGGCAATGGGGTGCAGGCTGTGCGCGGCGTTGCCCAGCACCACCAGATGCGGCCGCACCTGCTCCTGGGCCTCGATCAGCGACAGTGGGTAGAGGTGCCGCGCGCCGACCTGGCGCAAGGCGCCCAGGCGATAGCCGAACACGCCCTGCAGCTCGCGCAGGAAACTGCGCTCGTCGATGTCGGCCAGGCGTCGCGCGTCCATGCCCTGGCGGGTCCAGACCAGCGCGCAGCGGTTATCTGGCAACGGCAGCAGGGCCATGGGGCCTTCTTCGGTGAAACGCTCGAAGGCCTGGCCACCGTGGGCCTCGCCCGGGGTGATATTGGCGATCAACGCGCTCTGTTGGTAGGGCGTGTGGCGCACATGGATGCCCAGCTGTTCGCGCAGGCCGGAGCGGCCACCGTCGGCCAGTACCGCCAGGTCGCACTCCAGCTGGGTGTCGTCGTTCAGCAGCAGGCGGTAGCCACCTTCGATGGCCTGCATCGCGGTCACCTCCGCCGGGCAGCGCCAGCTCACCACCTCGCTGTCCAGCCCTTGCCACAGGCACTGGCCCAGCCAGGCGTTTTCCACCACGTAGCCAAGCGCCGGCACGCCCTCTTCCAGGGCATCCAGGCGAGTGGCGCCGAAGCGGCCGCGGTCAGATACGTGAATCTGCCGGATCGGCTCGGCGCGATGGCCGATGGCCTGCCACAGGCCCAGCTGCTGGTAGATCTGCTGGGTACCGAACGAAAGTGCTGACGAACGCGCGTCGTAGCTGGGCTGGAAGCTGTCACCGGGGGCGAACGGTTCGATCAGCAGGATCTTCCAGCCTCGCACCTTGGCCCCCGCCTGCAGGGCCAGGGCCAGGCTCGCGCCCACCAGGCCGCCACCGATGATCGCCAGGTTTACCCGATTCATGCCGCGTCCTTGCGGGCGGCCTGCATCAGCGCCTCGATCTCGGCGACCGTGCGCGGCACGCCCGAAGTCAGGATTTCACAGCCTTGCCTGGTCACTACCACGTCGTCCTCGATCCTTACACCAATGCCGCGCCATTTCTTGGCCACGGCCTGATTGTCGGCGCCTATGTAGATGCCCGGCTCGACGGTCAGCGCCATGCCGGGTTCAAGCACCCGCCACTCGCCGCCCACCTTGTACTCGCCCACATCGTGCACATCCATGCCCAGCCAATGCCCGGCGCGGTGCATGTAGAAGGCACGATAGGCCTCGCTGTCGATCAGCGCCTGCACCTCGCCCGTCAGCAGGCCCAGTTCCACCAGGCCCTCGGTGATGACCCGCACGGTCGCCTCATGGGCGTGGTTCCAGTGCTTGCCGGGAGCGATTTCGGCAAACGCCGCTGCCTGGGCCTTGAGCACCAGCTCGTAGATGGCCTTCTGCTCGGGCGAAAAGCGCCCGCTGACCGGGAAGGTACGGGTGATGTCGCTGGCGTAGCAGTCGATCTCGCAGCCGGCGTCGATCAGCACCAGGTCGCCATCCTTGAGCGGGGCGTCGTTCTGCTGATAGTGCAGGATGCAGCCATTGCGCCCGGCCGCGACGATCGAGCCGTAAGCCGGCATCTTCGCCCCGCCCTTGCGGAACTCGTAGTCCAGCTCGGCTTCCAGGCTGTATTCGTGCAACCCGGCCCGGCAGGCCTGCATGGCCCGCACGTGGGCCCGCGCCGAGATGTCTGCGGCAGCGCGCATCACCTTCACTTCCGCTGCCGATTTATACAGGCGCATGTCGTGCAGCAGATGATCCAGCGCAACGAACTCGTTCGGCGGCTGGGCGCCCAGGCGGGCCTTGGAGCGGATCACGTTGATCCAGTCCATCAGCCGGCGGTCGAACTCGGGGTTGCTGCCCATGGCGCTGTACACCCGCTCACGGCCTTCGATCAGGCCCGGCAGGATCTCGTCGATGTCGGTGATGGGGAAGGCATCGTCTGCGCCAAAATCGTGCACCGCACCTTCCTGACCGGCCCGCAGACCATCCCACAGCTCGCGCTCGGGGTTGCGTTCACGGCAGAACAGCACGTATTCGCCATGCTCGCGCCCCGGGATCAGCGCAATCACCGCTTCCGGCTCGGGGAAACCGCTGAGGTACTGGAAGTCGCTGTCCTGGCGGTAAACGTGCTCGACGTCGCGGTTTCGGATGGCAACCGCGGCGGCGGGCAGGATGGCGATGCTGTTGGGGACCATCTGCGCCATCAGCGCCTTGCGCCGACGGGCATACTCGGCCTTGGGAATGTGGCTCATGGGCAGACTACCCCCGGTTGATCAGTGCAGCGATGGCTTGGGTGCGGGGGCGGCCGGCTTGGCCAGCTCGGAGAACAGCAGCAACGGTGCCACGCGCAGGTATTCCATGACTTCCATGTAGTCGCTCTCGCCGTCCTCGGACTCCTCGAGGGCTTCCTGGACCTGGGAAATGGCCACCAGGTCCTGCAGCACTTCCTTGGCCTCGTCGGACAGGTCCTTGCCACCGGCATTCAGGCCGAAACCGGTGATGAAGCCTTGGCACCACTGGCCCAGCGCGGTGGCGCGGTCGCTCAGGGCGGCGTCGTCGGAAGGCAGCAGCAGGACGATGGCCATGTCGTCGCTGGTCAGCTCGCCCTTGACCATTTCCTGCAGGCCGACCAGGGCGTTGCGCACGGTGTCACCGGGCTCGGTTTCCAGCAGCTGGGCGGCATCGGCCAGCCAGCCGTCGGCGTCGAAGCCGGCACCGGCGCAGCTGCGGCCGATCAGCAGGCCGTGCAGTTCGGCCGGGGTGACAGGATGACCATTGCTGGACAGCAGCATGGCGAAGGCGATGTAGGGCGATTGGGTATTGGGCATGGGCAGCTAGGCGCCAGACGGCGCAATGACTAGAATGGAGACCTTGTATCCTAGCACCGGCAGGCGCGCCAAGACCATCGGCACTGGCCGTCGCCGCCCAGGGAGAGGCATCATCGCCAGGTGACTCAACGACGGAGCGAATCGAGTGCAACCCACGCAAGAGAACGACCTGCAGGCACTGATGAGCCGATTCGAGTTGCTGATCGAACGTGTCGAGCAACTAAAACGGCAAAATGCACTCCTAGTAGCTCAGGAAAAATCCTGGCGCGAAGAGCGCGCCCACCTCATCGAAAAGAACGAGATCGCCAAGCGCAAGGTCGAGTCGATGATTTTACGCCTCAAGGCTCTGGAGCAAGACTCATGAGTTCAAGCAATAGCGTCACCGTGCAGATCCTCGACAAGGAATATTCGATCATCTGCCCGCCGGAAGAGCGCAACAACCTGGTCAGCGCCGCGCGCTACCTGGACGGCAAGATGCGCGAGATCCGCAGCAGCGGCAAGGTGATCGGCGCCGACCGCATCGCGGTCATGGCAGCGTTGAACATCACCCACGAAATGCTGCACCGCCAAGAGGACCGCAACGATGCCCCGGCAGGCGGCACCACCCGCGAACAGGTGCGCGACCTGCTGGAACGGGTCGACCAGGCACTGTCCGACGACGCGGATACCAAAATCGGCTGAGATTGGTATACTGGCGCCACTCCCTGGGGGATGCGCCAGTCGGTTATGTCCCTGAGCCGATACGCACAACCACGGGGGTTGCACGCTGGGGCCGGTGTGCATGTCCGCCCGACGGAAAGCCTTAACGCCCCCTGCAATCTCCACCTTGAACTTTCGGGTTCAAGGGCTACACCGATAGCGGTCTTATCGGGGAGCCTGAATTCTCTTGCCCGCCCCTTCCGGCGGGCAATTCGTTTTGGCCGACCATGTCGGCCAGCACCTGGGATCGCCCGTGCCATGACCGACACCGCGCAGCTCACCCGCCCCCAGCTCCGTCGCCTGCTCCGCAATGCCCGCCGCGCCCTTACCCCTGCGCAGCAACGCCAGGCCGCCCTTGGCCTGTACCGCCAGCTGGCGCAGCACCCGCTGTTCCGACGCGCCCGGCACATTGCCCTGTACCTGCCCAACGACGGCGAAATCGACCCTTACCTGCTGCTGCGCGAAGCCCAGCGCCGCGGCAAGCGCACCTACCTGCCGGTGCTGCACGCCTGGCCGCGTACGCGCATGGTGTTCCAGCGCTTCGAGCAGGGCGAGAAGCTCAAGCCCAACCGCTTTCGCATTCCCGAGCCGGTCACCGAGCGCAAGCGCCAGCGCCCGATCTGGTCGCTGGACCTGATCCTGCTACCGTTGGTCGGTTTCGACGAAGTGGGCGGTCGCCTGGGAATGGGCGGTGGTTTCTATGATCGCAGCCTGGCCTACCAGGCGCGTCGCCAGACCTGGAAAAAGCCGTTGCTGTTGGGGCTGGCACATGAATGCCAGAAGGTCGAGCGGCTGGCTCAGGCCAGTTGGGATGTACCGCTGCAGGGGACGGTCTCGGACCGTGGCTGGTACCTGGCGCCGCGTTGAGCGGCGCCGGCGGGGGCATCAACGTTGCGGCTGGCTGGCGTCGACCGGCATCTGATAGGCGTTGTCCAGCTTGCGCTCCCAGATCCCTTGCGCATAACCGGTCGTGACCACACCCAGGCCGAAAATGAACACCAGGATCCACAGCAGATCCGGCTTGTTACGTTGATTCATCGAAGATTGCCCCCCAGGCAAACTGTTCAGGCTCGGCAATTTTCTGGGTATCGCCGGAGCATCGCGCTTTAAACGGGGCGCATTTTCCGACAACCTGCGTCTGCACGCAAACCTTGACGCCAACCGACTGTCGGTTTCATGCAACAGGTTATTTCAAACCTTTTCAGGAGCAGCACCCATGGCCTACTGGCTGATGAAATCCGAGCCCGACGAGCTCTCCATCGAAGCCCTCGGCCGCCTCGGCGAAGCGCGCTGGGACGGCGTGCGCAACTACCAGGCGCGCAATTTCCTGCGGGCCATGAGCGTTGGCGACGAGTTCTTCTTCTATCACTCCAGCTGCCCGCAGCCGGGCATCGCCGGCATTGCCAGGATCACCCGCGCTGCCTACCCCGACCCGACCGCGCTGGACCCGCAAAGCCATTACTACGATGCCAAGGCCACGGCCGACAAGAACCCGTGGAGCGCGGTGGATGTGGCCCATGTGCAAACCCTGCCACGGGTGCTGGAGCTGGGCTGGCTGAAACAGCAGGCAGGCCTGGCCGAACTGCCGCTGGTTCAGAAGGGCAGCCGCCTGTCGGTGATGCCGGTGACGCCAGAGCAATGGGCGGTGATTGTCGCTTTGCGTTGAAACTGCGGCTAAGGTCAGATCTTGCTGACCGGCGCGGTCCCCTGTAGGAGCGGCCTTGTGTCGCGATGGGGCGCACAGCGGCCCCGGGATATCAGCGTCACCCCATGAATTGCCGGGGCTGCTTTGCAGCCCTTTCGCGACACAAGGCCGCTCCTACAGGGACTGTGGGGGCCTTTGATTGATATCAACACATCGCCAATGGCCGCAGGCCATGATGCAGTGTGCATGACCGCAAGGATGCAGACCGATGAACCGATACGCCCCAAGGATCTTCGCCACCGCGCTGATCGCCCTACTCGCAACAGCCGGTGGGCTGGGGTACTGGAAGTCGCTCCACGACCAGTTGCCCGAAGGCCTGAGCATGGGCAACGGCCGCCTGGAAGCCACCGAAGTGCAGATCGCCAGCAAAATCCCCGGCCGCCTGGCCGAAGTGCTGGTCGACGAAGGTGACAAGGTAACTCGCGGCCAGCTGCTGGCGCGCATCGACACCCGTACCATGGAAGCCCAGCGCAGCCAGGCCGAAGCCGAAGTGCTGCGCGCTCGGGAAAACTACGCCGCCGCCCAGGCCAGCGTGCAGCTGCGCCAAAGCGAACTGCTGCTGGCCAGCCAGGAGCTCAAGCGCGTGCGCGAGATCTTCCAGCGCAAATACGCCAGCCAGCAGTTGCTCGACCAACAGCAGGCGCGCTTCGACACGGCCAACGCCGCCGTGGTCGCCGCCCGCGCCCAACTGGCGGCGATCAAGGCCGCCATCGGCGCCGCCGAGGCCCAGGTGGCGCAGCTCACCAGCGAGATCGACGACAGCAGCCTGCGCGCACCGATCGACGGCATCATCCAGCTGCGCCTGGCCGAGCCCGGTGAAGTGCTGGGTGCCGGCGGCCGCGTACTGATGCTGATCGACCCCAGCGACCAGTACATGAACCTCTACCTGCCCGCCTCCACCAGCGGCCGGCTGACCGTCGGCGACCAGGCGCGGATCGTGCTCGACGCCCTGCCCGAGCGGGCGCTGCCAGCGAAGGTGGCCTTTGTCGCGGCCAAGGCCCAGTTCACCCCCAAGCAGGTGGAAACCCGCGACGAGCGGCAGAAGCTGGTGTTCCGGGTCAAGTTGCGCCTGACCGACCCGGGCGCCGTACCGCAGGCCAAGCCGGGCATGCCAGGCGCCGGCTATGTACGCACGGCTGAGGTGGACTGGCCGGCCAACCTGCAATGAACGCCCCGGCACTGCTGGCCGAGGGTATCAGCCATCGCTACGGCGACCTGGTGGCCCTGCACCCCCTCGGGTTCAGCCTGCCGGCGGGCACCCGCTGCGCGCTGATCGGCCCTGACGGGGCTGGCAAATCGACCCTGCTGGGGCTGATCGCCGGCGTCAAGCGCCTGCAACAGGGCGAACTGCAGGTGCTGGGTGGCTCGATCCGCCAGCGGCGCCATCGCGCGGCGCTGTACCCGAAAGTGGCGTTCATGCCGCAGGGGCTGGGCAACAACCTGTATCCGGAGCTGTCGATCAGCGAGAACATCCGTTTTTTCGCCACCCTGTTCGGCCTCGGCCGCCGCGAATGCGAACAGCGCATGGCCAACCTGCTGCAGGCCACCGACCTGCAGCGCTTTGCCGAGCGCCCGGCGGGCAAGCTGTCGGGCGGCATGAAACAGAAGTTGGGCCTGTGCTGCGCGCTGATCCACGAGCCGGACCTGCTGATCCTCGACGAACCGACCACCGGCGTCGACCCACTGTCACGGCGGCGTTTCTGGGAGCTGGTCGAACAGGTGCGCGCGCAACGCCCGCAACTGACCCTGCTGGTGGCCACCGCCTACATGGAGGAGGCCGAACAGTTCGAGCATTGCCTGATGCTCGATGGCGGCCGCCTGCTGGCCGCCGGCCCCAGCCATGAGCTTGCCGCAGTCACCCCCAGCGGCAAGCTGGACGACGCCTTCACCCATTACCAAGGCGCGGGCAAGGCACAACACCCTCCGCTCATCATTCCACCGCGCCCAGCCACTGACACCTCGGTCGCCATCGAGGCCCACGACCTGACCCTGCGCTTTGGCGATTTCACGGCAGTGAACAAGGTCAGCTTCGCCATTGGCCGCGGGGAGATCTTCGGCTTCCTGGGCTCCAACGGCTGCGGCAAGACCACCACCATGAAAGTGCTCACCGGCCTGATGCCGGCCAGCGAAGGCAGCGCCAGCCTGCTCGGCCGCCCGGTGGATGCCAGCGACCTGGCCACGCGCAAGCGAGTCGGTTTCATGTCGCAGAGTTTTTCGCTGTATGGCGAGCTCAGCACCCGGCAGAACCTGACCCTGCATGCCCGCCTGTTCGACCTGCCCAAGGCCGAGAGCGCCCAGCGTATCGACGAACTGATCGAGCGCTTCGACCTGGGTGCCATCGCCGACCAGCCATCCGGCGCCCTGCCCCTCGGCCTGCGCCAGCGCCTGTCGCTGGCGGTGGCGGTGCTGCACCGCCCGGAAGTGCTGATCCTCGACGAACCCACCTCCGGCGTCGACCCGGCTGCCCGTGACGACTTCTGGCGCCTGCTGGTGGAGCTGTCACGCGAGCAGGGCGTGACCATTTTCCTTTCCACCCACTTCATGAACGAAGCCCAACGCTGCGACCGCATCTCGCTGATGCATGCAGGCCGGGTACTGGCCTGCGACACGCCGGGTGCCCTGCAACGCCAGTACCAGGGCAACACCCTGGAAGACGCGTTCGTACGCTGCCTGGAACAGGCCCAGGAACTGGCGCCGCAAGCCACCGACAACGCCGTGCTGGAACAGGCCGCCACGCCTGCGCCGGCGCTGCGCCAGGGTTTCAGCCTGCGTCGCCTGCTGGCGGTGGCCAGCCGTGAGGGCAAGGAGCTGCTGCGCGACAAGGTACGCCTGGCCTTCGCCCTGCTGGGGGCGGTGTTCATGATGGTGATCTTCGGCTATGGCATTTCGCTGGATGTGGAAAACCTCGCCTTCGCCGTACACGACCAGGACCAGAGCCCGCAAAGCCGGGCCTACCTCGAAGCCTTCCGTGGTTCACGCTATTTCGCCGAACAAGCGCCCATCCGCGATACCCGCGAAATGCACCAGCGCCTGCAGCGCTCGGAAATCAAACTGGCGCTGGAAATCCCCCCCGGCTTTGGCCGCGACCTGTACGCCGGGCGTCAACCGGTGGTGGCTGCCTGGCTCGATGGCGGCATGCCGTTCCGCGCGGAAACCAGCCGCAACTACGTGGAAGCCGTGCATCAGGCCAACCTCGAGCAACTGGCCAAGGCCAGCCCACAGCCGCAGCCACGCCAGGACCTGGTGCGCCTGGAAACCCGTTTTCGGTACAACCAGGATGTGGTCAGCGTGAACGCCATCGGCCCGGGGGTAATGGCGCTGATCCTGGCCTTCATCCCGGCCATGCTCACCGCGCTGGGTATCGTCCGCGAGAAAGAGCTCGGCTCCATCACCAACTTCTACGCCACACCCCTCACCCGCCTGGAGTTTCTGCTCGGCAAGCAGATGCCCTATCTTGCCGTGAGCCTGGTCAACCTGGCGTTGCTGGTGGCGATGAACCGCTGGCTGTTCGCCGTGCCGCTCAAGGGCAGCGTGCTGGCCCTGGCCTGTGGCGGCGTCGCCTACCTGCTGGCGACCACCAGCCTGGGCCTGCTGATCTCGGCCTTCACCCGCACCCAGATCGCCGCCATCCTGGGCACCATGATCATCACCAGCCTGCCGACCATCCAGTTCTCCGGGCTGATCGTGCCACGCTCGTCGCTGGACGGCGCGGCGGCGGTAATGGGCCAGCTGTTCCCGGCGGGCTACTTCCTCGACATCGCGGTCGGCACCTTCACCAAGGCGCTGGGCCTGCGCGAACTGTGGCCGCAGTGCCTGATCCTGCTCAGTTTCTTTGTCGTGTTCACTGGCCTGAGCCTGGCCATGCTGAAGAAGCAGGAGGCCTGAGATGTCGCGCCTGAACCACACCCTGCGCCTGGGCCTGAAAGAGCTGACCAGCCTGCGCCATGACAGCGTGCTGCTGTTGTTCCTGCTGTATGCCTTCAGCGTGGCCATCTACATGCCCGCAGCCGGCTCGGTGATCGGCGTGCACAACGCCAGCGTCGCGGTGGTGGACGAAGACCACAGCCTGCTGTCACGCAAGCTCGGCGAAGCCCTGCAACCACCCGAATTCCAGCCCGCCGTGCCGCTGGCCCCGGGGCGCCTGGACCAGGCCATGGACAGCGGCCAGTACACCTTCGTGATCAACGTACCGGTGAATTTCCAGAGCGACCTGCTGGCCGGGCGCTCGCCGGAACTGCAGATCAATGTCGACGCCACGGCCATGAGCCAGGCGTTCATGGGGGCCGGCTATATCGGCCGCATCTTCGAACGCGAGTTGCTCGACTACAGCCAGCGCAACAACACGCAGAGCCCGGTGCTAATCAACGCCAAGGCCCTGTTCAACCCCAACCTGGAGGGTGGCTGGTTCCTGGCGGTGATCCAGATCGTCAACAACATCACCATCCTGGCGATCATCCTCACCGGCACCGCGTTGCTGCGCGAGCGCGAGCACGGCACCCTCGACCACCTGCTGGTGCTGCCGCTGACCGCGCTGGAAATCATGTTGGCGAAAATCGCCAGCAACGCGCTGGTAGTGGTGATCTGCACCTGGATTTCGCTGGTGGTGGTGGTCAAGGGCGCGCTTGGCGTGCCGCTCTCCGGTTCGATGGGCCTGTTCCTGGCCGTGACCGCGCTGTACCTGTTCGCCAGTACCGCACTGGGCATCTTCCTCGCTACCCTGGCGCGCTCGACGCCACAATTCGGCCTGCTGGCAATCCCGGTGATCATCCCGATGCTGTTGCTGTCCGGCGGCAGCACACCGCTGGACAGCATGCCGCAGTGGCTGCAGTGGGTGATGCAGGGGTCGCCGTCGACGCACTTTGTCAGCCTTGGCGCCGCAATCCTGTTCCGTGATGCCGGCTGGACGGTGGTGTGGCCGGACATCCTGGCGCTGGCCGTGATCGGGCTGGTGTTCTTCGGCGTGGCGCTGGCGCGGTTTCGCCGAAGCCTGGCGTCCTGATCCAAATTGGGATCTAGCACAAAGACAAAGGGCGCCTTTCGGCGCCCTACTCACAGACAGGTCGGCTTGTCATCGCCATACACCTGCCCGGCTCTGTAATTGCTGGTTGAACCAGGATCCGCAGAGTCTTGCAAGCCCCTTACGGGAACAGGCTCATTTTAGCTTCGCCTTGGCTTCAGAAACCGAAAACTGGCGGGCTTACAGGAAAGACGGAAAGGTCCTACAACCGTGGTAAGCCTGACTTCAATCCAGCTCACCAGCAATCGACCTCACAGTGCTTCAGGTCACTGCACGATCAGGTTGTTGAACAGCAGGTCTTCGACGATCGGTTTGCCCTCTTCGGCTTCCATTACCTGCTGCACCTGTTTCAGCGCTTCCTGGCGAAGATGCTCCTTGGCCTCGACGTTGCTCATGCTGTCCACCGACTGTTGGGTGAACAGCGCCACCAGCTGGTTGCGGATCAGCGGCTCGTGGTGCTTCACCGCCTTGGCGGCTTCGTCGCCGGTCACGCGCAGGGCCACGTCGGCCTTGTACACGCGCAGCCGCGGGCTGCCGTCGAGGGCGTAGTTGCCGACAAAGGGCGGGCTCAGGCTGATGTAGGCGACTTTCGGCGCCCCTTCCTTGGCTTCCTCGGCCATGGCCGCAGCCGGCAGCAGCAGCGCCAGCACCATCAAGATCCACGCTTTCACGAATTTGCTCCTCAATACAGTTGGCGCCAGCTTACCCAGCATGCCGCTCAAACCCAAGCCCGGGCTTGTGCCGCCACTTATGCCTGCACATCAGGGCCGGCCATGCTCGTTGACCGGGCAGGCGCCCCTCCTACACTTATCGGCCACGACCCGCAAAGGAATAGCCCCGATGAAAGCTGTGTTGTGCAAAACCCTGGGCCCGGCGCGCGACCTGGTGCTGGAAGAGGTGGCCAGCCCGGTGCCGAAGAAAAACGAGATCCTGCTGGATGTGCAGGCCGCCGGGGTCAACTTCCCCGACACCCTGATCATCGAAGGCAAGTACCAGTTCCAGCCACCGCTGCCGTTCTCCCCCGGCGGCGAGGCAGCGGGCGTGGTGGCCGCCGTCGGGGAAAAGGCCGGCGCGTTCAAGGTCGGCGACCGGGTCATGGCGCTGACCGGCTGGGGTGCATTCGCCGAGCAGGTGGCGGTGCCGTTCTACAATGTGCTGCCGATCCCGCCGAGCATGGACTTCACCACCGCAGCGGCATTCGGCATGACCTACGGCACCTCCATCCACGCCCTGCGCCAGCGCGGCCAGGTGCAGGCGGGCGAGACCCTGCTGGTGCTGGGCGCGTCCGGCGGCGTCGGTCTGGCGGCGGTGGAGATCGGCAAGGCCATGGGCGCGCGGGTGATCGCCGCCGCCAGCAGTTCAGAAAAACTGGCCGTGGCCAAGGCAGCCGGCGCGGATGAACTGATCGACTACAGCCAGGCCAGCCTGCGTGACGAGATCAAGCGCCTGACCGGCGGCCAGGGCGTGGATGTGATCTACGACCCGGTGGGTGGCGAGTTGTTCGAGCAGGCAGTGCGCGGGCTGGCCTGGAATGGCCGGTTGCTGGTGGTGGGTTTTGCCAGCGGGACCATCCCGCAGCTGGCGGCCAACCTGGTGCTCCTCAAGGGTGCCGCGGTGCTCGGGGTATTCTGGGGGGCGTTTGCCCAGCGTCAGCCGGAGGACAATGCGGCCAACTTCCGGCAGCTGTTTGCATGGCATGCCGAAGGCAAGTTGAAGCCGCTGGTGTCGCAGACTTATCCACTGGCTGAGGCAGGGGCTGCCATTGAAAAGTTGGGGCAGCGTCAGGCTGTGGGTAAGTTGGTGGTGCTGGCCAGGTAAGACAGTTCCGGCCTTTTCGCGGGTGAACCCGCTCCCACAAGGACCGCACCGCCCTCAAGGAATGTGCAGTACCTGTGGGAGCGGGTTCACCCGCGAAGAGGCCGGCACAGGTGATCAAACCTCCCGCAGGTTATGGCAGCGCCTGAACCGCGCCTCCAGGTTGCGATCGGGCATCTGGTGGCTGCGCAGGGCATTCAAGGTCTGTTCGACATAATCACGCGTGGTGCCATAGCGCCCCTTGGCACTGGCCAGGATCTGGCTGAGCAGGGTGTCCGGCAGGTTCCCGGCATAGCACGGCAAATGCCGCTCCAGCACGAAGCCCAGGGCCTGCACCTTGCTGCCATCACCCAACCGGCAACTGAGCCAGTGCGGCCGGTACGCCGGGTACGGCATCTCGCGCTGCCACAGGGCCATCAGCGACTCATCCAGGCTGCTTTCATCCAGCCGGTAGGCAAAACCACTGCAGGAACCACCACGGTCCAGGCCGAACACCAGCCCGGGGGTTTCCGGGGTGCCGCGGTGTTCGTGCGACCACAGGTACAAGCCACGGTGGTAACCATGTACCCGCGCGCGCTGGCGTTCCACCGAGTTGCACTCCGGTCGCCAGATCAACGAACCATAGGCGAACAGCCACACCGGCCCACCCTGATGGCGAGACATGGTTGTCTTCATGGAATTGAACAACTGTTCGCGAGTATGTTGCTGACCGAAGTCGAGTGTCGGTGGATATGAAACTTCCCAGGACATACTTTCAAGTGCCGACATAAGCTGCCGCCATTATCCCTGTGAACTACGGATGTAGCGAGATTCGATTACGATGCGCCCCCAGCCTCTGTACCAAGGGCGCTTGCAGTAACCATAGGACAGAAATGCAGGAATACTCAAGCCCTCGCGCCAGAGTTTCATCCGCGCTCCCGACGACTGGAAAGTACTGTTTCGGAAACTGTGAAAGTTATTAGCCAAGGCGGTAACAATTACCGCCTTATACCCATACTTTCAAACTTCGGTTATTAGCCGCGTGGTGCGTAGGCAAATACATCGGCGCGCATGCGGTGCGCATCCATGCCGGCTTCGACCAGGGCGTCGAGAGTGGCATAGATCATGTTCGGCGAGCCGCTGGCATATACATGCACGCTGTTGAGGTCGGCGATGTCCTCGCAGACCGCCTCATGCAGCATGCCGCAACGGCCTTCCCAGCCGCACAGGTCGCTGACCACCTGATGCAGGAACAGGTTGGGCAGGCGCTGCCATTCATCCCAGTGCTCGATCTGGTAGAAGTCCTCGGGCCGGCGCACGCCCCAGTACAGGTGCACCGGGTGCTTGAAACCCTGAGCCCGGCAATGCTCGACCAGGCTGTGCATCTGGCCCATGCCGGTGCCAGCAGCAATCAGCACCAGCGGCCCGTCGGGCAACTCGGCCAGGTGGGTGTCGCCGAACGGCATTTCGATGCGCGCCAGGCCGTCGCGCTTGAGCTGCTCGATAAGTTGCACCGCACTGGGCTCGCGCGCCAGCACATGCAGCTCCAGCTCGCGCCCGGCATGGGGTGCGGAAGCCAGCGAAAACGCCGCCTGCTTGCCGCCTTCGCGCTCGATCATCAGGTACTGCCCCGCGTGGTAGCGCGGCGGCCTGCCAGCCGGCGCGCGCAATCGCACGCGCCAAACGTCGCCACCGACCTCGACGCACTCACTGACACTGCACGCCAGTTTGCGCACCGGCAACTCGCCCAGGGCGAGCACACCATCCCAGAGCAACACGCAGTCCTCCAGCGGTTCGGCAATGCAGGTGAACAGCTCGCCATGGTCGCGGACTTCACCGTCCTGGCGTACCCGGCCTTCGACCAACAACGCGGCGCAGACATGGCAATTGCCATTGCGGCAGCTGTTCGGGCAGTCATAGCCCAGCCGCCGCGCTCCATCCAGGATCCGTTCCCCGGGCTCGAGCGCCAGCACCGCCCCGGACGGCTGCAACGTTACCTGCATCAATCTATTCCCAACTGATCCCACAGCTCATCGATACGGCGGGTGACGGCTTCGTCCTTGACGATGACCCGTCCCCATTCGCGTGTAGTCTCGCCCGGCCACTTGTGCGTGGCGTCCAGGCCCATCTTCGACCCCAACCCGGATACCGGCGACGCGAAGTCCAGGTAGTCGATCGGGGTGTTGTCGATCATCACCGTATCACGCTTGGGGTCCATGCGTGTGGTGATGGCCCAGATCACATCGTTCCAGTCACGGGCATTGATATCGTCATCGGTGACAATAACGAACTTGGTGTACATGAACTGTCGCAGGAACGACCACACACCCAGCATCACGCGCTTGGCGTGGCCCGGGTACTGCTTCTTCATCGTCACCACCGCCATGCGGTACGAGCAGCCTTCCGGCGGCAGGTAGAAATCGACGATTTCCGGGAACTGCTTCTGCAGGATCGGCACGAACACTTCGTTCAGCGCCACGCCGAGGATCGCCGGCTCATCTGGCGGGCGGCCGGTGTAGGTGCTGTGGTAGATCGGTTTCTGCCGGTGGGTGATGCGCTCGACGGTGAATACCGGGAAGCTGTCCACTTCGTTGTAGTAGCCGGTGTGGTCGCCGTACGGGCCTTCCGGGGCCATTTCGCCCGGGTGGATCACGCCTTCCAGGATGATTTCGGCGGTGGCTGGTACCTGCAGGTTGCTGCCCCGGCACTTGACCAGTTCGGTGCGGTTGCCGCGCAGCAGGCCGGCGAAGGCGTACTCGGAGAGGGTGTCCGGCACCGGGGTCACGGCGCCGAGGATGGTGGCCGGGTCAGCGCCCAGGGCCACGGCGACCGGGAACGGCTGGCCAGGGTTCTTCTCGCACCATTCGCGGTAGTCCAGGGCCCCGCCACGGTGGCTGAGCCAGCGCATGATGACCTTGTTGCGGCCGATCACCTGCTGGCGGTAGATGCCCAGGTTCTGGCGGTCCTTGTTCGGGCCGCGGGTGACGGTGAGGCCCCAGGTGATCAGCGGCGCCACGTCGCCCGGCCAGCAGTGCTGTATCGGCAGAGCGCCGAGGTCGACATCGTCCCCCTCGACCACCACTTCCTGACACACCGCGTCCTTGACCACTTTCGGCGCCATCGACACGACTTTCTTGAAGATCGGCAGCTTGGACCAGGCATCCTTCAGGCCCTTCGGCGGCTCAGGCTCCTTGAGGAAGGCCAGCAGCTTGCCGATTTCCCGCAGTTCATCGACCGACTCGGCGCCCATGCCCATGGCAACGCGCTCCGGGGTGCCGAACAGGTTGCCCAGCACCGGGATGTCGAAGCCGGTGGGCTTTTCGAACAGCAATGCAGGGCCCTTGGCACGCAGGGTGCGGTCGCAGACCTCGGTCATTTCCAGGACGGGGGAGATCGGAACCTGGATGCGCTTGAGCTCGCCGCGCTGTTCCAGGCCACGGATGAAGTCGCGCAAGTCGCGATACTGCATGCAGGAGCCTCGTGTTGGCCGTATCGGTCGGGGGTGCAGAGTGTAGCGCCGTTCGGGCTTTGTTTGGGGGCAAAAATGCATTGGGGCCGCTTCGCGCCCCTTCGCGGGCACGCCCGCTCCCACAAGGATCACACTGAGCCTGTGGGAGCGGGCGTGCCCGCGAAGGGCCGCAAAGCGGCCCCAATTACTGCCTGGCCTGAAACGCTTACTTGCGCTTCATCGACAGGAAGAACTCGTCGTTGGTCTTGGTCTGCTTGAGCTTGTCGACCAGGAACTCGATGGCGGCGATTTCGTCCATCGGGTGCAGCAGCTTGCGCAGGATCCACATGCGCTGCAGTTCGTCGTCGGCGGTCAGCAGCTCTTCGCGGCGGGTACCGGAACGGTTGATGTTGATGGCCGGGAACACGCGCTTCTCGGCGATGCGGCGGTCCAGCGGCAGCTCCATGTTGCCGGTGCCCTTGAACTCTTCGTAGATCACTTCGTCCATCTTCGAGCCGGTTTCGACCAGCGCGGTGGCGATGATGGTCAGCGAACCGCCTTCCTCGATGTTACGCGCGGCACCGAAGAAGCGCTTTGGCTTCTCCAGGGCGTGGGCGTCGACACCACCGGTCAGTACCTTGCCGGAGCTCGGGATCACGGTGTTGTAGGCACGCGCCAGACGGGTGATGGAGTCCAGCAGGATGACCACATCCTTCTTGTGCTCGACCAGGCGTTTGGCCTTCTCGATCACCATTTCGGCAACCTGCACGTGGCGGGTTGGCGGCTCGTCGAAGGTGGAAGCAACCACTTCGCCGCGCACGGTGCGCTGCATTTCGGTCACTTCTTCCGGGCGCTCGTCGATCAGCAGGACGATCAGGTGGCACTCGGGGTTGTTGCGGGTGATGTTGGCCGCGATGTTCTGCAACATGATCGTCTTGCCCGCTTTCGGCGGAGCAACGATCAGGCCACGCTGGCCTTTGCCGATCGGGGCGCACAGGTCGATGACGCGGCCGGTCAGGTCTTCGGTGGAGCCGTTACCGGCTTCCATCTTCAGGCGCTTGTTCGGGAACAGCGGCGTCAGGTTTTCGAACAGGATCTTGTTCTTCGCGTTTTCCGGGCGGTCGAAGTTGATGGTGTCGACCTTCAGCAGGGCGAAGTAACGCTCCCCTTCCTTCGGCGGGCGGATCTTGCCGACGATGGTGTCACCGGTACGCAGGTTGAAGCGACGGATCTGGCTGGGCGAGACGTAGATATCGTCAGGGCCGGCCAGGTAGGACGCATCAGCCGAACGCAGGAAACCGAAACCATCCTGGAGAATCTCCAGCACGCCGTCACCCGAGATCTCTTCGCCGCTTTTCGCGTGCTTCTTCAGCAGGGCGAAAATCACGTCCTGTTTGCGCGAACGGGCCATGTTTTCGATGCCCATCTGTTCGGCCATTTCCAAAAGATCGGTAATCGGCTTTTGCTTGAGTTCAGTCAGGTTCATAAGGGGAGTGACGTAATCATGTAAGAAGGGAGAATTAAGCTTCTGGCTTAATGAGGCCGCGCCGCTAGATGGCGACAGGATCGCGTACTGATTCGAATTAGGGATGCTTCGGCGACGGCGTGTAGAGGGCACTGGAGAAGCAGTGCGAGGCCGAATGTAACACTTGCTTTTTTCGACGTCTAGTGGTTTTGCCCTGCCATTTTCTGCTGCAACACACCTGTCAGTAGGAGCAGCCTTGTGCTGCGAAGAGGCCATCAGCCGCAGCGACAACGTCAGCCTTACCGGCCCTTTCGCAGCACAAGGCTGCTCCTACATGGGCAAGACTGCCTTTGCAGAGGCAAAAAAAACCCCGCATCTGCGGGGCTTTTTCATATCACAGGTGGGCGTCGAGGAACGCGGCCAGCTGCGATTTGGACAGGGCGCCGACCTTGGTGGCTTCGACGTTGCCGTTCTTGAACAGCATCAGCGTCGGGATACCACGCACGCCGTGCTTGGCCGGGGTTTCCTGGTTCTCGTCGATGTTCAGCTTGGCGACGGTCAGTTTGCCCTCGTAGGTAGCAGCGATGTCGTCCAGAACCGGAGCGATCATCTTGCATGGGCCGCACCATTCAGCCCAGTAGTCGACCAGCACCGGGCCTTGAGCCTGCAGTACGTCGGCTTCGAAGCTGGCGTCGGTGACGTGTTTGATTTTGTCGCTCATGGAAATCTCCAAGGTCGTAAGCAATAAAAAACGTTGCCCATCATAGCCGCACCCGTCTCCTACAGGAAGCCGCGGACGATTGAGTGTAACTATAGTTGTGCAAGACGCCACGAATCGAAACTGTCATACAAACGTCATAGCATCGAATGGCACATTGCCTTGCATCAAGGCCAGCTCAACGGCTATGTACCACGCGTTGGCGACAGCCTGCTATCGTGGCACGATTGCCGGGTTAACGACCGAGAACAACCAGATCATGCCGCAAACCATCGCGAAGAACCTGTCCCTGATCGCCGCCATCGACCTTGGCTCCAACAGCTTTCACATGGTCGTGGCCAAGGCCCACCATACCGAAATCCGCATTCTCGAGCGGCTCGGCGAGAAGGTTCAGCTGGCCGCTGGCATCGACGAAGAACGCAAGCTCAGTGAAGAGGCAATGGAACGAGGCCTGGATTGCCTCAAGCGCTTTTCCCAACTGATCAACGGCATGCCGGCAGGCTCGGTGCGCATCGTGGGTACCAACGCCTTGCGCGAAGCGCGCAACCGCAACGAATTCATCCAGCGCGCCGAAGCCATCCTTGGCCACCCGGTCGAAGTGATCTCCGGCCGTGAAGAAGCGCGCCTGATCTACCTGGGTGTGTCGCACACCCTGGCCGATACACCCGGCAAGCGCCTGGTGGCCGATATCGGCGGCGGCAGTACCGAGTTCATCATCGGCCAGCGCTTCGAGCCGCTGCTGCGCGAAAGCCTGCAGATGGGCTGCGTCAGCTTCACCCAGCGCTACTTCCGCGACGGCAAGATCACCCCGGCCCGCTACGCGCAGGCCTACACCGCCGCGCGCCTCGAGCTGATGAGCATCGAGAATGCCCTGCACCGCCTGACCTGGGACGAGGCCATCGGCTCGTCCGGTACCATTCGTGCCATCGGCGCCGCCATCAAGTCAGGCGGCCTGGGCAATGGCGAGGTCAACGCCGAGGGGCTGGCCTGGGTCAAGCGCAAGCTGTTCAAGCTTGGCGAGGTCGACAAGATCGACTTCGAAGGCGTCAAGCCGGACCGCCGCACCATCTTCCCGGCGGGCCTGGCGATTCTCGAAGCGATCTTCGATGCCCTGGAACTGCAGCGCATGGACCACTGCGACGGCGCCCTGCGCGAAGGCGTGCTGTTCGACCTGCTGGGCCGCCACCACCACGAAGACGTGCGCGAACGCACCCTGAACTCGCTGATGGAACGCTACCACGTGGACCAGGGCCAGGCTGCGCGCGTCGAGCGCAAGGCATTGCACGCCTTCGACCAAGTGGCCGACGCGTGGGACCTCAAAGCCGGGAATTGGCGCGATCTGCTGGGCTGGGCGGCGAAAGTGCACGAAATCGGCCTGGATATCGCCCACTACCACTATCACAAGCACGGTGCCTACCTGATCGAACACTCCGACCTGTCGGGTTTCTCCCGCGAGGACCAGCAGATGATGGCCTTGCTGGTGCGCGGCCACCGCCGCAACATCCCCAAGGACAAGATCGCCGAGCTGGGTGAGGAAGGGGTCAAGCTGCTGCGCCTGTGCGTGCTGCTGCGCTTCGCCATCCTGTTCCACCACATCCGTGGCAACCAGCAGATGCCGAAGGTCGAGCTCAAGGCTGCCGACAGCAGCCTGGATGTGGCCTTCCCTGAGGGCTGGCTGGAACAGAACCAGCTGACCCAGGCCGACTTCGCCAACGAGGCGGAGTGGCTGGCCCGGGTCGGCTTCGTCCTCAGCGTACGTTGAGGACCGGGTTGCTCAGGCGCTCCAGCAGGGTCGCCTGGGCACTGCGCGGGTTCTGGTTGCCGGTTGGCGTGCTGCGCACGTAGCGCCCGTCCGGCTGCAGGGTCCAGGCGTGGGTGTTGTCGGTCAGGTAGCCTTCCAGCTCCTTCTTCACCCGCAGCAACAGCTTCTTGCCTTCCACCGGGAAGCAGGTCTCGACACGCTTGTCGAGGTTGCGCTCCATCCAGTCGGCACTGGACAGGTAGATCTGCTCTTCGCCGCCATTGAGGAAGTAGAACACCCGCGTGTGCTCGAGGAAGCGGCCGATGATCGAGCGCACCTGAATGTTGTGCGAAACCCCCGGAATGCCTGGGCGCAGGCAGCACATGCCACGCACCACCAGGTCGATCTTCACGCCCGACTGGCTGGCCTTGTACAGCGCCTTGATGACCTTGGCGTCGGTCAGCGAGTTGAACTTGGCGATGATATGCGCCGGCTTGCCTTCGAGGGCGAACTGGGTTTCCCGCGCGATCATGTCGAGCATGCCCTTCTTCAGGGTGAACGGCGCGTGCAGCAGTTTCTTCATGCGCAGGGTCTTGCCCATGCCGATCAGCTGGCTGAACAGCTTGCCGACGTCCTCGGTGAGGGCGTCGTCGGAGGTCAGCAGGCTGTAGTCGGTGTACAGGCGGGCGTTGCCGGCGTGGTAGTTACCGGTGCCCAGGTGCGCATAACGCACGATCTCGCCCTGCTCGCGGCGCAGGATCAGCATCATCTTGGCGTGGGTCTTGAAGCCGACCACGCCGTAGATCACCACCGCACCGGCCGCTTGCAGGCGGCTGGCCATCTGCAGGTTGGACTCTTCGTCGAAGCGTGCCCGCAACTCGATCACCGCAGTGACCTCCTTGCCGTTACGCGCCGCGTCCACCAGCGCGTCGACGATTTCCGAGTTGGCCCCGGAACGGTACAGGGTCTGGCGCACGGCAAGCACGTGCGGGTCCTTGGCGGCCTGGCGCAGCAGGTCGATCACCGGGGTGAAGGACTCGAACGGGTGCATCAGCAGGATGTCCTGCTTGCCGATCACGCTGAAGATGTTGTCGGCGTTCTGCAGCAGCTTGGGGATCGCCGGGGTGAACGGCGTGTACTGCAGCTCGGGGTGGCTGTCCAGACCGGTGATGCTGAACAGGCGGGTAAGGTTGACCGGGCCGTTGACCTGGTACAGCTCGCTTTCGCTGAGGCTGAACTGCTTGAGCAGGTAGTCCGACAGGTGTTTCGGGCAGGTGTCGGCCACCTCCAGGCGCACGGCGTCACCGTAGCGGCGCGAGAACAGCTCGCCGCGCAGGGCGCGGGCCAGGTCGTCGACCTCTTCGGAGTCCAGCGCCAGGTCGGCGTTACGGGTCAGGCGGAACTGATAGCAGCCCTTCACCTTCATGCCCTGGAACAGGTCGTCGGCGTGCGCATGAATCATCGACGACAGGAATACATAGTTGGCGCCCGGGCCACCCACCTCTTCCGGCACCCGGATGACCCGCGGCAGCAGACGCGGGGCCGGGATGATCGCCAGGCCCGAATCGCGGCCGAAGGCGTCGACACCCTCGAGCTCGACGATGAAGTTGAGGCTCTTGTTCACCAGCAGCGGGAACGGGTGGGTCGGGTCGAGGCCGATCGGGGTGATGATCGGGGCGATTTCGTCGCGGAAGTAGCGGCGCACCCAGGTCTTGAGCTTGGGTGTCCAGTAACGCCGGCGGATGAAGCGGATATGGTGCTTTTCCAGCTCTGGCAGCAGCACGTCGTTGAGGATCGCGTACTGGCGCTCCACTTCGCTGTGCACCAGGTCGCTGATGCGTGCCAGCGCCTGGTGCGGCTGCAGGCCGTCGGCACCGGCCTGCTCACGGGCGAAGTTGATCTGCTTCTTCAGGCCGGCGACGCGGATCTCGAAGAACTCGTCGAGGTTGCTGGAGAAGATCAACAGGAACTTGAGGCGTTCGAGCAGCGGGTAGCTCTCGTCCAGCGCCTGTTCCAGCACACGGATATTGAACTGCAGCTGCGAGAGTTCGCGATGAATGTACAGGCTGCTGTCGTCCAGGCCTGGGATGATGATTGCAGGGGCCGGCGCGGGGGCCGGAGCCGCAGTTTCTGCCACCGGTTCCGCGGCAGGCAGGGGCGCCGGCGGCAGGTCTGGCGGGGTCTGCACCATCTCTTCGGGGAGCTCCTGGGCATCCTTGATCGCGACAGGGGTTAGCACTTCATTATTCATCTGGCGTTCCTGAGGACGTTAACGCCCTATCATCTATTGAGCGGCAAGATAAGCGCCCATTATGACGCCTGTGTTACATGCCAGGGCAAGCCATGGCGCGTGGCTTCTGGCATTCTCCGAGCAGGAATTGTTCATGTCGAGACACATTTGGACACTTTCACGAACGCGCGCGAAGGGGTAGGCTTCGCGTTCATTTCGCCAGCACCTCAGAAAATGCTTCAACAATTCCTGCAGGATTTCGGCTACTTCGCCCTTTTTCTAGGCACCTTCTTCGAAGGCGAGACCATTCTGGTGCTTGCGGGATTCCTTGCGTTCCGCGGTTACATGGACATCAACCTGGTGTGCCTGGTGGCGTTTTTCGGCAGCTATGCCGGCGACCAGCTGTGGTACTTCATGGGCCGTCGCCACGGGCGCAGGATCCTGGCACGCAAACCGCGCTGGCAGGCGATGGGTGACCGGGCGCTGGACCACATCCGTCGCCATCCCGACATCTGGGTGCTGAGTTTCCGCTTCGTGTATGGCCTGCGCACGGTCATGCCGGTGGCCATTGGCCTGTCCGGCTACCCGCCACGCCGCTATCTGCTGCTGAATGGTCTTGGGGCGGCCATCTGGGCAGTGGCCCTGGGCGCGGCCGCGTATCACTTCGGCGCCATCCTCGAAGGCCTGCTGGGCAACGTGAAGCGCTACGAGCTATGGGTGCTCGGTGGCCTGTTGGCGCTGGGCGGCCTGCTGTGGCTGCGCCGGCGCTTCCGCACGTTGCGCGCGGAGCGCAAGGCGGCGGGCAAGGCCCAGGCCCCAGAGGCTGAGCAGGCTGTAAGCCACGAGCAGCAACCAGGCCAGCGGCACGACCACCGCTAGGCCCAGTGCGCCGGCCAGGTACAGCGCCGGCGCATTCGCAAGCAGCCGTACCAGCTCCAGGCGCACGGCCCATGGCCGGTTCTCCAGCAGCGCGCCAAGCACGAACAAGCCAAACGCCATCAGCGCCCAGCCGAGTACCAGGGCGGCGGTTGGCACGCGTTCGGCCACCTCCATCAGATAGCTGCCCAGCGCCACGTAACCCACGAATTGCGCCGCCACATAGGCCTGCTGCGGACGGCCCAAGGCAACCTCGAACTTGCGAAACAACGCCAGGTCCTGCTTGGCCTGCGGGTAGCGTGCGGCCACATCGGCCGGGCGCCAGCCGGTGGGCATGAACCAGATGCGCAGTTTGTCCCACAGGCTGCCGGCGCGACGGGCGTCGTGCCAGAGCTGGGCATAGAACTGCAGGTTGGCCCACAGCGGGTTCCAGCTGGCCAGCGGCGTGGTCACCCCGAACACCACCGGCTCGGCCGGGTCTTCCTCTTTGAAGGTGCCGAACAGACGATCCCAGAGAATGAACACGCCGCCGTAATTGCGATCCAAGTAAGCAGGATTTTGCGCATGGTGGACGCGATGGTTGGATGGCGTGATCAACACCCACTCAAGCCAGCCCAGCTTGGGAATGTGCCGGGTATGCACCCAGAACTGGTACAGCAGGTTGAGCGACGCCACCGTGATGAACACCAGCGGCGGCACACCGAGCAACGCCAGCGGCAGGTAGAACAGCCACGAGAAGATGAACCCGCTGCTGGTCTGGCGCAGCGCCGTGGTGAGGTTGTATTCCTCGCTCTGGTGATGCACCGAGTGCGCAGCCCACAGCACGTTGCGCTCGTGGCCAAGACGATGCAGCCAGTAGTAGCAGAAGTCGTACAGGACAAAGGCCAGCAGCCACACCCACCAGGCCTGCGGCGGCAGGCGCAGCAACGCCATGTGCTCGAACGCCAGGGTATAGGTCACCAGCCCCACCCCTTTGGTCAGCAACCCGGTACTGGTCGACAGCGCACCGGTGCTGAGGCTGTTGATCGAGTCGGCCAGGGTGAAGTTGCGCTGGCCGCGCACACGGTCGGCCAGCAGTTCGACGGCGATCAGCACGAAGAAGAACGGCACGGCCAGCAGGATCAGGTCCATGGGTACGACCTCAGGTGTTATCCGCCAAGATTAGGCCGCGCTTGCAGGAATCCCTATGGCTACATCTGCCAAACTAGAGGACATTTAGCGCCTCGACACTGGAGTAAAAAGCATGACAAAAAAAGTAGCGGTGATTCTTTCCGGCTGTGGCGTTTATGACGGCGCCGAAATCCACGAAAGCGTGATCACCCTGCTGCGCCTCGACCAGCGTGGTGCGCAGGTGCAGTGCTTCGCGCCGAACATTGCGCAGATGCATGTGATCAACCACCTGACCGGCGAGGAAATGCCCGAATCGCGCAATGTGCTGGTGGAGTCGGCGCGCATTGCCCGCGGCGAGGTCAAGGACATCCGCGAGGCCAAGGCCGAAGACTTCGATGCGCTGATCGTGCCGGGCGGTTTCGGGGCGGCGAAGAACCTGTCCAACTTTGCCGTGGAAGGCGCCAACTGCAGCGTCCACCCGGATGTACTGGCCCTGGCCGAAGCCTTTGCCGATGCCTGCAAGCCAGTTGGCCTGATCTGCATCTCGCCGGCGCTGGCGGCGAAGATCTACGGGCCAGGCGTGGTCTGCACCATCGGTACCGACGCCGGCACCGCGGCGGCCGTGACGAAGATGGGTGGCACCCATGAAGAGTGCGATGTGCACGATATTGTCGAGGACACCCAGCGCAAGCTGGTGACCACCCCGGCGTACATGGAGGCCAAGTCGATCAGTGAAGCGGCTGGCGGGATCTACAAGCTGGTGGACCGGGTGCTGGAGCTGACGCACGAATAACGGGTGCAAGATTCAGAATCTGACGCGGTCCCTGTGGGAGCGGCCTTGTGTCGCGAAAGGGCCGCAGCGCGGCCCCGGCAATTTATGCGGCGAAGCTGAAATCCTGGGGCCGCTTCGCGGCCCTTTCGCGACACAAGGCCGCTCCCACACGTCGTGTCCATCCCGCCAGCCGGGTCGCTTCAGGCTCTGGACAACCGGGCAATGATCCGGTCCAGCGCATTGGCAAACGCCTGCTTCTCGCGCTCGCCATAAGGCGCCTGCCCTCCCCCCACCTGGCCCTGCTCGCGCAGCTCGGTGAACAGGTTGCGCGCCGCCAGCCGATCACCCATGTTGCGCTCGTCGAACTCGCGCCCGCGCGGGTCCAGTGCCGCCACGCCCTTTTTCACCAGGCGGTCGGCCAACGGCACGTCACTGCAGATCACCAGCTCGCCAGGCACGGCGTGCTCCACCAGGTAATCATCGGCCGCGTCCATGCCGCTGGGCACCACGATCAGGCGCACGATCGCGAACGCCGGCTTGGCCACAGCCTGGCCCGCCACCATCACTACCTCGAACTTGCGCTTGAGGGCGAACTTGACGATCAGATCCTTGGCCGCCTTGGGGCAGGCGTCGGCATCGATCCACACACGCATCGGAAAACCTCGCAATCAGCTTGAGGCCCCCATCATGCCTCAAGCGCAATGAAAGCTGCAGCCGCCGCCCACGCGCGCTGGGAAAATGGCGCCAATATTTCAATTGCCGCTTATCCGACCCCGCCACTCAGGCTACACTCGCCACAGCTCCGCTGGCCTGCCCGAGTGCGCAATGAACCACCCCCACGAAATCCGCCCCGACCTGGACGAAGGCATCGACCGCAAGGTCCTGGCGACATTGCGTGCGCGCTTCCTGCGACTCAACCAGGGCCGGCTGCAGCGGGCCCTGGAGGGCCTGTCGACGCGCCAGCAACAGGTGCTGACGCTGCTGCCGCTGCTGTTTCATGTAAACCACCCGTTGCTGCCGGGCTATGTCTCCGGCAGCACCCCCGCCGGCGTATCGGGCTACGAGCCAAGCGCCGACCTGGTAGTCGAGGCCCAGCGCCTGGCCCGCTCGTTCACCTACAAGGCCCGCCATGGCAACCCGCCGCGGCCGATCCACGGACTGTTCCTGATGGGCAGCCTGGGCTCGCTGGCCCAGGCCGAGCACAGCGACATGGACATGTGGGTGTGCCATGCACCCGGTCTGGCCGACGAGCTGCTGGGCGAGTTGCGCCGCAAATGCCAACTGCTGGAGGCATGGGCGGAAAGCCTGGGTGCCGAGGCACACTTCTTCCTGATCGACACGCAAGGTTTCGCCCAGGGCCAACGCGAGGGCCAGCTCGGTTCCGACGATTGCGGCACCACCCAGCACTACCTCCTGCTGGACGAGTTCTACCGCACCACTATCTGGCTGGCCGGGCGCACACCACTGTGGTGGCTGGTGCCGGTCTACCAGGAACACGATTACCACGCCTATACCCAGACCCTGCTTTCCAAGCGTTTCATCCGCAGCCAGGACGCCCTCGACCTCGGCAACCTGGCGCACATTCCGCCCGGCGAGTTCGTCGGCGCCGGCTTGTGGCAACTGTTCAAAGGCATCGACTCGCCCTACAAGTCGCTGCTCAAGCTGCTGCTGACCGAGGCCTATGCCAGCGAACACCCCGCAGTACGCTGCCTGAGCCTGGACTACAAGCAGGCGGTGTTTGCCAACCAGCTCGACCTCGACGAGCTGGACCCGTACGTGATGGTGTACCGGCGCATCGAGCGCTACCTGCTGCAGCGTGGTGAACACGCGCGCCTGGAGTTGGTGCGGCGCAGCCTGTACCTGAAGGTGAACAAGAAGCTCAGCGACCCGGCCCGGGCCAATGGCTGGCAACGCCGGCTGTTGCAGCGCCTGACCGACGAGTGGGGCTGGGACGAGCGCCAGTTGGCCCTGCTGGACAGTCGCAACCAATGGAAAGTGCAGCAGGTTGCCGTCGAGCGCCGCGAGCTGGTGGCCGAACTGAACCACAGCTACCGCTTTCTCAGCCAGTTCGCCCGCACTCAGAACGCCAGCAGCCGCGCCGACCAGCGCGATCTCAATGTGCTGGGCCGGCGCCTTTACGCGGCCTTCGAGCGCCGCGCCGGCAAGGTCGAAGTGATCAACCCCGGTATCGCCCCGGACCTGGCCGAAGGCACCCTCACCCTGGTCCAGGCGCCTAACCGCAAAGAGCCCGGCAGCCACCACTGGGAGCTGTACACCGGCAACCTGAGCCCCCATGAGGTGGACCACTTCAGCCCGCTCAAGCGTTGCCGCGAACTACTCGAACTGCTGACCTGGGCCCATCGCAACGGGGTGATCGACAGCAGCACGCGTCTGGCGCTGCACCCGGGTGTCAGCGACCTCAGCGAATTCGAGCTGTTCAACCTGGTCGGCTGCCTGCAGCAGAGCATCCCCCTGCCCTTGCCGACCGTCAGCGAAGTACGCCTGCTGCAACCCAGCGTTGCCGACGAGGTGCTGCTGCTGGTCAACGTCGCCATCGACCCACTGCGCCACCACCGCGACCTGAACATCCTGATGACCACCGAGCGTACCGACTCGTTGAGCTATGCAGGCGTGCGCGAAAACCTGGTCCTGACCCTGGACCAGGTCACCCTCAACAGCTGGAACGAGGTACTGGTCCAGCGCTATGACGGCGAGCACGCGCTGGTGCGCTGCCTGCGCGACTTCCTCAACAGCCCCGTGCTGCGCGGCCACCGGCCGAGGGTGCGGGTGCGCTGCTTCTGCCACAGCCGCGCGCAGGCCATCGGCCAACGCGTGGAGGAAATCTTCGACACCGTGCAGCTGCTGCTGGACCAGGGCCTGAGCCACCGCTACCTGCTGCAGGTGGCCCAGCACACCCATGTGCTGGAGCTGCTGGCCGGGCATGTCGGCCTCACCACCCTGGCCGAGCACGAGGCACTGCTGGACCACCTGGGCGAAGAACGTAGCGCCTACAGCCCGCTGTACCTGGATGCCAACGCCCTGCAGGACCACGACCTGCACCTGGTGCTGGAGCAGGGCCGGCCGGCCTGCATCCAGGTGTTCTACCGCCTGCAGGGTGGCTGGGCCGAGCTGTACGTGCTGGATGAATACAATGCCCTGTGGCAGCAACGCCTGCCCCTGCACGACGAAGCCCACCTGCTGTTGCCTCTGCAGCGCTTTCTGCGCTCGGTGGTGATGCGCCGTGATGCCCGGCTGCCGCTGGACACCCAGCGCGCGGCCTCACTGGACATCCACTACGCGCAACTGTTGCCTTCCGGGCCAGGCAAGGCGCGCAGCATCGAGCCGCGCCAGGCCCCGTTCGAGGGTAGCGACCAGCCTTACTATGAGGTGCAGGCGATCATCCAGGCCGGGGTGGCGGGTGCGGCGCACGTGACGCTGTATTGCGACCAGCAGGAGTTTTCCGAACTGGAGCATGGTGAACAGCTGTATGCGGTAGCGGCCCGGCAGATCATCGGGCAGCGACGTGGCGCAGGGCAGTATCGCTGCTACATCACTGACCTGGATTTGTCCGAGTTGCTGGATGACCGGCTGGGGTCGACGCAGCTGTACCTGCGCTACAAGCGGGAGCTGGAGCAGGCTTTGAACGAGGGGTTGGAGCAGGTTTTGGCGCAAGAGGCTTGAATTGCCGGGGGCGCGTTGCACCCCTTTCGCGACACAAGGCCGCTCCTACATCGATCGTGCAAACCCAATTCATGGGGGCTACGCGGACATTGTAGGAGCGGCCTTGTGTCGCGATGGGCCGCAAAGCGGCCCCCTGGCCCTTACAGGTCAAAATCGCCCGCCGCTTCCGGCTGGTATTCCACTTCCAGCAGCTTCAGCTTGAGGGTCTTGCCCCCCGGCGCCGGCCAGTCGATCTGCGCGCCCACCGACAACCCCAGCAAGGCGCAACCGATCGGCGCCAGGATCGAGACCTTGCCTTCCGGCCCGGCATCCTTCGGGTACACCAGGGTCAGGTGGTAGTCCTTGCCGCTGGCTTCCTCACGGCAGTGCACGCGCGAGTTCATGGTCACCACGCCAGCCGGGACTTCCTCGTGACCGACCACCTGCTCGGCGCGGTCCAGCTCGTCCTGCAGGGCGAGCACACCCGGCGTACTCTCGTCGAGGCTGTCGATCAGACGCTCCAGACGTTGTACGTCCAATCGGGTGAGGATGAGGGAAGGCTTGGTGCTCATGATCCAGTCAGACTCCTTTGAACAGGCGGTTTTCATCGTGCAGATAAAGCAAAACCCCGCCCAAGGGCGGGGTTTGTGAAGGCTTTGGCGTCACCGACGCAGAACCCGACGTTACCACAGCCGGGTAAATACTCAAGCCCCTGCGATCAGTGTGCCTTAGCCTGGTCGCGCAGGGCCTGGGCCTCGCGGCAGATCTGCCGGCGCCGTTCGTCATCGGCCGAACGCCATTCGCGGATGTGCTCGACATGCCGGTGGCAACCCGTGCAGACCCGCTGTTCGTCCAGCCGGCAAACGCTGATGCAGGGCGACGGTACTGCGGGGCTGACGTTGCTGTAGAGCGGCTTGGGCGGCCGGGCCTGGGTGCTGCTCATGTCAGATCTCGTCGAAGTCCAGCTTCTCGCCGGCCCGCTCCCAGACGATGCGCTCGAGCATTTCGCCCAGCAGCTCCTCGCTCTTCTCGCACACCCACTTGCCGCTGTCTTCGTCGTAGTCGAAGTGGAAACCGCCGGAACGGTCGGCCAGCCACAGCTGGCGCAGCGGCTCCTGGCGGCTGAAGATCAGCTGGGCGCCGCCTTCGAACTTGACGGTGAGGACGCCAGCGGAGTTCTCCATGTCCAGGTCCAGGCCGCTCTCGTCGAACAGGTCTTCCAGGGCCTGTTGGGTCGCGTCGACCAGATCATGGAAACGCGCTTCACTCAAACTCATTGCAGGAACCTCGAAATTGGCTGCGTTACAGGCAAGCCCGGCAAGATACGGGCGCTTGCCGCCGAATGCAAAGGTTTAGCCGCTACCTTCACTGGCATAAACTCAAAGCCTGTGGGAGCGGGCATGCCCGCGAAGCAGACGCCGCGGTGTGTGGCACCGGCTTTGCCGGTGTTCGCGGGCAAGCCCGCTCCCACAGGGGCCCTTGCAGGCGGTAAGAATAGCCCGCCCGGCGGGCCGGCCCTTGCATAGGCAAGCCGTCGGTCGCTCGGTATACTCGGGCGCAATACTGCATATTTCTAAGGATTTCACCCATGAAGCGCCTGATTTCCTCCCTCGCGGCGCTGGTCGCTGTTGCCTGCCTCGTTTCGGCCTGCGGCCAGAAAGGCCCGCTGTATCTGCCAGAGGACGGCGATAACGGCAAAGCGCACAAGTCGCACCAGCACCAGCCAAAAGCCAAGCCGGCCCCGGTACAAGAGCAGCAGCCAGAGCCGGAGCTCGAGCCCGAGCAGTCGCCAGCGCAGTAAGGAAACCAGATGAACGCTTTCAACTACCGCGACGGCGAGCTGTTCGCGGAAGGCGTGGGCCTGTCGGCCATCGCCGAACGCTACGGCACCCCGACCTACGTGTATTCGCGCGCCCACATCGAGGCCCAGTACCGTAGCTACGCCGACGCCCTGCAAGGCACCGAGCACCTGGTGTGTTTCGCGGTCAAGGCCAACTCCAACCTCGGCGTGCTCAACGTGCTGGCGCGCCTGGGCGCAGGCTTCGACATCGTCTCCGGCGGTGAGCTGGAGCGCGTGCTGGCCGCTGGCGGCCGTGCCGACCGCGTGGTGTTCTCCGGTGTCGGCAAGACCCGCGACGACATGCGCCGCGCCCTGGAAGTCGGCGTGCACTGCTTCAACGTCGAATCCACCGACGAACTGGAGCGCCTGCAAGTGGTGGCCGCCGAGATGGGCAAGGTTGCCCCGGTCTCGCTGCGGGTCAACCCGGACGTCGACGCCGGTACCCACCCGTACATCTCCACCGGCCTGAAAGAGAACAAGTTCGGCATCGCCATCGCCGACGCCGAGGCCATCTACGTGCGGGCCGCGCAGTTGCCGAACCTGGAAGTGGTCGGCGTCGACTGCCACATCGGCTCGCAACTGACCACCGTCGAGCCTTTCCTCGATGCCCTCGACCGCCTGCTGGTGCTGGTCGACCGCCTGGCCGAGTGCGGCATCCACCTGCGCCACCTGGACCTGGGTGGCGGTGTCGGCGTGCGTTACCGCGATGAGGAGCCGCCGCTGGTGGCCGACTACATCAAGGCGATCCGCGAGCGCGTCGGCGACCGCGACCTGGCCCTGGTGTTCGAGCCGGGCCGCTACATCGTGGCCAACGCCGGCGTCCTGCTGACCCGCGTGGAATACCTCAAGCACACCGAGCACAAGGACTTCGCCATCATCGATGCGGCGATGAACGACCTGATCCGCCCGGCCCTGTACCAGGCCTGGATGGGTGTCAGCGCGGTCAAGCCACGCGCAGGCGAAGGCCGTGCCTACGACCTGGTCGGCCCGATCTGCGAGACTGGCGACTTCCTCGGCAAGGACCGCGTGCTGAACCTGGCCGAAGGTGACCTGCTGGCCGTACAGTCCGCGGGCGCCTATGGTTTTGTCATGAGCTCCAACTACAACACCCGTGGCCGTTGCGCTGAAATCCTGGTCGACGGCGACCAGGCCTTCGAAGTACGCCGCCGCGAGACCATCGCCGAATTGTACGCTGGCGAAAGCCTGCTGCCGGAGTAAGCCCATGCTGCTGCGTTTTACCAAGATGCATGGGCTGGGCAACGACTTCATGGTCCTCGACCTGGTCAGCCAGCACGCGCACATCCAGCCCAAGCACGCCAAGCAATGGGGTGACCGCCACACCGGCATCGGCTTCGACCAGTTGCTGATCGTCGAGGCGCCGAACAACCCGGAAGTGGACTTCCGCTACCGCATCTTTAATGCCGACGGCTCCGAGGTCGAGCAGTGCGGCAACGGTGCGCGCTGCTTCGCCCGCTTCGTGCTGGACAAGCGCCTGACCGCGAAAAAGCGCATCCGCGTGGAAACCAAGAGCGGCATCATCGAGCTGGACGTGCAGAACGACGGCCAGATCAGTGTCGACATGGGCCCACCGCGCTTCATCCCTGCCGAAATCCCCTTCGTCGCCGACGAGCAGGCGCTGAACTACCCACTGGAAGTCGACGGCCAGGTGCATTCGATTGCCGCCGTGTCCATGGGTAACCCGCATGCCGTGCTGCGTGTCGACGATGTGCGTACCGCCCCTGTGCACCAGCTGGGCCCGAAGATCGAAAACCACCCACGCTTCCCGCAGCGGGTGAATGCCGGCTTCCTCCAGGTCATCGACCGCCACCGCGCCAACCTGCGTGTGTGGGAACGTGGTGCGGGCGAAACCCAGGCCTGCGGCACCGGCGCCTGCGCCGCCGCCGTGGCGGCGATCAGCCAGGGCTGGATGGACTCCCCGGTATCCCTCGACCTGCCTGGTGGCCGCCTGCACATCGAATGGGCCGGCCCCGGCAAGCCCGTGCTGATGACCGGCCCGGCCGTACGCGTCTACGAAGGACAGGTTCGTCTCTAAGCGAGTAACCGCCATGACCGATCAGCCCCAGGTTGTACCCCAGCAGTCCGCCGAGCTCGATGCCGAAGCGGTGGTCGCGTACCTGCGCGCCCACCCCACCTTCTTCGCCGAGCACGACGAGCTGCTGATCGAACAGCGCATCCCGCACCAGCGTGGCGACAGCGTGTCGCTGGTAGAGCGCCAGCTCAAGCTGCTGCGCGACCGCAACATCGAGATGCGCCACCGCCTGTCGCAACTGATGGACGTGGCCCGCGACAACGATCGGCTGTTCGACAAGACCCGCCGGCTGATCCTCGACCTGCTCGACGCCGGCAGCCTGGAAGAAGTGGTGATGGCGGTCGAAGACAGCCTGCGCCAGGAATTCCAGGTGCCCTTCGTCAGCCTGATCCTGTTCGGCGAAAACGTCGCGCCGGTCGGGCGCTGGGTCAGCAACGCCGAAGCGCAGCAGGCCATCGGTGCCCTGCTGGGCGGCGGCAAGACGGTCAGCGGCAACCTGCGCGAACACGAGCTGGCCTTCCTGTTCGGTGAAGAACAGCGCCGGGAAGTGGGCTCCAGCGCCGTGGCTGCCCTGGAATACCAGGGCCTGCACGGGGTGCTGGCGATCGGCAGCCGCGACCCGCAACACTACAAGAGCAGCGTCGGCACCTTGTTCCTTGGCTACATTGCCGAGGTGCTTGGCCGCGTTGTGCCACGCGTTACCCAGACCCTGCGCCCGGTACGCTGATGGAACGCCAGCTGGAGGCTTATTGCGCACACCTGCGCAACGAGCGCCAGGTGTCCGAGCACACCCTGCTGGGCTACCGTCGCGACCTGGACAAGGTGGTCGCCTACTGCAAGGAGCACGGCATTGCCGATTGGCAGGCGCTGCAGATCCAGCAGCTGCGCCAGCTGATCGCCCGCCAGCACCACCACGGCCAGTCCTCGCGCAGCCTGGCCCGGCTACTGTCGGCGGTGCGTGGCCTGTACCGCTATCTCAACCGCGAAGGCCTGTGCCAGCACGACCCGGCCAGCGGCCTGAGCGCGCCCAAGGGCGAACGCCGGCTGCCCAAGGTGCTGGACACCGACCGCGCCCTGCAACTTCTCGATGGCGGTGTCGACGATGACTTCATCGCCCGTCGCGACCAGGCCATACTCGAACTGTTCTATTCGTCAGGCTTGCGCCTGTCCGAGCTGACCAACCTCGACCTCGATCACCTGGACCTCGCCGCCGGCCTGGTGCAGGTGCTGGGCAAGGGCGGCAAGGCTCGCGTGCTGCCGGTCGGCCGCAAGGCCCGCGAAGCCTTGCAGGCCTGGTACCGCCTGCGCGGCATCGGCAACCCGCGCGACCGCGCGGTGTTCATCACCCGCCAGGGCAACCGCATCAGCCCACGGGCCGTTCAGCAACGGGTGAAGGCAGCCGGTGAGCGCGAGCTGGGCCAGCACCTGCACCCACACATGCTTCGCCACTCCTTCGCCAGCCACGTGCTGGAATCGTCCCAGGACCTGCGCGCAGTGCAAGAGATGCTCGGCCATGCCGACATCGGCACCACGCAGATCTATACCCACCTGGACTTCCAGCACCTGGCCGCGGTGTACGACAGCGCCCACCCTCGGGCCAAACGCAGCAAAGGCACAGACTCATGAGCATCAAGCTGATCACCTTCGACCTCGACGACACCCTGTGGGATACCGCGCCGGTGATTGCCAGCGCGGAAGTCGTGCTGCGCGACTGGCTCGAAGCCAACGCCCCAATCCTTGGCGGCGTGCCGGTGGAGCACCTGTTCGCCATTCGCGAGCGCCTGGTGCAGGCCGAACCCGGTCTGAAGCACCGCATCAGCGCCCTGCGCCGACGGGTGCTGTTCCATGCCCTGGAAGAAGTCGGCTACAGCGAAAAGCATGCGCAGGAGCTGGCCAACGAAGGTTTCGAAGTATTCCTGCATGCCCGCCACCAGGTGGAGATCTTCCCGGAGGTGCAGCCCGTGCTGGAGATCCTGCGCCATCACTACACCTTGGGCGTGGTCACCAACGGCAATGCCGACGTGAGCCGGCTGGGGCTGGCGGACTATTTCCGCTTTGCCCTGTGTGCCGAGGACCTCGGCATCGGCAAGCCGGACCCGGCGCCGTTCCTCGAAGCCCTGCGCCGCGGCGACGTGGAGGCCAGCGCGGCGGTGCACATCGGTGACCACCCGGGCGATGACATCGCCGGCGCCCAGCGCGCCGGGCTGCGTGCGGTGTGGTTCAACCCGCAGGGCAAGGCGTGGGTAGGCGAACAGGCGCCGGACGCCGAGATCCAGCGCCTGTCGCAGTTGCCCGACATCCTCGCGCGCTGGCGCTGACAGGGGCCGCTTCGCGGCCCATTCGCGGGCACGCCCGCTCCCACAGGTTCACCTCCCCCTCAGCTTCTGCGCGATCCTTGTGGGAGCGGGCGTGCCCGCGAAGAGGCCGGCACAGGCAACCCATAACCCGCAGGCACAAAAAAGCCCGCAGCGACGGCGGGCTTTTTTTCGATCAGCCACTCAGATAGGGCGGCTGCCGTACTTGTTGTCCGGCTTCTTGGGCGGGTCGGCGACCACATTGGCCTCGACTTCCTGAACCTTGCCGCCGCGAGCGAGGAACTCTTCCATGGCCTTGGCCAGGGCGTCACGCTCCTTCTGCTTGGCTTCCATGCTCGGCATCTCGTCTACCGAGACCGCGGCCTTGGATTTGCCCTTGGCAGCGGGTGCCGGGCTGCTGTCGTCATCGCCAGCGTCTTCGGCGCCGTCATCAGCTGCCGCTTCGAGGCCTTCATCGCCCTCGTCTTCGTCGCCTACTTCGAGGTCATCATTTTCCAGATCGTCGTCGCTCATGTTCTACCTCATGACTTGCGAAAAGCAGGTTAGTTATAGACCAGTGCAGCCGTAGACCGGCAGCCACCAGTGAAAATTCAACTGGCCGTGGGTTAGGCCACTGCCCTAGGGTCGGCGCTCCTGATGGGAGGCGGCACCCAGCAGGCCCTGCTCCTGGCAGGACCTGACAAATCCTTTAGCCCCTGCTGGCCACACGCTATTGGCAAGCCTAGCAAAGGCTGGCGAAGCGTGTGGACTACTCGTCAAACACCCTTCGGCGCGCATTCTAGCGCGCCAGCAGAAAAAGCAAAGCACCATGAATGCTCTGCGTTTTGTAAGATTTCCGCCTACGTCGCGAACGTGTCGGATAAACCGTTTGCCGTGCGGGAAATGCTAAAAATCTGGCAAAAAAATGCCCGGCAAGCCGGGCAAGTTTTTACCGCGTCGCAGTTACAGGTTGTAGCCGCGCTCGTTGTGCTGAGCCAGGTCGAGGCCGACCGACTCTTCTTCTTCGCTGACCCGCAGGCCCATCACCACATCCAGCACCTTGAGGATCACGTAAGTGACGATGGCGGTGTAGACCACGGTGAAGATCACGCCCTTGGCCTGGATCCAGACCTGCATGCCGATGTCGGTGACGGCACCGAAGCCGCCCAGCGCCGGGGCTGCGAACACGCCGGTGAGGATGGCGCCGATGATACCGCCGATGCCGTGCACGCCGAAGGCATCCAGCGAGTCGTCATAGCCCAGCTTGCGCTTGAGGCTGGTGGCGCAGAAGTAGCAGACCACACCCGAGACCAGGCCGATCACCAGGGCGCCCATCGGGCCTACGGTACCGGCAGCCGGGGTGATGGCGACCAGGCCGGCGACCACACCCGAAGCGATGCCCAGGGCGCTTGGCTTACCGTGGCCGATCCACTCGGCGAACATCCAGCCCAGGGCCGCGGCGGCGGTGGCGATCTGGGTCACCAGCATGGCCATGCCGGCGGTGCCGTTGGCGGCAGCGGCAGAGCCTGCGTTGAAGCCGAACCAGCCGATCCACAGCATGGCCGCGCCCATCAGGGTGTAGCCCAGGTTGTGCGGGGCCATCGGGGTGGTCGGGTAGCCCTTGCGCTTGCCCAGCACCAGGCAGCAGACCAGGCCAGCGATACCGGCGTTGATGTGCACCACGGTGCCGCCGGCGAAGTCCAGCACGCCCCAGTCCCACATCAGTGCACCGTCACCGCTCCAGACCATGTGCGCGATCGGCGCGTAGACCAGGGTGAACCAGATGCCCATGAACACCAGCATCGCGGAGAACTTCATGCGCTCGGCGAAGGCACCGACGATCAGCGCCGGGGTGATGATGGCGAAGGTCATCTGGAAGGTGATGAATACCGCTTCAGGGAACAGCGCGGCAGCCGAGGTCAGGTTCGAGGGCGTGACGCCGCTGAGGAACGCCTTGGAGAAGCCGCCGACGAAGGAATTGAAATTGAGCACGCCCTTTTCCATACCGGTGGTATCGAAGGCCATGCTGTAGCCGTAGACGACCCAGAGAATGCTCATCAGGCCAGTGATTGCAAAGCACTGCATCATCACCGACAGCACGTTCTTGGATCGCACCATGCCGCCATAGAACAGGGCCAGGCCCGGAATGGTCATGAACAGCACCAGCGCCGTTGCGGTCAGCATCCAGGCGGTGTCGCCGGAGTTCAGCGCTGGGGCAGCTTCCTCTGCCAGGGCAAGCCCGGGCATTACGAGGGACAATAGGGCTCCTAGCCCTGCGATCTTACGCAGAGTCATGTTGTTTTCTCCTGGGGCGTTGGGTTTGGTGAGGCTTTGTTGCTGCTTAGATCGCGTCGGTATCGGTTTCGCCGGTACGGATACGGATCGCCTGCTCCAGATTCACCACGAAAATCTTGCCGTCACCGATCTTGCCGGTGTTGGCTGCCTTGGTGATGGCTTCGATTACCCGATCAAGGTCCTTGTCATCGATGGCGACATCGATCTTCACCTTGGGCAGAAAATCGACCACGTATTCAGCACCGCGATACAGCTCGGTATGGCCCTTCTGCCGACCGAAGCCTTTGACTTCGGTGACGGTGATGCCCTGCACGCCGATTTCCGACAGCGACTCGCGCACGTCGTCCAGCTTGAACGGCTTGATGATGGCTGTGACTAGCTTCATGAAACTCTCTCCCGATTTGGTGGACTTGCCCCAGGAAAACAAACCCGTCTCAAGTCTAAGCGCAGCGCTTGGCTTTGTAACGCGTCGTCGGCATCCGGCTCCGCGTGCGCACTGCCTGGTCACAAGGAACTGCATCAGTGCATGGCTCGCAGTGGTCTTTGCAGAAACCTTGCCAGTTCCGTCAAAGCACGGGAAAACAGTGAGTTATGTGAATCAGTCGGGATTGGCCAGTCGCCAGCATGCGTAACATGCACAATTTCGGTGCATCCCGACCTGGCGCGTTGCTCGAAAAATGTGCAACCGCGTGGCGAGGGCGAATGATTTTTGTGGGAGCGGCCTTGTGTCGCGAAAGGGCCGCACAGCGGCCCCGGCAATGCATGCTGCGCAACCGATATCCCGGGGCTGCTGCGCAGCCCTTTCGCGACACAAGGCCGCTCCCACAAGGACCAATGTGCAATCAAGGGCCAGGTTCGCCCGTGCTACACTGCCGGCCATTTCCCAGTATCAGTGGACAGCCCCATGCTCGCGCCCAAAGCCCTTCTCGATGCCCTGAGCGACCAGGCATCGCGCCTGTTCAGCAGCGATACCGCCCAGCCCCGCGCCGAACTGGAAAGCCAGTTCAAGGTGCTGATGCAAGGTGCCTTCAGCAAGCTGGACCTGGTCAGCCGCGAAGAATTCGACAGCCAGATGGTCGTACTGGCGCGCACCCGCGCACGCCTGGAGGCTTTGGAAAAACAAGTGGCCGAGCTGGAAGCCCGGCTGAACCCGACCCCACAGGATGAGTGAATGCAACCCTCCAGCGCATACCCGGTACTGTTGTTTTCCTACGGCACCTTGCAGGACAAGGCCGTGCAGCTCGCCAACTTCGGCCGCGAACTGAGCGGCCAAGCCGACTGTATGCTGGGCTACCGCCAGGACTGGGTCGAGATCACCGACCCGGCCGTGCTGGCAGCCAGCGGCAAGTCCCATCACCCTATCGTCGCTCCCAGCAGCCAGGCAGACGACAGCGTGGCCGGCATGGTCTTCCAGATCAGCGAAGAAGAGCTGGCAGCGGCGGATCGCTATGAAGTCGCAGACTACAAGCGCGTGGCCGTAACGCTCGCATCGGGCCTGACCGCCTGGGTTTATGTACGCGCCTGAGCCCTTCCGGCGCACAGCAGGCACGAACCCGACGGGGTGACAATGCAGGGGAACCCCCCTGCCTGAAAAACCAGGACGCACACTTCTTTCGCCGGCCCGGGCCGTGCTCGCTATTCTTGCAAAGCCGCAGGAAGCGGCCCTCTTCAGCGACAACGGAGCGTCCATGTCCCTAGCCCTCGTCCACAGCCGCGCCCAGGTGGGCGTGCAGGCACCGGCGGTCAGCGTCGAAACCCACCTGGCCAACGGCTTGCCCCATCTCACTCTGGTCGGTCTACCGGAAACCACGGTCAAAGAGAGCAAGGACCGGGTACGCAGCGCCATCGTCAACTCCGGGTTGAACTATCCGCAACGGCGCATCACCCAGAACCTCGCCCCCGCCGACCTGCCCAAGGATGGCGGGCGCTATGACCTGGCCATTGCCCTGGGCATCCTCGCCGCCGATGGCCAGGTACCAACGGCCACCCTTGCCGAGGTCGAATGCCTGGGCGAACTGGCGCTGTCTGGCAAGTTGCGCCCGGTGCAGGGCGTGCTGCCCGCGGCACTGGCGGCACGCGAAGCAGGCCGGGCGCTGGTGGTGCCGCGGGAGAATGCCGAGGAAGCCAGCCTGGCAGGCGGGCTGGTGGTGTATGCAGTGGGGCACCTGTTGGAACTGGTCGCCCACCTGAACGGCCAGGTGCCGTTGCCACCGTATGCCGCCAACGGCCTGATCCTGCAGCAACGTCCGTACCCGGACCTGAGCGAGGTGCAGGGCCAACTGGCGGCCAAGCGTGCGCTGCTGCTAGCGGCGGCCGGGGCGCACAACCTTTTGTTCACCGGGCCTCCCGGTACCGGCAAAACCTTGCTTGCCAGCCGCTTGCCGGGGCTGCTGCCACCACTGGACGAGCACGAAGCACTGGAAGTGGCGGCGATACAGTCGGTCAGCGGCCATACGCCACTGAGCAGCTGGCCGCAGCGGCCCTTCCGCCATCCGCACCACTCCGCCTCCGGCCCGGCACTGGTCGGCGGCAGCAGCCGGCCGCAACCGGGTGAAATCACCCTCGCCCACCATGGCGTGCTGTTTCTGGATGAACTCCCTGAATTCGAGCGTCGCGTGCTGGAAGTGTTGCGCGAACCGCTGGAGTCGGGCGAGATCGTGATTGCCCGGGCCCGCGACAAGGTGCGCTTCCCCGCACGTTTCCAGCTGGTGGCGGCAATGAACCCCTGCCCTTGCGGCTACCTGGGCGACCCCACTGGCCGCTGCCGCTGTAGCACCGAGCAGATCGCGCGGTATCGCAACAAGCTGTCCGGGCCATTGCTGGACCGTATCGACCTGCACCTGACCGTGGCCCGGGAGAGCACCACGCTGAACAACCAGCCCTGCGGCGAGACCAGTGCCGATGTGGCGGCCAAGGTAGCCGAGGCACGTGAACTGCAACAGCGGCGGCAAGGGTGTGCGAATGCATTTCTCGACCTTGAGGGGTTGCGCCGCCATTGTGGCTTGGCAGCGGCGGACCAGGCCTGGCTGGAGGGCGCCTGTGAACGGCTGACCCTGTCGTTGCGCGCGGCACACCGGTTGCTGAAGGTGGCGCGGACCCTGGCGGATCTGGAAGGTAGCCAGGCAATTGGCCGGGCGCATCTGGCCGAGGCCCTGCAGTACCGGCCGGGGAGCAGTTAGATTGCCGGGGCTGCCTTGCAGCCCATCGCCGGCAAGCCAGCTCCCACCCCGACCGCATCGGCCTCAAGCCATGCGCAGTCCCTGTAGGAGCCTGGCTTGCCAGCGATGAGGCCAGTACAGGCAGTGCAAGACTGTTTCTCCCACACCGAATACATCGGCCCAAAGCCTAGCGCAGTATCTGTGGGAGCCTGGCTTCCAGCGATGAGGCCAGTACAGGCAGTACCAGACAGTTTCTCCCACACCGAGTACATCGGCCCAAAGCCTAGTGCAGTACCTGTGGGAGCCTGGCTTGCCAGCGATGAGGCCAGTACAGGCAGTACCAGACAGTTTCTCCCACACCGAATACATCGGCCCAAAGCCTAGTGCAGTACCTGTGGGAGCCTGGCTTGCCAGCGATGAGGCCAGTACAGGCAGTACAAGACAGTTTCTCCCACACCGAATACATCGGCCCAAAGCCTAGTGCAGTACCTGTGGGAGCCTGGCTTGCCAGCGATGACGCCAGTACAGGCAGTGCAAGACAGTTGCTCCAACACCGAATAAAGCGGCCCAAAGCCTGTGCAGCCCCTGTGGGAGCGGGCAAGCCCGCGAAAGGGCCGACACAGGCATCACTGGCTGCCCAGCAAAGCATCTTCAACCACCTTCAGCAGCACCTCTTCAGAAAATGGCTTGCCCAGGCAGACCAGCGCCCCAAGCGCCATCGCCGCCCGCACCGCCCCTTCATCCCAATGCGCCGACATGCAGATCACCGGCAAACGCCACTCCAGCCGGGCCAGTTCGCGCTGCACCGCCAGCCCGCTCATTCCAGGCATCCTCAGGTCGAGCAGCACACACCCCGCTTGCCGCGCCAGTGCCGAGGCCAGGAACAGGTCCCCTGCAGCAAAAGACAAGGTCTCGAAACCTGCCGAACGCAGCAGGTTGGCCAGGCTTTTGCGTACCGACGCATCGTCGTCGACGATGCACACCGCTCTGCTCATGCGCCGCTCAGGCCCTCAGGCTGCGCCCCGATGACGTTGTGCATGGCCACCAGCTCCAGCAGCGAGCGGGACTGCATCTTGTTCATGATGTTCTTCTTGTGCACCTTGGTCGTCACCTCGCTGGTGCCGATCTGCTTGGCGATCTGCTTGTGCGACAGGCCGCCAACCACCAGCGAGAACACCTGGCGCTCGCGCTGGGTCAGGCGCTGGTACTTTTCCTCGACCTGCCGCGCATGGTGCCACCTGCGTCCTTCGGCCACGGCACGCGTGCGCACCGCCTGCAGCAGTGTCAGCAGCTGGTCTTCGTCGAACGGTTTGGTCAGGAACTCCACGGCCCCGGCACGCATGGCCTGGACAGTCATGGGGATGGTGCCGAAGCCGGTCATGAACACGATCGGCCAGGGCAGCGCCAGCCGGCGCAGCGCGTCTTGTACCTCCAGGCCACTGGTATCGGGCAGGTGCATGTCCAGCAACAGGCAGGCATAGGGGGTTTCCAGGCGGGCCTCGAACAACGCCTCGGCACTGGCGAACAAATGATGCGGAATGTCCTGCGAGCGCAGCAGGCGGCCCAACGCCGTACGCACCGACGGGTCGTCATCCACCACCAGCACCGGCACGTTCAAGTGCTCATCGAACAACTCGACAGTGTCGGCCACGGCGCATAGCGGCGATTTGCCCAACGCCTCGCCAGGCACCTCGAGGCTGACCTCGGCGGCCAGGCGATAGCCCCGGCGCGGCACGGTCTGGATCAGGCCACGGTCGCCAAAGGCCTTGCGCAGCAAGGACACCTGCACCTGCAGGTTGTTGTCCTCGACCACCGTGCCGGCCCACACCTGGCTGAACAGCTCGTCCTTGCCGACCACCCGGCCCTTGGCCTTGATCAGCGTCGCCAGCACCTCGAAGGCACGCCCGCCCAACAGGATCGGCTTGCCATCAACAAAGGCTTCGCGCCGCTCCAGCGACACCTGGGCATTACCTATTCGGATCATGGCTTCCTCGCGCGGGCATGGGCGTTTCCCAGCCCCGGGCAGCCTAGGCCAGCGTACGCCTTCAGACAATTATCCCGAGGGATAGGTTGGCCTGAGGACTATACAAAAGCCCGCCAGCCCCCAGGGGACGATAACGGACAACAGCGTGCCCGTTCCTGCCAAGCAGGCTGCAGGCCGCATCCGTGCTGGGCCCGCTGCGTATACTCGCGCGTCAGGATGTCGCTAGCAGGGGTGCCTTATGCTCGATGAACGCCTTGCCCACAGGCCCATCGATTACGACCAGTCCGTCGACGAGGGCTGGCTGAACCGGTGCGACATCAGCGCGTTGGGCCAGGAAGGTGAGCTCAGCTACTTCCGCCTGCGCGACCCTGCCACCCACCAGGCCTGGATCGCCGTGCGCGCCCCGCGCGAGGCCCCCGCCGCCTGCCAGCGCCTGGAACGTGACTACCGCCTGCAACTCGACCCGCAGTGGGCGGTGGTCCCCTCGGCGTTCGTGCGTTCGGCCGAAGGCCCGCTACTGGTGTACCCGGCCGGCCGCTCCATCGCCGACCTTATCGCAGAAGGCCCAGCAGCCCTGACGCCGTTTCTCGAGATTGCGGTAAACGCGGCCACTGCCTTGGCCCAGGCCCACGAACGCAATGTGCTGCACGGCGCGCTGCAGCCCGAACATGTGTGCCTGCACACCAACCAGCGAGTGCGGCTGGGCTGCTTTCGCGCCGACCCGGCGGAGCAGATCAGCGAACAGGGCACTGCGCTCGGCAACTGGGCATACCTGGCGCCGGAACAGGTCTGCCCGCACGGCAGCAGCAGCGACCGACGCACCGACATCTATGCCCTTGGCGCGATCCTCTACCAGCTACTGCTGGGCGAATTGCCGCTGGCCGGACGCGACACCCAGCACTGGCGCCAGCTGCATGCCGGCGTGCAGCCACGAGCGGCCTGCGAAGTGGACAGCAATGTGCCGCAACCGCTCAGCCGGATCCTGGCCAAGGCTTTGGCCAAAGAGCCGGACGCCCGCTACCAGAGTGCCCGCGCCCTGGCGGTGGACCTGGCCCATTGCCAGCGGCAGTGGGCCGCCAGCAAGTCCATGGAGGCCTTCGAACCAGGCTGTGCCGACCCGGTCACGCCCGACCGCGCACGCCTGTATGGCCGCTGCGCCGAGCAGAAGGCCATCGCCCTGCTGCTCAAGGCCCTGCGCCGTGACAGCAAGCCACAGGCCCTGTTCATCAATGGGGCTACCGGCATGGGCAAGTCGAGCCTGGTCGAGGCAGCACTCAAGGCCAACGCCCAGGGTTACTGGGCCACCGGCAAGTGCAACGGCGTTGCCCAGGCCGTGCCCTACGCGCCCTGGGTCGAAATTCTCGGCGCGCTGACCACCCAGTTGCTGGCCAAGAACAGCCAGGACCTCGACACCCTGCGCCGCGAGATCCTGCGCCGCATCAAAGGCCACGGCCGGCTGCTCGGCAAGCTGGCGCCAGACCTGCAGCTGGTCCTCGGCCCCTTGCCCGAGTTGCCGGCCAAGCCCACGCGCCTGGCGCTGCAGAAGGAGCTGCGGGCGATCGTAGAATTCCTGCAGGTGTTCAGCCGCCCCGGCCAACCGCTGGTGCTGTTCTTCGATGACTTGCAGTGGGTCGACGACGCCAGCCAGCAACTGCTGGCGCAACTGCTGGCTCACGCGCCCGGCAACCTGTTGCTGATCTTCGCCCGGCGCAATGATGCGCCAGCCAGCAGTACACCCCTTGCCCTGCCTGCAGCGGTGCGCAGCACCACGCTGAACCTGCGGCCCCTGGCGGTGGGCGCGGTGACCGAGCTGATCGGCGAGCGCTACCACGTCGGCCCCGAGGACGCATTGCAGGTGGCCGAGCTGGTGCACGACAAGACGGCGGGCAACCCGTTCTTCATCAATCAGATTCTCCGGGCCCTGGTCGAGGACCAGCTGTTCACCTTCGACACCCAGGCCATGCGCTGGTCATGGTGCCTGAAGGCCGTGGCCCGCCACCGCTATTCCGACAATGTCGCCGACCTGATGATCCACCGCCTGGCGCGCCTGCCAGAGCCGCAGCGCGACCTGCTGCGGGTGGCCAGCGCGGCGGGCAGCCGCTGCGATGAACGCCTGCTTCAGCAGGTGCTCTCTCAAGTGCCCGGCGAACCGTTGAAAGCCTTGATTGGCGCGGGTTTCCTGCAATCGGGCCAGAACGGCCTGGGCTTCGCCCATGAGCGGGTGATGGAAGCCGCGTACGCTCTCACGCCCGCGCGCGAGCGTGCCCAGCTGCATGCACATATCGCCCTGGCCATGCGCCAGGCCTGGCCGGGGCGCCTGCACGAGGCACTGTTCGAGCTTGCCAACCAGCTGCAACGCGCCAACCCATGCGGGTTTGCAGCAGATGACTGCGAAGCGTTCCTGCAGCTTTTACGCGAAGCCGCAGCACGCGCACGCGACGGCGGCGCTTTCGAACAGACAGCTGGCTACCTGCACACGGCCGAGCAGTTGCTGCACCACGGCGCAACGCTGGAAAGCCGCGCCACGCATGGCTTTGCCATCGCCTGCATGGCCACCGAGTGCGACATGCAACTGTCGCGAATGATCGCGGCCGAGGCCCGCATCACAGAATGCCGCCAGCGCGCTCGCTCGGCGTTGGACCAGGCGCGGGTGTGCCGCCTGCAGGCGCTGCTGTACACCTTGCGCGGCGACTATCAGGCGGCCATCGACAGCGCCATATCCGGCCTGGACTTGCTGGGTATAAGCCCGGTGCGGGGTGTCGACTGGCAACAGGTCGAGGCCAGTCATGCCCATGTACAGGCCTTGGTCGAACAGAAAGGCCGCCACTGCCTGGAGTCGCTGCAGCGCACCGATTCTGAGGAAGTGACGGTTGCCATCAGCCTGCTGGCCACCCTGTCGTCATCGTTTTTTGTAAAGGACGACATCTGCTTCCTGCACCTGGCCAAGCTCATGGAGCTGTCGCTGCTGCACGGCGTCGCCCCGGGCAGCACCTACGGCATGGCCTGGTATGGGGTGATGATTGCCGAACGCTTCGGCGCCTACCATGATGGCCATGCTTGCTGCCTGGCTGCGCTCAAGCTGATAGAACGGCACGGTTTCGACGCTGACTTGACCAGCGCGCTGCTGGCCCTGGACCAGGTCAGCGCCTGGACCTCGCCCATGGAGTTCGCCCGCCGTACCGCGCTGGATGCGGTCGACTCAGGGCGCGTGAGCGGTGACCTGGCGATGAGCTGCTATGCCTGCAACCACCTGGTTTCCGATTCGCTGTTCATGGGCCGCTACCTGCCGGACGTGGTGGAGGAACTGGCGCAAGGCCTGGCCACCGTGCGTCACTACGGTTACCGCGACATCGAGCAGATCCTGCAGGCCCAGCAAGCGTTCGTCGCCAAATTGAGCGGCACGCCCTGCCCGGCCTCGGCCGCAGCCTCGAAATCGCCCACCACGCGGTTCTTCCAGTACCTGATGGCCGGCATGTGCGACTTCTACCTGGGCAATATCCCGCAGGCCATGCGCAACCTGGCACTGGCCGGCGACAACACCTGGGCGGTACCGGCGCACATCAACCTGGCCGACTATCACCTGTTCCGCGGCCTGGCCCTGGGCAGCCCCGAGGCCATTGGCAGCCTTGCCGACAAGCTGCGCGAGCTACACGCCCTGCGCGAGCGCTTCCGCCGCTGGGCCGGCTTCAACCCGGCCACCTTCCGCAACAAGCTTTTGCTGATCGAAGGCGTGATCGCCAAGCTCGAAGGCGACGGCCTGGCCGCCATCCGCTGCTTCGACCAGGCACAGATCGCCGCCACCGCCGCCGGTTTCATCCACGAGCAGGCGCTGGCCCACGAACAGCTGGCCGAGGTATGCATCCCCAGCGGCCTGATCTCTGGCGCCAACCTGCACCTGCGCATCGCCCGCGACTGTTTCCATATCTGGGGCGCGACCGGCAAGGTGCACCAGTTGGAGGCTTTGCACCCGTTCCTGCGCACCCAGCCGATCCAGGAAAGCCACCGCGCCACCCACCAGGCCAAGCTCGACCTGGAAGCCGGCATCGAGGCAGCACGGGCGCTGTCCGAGGAAGTGCTGCTCGAGGGCCTGATCGAAACCCTGATGGGCCAGCTGACCCAGCATTCCGGCGCCGACCACGGTGCGCTGCTGATCGTCAGCGGTGCCGAATTCCAGATGGCGGCCCTCGCCTACATCGACGACGCCGGGCTGCACGTGAGCATGGACGACTGCCAGAAGTTCATGACCCAGGCGCCGCTGTCGATCATCAACGCCACCATGCGCACCAAGAAGCCCCTGGTGCTCAACGATGCCCAGAGCGACTGCCCCGAGGCCTTCCGCCAGCAGTTGCAGGCACGCAAGGCCCGTTCGGTGCTGTGCCTGCCGCTGGTGATCCAGGGCGTGCTTATCGGCCTGGTGTACCTGGAAAACCGCCTGGTACCGAACCTGTTCGGCAGCCAGCGCCTGGCCATGCTGGAAATCCTCGCCTCGCAGGCGGCAGTGTCGCTGCAAACCGCCAAGTTCTACACACGCCTGGCCGAAGACAACCAGACCCGCGCCCAGATGGAGGCCGAGTTGCGCCGCTCCCGCGCGGAGTTGGCGCGCACGGCGCACCTGCAGGTGATGAACGAGCTGTCCGCGTCCATCGCCCATGAGATCAGCCAGCCGCTGCTGGGCATCGCCTCCAACGCCGCTGCCAGCCTGCGCTGGCTGAAGCGCGCCAAGCCCGACCTGGAAGAGGCGATTGCCGGCCTGGAAGACATCCGCAACGACAGCGAACGGGCCGCCAACATCGTGCGTGCGCTGCGCTCGCTGGCAAAGCAGTCGCCGATGCAGTTCAAGGTAGTGAAGCTGGACGAACTGATCCGCGAAGTGGTGCGCCTGACCTCGGCCGATGCCGCCAAGGGCACGGTGGACGTGCAGATGCGCTTGCAGGCGGGGGTGAGCGTGATGGCCGACCCGGTGCAGTTGCAGCAGTTGGTGTTCAACCTGATTACCAATGGCCTGGAGGCACTGGCGGGGTATCGCAGCGATGGGGTGCTGCGGATTGCGTCGGCGGTGGTCGGGGATGGGGTGGAAATCTGCGTGGACGACAACGGGCCGGGGATTGCAGCGGATGAGCGCGAGCGAGTGTTCGATGCGTTTCATACCACCAAGATCGGCGGCATGGGGATGGGCTTGGCGATCTGCAACTCGGTGGTGCAGGCCCATGGTGGGCAGTTGCAGGCGCTGGTGTCAGAGTTGGGGGGGTGTCGGGTTCGCCTCACTCTGCCTGTGAATCATTCTTAGCCTGTTCCGGCCTCTTCGCGGGCACGCCCGCTCCCACAGGAACCGTGCAGCTCTCAAGCTGTGCGCTATCCCTGTGGGAGCGGGCGTGCCCGCGAAGGGGCCGGGACAGGTTTACATCAACGGGCGCTCAGGGCCGCATAGCTGTTCATCAGGTTGCGGTAGTTGGGAATGCGCTGCGACAGCAGGTTACCCAGCCCTTCGATGTCATTGCGCCAGTCGCGGTGCAGCTCACAGGCCACCGAGAACCAGTTCATCATCTGTGCGCCCGCCTGGGTCATGCGCACCCAGGCCGCCTGCTGCACGGTTTCGTTGAAGGTGCCCGAAGCATCGGTTACCACGAACACTTCAAAACCTTCCGCCAGCGCCGACAGGGTCGGGAACGCCACGCACACATCGGTCACCACGCCAGCGATGATCAGCTGCTTGCGGCCAGTGGCCTTGATCGCCTTGACGAAGTCTTCGTTGTCCCAGGCGTTGATCTGACCAGGGCGGGCAATGTACGGCGCATCCGGGAACATCTCTTTCAGCTCGGGCACCAGCGGGCCGTTCGGGCCTTGCTCGAAGCTGGTGGTGAGGATGGTCGGCAGGCCGAAGAACTTGGCCAGGTCGCCCAGGGCCAGCACGTTGTTCTTGAACTCGTTGGGCGAGAAGTCCTGCACCAGCGAAATCAGGCCGGTCTGGTGGTCGACCAGCAGCACCACGGCGTCGTCTTTGTTCAGGCGCTTGTAATCGGGTTGGCTCATCGGGGTGACTCCTTGGGTTGGGAAAACGAGCCGGCACTGTCCACAAGGGGCTATACCGGCGGATAGGTTCGGCTTAAGGATGGGCCTGCGCCTGGCGCCAGGCCTTGGGCGGCTGGCCGACCAGGCGGCTGAAGGCACGGGTGAAATGGGCCTGGTCGCAGAAGCCGCATTCCAGGCTCACGTGGGTGATCGGCGCCTCGGTGGCGAGCAGGCGCTTGGCCTTTTCCATGCGTGCCAGCAGGCGCCAGGCCTGGGGCGAGAGACCGGTGTTGACCTTGAATGCACGGGAGAAGTGGCTGCGGGTGAGGTTGCATACCCCGGCGATTTCGATGATCGACAACGGGCTGTGCAACATCAGTTCCTTGGCCCGGCGCAACCGTGCTGGCGTCAGGGCGCCGGGGGGTTGCAGCGGTGCTTGGGGCGTCCCGGGGTGCATGGCGACTCTCCTGTTCAATGCAGAAAGTCTCGCCCCCGGCACATGACAAAGTCCTGAGCCAAACCTGAATTGTTGTTAATTGCGCGCTGCTGGCCCTGGCGGTTTTACCGATACCTTAAGATGCGTTTCGTATTCAGCTTCAGGCCGCCAGTGGCGGCCGGCATTCAAGGCAAAAGAGCCATGCAGGAAAAACCCGCCCACCGCACCGTGGCCATGGTGCTGTTCAATGATGTGCTGTTGCTGGACGTGACCGGGCCCATGGACGCGTTTGCCATTGCCAACCGCTTCCTTCCTGCCGAGCGGAAGTACCGGCTGCTGACCCTGGCCGAAGGGCAGGCAGCGGTGCGCGGCTCCTGCGGGTTGAAAGTGGTAGCCGACCTGCGTCTGGAGGACTTGCCGGAAGCCGTCGACCTGTTGCTGGTGCCAGGCGGCCCGGGGGCCTATGACATCGCCCTGCCAGGCATCGAGCGCTGGCTGCCCCAGGCCGTGCGCCAGGCCAAACGCTTTGGTGCCATCTGCACCGGGGTATTCTTGCTGGGCCGGGCCGGGCTGCTGGGCGGCTATCGCTGCACCACCCACTGGAACTACGTGGAGCGCCTGGCACAAGCGTTCCCCGAGGCGAAGGTCGAGACCGAACAGATCTACGTGATCGACCGCTGCCTGATTACCTCGGGCGGGATCACCGCTGGCATCGACCTGGCACTGGCGGTGGTGGCCGAAGACCACGGCAAGGCGCTGGCCCTGGAAGTGGCCAAGGTGCTGCTGGTCGCCCGCCATCGCCAGGGCGGGCAGACACCCTACGGGCCACTGCTGGCGGCTGTACCGCGGGATGATTCGCCGATTGCCCGGGTGCAGGCGTATATCGTCGACCATATCGAGCAAGCCTTCACCGTGCAGAAGATGGCCGACCTGGTGGCCATGAGCGGGCGCAACTTCGCCCGCACCTTTCAGCGCGAGGTGGGCATCACGCCGCTGCAGTACTTGCAGAATGCACGCATCGACCGCGCGCGCAAGCTGCTGGAAGGCACCGACCTGCCGTTGAAGGTAGTGGCGGCGCAGTGCGGGTTTGGCAGTGACCGGCATTTGCGCAAGGTGTTCTGCGAGCGGATTGGCATGACGCCGGCGCAGTATCGGGCGCAGTTTGGTGGCAGTTGAGTATGCGGATTTCCTGTGCCGGCCTCTTCGCGGGTGAACCCGCTCCCACAGGTGTTGCGCAGGCTTGAAGACACCGCTGTACCTGTGGGAGCGGGTTCACCCGCGAAGAGGCCAGCACGACTGTCACCTGGTTCAGGACAATGTGTCTTCCTCACAGCAGATTGTCTGACTCCATCTCAACCCCCAGAATTGTCCGCCAAACTGATCTAACGCTGCCCCGGCAGCTCATGGAGTACGAGCCAATGCCACACGAAGGCAGCCTTCTGCAAACCGCGGTGATCTTCCTGCTCGCCGCTGTCCTCGCCGTCCCCCTGGCCAAGCGCCTGCACCTGGGGGCCGTGCTCGGTTACCTGCTCGCCGGCGTGATCATCGGCCCGCAGGCGCTGGGCCTGATCCGCGACACCGAAAGCGTGGCGCACATTTCCGAGCTGGGCGTGGTCCTGCTGCTGTTCATCATCGGCCTTGAGCTGTCGCCCAAGCGCCTGTGGCTGATGCGCAAGTCCGTATTCGGCGTCGGCACCGCCCAGGTGCTGCTGACCGGTGCGCTGATCGGCGCCATCGCCCTGTTCGGCTTCAGCCAGACGCTACCGGCGGCCATCGTGCTCGGTCTGGGCCTGGCGCTGTCGTCCACCGCCCTTGGCCTGCAGAGCCTGGCCGAAAGCAAGCAGCTCAACGCCCCGCACGGCCGCCTGGCGTTCGCCATCCTGCTGTTCCAGGACATCGCCGCGATCCCACTGATCGCATTGGTTCCGCTGCTGGCCGCCAGTGGCCCGGACACCAGCCACGGCGACAGCCTGGAGCATGGCCTGAAGGTGTTCGCCAGCATCGCCGTGGTCATCGTCGGTGGCCGCTACCTGCTGCGCCCGGTGTTCCGCACCGTGGCCCGCACCGGCCTGCCGGAAGTGTCCACCGCCACCGCGCTGCTGGTTGTGATCGGCACTGCCTGGCTGATGGAAGAAGCCGGCATTTCCATGGCCCTGGGTGCCTTCCTCGCCGGCCTGCTGCTGGCCGACTCGGAATACCGCCACGAGCTGGAATCGCAGATCGAACCGTTCAAGGGCCTGCTGCTGGGGCTGTTCTTCATCAGCGTCGGCATGGGCGCCAACCTGCGCCTGCTGTTGGAAATGCCTTTGGTGGTGCTGGGCCTGACCCTGCTGCTGGTGGCCGTGAAGCTGGTACTGCTGATCGGCGTCGGGCGCCTGGCCGGTGGCCTGAACAGCGCCAGCGCCCTGCGCCTGGGCATGGTGCTGGCTGCCGGTGGCGAATTTGCCTTCGTGGTGTTCAAGCTGGGCAAGGACCAAGGCTTGTTCGACACCCAGACCTACGACCTGCTGCTGATGACCATCACCCTGTCGATGGCCATTACCCCGCTGCTGATGATTGGCTGCGCCCACGCCCTCAAGCGCCCGCAACCGGCGCGTGAAGTGCCGGAGCATTACAAGCAGATCCAGGCTGACACGCCACGGGTGGTGATTGTCGGCATGGGCCGCATGGGCCAGATCGTCGCGCGCATCCTGCGGGCACAGAAGATTCCGTTCATTGCCCTGGAAACCTCGGTGGACACCATCGAAATGACCCGTATGTTCGAACAGGTACCCGTGTTCTACGGCGACCCGCTGCGCCCCGAGGTGCTGCATGCCGCCAAGGTGGGCGAGGCGGAATACTTCATCATCACCATCGACGACCCGGAAGCTGCCATTCACACGGCGGAACGGGTGAAACGCCTGTACCCGCACCTGAAAGTGCTGGCCCGCGCGCGTAACCGCCAGCATGTGCACAAGTTGGCGGATGTCGGCGCCGAGCCGATTCGCGAGACGTTCTACTCCAGCCTGGAGATGACCCGCCGGGCATTGGTGGGGTTGGGGTTGAGCGAGGCGCAGGCGGCGGACCGGATTGCGCGCTTTACCCAGCATGACGAAGAGGTGCTGGTGGCCCAGGGGCAGGTGCGTGATGACCGGGCCAAGGTGATGCAGACGGCCAAAGAGGCCCGGGCGGAGTTGGAGCGGTTGTTTGATTCGGATGCGGATTGAGGGTTGGCGCATCGATTCAGGAAGAGGGCTCAGGCCCTCTTTTGTATTTTTGGCGTGAGATTGTCTGGGTCCGCTGCGCGGCCCTTCGCGGGCACGCCCGCTCCCACAGGTACTGCACCGCATGCCAGGCTTGCGCTATTCCTGTGGGAGCGGGCGTGCCCGCGAAGGGCCGCGCAGCGGACCCAGTGCACAAAAATATCAGCAGCGTCCTACTTCGTTGCGAGCCCTTTCCTACTCAGCCATACCATCTGACGAATTATCCTATGCACCGTGTCGACGCCCGTCTGATTGTCCGGGGAAAGCCTGCTCTCTAGGCTTGCCGGGTCGCTGTCGGTTCAGCGATCGGGTGTGGAAACCCGTCTGGTCTGAGGTGCTGTCTTCAATGGCAGCTGTGCGCGGGAGGCCGTATGGCCTACCGGGTTGCCTCCGACCGGTTTTCCACCCCGCGTACAACTGCCACCCTTCGTGTGGAAACGGATGGTTGCAGGACAACCTTGTGAGGTCACTGCAATGAAAAAAATTGTCCCCAATCCACCTCTTCCCGACACCAAAGAGCGCGCTTTCAGCCGCTGCGATGCCGGCCATCCACCTTTGTTCACAGTAAACCCAGGCGTCTCTGCCCACGACGCCCTGGTTCATGTCGCCCAGTACCTGCGCGGTGCCTACGACTGTGGCTACAAAGCCCTGGAACACCTGGATGAAACCGGCAAGAGCCTGTTCTGGAGCAACCTGAATGCGCTCGAAATGGCAGAAGGGTTGGTTGAGGCATTGCTGGATGGGATTGAGTCGCAGCCTGTAAGTTGAAGTGCATTGCATTTGCACAGAGCAGGCTGCGGTAACCGGCCTGCTCCGCCTCAATATAGGAAACGCCCTACAAAACGGGTCAATCCCCGTCTGATTGTTCGAGGAAACCCTTCTCCCTAGGCTCACTTGGCCGCACTGATCGCAGCCAGGTATCGCATTGAGCCCCAACAACCCCACCGCGAAAGTCGCCGAGAAAAAAGGCCAGAACACTTGGCTGGACGAACAACTACCCGACCTCAGAACGCTCGCGCGTGAATGGCGTACACGGGCTATCGAAGAATTGGCTGCTGCCGATTCGCATGAAGCAGCAATCGAACTTGCTGCGCAGCATCTGGGTTTGAACAGTGAAGAAGCCAGCGTAGTAACCGTCATAACTCCAATGGGCGACATCCAGATTCAACGCAGTTGTATCCATCACATCGTCGAGAAGCGACAAGACGCCCGGGAACGCTATGTAAAAGTAGCTCTGGATACGCTGATCGGACCATTTGAGGTATGGCAGGTCGCCTACACCAATGACACCTACAGGCTGGCGTTCATTGGCGTGTACGAGACCAAGCGGCAGATACTGGTGGTCGTGACACTCGATAACGGCAAAATGCTGTGGAATTTCATGCAGTGCGATGCAAAGGCACTGAATAAGCATCGCCACGGCAAACTGCTCTACAAGCGGTACGCTTATCTGCCGAGCAAAGAAAAGGGCCACTGTCACCAGTGGCCCTGTGCTCGTGCTTGATATTCATATACACACCCTCAAGCCGGGGTGTGGAGGTCTCACCCGACGCTGATGATTCAGCCATCGACGGGGTTCCTACACCAGCTATTGCCGCTGAATGGCAGCTGGTTTCGCGCTCAGGTGAAACGCTAACAACACTCCTGGACCAAGTCAACGATGGCCCCCTTGCGGAAGCCATCCATCAGATTACTTGGTGTTACTTACCCGCAGTCAGCGCGTTGTAGCTGGTAATCAGGTTGCGATAATCCGGAATGTGGTTGGAGCACAGCGCCGCCAGCCCTTCGATGTCGTTGCGCCAGTCGCGGTGCAGCTCACAGGCCACGCCGAACCAGGTCATCATTTGCGCGCCGGCGCGGCTCATGCGGTCATGGGCAGCATCGCGGGTCATTTCGTTGAAGGTGCCAGAAGCATCGGTCACCACGAACACTTCGAACTCTTCTTCCAGGGCCGACAGCGCCGGGAACGCTACACAGACCTCAGTCACCACGCCAGCAATGATCAGCTGTTTCTTGCCAGTGGCCTTCACCGCCTTGACGAAGTCTTCATTGTCCCAGGCGTTGATCTGGCCTGGGCGGGCGATGTACGGGGCGTCCGGGAACAGGGCTTTCAGCTCTGGTACCAGCGGGCCGTTGGGGCCTTGCTCGAAGCTGGTGGTGAGGATGGTCGGCAGGTTGAAGAACTTGGCCAGGTCGGCCAGGGCCAGTACGTTGTTCTTGAACTTGTCCGGCTCGATGTCACGGACCAGGGACAGCAGGCCAGCCTGGTGGTCGACCAGCAGGACAGCGGCGTCGTCTTTGTTCAGGCGGTTGTAGGTGAATTTGCTCATGGTCCGTGCTCCTAAGGGTTATGAATTTTTCAGCATTCGGGGGTGTTTCGCGTTGATGGGCACAGATTAAAATCACCACCTTTGTGGCGGTAGATAGCAGAATTTGGCTTTAGCGTTCCGTTTTATGAACGATAGATTGGCGCTGGATTTACTGGCCTCTTCGCGGGCACGCCCGCTCCCACAGCTACTGCACTGGCTTTGAATCTTGTGCGATCCCTGTGGGAGCGGGCGTGCCCGCGAAGAGGCCAGTACAGGCAGCCAACAATCCGGAGACCGATCATTGGAAGACCTCAACTCCCTCTACTACTTCACCCAGGTAGTCGAGCACGGCGGCTTCGCCCCGGCTGGCCGGGCGCTGGACATGCCCAAGTCGAAGCTAAGCCGGCGCATCGCCGATCTCGAAGACCGCCTGGGCGTGCGTCTGCTGCACCGCACCAGCCGCCATTGTTCGCTCACCGAGATCGGCCAGGCCTACTACAACCGCTGCCTGGCCATGCGCGTGGAGGCCGAGGGCGCGGCGGAGATCATCGAGCGCAACCGCAGCGAACCGCGCGGCCTGGTGCGTATCAGTTGCCCGACCACCCTGCTCAATTCCTGGGTCGGGCCGATGCTGACCCGCTACATGCTCAAGTACCCGCAGGTGGAGCTGTTCATCGAGAGCACCAACCGCCGCGTCGACCTGCTGCACGAGGGTTTCGACATCGCCCTGCGGGTGCGCTTTCCACCGCTGGAGAACACCGACATGGTGATGAAGGTACTGAGCAACAGTACCCAGTGCCTGGTCGGCCAGCCGCAGTACCTGGAGCAGTTGCCCAAGGGCTTCGACCCGCAGCTGCTCGGCACGCTGCCGAGCCTGCATTGGGGCAGCGCCCAGCGTGAGTACCAGTGGGAGCTGTTCCAGGGCGAGGACAGCAGCCGCAGCATCGTCATCCCGCACACACCGCGCATGGTGACGGACGACCTGTTCGCCCTGCGCCATTTCGTGGTGGCCGGGGTGGGTATTGCGCACCTGCCGCGGGTGGCGGTGCGTGAAGACCTGGCGGCGGGGCGGCTGGTGGAGTTGTTGCCGGAATGGCACCCGCGTTGCGGTATCGTGCATGCGATCTTCCCGTCGCGGCGGGGGTTGCTGCCGTCGGTGCGGGCGCTGATCGATCATCTGGCCGAGGAGTTTGCGATCAGCGACATGGCTTGAGTTCTGGGTTGGCTGTACCGGCCTCTTCGCGGGCTCGCCCGCTCCCACAGGTATTGCACAGGGTTCAGAGCCTGCGGTGAACCTGTGGGAGCGGGCGAGCCCGCGAAGAGGCCGGCACAGGCAAGACCAGCCAGAGCACACACATACAAGACCCCTGGCCTATCCTTCATCCACATTCCCGGATCATCCCTCCCGGAGCCCTCATGATCCGCGCCACTCACGGACCAGGCCGCGCCCTGCTCGCCACCCTCGCCCTGTGCCCGGCGCTCAGCCAGGCCGAAGAGCCCGGCTGGTCGCTGCTCAGCCGCAACTACTTCCTGCACAGCGACTTCCGCTCGCCCTCCGGCAGTGGCCAGAACTACCGCCAGGAATGGGCTCAGGGCTTCATTGGCGAAATCCGTTCCAGCTTCACCGAGGGCGCACTCGGCGTCGGCATCGATGCCCATGGTTTTCTCGGCCTCAAGCTGGACGGCGGCCGCGGCCATGCCGGCACCGGCCTGATGCCGCGCGACAGCGATGGCCGCGCCGAGTCCGACTACTCCAGCGCCGGCGCCTCACTAAAGCTGCGCCTGGGCAACACCCAACTGCGCTACGGCGAAATGACCGTGGAAACCCCGGTATTCGACACCAGCGACAAACGCCTGCACCCGGAGTACGCCACCGGCTGGTTCCTGGACAACACCGATCTGCCCGACTGGCGCCTGCAGGCCGGGCACTTCACCGCCTTCAACAACCAGGACAACAGCTCCAGCCATGATGACTTCAGCGGCTACGGCGCTACCACCGACAACCGTGCCATCAGCCTGGCGGGCGCCGCGTTAGCACCCGACGGGCCATTCGGCGGCGCACTGTACGCAGGCCAGCTGGAGGACACCTGGCGCCAGGCCTACCTCAACCTGAACCTGGCCGAGGGCAACTGGCGCCTGGACGGCAACCTGTACAAGACCCGCGACACCGGCAATGCCAGTGCCGGGGCAATCGACACCCTCGCCTACAGCCTGCTGGCCAGGTACAGCTTTGGCGCCCAGGCGCTGAGCCTGGCCTACCAGAAGGTCGAGGGCGATACCCCGTTCGACTTCGTCGGCGGTGACTCCATCTACCTGGCCAACTCGATCAAGTACGCCGACTTCAACGGCCCCGGCGAGCGCTCGTGGCAACTGCGCTACGACCTCGACTTCGCCACCCTCGGCGCCCCCGGCCTGAGCCTGATGGGCCGCTACGTCAGCGGCCGTGGCATCGACGGCAGCCATGCCCCGGCAGGCGGCGCCTATGTGGGCCAGTACGGCGACGGCGGCAAGCACTGGGAGCGCGACATCGACCTGAAATACGTGGTGCAGTCGGGCGCCGCCAAGGACCTGAGCCTGTCGATTTCCCACGTCAGCCACCGCGCCAACCAGGCCCAGGCCGGCGATGACATCGACCGGATCTACCTGATCATCGAATACCCACTCAAAGGCAGCTTCTGACATGAGCACGACCCCTTCAGGCGCCTGGAGCCCGTTGCGCAACGCCACCTTCCGCATGCTGTGGATCGCCACCATCGCTTCCAACATCGGCACCTGGATGCATGAGGTGGGCGCCGGCTGGCTGATGACCACGCTGTCGGCCAGCCCGCTGCATGTGGCCCTGATCCAGGTAGCCGGCTCGCTACCGATGTTCTTCCTCGCCCTGCCGGCCGGCGCGGCGGCGGATATCGTCGACAAGCGCCGCTACCTGTTGCTGGTGCAACTGTGGATGTCTTCGGTGGCCGTGGTGCTGGCGGCCCTGACCCTGCTCGGGCTGATGAACGTCACCCTGCTGCTGGTGCTTACCCTGGCGTTGGGCATCGGCACGGCACTGATGATGCCGGCCTGGAGCGCGCTGACACCGGAACTGGTGGGCAAGGACGACCTGGCCAACGCGGTGGCACTTTCCAGTGTCGGTATCAATGTGTCGCGCGCCATCGGCCCGGCTTTGGCGGGCGTGGTGGTGAGCATGGTCGGCCCGTGGCTGACCTTCGCCCTGAATGCCATCTCGTTCGCCGGGGTGATCCTGGTGCTGTTCCTGTGGAAGCGCGAGGTGAAGGAGCCACTGCTGCCGGCCGAGCGCTTCGTCGGCGCCATGCGCACCGGGCTGCGTTTCGCGCGCAGTGCCAAGCCCTTGCAGGCGGTGATATTGCGCGCCTTGGCATTCTTTTTCTGCGCCAGCGCCGGCACCTCGCTGCTGCCGTTGATCGTGCGTGGCGAGATGCATGGCACCGCCGCCGATTTCGGCCTGCTGCTGGCGGCCATCGGCATCGGCGCGGTGGCCGGCGCCACCTTGCTGCCACGCCTGCGCGAACGCATCAGCCGCGACCGCCTGGTGCTGCTGGCCAGCCTGCTGTATGCCCTGTTCTTGCTGGCCCTGGCGCTGGTGCGCAACTTCTATGTGCTGCTGCCGGCAATGCTGCTTAGCGGCGCGGCGTGGATTGCCGTGCTGTCCAACCTGCAGGTGGCGGCGCAGACCTCGGTGCCGGCCTGGGTACGGGCGCGGGCGCTGTCGGTGTACATCCTGATCTTCTTTGGTGCCATGGCCGGTGGCGGGTTGCTGTGGGGCACGCTGGCCAGCCATGCAACCATCACCTTGAGCCTGCTGCTGGCCGCAGGAGGCCTGGCACTGGGCACGCTGCTGACTTGCAAGGTGACGCTGCCGGAAACCGCAGCCGAGGAGCTGACGCCGTCACTGCATTGGCCGGTGCCGCTGCTGAGCGACGCCATGGACAAGGAAAGCGGGCCGGTGATGGTCACCGTGGAATACCACATCGACCCGGCCAAGGCCGAGGCGTTCCAGCAGGCAGCGCGGGAGCTGGAGGCGATGCGCAAGCGCAATGGCGCGTTGTCGTGGGGGTTGATGCGCGACAGTGCGGACCCGGCGTTGTGGCTGGAGTTCTTCTTCGAGGAATCGTGGCTGGAGCATTTGCGGCATCACCACCGGGTAACCCGGGGTGAGCTGAAGATCGAGGCCAGGGTGCGGATGCTGCAGACCGATGGAGTGGAAGTGAAGATTCGGCATCTGTTGGCTGGAGCTGAGCACAAGGCTCACCATTGATGTTGGTTTTTCCGGCCTCTTCGCGGGCTCGCCCGCTCCCACAGGGATCGCACAGAGCCTGAGGGCTGTGATGTACCTGTGGGAGCGGGCGAGCCCGCGAAGAGGCCAGCACTGAAGGAACAAAAAAGGGGGGCCAATAACTGGCCCCCCTTTTCACATCAGCTCAGCTTAGAAAGCAAAGCACGAACAACCCAACGCCCCCCAGAAGCCCTGGAAGTCATTCACCGGCACATTCGAATGCCGTGCCTTCTCATGGCTGTGCGCATGCACCCCGCAAGGCCCGACACACTGGTGCGCCACCGCTGCCAGCGACGGCGTGCCCACGCGCCAGTGGCCGGGCACCTTGGTCACCGGCGACCACTCCGGCAGCACTGGCACCTGGGGCGGGCCAAGCTTGTCGAATTCCGCCGCGCCATACACCACCTTGCCGTCGACCACCGTCAGCACCGACTCGATGCCCTTGATCGCCTCTTCATCGACACTGAAGAAGTCCAGCGACAGCGCCGCCAGGTCGGCCAGCTGGCCCACCTTGATCTGGCCTTTCTTGCCCTGCTCGCTGGAGAACCAGGCGCTGCCCTGGGTGAACAGCTGCAGCGCGGTGTCACGGCTGAGGCCTTCCGGGTACAGTTCCATGCCACCGACGGTCTTGCCGCTGACCAGCCAGTACAGCGAAGTCCACGGGTTGTAGCTGGACACGCGGGTGGCGTCGGTACCGGCGCCCACCGGCACGCCCATGTCGAGCATGCGCTTGATCGGCGGGGTCTGCTCGGCGGCCTTGGCACCGTAGCGGTCGACGAAATACTCACCCTGGAAGGCCATGCGGTCCTGGATGGCGATACCGCCGCCCAGTGCACGCACACGCTCGATGTTCTGCGGGGTGATGGTTTCGGCGTGGTCGAAGAACCACGGCAGGCCATTGAACGGGATGTCCCGGTTGACCTTCTCGAACACGTCGAGCATGCGCGTGATCGATTCGTTGTAGGTGGCATGCAGGCGGAACGGCCAGCGCTGTTCGACCAAGTGGCGCACCACCGGCTCCAGCTCTTGTTCCATGGTTTGCGGCAGGTCCGGGCGCGGTTCGAGGAAGTCCTCGAAGTCGGCGGCGGAGAACACCAGCATCTCGCCGGCGCCATTGTGGCGCAGGAAGTCGGTACCGCTGTGCAGCTTCACGCTGGAGGTCCACTTGCGGAAGTCGTCCAGCTCTTCCTTGGGCTTCTGGGTGAACAGGTTGTAGGCAATGCGCACGGTCAGCTGGTTGTTGTCGGCCAGCTCCTGGATCACCTGATAGTCGTCCGGGTAGTTCTGGTAGCCACCACCGGCATCGATGGCGCTGGTCAGGCCCAGGCGGTTGAGCTCGCGCATGAACTGGCGGGTGGAGTTGACCTGGTATTCCAGCGGCAGCTTCGGCCCCTTGGCCAGGGTGGCGTAGAGGATCATCGCGTTGGGGCGGGCGATGAGCATGCCGGTCGGGTTGCCGAACTTGTCACGCTGGATCTCGCCGCCCGGCGGGTTGGGCGTATCCTTGGTGTAGCCGACGGCCTTGAGCGCGGCGCGGTTGAGCAATGCGCGGTCATACAGGTGCAGCAGAAATACCGGGGTGTCAGGCGCGGCCTGGTTGATTTCTTCCAGGGTGGGCATGCGTTTTTCGGCGAACTGGAACTCGTTCCAGCCGCCGACCACGCGCACCCACTGCGGGGTCGGCGTACGCGCGGCCTGGTCCTTGAGCATGCGCAGAGCATCGGCCACCGAAGGCACGCCTTCCCAGCGCAGCTCCAAGTTGTAGTTCAGGCCACCACGGATCAGGTGCAGGTGCGAGTCGTTCAGGCCAGGGATGACCGTGCGCTGCTTGAGGTCGATGATCTGTGTTGTGGCGCCCTTGTGGGCCATGGCTTCGGCGTCGTTGCCCACGGCGATGAAACGGCCATCCTTGATGGCGACGGCGGTCGCGGTGGGCTTTTCACGATCAACGGTATGCAGTTTGCCGTTGAACAGAATCAGATCGGCGGTCATGGAACCTCCTTGGGTGGATGCGTGAGCGGAACCGGCGGAACCGGTAAAAGGCAATGCGGACCAGAGCGCGCCGGCGGCACCGAGCACGGTACTGGTGGCGAGGAACTGGCGACGGGTCTTGTCGTTGCGGTCCTGGGACATGGGGTTCTCCGTCTGGTGCGGCAGCGGGCAGGCGCAACTGCGGAGCATGCCGGTTGGTGTAGGGGCAAGGCTTGGATGGATGTGCGGTGGGTGGTTGAAGGTTAGCCCTGTTCAGCATTTGTGCTGCCTGGGCTGGCCTCTTCGCGGGCACGCCCGCTCCCACAGGTACTGCACAGCATTTAAAACCTGTGATTTCCCTGTGGGAGCGGGCGTGCCCGCGAATGCCTCCCACAATTACTGCTGAAGGAACGCCAGCAGGTCCTCGTTCAGTTGCTGTGCATGAGTCACCGCAAACCCGTGCGGCGCCCCCGCGTACACCTTCAGCTCAGCCCCGCGAATCAGCTCCGCCGCCTGCTTGCCGGTGCTCTCGAACGGCACGATCTGGTCGTCGTCACCGTGGATCACCAGGGTCGGCACATCGATCTTGGCCATATCCGGACGGAAGTCGGTTTCGGAAAACGCCGTCACGCAATCCAAAGTGCCCTTGATCGATGCCATCAGCGCAATGTTCAAGGTCTGGGTCTGCACCCCCTGGGACACCTGCTGCCCATGGTTGATGCCATAGAACGGCGCGGCGAAATCGGCGATGAACTGCGCCCGGTCGGCACGCAGGCCGGCGCGGATACCCTCGAACACCGACAGGTCGACACCTTCAGGGTTGTCGTCACGCTTGCCGAACACCGGCGTCACCGCGCCCAGCAGCACCAGCCCGGCCACCCGCTCGCTGCCGTGGCGGGCGATGTAGCGGCTGACGTCGCCGCCACCCATCGAGAAGCCCACCAAGGTCACGTCGCGCAGGTCGAGGTGTTCGATCAGCTGGGCGATGTCATCGGCGAAGGTGTCGTAGTCGTAGCCATTCCATGGCTGGCTCGAACGGCCGAAACCACGGCGGTCGAAGGCGATGGCGCGGTAGCCGCGGCTGGCCAGGAATTCCATCTGCGAATCCCACATGTCGGCATCCAGTGGCCAGCCGTGGCTGAACAGCACAGGTTTGCCGCTGCCCCAGTCCTTGAAGTAGATCGAAGTGCCATCGCGGGTAACGAACGTGCTCATGTCGGTATCTCCTTGAAAATGTCGAGGTAAAGGCCTGGCTCAGCCACGCAGCCAGTTGGCGCAGCGGCGGGTTACCCAAGGCATGATGTAGAACACCACGGGCAGGATGACGAACAGGTTGACGATCAGGTTGCTGGTAATCGCGCCACCCAGCTGCGGGAAGCGTGCGAACAGCGGCGCCAGCAGTTGTGGAATGATCATGGTCATCGGGCAGATCACCAGGTAGGTCAGCAGCGCCTGCTTCCAGCGCGGCGGTTGCGCTGCGGTGGTGCTCGGCGGGGTGAACCAGAATTCCGGGTCGTCGTGCACCTGGGTGTGGTCACCGCCTTCGAGCAGCGGCAGTACTTCGCTGACCAGTGTCTGGCGCTCGGCCGAGTTGACCCAGGCTTGCAGCAGGCTGGCATCGGCGAAGCGCACCACGGTGGTGAAATGCAGCCCGCCGTCGTCAGGGCGGATGACGTTGACGTCCAGGTGCCCCGGCTGGCGGCGCGCAGTGCTGACCGTGCGCTTGAGCCATGCTTCGTAGGCCGCCAGCGAAGCGGCGCGAACCTTGTGCTGGATGACCAGGGTCACGACATTGCGGTTGTCTTGGGGTGCGGTGTTCATCGGCGTTCCTTGGGATGAGCTTGCCCGCATCCACTGTGCAACGGCGGACGGGCGCTGGATTGGACAGGTGTGCTGCCTTGGCGGGCACCGGCTGGCGGTGCCCGCGCATCTGGCTTACTTGTTGGCGTTGAAAGCGTTGTAGCTGGTGATCAGGTTGCGGTAGTCCGGGATGTGGTTGGAGCACAGCGCGGCCAGGCCTTCGATGTCGTTGCGCCAGTCGCGGTGCAGCTCACAGGCCACACCGAACCAGGTCATCAGTTGTGCGCCGGCCTGGCTCATGCGGTCGTGGGCGGCGTCGCGGGTCATGGCGTTGAAGGTGCCGGAGGCATCGGTGACCACGAACACTTCGAACTCTTCTTCCAGGGCCGACAGCGCCGGGAAGGCTACGCACACTTCGGTCACCACGCCGGCGATGATCAGCTGCTTCTTGCCGGTGGCCTTCACCGCCTTGACGAAGTCCTCGTTGTCCCAGGCGTTGATCTGGCCTGGGCGGGCGATGTAGGGGGCGTCCGGGAACAGGGCTTTCAGCTCTGGTACCAGCGGGCCGTTCGGGCCTTGTTCGAAGCTGGTGGTGAGGATGGTCGGCAGGTTGAAGAACTTGGCCAGGTCGGCCAGGGCCAATACGTTGTTCTTGAACGCGTCCGGCTCGATGTCGCGGACCAGGGACAGCAGGCCAGCCTGGTGGTCGACCAGCAGGACAGCGGCGTCGTCTTTGTTCAGGCGGTTGTATTTGAAGTTGGTCATGGTCGTTGCTCCTAAGGGTTTTGATCTTTTCAGTAAGTTGGGTGTTTCGCGTTGATGGGAGAAGATTAAAACCATGACCTTTCTGGCGGTAGATAGCGGTTTTTGGCTCTAGCGTTCTGTTTTATGAACGATTGATTGGTACTGGATTTGCCGACCTCTTCGCGGGCTTGCCCGCTCCCACAGGGATCGCGTATCCATCAACTCATGCACAACTTCTGTGGGAGCGGGCAAGCCCGCGAAGAGGCCGGCACAGGCTGTCATTGCCTGCCCGGCCAACCTGCTCTATTACTACCCACAGCCCTCCCCTCACCCGAGACCACCATGCTGGCGTTCATCCAGTCATACCCGTTGTTGCTCGGCACCGCCCTGATCCTGCTCGACCTCGTGCTCTGGCAACTGATCCCTCTCCAGCACCGGGCCTGGCGCATCGGCGCGCGGCTGGTGCTGTTCCTGCTGTTCAGCTCGGTGCTGGTGGCTGCCGGCATGAGCCCGCTGCAACCACCACCCTGGCCCGATGATGTCTCGCGCAACCTGATCGCCACGGTACTGGCGATCGGCTGGTGGCTGTTCGGCGCACGCACGGTGACGGTGGTGTTCGGCCTGTTGCTGGTGGCCCGCGGCAGCCATGGCGGGCGTTTGCTGCAGGATGTGCTGGGGGCGCTGATCTTCCTGGCTGCCGTGGTCGCTGCCGCAGGCTATGTGTTGCAGTTGCCGGTCAAGGGCCTGCTGGCCACATCGGGGGTAATGGCCATCGTCATCGGCCTGGCGCTGCAGAGCACACTGGCCGACGTGTTCAGTGGCATCATCCTGAACACCACGCGGCCGTATCAGATTGGCGACTCGATCTCCATCGACAGCACCGAAGGCAAGGTGCTGGAAATCGACTGGCGTGCCACCCGCCTTCTCACCAGCACCGGAAGCCTGGCGGTAATCCCCAACTCGGTGGCGGCCAAGGCCCGGCTGCTCAACCACAGCCGCCCTGCCGATGTGCACGGGGTGTCGATCAGCGTGGTGGTGCCGGCCAAGGTGCGGCCCAAGCGGGTGTTCGATGCGCTGGAAAAGGCCTTGCAAGGCGTCAGTGCCATTCTTGCAACACCAGGACCAAAGGTGACGGTGAAAGCCTCGACGCTGGAATCAGTGGAGTACGAAGCCAGTGGCTTCGTGGCCGACGCGGGCGCCAAGGGCGACGCGCGCAACCAGCTGTTCGACCTGGCCCACCGGCACCTGGAGGCCAACGGGGTGATGTGGAACACCGACCTGGCCATGCCACCACGCAGCCGCCAGCGCGAGGTGTTGGACGAGGTGCGGGTGTTCCGCTCGCTGAGCGCGGAAGAGCGCGATGCGTTGAGCCAGCGTATGACGGCGGTGGAATACCTGGCCGACCAGGTAATCCTGGGCGTGGGCGAGCATTCCGATCATTTGCTGGTGATTGGCAGCGGGGTGGTTTCGGCGTCGATCCGCGATGGCGACAAGCTTGTCGAGGCCGGGCGCATGGGGCCGGGCGAGGTGCTGGGGATCGAAGGAATCATCGACGAAGAGGACTCGCTGGCCGAGTTCCGCACGCTGACCGGTTGCGTGCTGTATCGGATCGACAAGGAACAGGTGAAGAGCTGCCTGGTGCAACGCGGCGATGTGCAGACGGCGTTGAGCAAGTTGCAACGGTTTCGGCGGCAGAGCCGGGAGTCGTTGTTGCTGCAGAAGCCGGTTTCGATCAAGAAGGGCGGCTTTCTCAGCTGGTTGCACAAGTAAGCCTGTGCCGGCCTCTTCGCGGGCGCGCCCGCTCCCACATGTCCACCACAGCACTCACTGTGGGAGCGGGCATGCCCGCGAAGAGGCCTGTATTTACAACACAACTCTCAAGCATTGCCCCGCGTGGTACAGCGAGAACCCGGACTCGTAGAACGCAGTCCGCAGCGAGGGCGCACTCACGCCCTTCATCGGCGAAAACGGAATCGGCAGGCTGCCCGCCTCCCCCTTCAGCAGGAACTCGGCAAACGCCCGGCCAATCACGGTCCCGGTAGTATTACCCCGCCCGTTGTACCCGGTCACCGCCACCAGCCCCGGCGCCGGTTCGAACAGGCGCATCAGGTGGTCCGGGGTGAAGTCGATGCAGCCGGTCCAGTGCATTTCCCACTCGACCTTGCCCAGCTCCGGGTAATAGTGGCTCTGGATGCGGTCGGCCCAGCTGCGCACGAACCAGGCCGGCTTGTTGTCGACCCGGCCCAGGCTGCCGAGCAGCAGGCGGCCCTGGTCGTCGCGACGGATGCTGCTGAGAACGGTGCGGGTGTCCCACGAGCCTTGGCCATGTGGCAGCACCTTGTCGGCTGCAGCGCCCTGCAACGGCTTGGATGCCACCTGGTAGTAGTAGCCACGGAAGAACTGCTTCTGCAGGTTGCTCCAGTCGCCTTCGGTGTAGGCGCCGGTGGAAATCACCACCTTGTCGGCGCGCACCGAACCACGTGCGGTCTTCACCCGCCAGGCATCGCCGTCACGCTCCAGGCCTTCGACCGAAGACTGCTGGAACAGCTTGCCACCCAGGCGTGCCACCGCTGCGGCCAGGCCCTGGGTGTAGCCCATGGGGTTGATGGTGCCGGCGCGGCGGTCGAGCAGCGCGGCGGAAATCTTGTCGGTGCCGCAGTATTCCTGGCATTGGGCGCCGGTCAGCAGCTCCACATCGGCACCACGGCGGCGCCATTGTTCGTGGCGGGCCTCGAGGTCGGCGATACCGGTGGCGTTGTGCGCCATGTGCAGCGTGCCTTTGTGCTGGGCCTGGCAGTCGATGCCAAGGCGTTCGATCATGGCGAACACTTCGGCCGGGGCTTCGCCGAGCACCTTGTTCAGGCGGCTGCCCTGCTGCAGGCCGAGGGTGGCCTCGACATCGTCGGGGCGGATCCAGGTGCCGGCGTTGACCAGGCCGACGTTGCGCCCGGAGCCACCGTGACCGATCTTCCAGGCCTCCAGCAGGATCACCGACTTGCCCTGTTCGAGCAGGTGAATGGCCGCCGACAGGCCGGTAATGCCGCCACCGATCACGCAGACATCGGCCTTGTGCTCACCGGCCAGGGCCTGGGCGGCGACGGTCGGTTTGCTGACGAATTCCCACAAGCATTCTTGACGCAGTTCGGACATGGCCCGGCTCCAGCAATTTGTTCTTGTTGGGGCTGCTTTGCAGCCCATCGCCGGCAAGCCAGCTCCCACAGATTACGATCACTGTGGGAGCTGGCTTGCCGGCGAAACGGGGGCAAAGCCCCCGCCTGCGGACATCAGTCGAACACGATACCCTGCGCCAACGGCAGTTCGCGCGAGTAGTTCACGGTGTTGGTCTGGCGACGCATGTAGCCTTTCCAGGCATCCGAACCGGACTCACGGCCACCGCCAGTCTCCTTCTCGCCACCGAACGCACCGCCGATCTCGGCGCCGCTGGTGCCGATGTTGACGTTGGCGATGCCGCAGTCGCTGCCCGAGGCGCTCTGGAAGCGTTCGGCCTCACGAATGTCGGTGGTGAAGATGCACGACGACAGGCCTTGTGGCACTTCGTTGTTCAGGCGCAGGGCCTCTTCGAAGTCGTCGTAGGCCAGCACGTACAGGATCGGGGCGAAGGTTTCGTGGCGCACCACGTCGCTCTGCGCCGGCATTTCGGCGATGGCAGGCGATACGTAGTAGGCGTTCGGGTACTGGTCGGCCAGCTGACGCTCGCCACCAAATACCTGGCCACCTTCGTCGCGTGCCTTGGCCAGCGCGCCCTGCATGGCGTCGAACGACTGCTTGTCGATCAGCGGGCCCACCAGGTTGTCCTTGCGTGGGTCACCGATGCGCACCTTGCCGTAGGCGGCTTTGACGCGGGCAACCACTTCGTCCTTGATCGAACGGTGCACGATCAGGCGGCGCAGGGTGGTGCAACGCTGGCCGGCAGTGCCCACTGCGGAGAACAGGATGCCACGCACGGCCAGGTCGAGGTCGGCGCTCGGGGCCAGGATCATGGCGTTGTTGCCGCCCAGTTCGAGGATGCTGCGGCCGAAGCGGGCAGCCACACGTGGGCCGACTTCGCGCCCCATGCGGGTGCTGCCGGTGGCGCTGACCAGCGGTACGCGCGGGTCGTCGACCATGGCTTCGCCGGCTTCACGACCGCCGATCACCAGTTGTGCCAGGCCAGCCGGGGCATCACCAAAGGCTTTCAGGGCTTTTTCGAACAGCGCCTGGCAGGCCAGGGCTGTCAGCGGGGTCTTCTCGGACGGTTTCCATACCACCGAGTTACCGGCGACCAGGGCCAGGGCGGTGTTCCAGGCCCAGACTGCGACCGGGAAGTTGAAGGCGCTGATCACGCCGACCACGCCCAGCGGGTGCCAGGTTTCACGCATGTGGTGGCCAGGGCGCTCGGAAGCGATGGTCAGGCCGTACAGCTGGCGCGACAGGCCAACGGCGAAGTCGCAGATGTCGATCATTTCCTGCACTTCGCCCAGGCCTTCCTGGGTGATCTTGCCGGCTTCGATCGAAACCAGCTCGCCGAGGTCGGCCTTGTGCTCACGCAGCACTTCGCCGAACAGGCGCACCAGCTCGCCGCGGCGCGGGGCCGGCACGCTGCGCCAGGCTTCGAAGGCGCTCTGGGCCTGATCGATGCGGGCGATGGTCTCGGCCTTGCCGAGCAGTTTCACCGAGGCGATCTGGCTGCCGTCGATCGGCGTGTGAACAGGGTAGTCGCCCTGGGTGTAAGCCTCGGCAGCAACGCCAAGGCGCTCGAGCAGTCCAGCAACCATTTGTGCATCTCCTACATCGGGTGATGGGGTGGAAAAATGATGTGGATCAGTATTAATCCGATCACACCGGTGCAACAAACGACCTTTATTCCGCATATCATTCCGTCAGGTAATGATTTGAGCCGCAGAGACCGCTATGTCCAAACGCCTGGTGCCCTCCATGACCGCCCTGCAGTGCTTCGAAGCTGCAGCCCGCCATTTGAGCTTTACCCGTGCCGCCGAAGAGCTGCACCTGACCCAGAGCGCGGTCAGCAAGCAGGTGGCGCAGCTTGAAGACATGCTGCGCCACCACCTGTTCCTGCGTATCCGCCGCCGCCTGCAACTGACGCCGGCGGGCAGCCTGTACCTGGCCGAGGTCAACAAGATCCTCACCCAGGTGGATATGTCCAGCCGCTACGTGCTCACCTACGGCGAGCAGACCGAGATATTGAAGGTAGCCACTCAGCCGAGTTTTGGCGTGCGCTGGTTGATCCCGCACCTCAAGGGCTTTGGCAAGCGCCACAGCAACATCCACCTGGACATCCGCAACGAGATGGAGCCATTCGCCCTGCTGCAGGGCTCGGCGGACGTGGTGTTCTTCTATGGCCAGGGCACCTGGCCAGGGGCCACCTGCGTGGAGCTGTTCGGTGAGGAGGTGGTGCCGGTGTGCGCGCCGGAGTTGCTGGCCGGGCGTGAACTGAACGATGCCGGGGAGCTGGCCGACATGGTGCTGCTGCAGAGCACCTCGCGGCCCGAGGCCTGGCACGAGTGGTTCCTGGAGTTGGGCTTGCAGAGCGTCAGCGCCTACCACGGGCCGCGCTTCGATACCTTCTACATGGCCTTGAGCGCGGCGCAGGCCGGGTGCGGGGTGGCGTTGGTGCCGCGCTACCTGGCGGCAAAGGAGCTGGCCGAGGGGAGTTTGGTGGTGCCGTGGAACCATGCGATGCGCAGTGCCGGGGCGCATTACCTGGCGTATGCCGAGCATGCGGCGGAGGTGCCCAAGGTAAGGGCGTTGGTGGAATGGATTCTTGAGCAGCTTCAGGCTTGAGAATGCCGGGGCCGCTTTGCGGCCCATCGCCGGCAAGCCAGCTCCCACAGGGAGCTCCACAATTGCTGAATCCTGTGTCCAACCTGTGGGAGCTGGCTTGCCGGCGATAGGGCCCTTGAGGTCGATCAAAAAAGGAATGACACACTCACTTTTTTTCGCTTGTGAGCAAAGTGCATTCCCAGCTTTCATGTAAGCGTCCGAACCCAACCAGGAAGCTAGCGATGCCCGCCCACGATTTCGTCAGCCCCGACAGCATCCGCGCGCAGTTCTCTGCCGCCATGTCGCTCATGTACAAACAGGAAGTGCCCCTGTACGGCACGCTGCTGGAGCTGGTGAGCGAAATCAACCAGCAGGTCATGGCCCAGCAACCCGAGGTTGCCGAGGCCCTGCGCTGGACCGGCGAAATCGAGCGCCTGGATCAGGAGCGCCACGGTGCCATCCGTGTCGGCACCGCCGCAGAGCTGGCTACCATCGCCCGACTGTTCGCGGTCATGGGCATGCAGCCGGTCGGCTACTACGACCTCAGTTCCGCCGGTGTGCCGGTGCATTCCACCGCCTTCCGCGCGGTGCACGAGCAGTCGCTGCACGTCAGCCCGTTCCGCGTGTTCACCTCGCTGCTGCGCCTGGAACTGATCGACAACCCGCAACTGCGCGAGCTGGCAGAGTGCATCCTGGCCAAGCGCCAGATCTTCACCGCCCGCGCCCTTGAGCTGATCGACCAATGCGAGCGCGATGGTGGCCTGAATGCCGCCGATGCCGAGGCGTTCGTGCAGGAAGCGCTGCATACCTTCCGCTGGCATCATGACGCCACCGTCACTGCCGAGCAGTACCAGCAGTTGCACGACCAGCACCGCCTGATCGCCGATGTGGTGGCCTTCAAGGGCCCGCACATCAACCATCTGACCCCGCGCACCCTGGACATCGATGCAATCCAGCTCGGCATGCCGGCCAAGGGCATCCCGCCAAAGGCCGTGGTCGAAGGCCCGCCCACCCGCCGCCACCCGATCCTGCTGCGCCAGACCAGCTTCAAGGCCCTGCAGGAAAAGGTCGCGTTCAGCGACCAGCAGGGCAGCGAAGGCAGCCACACCGCGCGCTTTGGCGAAATCGAGCAACGCGGCGCGGCGCTGACACCGAAAGGTCGCCAGCTGTACGACAAGCTGCTCGATGCCACCCGCGCCGCCCTGGGTGGCGCCCCGGCCGAGGCCAATGCCGAACGCTACATGGCGTTGCTGAAGGACACCTTTGCCGAATTCCCGGATGACCTGGCACAGATGCGTGAACAAGGGCTGGCCTACTTCCGCTACTTCGCCACCGAGAAAGGCCTGGCTGCGCGCGACCAGGACGGCCGCCCGACCACACTGGCAGGGCTGATCGAGGCTGGCCATGTGCACTTCGAGGCGCTGGTGTACGAGGACTTCCTGCCGGTGAGCGCGGCGGGGATCTTCCAGTCCAACCTGGGTGACGATGCGCAGGCCGAGTACGGCAGCAACGCCAACCGCGACGCGTTCGAAGCGGCGCTGGGGCTGCAGGTGCAGGATGAGCTGGCGCTGTATGCGCAGAGCGAGCGTCGGTCGCTGCAGGCGTGTGCACAGGCGTTGAACCTGGGCTCGATGTAAGGCATTGCGGCCTCTTCGCGGGCTCGCCCGCTCCCACAGGTACAGTGCCGGTTTCAAGGCATGCGATAACCCTGTGGGAGCGGGCAAGCCCGCGAAGAGGCCGGTACAGGCGATCAAAGGGCCGGCAGGATCTGCACATCCGGCAAATCCATCGCCGCCACCTCCTCTTCCAGAAACGCGCTCAAACGCCGCAACCGCTCGCCCCCTGGCCGAGTGCGCGGCCACACCAGGTAATAATCCATCCCGCTGGGCACGGCCGTCGGCCAAGGCAGGCTCAAGCGCCCCTGCGCGACATCCTCGGCCACCATCAGCAAATCGCCCATGGAAATGCCATAGCCACGCGCCGCGGCAATCATGCCCAGCTCCAGGGTGTCGAACACCTGCCCGCCCTTGAGCGAAACCTTGTCACTCAGCCCCATGCGCTCCAACCATTCCCGCCAGTCGCGCTTGTCCACCGTGGGGTGCAGCAGCTCGATGCAGGCCAGCCGACGCTCGTCCCAGGGTTCTTCGTCGAGCAGGTCTGGCGCACCCACGGGGATCAGCAGCTCCGGGAACAACCTGCGCACTTCCCATTCCGGCGGGAACACTCCGTCACTGAGCAACACCGCGCAATCGAACGGCTCCTGGTTGAAGTCCACATGGTCGACATCCATCCAGGCGCTGGTCAGCTGCACTTCGTTGCCAGGCTGCAAGTGGCGAAAGCGGCTAAGGCGCGCCAGCAGCCAGCGCATGGTCAGGGTCGAGGGGGCCTTCATGCGCAGGATGTCATCCTCACCACGCAAGGTATCGCAAGCCCGTTCCAGCGCGGCAAAGCCTTCACGCACACCGGGCAGCAACACCCGCGCTGCTTCGGTCAGTTGCAGGCTGCGGCCGCTGCGCACGAACAGGCGGCAGGCAAAATGCTCCTCCAGCGTGCGGATATGCCGGCTGACCGCGCTCTGGGTAATCGACAGCTCTTCGCCGGCACGGGTGAAGGAGCTTAGCCGCGCGGCGGCTTCGAATGCGCGCAGGGCATACAGCGGGGGGAGCTGACGGGACATGAGGCACCTGCCATACGGGGCTGTGAAATGAATCACCGGGAAGCATATATACATGAGTCAGACTCATGCCAATGATCGCTTTTATCCTTTTGTGCAAAGTTGACCGAAGCCTCAGAATCGCCCTTCGTTGATCACCCCAGGAAAAGGACTGCCCCATGCATGTCGCGCCCACCACAGAACTCAAGGCTTTGCTGCGCCTGGCCGGGCCGCTGATCGCCTCGCAGTTGGCGCACATGCTGATGGTGCTGACCGATACCCTGATGATGGCCCGCATCAGCCCGCAAGCCCTGGCTGGCGGCGGCCTGGGCGCGGCGAGCTACTCGTTCGTGTCGATCTTCTGCCTTGGCGTGATCGCTGCGGTCGGCACCCTGGTGGCCATTCGCAAGGGCGCCAACGACATCGAGGGCGCCACCCGCCTGGCGCAAGGTGGCCTGTGGCTGGCCTGGGGCCTGGCGCTGTTCGCTGCGCTGGTGCTGTGGAACCTTGAGCCGGTACTGCTGCTGTTCGGGCAAAAGCCCGAGAACGTTGCCTCGGCCGCCGAATTCCTCACCCTGCTGCCCCTGGCCCTGCCCGGCTACCTGACCTTCATGGCCTTGCGCGGCTTCACCAGCGCGCTGGGCCGCTCGACCCCGGTGATGGTCATCAGCCTGGTCGGCACGGTGCTCAACTACCTGTTCAACGTGGCGCTGATCGAAGGCATGTTCGGCCTGCCCAAGCTGGGCCTGATGGGCATCGGCCTGGTCACCGCGGTGGTGTCGATGGGCATGGCCATTGCCTTGGCGCTGTATATCCGCTGGCACCCGGCCTATACCGCCTACCCACTGCGCAAGGGCCTGTCGCGCCCTTCGCTGCCGGCCCTGCGCGAGCTGTGGCGGCTGGGCCTGCCGATTGGCGGCACCTACATGGTGGAAGTCGGCCTGTTCGCCTTTGCCGCGCTGTGCATGGGCGTGCTGGGCAGTACCGAGCTGGCGGCGCACCAGATCGCCCTGCAGATCGTCTCCACGGCGTTCATGGTGCCGACCGGGTTGTCGTATGCGGTGACCATGCGCGTGGGGCTGTACTACGGCGCCGGCAACCTGCTGGCGGCGCGCAGTGCCGGGCGGGTGGGCATCGGCTTCGGGGCGATGATCATGTTTGCCTTCGCCGCGCTGTTCTGGCTGCTGCCCGATGCGCTGGTGGGGCTGTTCATCGACCGTGACGACCCGGCATTTGCGGCGATCTTCCAGCTGGCGGTGCAGTTGCTGATGGTGGCTGCGTGGTTCGAGCTGTTCGATGGCATGCAGACGATCGCGATGGGCTCGATCCGTGGGCTGAAGGATGCCAAGACCACCTTCCTGATCGGCCTGGTGTGCTACTGGCTGGTGGGGGCGCCGAGCGCCTGGCTGTTCACCTTTACCCTGGGTGGTGGCGCGGTCGGGGTGTGGTGGGGGCTGGCGTTGGGGCTGGCGTGTGCGGCGGTGGCACTGACCTTTGGCTTTGAGTGGCGCATGAAGCGGCTTTTGGGTAAGGCAGGGGGTAGTCGAGAGGCTACCGCCTCGGCCTGACTCAAGGGCCTATTCGCGGGCACGCCCGCTCCCACAGGTACAGACACGGACACTGTGGGAGCGGGCGTGCCCGCGAAAGGGCCCTAACGGGCAGCCTTCAACTGGCAGCCGGTCGCCTGCAGCAAGAACTCCATCAACTCCCCCACCGGCAGCGGCTTGCTGACCAGGAAGCCTTGAACCTGGTCACAGCCAAACCCGCGCAGCAACGCCATCTGCTCTTCGCTCTCCACCCCTTCGGCCACCACCTCCAGGTTGAGGTTGTGCGCCAGGTTGATCATGGCGTGCACCAGCTTGCGGTTCTCCTCGCGCATTTCCATTTCCGCGACAAAGCTGCGGTCCACCTTGAGCAAGGTGATCGGCAGGCTGTTGAGGTGCACGAACGAAGAGAACCCGGTACCGAAATCATCGAGCGAAAAGCGCACGCCCAGACGCCCCAGGGCGTCCATGGTCTGGCGCACCAGTTCGTTGCGGCGCATCACCGCCGTTTCGGTCAGTTCGAACTCCAGCCAGCGGGCATCCACGCCATGTTCGAGAATCAGGCGGCTCAAGGTCGCCAGCAACTGGCTGTCCTGGAACTGGCGGAAGCTCAGGTTGACCGCCATGTGCAGCGGCTCCAGGCCGCGCTCGCACAGCGCCTGCATGTCACGCAGGGCACGGGAAATCACCCAGTAGCCCAGCGGCACGATCAGGCCGCTCTGCTCGGCCAGCGGCACGAACTCGCTGGGCGGCAACAGGCCGCGCTCGGCATGCCGCCAGCGCACCAGCGCCTCGAGGCCGACGATGCGCCCGTCGGCCAGGTTCAACCGCGGCTGGTAATGCAGCTCCAGTTCGTCCCGGCGCAGGGCGCGGCGCAGTTCGCTTTCCAGGTCGGCAAGGCTACGGGCGTTGCGGTTGATGCGTTCGTTGAACACATGGAAAGTGCAACCCTGGCTGCCCTTGGCCTGGCGCATGGCGATGTGCGCGTGCCACATCAGCGGGTCGGCACCACCCTGGGCGCGGGCATGGGCCAGGCCCAGGCTGCAGCCCAGCAGCAGGCTTTCGCCGTCGATCCAGTAGGGTTCGGCCAACGCCTCGACAATCCGCTCGGCAATCGATTCGGCACGATTGGGGTCGCGTCGGGTGTCGATCAGCAAGGCGAACTCGTCGCTGCCCAGGCGCGCCAGCTGGTCACCCGCCTCCAGTTGCTGTTTCAGGCGCGCCACCACCTGCAGGATCAGGCGGTCGCCACTCTGGTGGCCGAGGGCGTCGTTGACGTGGCGGAAGTTGTCCAGGTCCAGGTGGCCGAGGGCAAGGCCACGGCCGTCGTTCTCGGCCAGGCGCGCGGTCAGCAAGGCCTGGAAGCCCTGGCGGTTGGCGATGCCGGTCAGCGGGTCCTGCTCGGCCAGGCGCTGCAGGGTGGCCACCAGCACGCCGCGCTCGCGCACATGGCGCAGCGAGCGGCGCAATGTGTCGGCATTGAGCTGGTCGCGCACCAGCCAGTCGCTGACAGCGGTGGGCGCTACCTGGGGCTCGTGGTCGAGCAGCAGGATGGTCGGCAACTCGCAGCGCCCGGGCGCGGGCTGCAGGGCCGGGGTTGCCAGCACGACAGCCTGGCGGTCCTGGTTGAACAGGCTGTCGACCGACTCCCAGTTCGGCGCCGTCAGCAGCACGGCGCTGCCACCCAGTGCAGGCGTGCACTCGCGTAGCAGCGCACCCCATTCCGGCTCATCGGCCAACAGCAGCAAACGCAATGGTTCGACAGGCGTGGACAAGCGGGCTCCTTAGGGCTTCACGGTGCAACGGAAACTGCCAGGTATGCTACTGCATTAATGAAAATGATTTTCAATTTAATACATGTTTTTACGGGTGTAGCATCCCGACGTATTTTGTCGTGCATCCTGCGCGAAACTGCGCCAGCCGGCAAATCCCGTTTACATATTTGACTCAGACGTCAGACGGTCGCGCCACAAACGCCCCATGCCTGTTAGAATGCGCGGCTATTTTCTGGCGACCCCCGGTTTCTAGCATGTCCCGACTCAATCCCCGGCAGCAGGAAGCCCGTGACTATGTCGGCGGCCCTCTTTTGGTGCTCGCCGGTGCAGGCTCGGGCAAGACCAGCGTGATCACGCGCAAGATTGCCCACCTCATCCAGAACTGCGGCATCCGTGCCCAGTACATCGTGGCGATGACCTTCACCAACAAGGCCGCGCGCGAGATGAAGGAGCGGGTCGGCACCCTGCTGCGCCCGGGGGAAGGCCGTGGCCTGACGGTGTGCACGTTCCACAACCTGGGCTTGAACATCATCCGCAGGGAGCACGAGCGCCTGGGCTACAAGCCGGGTTTCTCGATCTTCGACGAGTCCGACATCAAGGCGTTGCTGTCGGACATCATGCAGAAGGAATACTCCGGCGACGACGGCATCGACGAGATCAAGAACATGATCGGTGCCTGGAAGAACGACCTGATCCTGCCCGCCGAAGCCCTGGAGAAGGCGCGCAACCCGCGCGAGCAGACCGCAGCAATCGTCTACACCCACTACCAGCGCACGCTCAAGGCGTTCAACGCGGTGGACTTCGACGACCTGATCCTGCTGCCGGTCAAGCTGTTCCAGGAACACCCCGATGTGCTGGAGCGCTGGCAGAACCGCGTGCGTTACCTGCTGGTGGACGAATACCAGGACACCAACGCCAGCCAGTACCTGCTGGTGAAGATGCTGATCGGCATGCGCAACCAGTTCACCGTGGTAGGCGACGACGACCAGTCGATCTACGCCTGGCGTGGCGCCCGGCCAGAAAACCTGATGCTGCTCAAGGAGGACTACCCCTCCCTGAAAGTGGTGATGCTGGAGCAGAACTACCGCTCCACCAGCCGCATCCTGCGCTGCGCCAACGTGCTGATCGCCAACAACCCGCACGCGTTCGAGAAGCAGCTGTGGAGCGAGATGGGCGTGGGCGACGAGATACGCGTCATCCGCTGCAAGAACGAGGAAGCCGAGGCCGAACGCGTGGCCATGGAAATCCTCACCCTGCACCTGCGCACCAACCGCCCGTACAGCGACTTTGCCATCCTCTACCGCGGTAACTACCAGGCCAAGCTGATCGAACTGAAGCTGCAGCACCACCAGGTGCCGTATCGCCTGTCGGGCGGCAACAGCTTCTTCGGCCGCCAGGAGGTCAAGGACCTTATGGCCTACCTTCGCCTGCTGGTGAACCCGGACGATGACAACGCCTACCTGCGGGTGATCAACGTACCGCGCCGCGAAATCGGCTCCACCACCCTGGAAAAGCTCGGCAACTACGCCACCGAGCGCGGTATTTCGATGTACGCCGCCAGCGAGGAGCTTGGCCTGGGCGAGCATCTGGACGCCCGCTATACCGAGCGCTTGCAGCGCTTCAAGCATTGGCTGGACGGGGTGCGCCACAAGGTTGCCCTGGAAGACCCGATTGCCGCGCTGCACGAGATGATCCGCGATATCGACTACGAGAACTGGATCCGCCAGCAGACCGCCAGCGACAAGGCTGCCGAGTTCCGCATCAGCAACGTCTGGTTCCTGGTCGAAGCGCTGAAGAACACCCTCGAGAAGGACGAAGAGGGTGACATGACCATCGAGGACGCCATCGGCAAGCTGGTGCTGCGCGACATGCTCGAGCGCCAGCAGGAAGAGGAAGAGAACGCCGAAGGTGTGCAGATGATGACCCTGCATGCCTCCAAGGGCCTGGAATTCCCCTACGTGTTCATCATGGGCATGGAAGAGGAAATCCTCCCGCACCGCTCCAGCATCGAGGCCGACACCATCGAAGAGGAACGCCGCCTGGCCTACGTGGGCATCACCCGCGCGCGCCAGACCCTGGCCTTCACCTTCGCCGCCAAGCGCAAGCAGTACGGTGAAATCATCGACTGCACGCCCAGCCGGTTCCTCGACGAACTGCCACCGGACGACCTGGCCTGGGAAGGCCTGGACGATGCGCCGGTCGAGGTAAAGGCCGCACGGGGCAACAATGCCCTGGCCGATATCCGGGCAATGCTCAAACGCTGATCAACCATTACTCTTTAACTTTGCCGCTATTTGCGGCCACCTTTGCTACATCGAGGAAAACAAAGTGGAAGCACTGCATCAGAAGATTCGCGAAGAAGGCATCGTGCTTTCCGACCAGGTTCTCAAAGTCGACGCGTTTCTCAACCACCAGATCGATCCGGCGCTGATGCAGCTGATCGGTGACGAGTTCGCCCGCCTGTTCGCCGACGCGGGCGTGACCAAGATCGTCACCATCGAAGCCTCGGGCATTGCCCCGGCGGTGATGACTGGCCTGAAGCTGGGCGTGCCGGTGATCTTCGCCCGCAAGCACCAGTCGCTGACCCTGACCGAGAACCTGCTGACCGCCTCGGTGTATTCCTTCACCAAGCAGACCGAAAACACCGTGGCCATCTCGCCGCGTCACCTCAACAGCAGCGACCGCGTGCTGGTGATCGACGACTTCCTGGCCAACGGCAAGGCGTCGCAGGCACTGATCTCGATCATCAAGCAGGCCGGCGCCACCGTGGCCGGCCTGGGTATCGTGATCGAAAAGTCGTTCCAGGGCGGCCGTGCCGAGCTGGACAGCCAGGGCTATCGCGTCGAGTCGCTGGCCCGGGTGAAGTCGCTGGAAGGTGGTGTGGTCAGCTTCATCGAGTAAGCCTGTAGCGGCCCTATCGCCGGCAAGCCAGCTCTCCCACAGGGAGCTCACAGGACCCAAGCCTTGCGCAGTACCTGTGGGAGCTGGCTTGCCGGCGATGGGCTGCAAAGCAGCCCCGGCAATTCATCCGGTTGCCGCCAACCCCGCCAGCAACAACCGCTGGTAAAGCTCTTCCTTCAGCCCCTGCGGCTGATCCAGTTGCATCCGCGCAAGATGCCTCGCATACCCCTCTGGCCCCGGCGCATCCAGCGCTGCCTTGCCCAGCTCCAGCACCTCGCTCAGCTTGAACTTGCTCTTCAACCAGTTCAGTGCCCGCAGCAAATCCCGCTCTTCAGCCGTAAAGTCCGTGCCCAGCGGATACTCCGGGAACAACCGCGAGTGCCGCGCCCTGATCGCCTCCAGGCGCTGCGGCGTGTTGTCGGCAAAGCGCGCCTCCAGTTGAAAGTCTTTGGCCAGCTTGCCGGCATCCTTTGCCTGCTCGATCAGCCCCTGCTGGAACCGTGAATCACATACCGCCAGCAACCGCGCGATCACCTCGCTGTCGGTCTGCCCACGCAGGTCGGCGATGCCGTACTCGGTCACCACGATATCGCGCAGGTGCCGGGGGATGGTGCAATGGCCATAGTTCCAGAACAGGTTCGAGGTTACCTCCCCGCCCGCCTCACGCCAGCTGCGCAGCAGCAGGATCGAACGCCCGCCCTCCAGCGCATGGCCCTGGGCGACGAAGTTGTACTGCCCGCCCACGCCACTGAGTACCCGGCCATCCTCCAGCTGGTCGGCCACCCCGGCGCCGAGCAGGGTCATGCCGAACACGGTGTTGATGAAGCGCGCATCACGGCGTTGGCGGCGCTTGAGTTCCTCCTGCCCGTACAGCTCGTTGATGAAGCTGATACGCGTCATGGCAAACCGTGCGCGCTGTTCCAGCGGCATGTCGCGCAAGCGCTGGTAGAACGCCTGGGGGCCGAGGAAGAAACCGCCATGCAGCACTGCCGCCCCCTGCTCGTCCGCCGGGCGCCGCAACAGGCCCGCTTCGGCCAGCGCCAGCAAGCCGTTGACGAACATCTCGCTGCAGCCGTACAGGCCTTGGGCGAAGGTATCCAGGCCCCCTTCCCGTTCGATCAGCGCTTGCCACGAGCCAGCACCCAGCGCGTCGAGCACGGCACGATAACCGGCGTTGTCACCCTGGCGCGCCAGCAATGCGGCAGCTACCGCATCGCCCATGGCACCAATGCCGATCTGTAGCGTGCCGCCGTCGCGAACCAGGCTGCTGGCGTGCAGGCCGATGCAGTGGTCCTGGGTGTTGACCGGCATGTTCGGCGTGGAGAACAGGCGGCGTTGCTCGGCTGTATCGATCAGCAGGTCGAACGTATCGATGGGTAGCTCGGCGTCACCCGGCATGTAAGGCAGTTCGGCATGCACCTGGCCGAGCATGAGGATGGTCTCGCCGGCGGCGCGGCGCTTGGCGATCATCGGCAGCAGGTCGAGGGTGATGTCGGGGTTGCAGGCCAGGCTCAGGTGCACCGGCCTCTCGGGGGTGGCGGCCACCAGTTGCGCGATCAGGTTCAGGCCCTTGGCGTTGATGTCGCGTGCGGCGTGGCTGTAGTTGCTGCTGATGTAGCTCTGCTGGGCCGACGCGCTGTGCAGCAGGCTGCCGGGTTGCATGAAGAATTGTTCCACCTGGATGTTCGGCGGCAGGCTGTCGTTGCGAAGGTCGGCGAGGTAGGTAAGGTCTTCATAGTCGGCGAAGACGCGCTCGACGAAGGGCTCGAGAAAGCGCCGCTGCAGGCCATCGCCCAGTGGCGGGCGGCCGAGGGACAGGGCGGTGTAGATAGTAAGGCGCCGTTCGGGCAGCTCGCGGATGCGGGCGTAAAGCGCATTGACGAAGGCGTTGGGCTTGCCCAGGCCCAGCGGCAGGCCCATGTGGATGTGGGCTGGCAGGCGCGACAGGACTTGCTCGACGGCCTGGTCGATGGAGCAGAGGTGCATCGGGGCCTCCTGAGACATCCATGGGTTCAGGGGTTGGACAGGGGCTTTGGTGGGTTGGTTGCCTGTGCCGGCCCTTTCGCGGCTAAAGCCGCTCCCACAGAGACCTCACCGCCCTTGAGTCCTGTGCTGTACCTGCGAGTTCCCACAGGGTCCCCACAGCCCTTGAAGCCTGCACTGAACCTGTGGGAGCGGCTTTAGCCGCGAAAGGGCCGGCACAGGCACCACAAAAACAAAGCCCGCCATCAATGGCGGGCCTCATGCAATTCAGCTGTTTCTCACAGCCCGGACATCTTCTTGATCGCCCCTTTCAGGTCGTCATCCGAGCAGTCCGCGCAGGTGCCTTTCGGTGGCATGGCGTTGATGCCGGTAATGGCCTTGGCCAGGATGCCGTCCAGGCCGCCCTGGTGGTCGGCGCGTTCCTTCCACGCCGCGGTATCGCCAATCTTCGGTGCGCCGAGCAGGCCGGAGCCATGGCAGGCATTGCAGTGCTTGGCGATGATCTCGTCCGGCGTCTTGGCACCACCGCCACCTGCGGCGGCGGCCACTTCCATGCCTTTGCACTCTTGGCCCTGGACGCACACCTGGCCAACCGGCTCCAGGCGCTTGGCGATGTCATCATTGGTCGCAGCGGTTGCGCTCATTGCCCAGAGGGCGAATACGGCTGCTGGTACGGCCAGCATCTTCTTGATTTGGTTCACGCGAACACCCTCATGGTGGCTAATCACGCTCGCGGCCACGGATCGGCGAGCGTTGAAAAGTATAGCGGGAACCCAGAGGCCGTGAAACGACCCCACACAGGAAAGGGGTATTGCCGAATCAATGCACTGCGCTGGATCAAAAGTTTGAAGGCGTCGCCGCACTGATCAGCCGCGCCGGCCGGTCGAACGGGTTGCGAAAGCGGTGCGGACGGGTGCTTTCGAAGTAGTAGCTGTCGCCCTCTTCAAGGATGAAGATCTCGTTGCCGACCACCAGCTCCAGGCGGCCTTCGAGCAGGATGCCGGTTTCTTCGCCGTCATGGGTAAGCATTTCGGCCCCCGTATCGGCACCCGGTGGATACACCTCGGTGAGAAAGGCGATGGCACGGTTGGGGTGCGACTTGCCGACCAGCTTCATGGTCACCGCCCCGTCGGAGATATCGATCAGCTCATGGGCCTTGTAGACGATCTGCGTGGGGCTTTCAGGTTCCAGTTCGACCGAGAAGAACTCGACCATGGACATGGGAATGCCGCTCAGCACCTTGCGCAGCGAGCTGATCGACGGGCTCACGCTGTTCTTCTCGATCATCGAGATGGTGCTGTTGGTCACGCCGGCACGCTTGGCGAGTTCACGCTGGGACAGGCCCTTGAGCTTGCGGATGGCTTGCAGTCGTTCGCCGACGTCCAAAGCTGGAGCCTCCTGAAACGGTGGAAAGGGGGGTGGATGTGAACGATATCATGGCAATGCCGTTCAGTATTTACAACACACCGCCCTTCAACCTGTCCGCTTCAGCGTGTCATTCGCCGACGTAGTCCCGAGGTACCCGCTTCAGGTTGCAGAAAATCTGGTACGGAATGGTACCCGCGTGCGCAGCCACTTCACTGGCCAGCACATGCTTGCCCCAAAGTTCGACGGGGCTGCCGACGGTGGCTTCCGGCACGTCGGTCAGGTCGATGCTGAGCATGTCCATCGACACCCGGCCGATCAGTTGGGTGCGCTTGCCGGCGACCAGCACCGGGGTACCGTTGGGCGCCTGGCGCGGGTAGCCATCGGCATAGCCCATGGCAACCACACCAACGCGGGTTGGCCGTGGGCTGACGAACTTGGCGCCATAGCCCACCGGCTCGCCGGCAGGCAGTTCGCGCACGCTGATCACCCGCGATTGCAGGGTCATCACCGGTTGCAGGCGCTCGGCCTCGACCTGGGCCACTTCGAACGGTGTGGCACCGTACAGCATCAGGCCCGGGCGCACCCAGTCGCTGGGGGCCTGCGGCCAGCCCAGCACACCGGGGGAGTTGCGCAGGCTGCACTCGGCGGCCAGGCCCTGGCGGGCGGCCTCGAACACGGCGATCTGCTGGGCGGTAGCGTCGGCATCCAGTTCGTCGGCGCGAGCGAAGTGGCTCATCAGCACGATGCGTGCGACCTTGCCGCTGGCCAGCAGGCGCTGGTAGGCCTCGTGGTAGTCCTTGGGGTGCAGGCCGACGCGGTGCATGCCGCTGTCGAGCTTGAGCCAGACGGTGAGCGGCTTGTGCAGCTGGGTCTTTTCGATCGCTTCCAGTTGCCACAGCGAGTGCACCACGCACCACAGGTCGTGTTCGGCGATCAGGGCCAGTTCGCTGGCTTCGAAGAAGCCTTCCAGCAGCAGCACCGGGCCCTTGATACCGGCGGCGCGCAGCTCCAGTGCTTCTTCGATGCAGGCCACGGCAAAGCCGTCGGCTTCGGCCTCCAGGGCCAGGGCACAGCGCACGGCGCCGTGGCCGTAGGCGTCGGCCTTGATCACGGCGAGGGCTTTGGCACCGGTCAGTTCACGGGCCAGACGGTAGTTGTGGCGCAGGGCCTGGAGGTCGATCAGGGCGCGGGCGGGACGCATGGCGGCTGCCTTATGGTGGTTCACAGGTTGAAAACGGTGTTGGGTTCTTCGCGGGCTCGCCCGCTCCCACAGGTACTGCACAGTTTTCAATATCTGTGGTGTTCCTGTGGGAGCGGGCGAGCCCGCGAAGAGGCCGGTACAGGCGAACTTACTGCTGGTGAGCCGGCGCAGTCTGCCCGTGCTTGGCCACTTCCGGGCTGTTGCCATAACGGGAAATGTCCAGGCCTTCGGCACTGATCTGCGGCTTCTTGCGCGCAATCAGGTCGGCCAGCAGGCGACCGGAGCCGCACGCCATGGTCCAGCCCAAGGTGCCGTGACCGGTGTTCAGGAACAGGTTGCGGAACGCCGTGGCGCCGACGATCGGCGTGCCGTCCGGGGTCGCCGGGCGCAGGCCGGTCCAGAAGCTGGCCTGGCTCAGATCACCGCCGCGAGGATAAAGGTCGTTGACGATCATCTCCAGCGTTTCGCGCCGACGCGGGTTCAGCGACAGGTCAAAACCGGCAATTTCAGCCATGCCGCCGACGCGGATACGGTTGTCGAAACGGGTAATGGCGACCTTGTAGGTCTCGTCGAGAATGGTCGAGGTCGGGGCCATGTCGGCGTTGGTGATCGGCACGGTCAGCGAGTAGCCCTTCAGCGGGTACACCGGGGCCTTGATACCCAGCGGCTTGAGCATCTGCGGCGAGTAGCTGCCCAGCGCCAGCACGTAACGGTCGGCGGTTTCCAGCTTGCCGTCGATCCACACGCCATTGATGCGGTCACCCGCGAAGTCCAGGCGCTGGATGTCCTGGCCGAAGCGGAACTCCACGCCCAGCTTCACGGCCATTTCGGCAAGCTTGGTGGTGAACAGCTGGCAGTCGCCAGTCTGGTCGTTTGGCAGGCGCAGGGCGCCGGCCAGGATGTCCTTGACGCCAGCCAGGGCCGGCTCGACGCGGGCAATGCCGTCGCGATCGAGCAGCTCGTAAGGCACGCCGGACTGCTCCAGCACGGCAATGTCCTTGGCCGCGGCATCCACCTGGGCCTGGGTACGGAACAGCTGGGTGGTGCCCAGGCTGCGGTTTTCGTAGGCGATACCGGTTTCGGCGCGCAGCTCGTCGAGGCAGTCACGGCTGTACTCGGACAGGCGCACCATGCGCTCCTTGTTCACCGCGTAACGGCTGGCGGTGCAGTTGCGCAGCATCTGTGCCATCCACAGGTACTGGTCGACGTCGCCGGTGAGCTTGATGGCCAGGGGCGCGTGGCGCTCCAGCAGCCATTTGATGGCCTTCAGCGGCACGCCTGGGGCGGCCCAGGGCGAGGCATAGCCGGGCGAGATCTGGCCTGCGTTGGCAAAGCTGGTTTCCATGGCCACCGCCGGCTGGCGATCGACCACCGTTACTTCGAAACCTTGCCGGGCCAGATAGTAGGCACTGGCGGTTCCGATCACACCGCTACCAAGTACCAGAACTCGCATCGTTTTATCCCTCGCACGCGGCGCGCCGCAGACTTTTATTGAAATGGCATGAATGCGCGCAGTATAGGAATTTGAAGGCAGTGCAATTCACTATATAAAAGCCTATTATTGGCGAGAATTCTCGGCAAAATCGCCTTTCACGGAGGGGCATCCCCTATGAGAACCCAGCACCAGAGCAAGCGTGAACTGGACAAGATCGACCGTAACATCCTGCGTATCCTGCAGAATGACGGGCGTATTTCCTTCACCGAACTGGGCGAGAAAGTTGGGCTTTCCACCACCCCTTGCACCGAGCGGGTCCGCCGCCTGGAGCGCGAGGGCATCATCATGGGCTACAACGCCCGCCTGAACCCGCAGCACCTCAAGGGCAGCCTGCTGGTGTTCGTGGAAATCAGCCTGGACTACAAGTCGGGCGACACCTTCGAGGAGTTCCGCCGCGCGGTGCTGAAACTGCCCCACGTACTGGAATGCCACCTGGTTTCAGGCGACTTCGACTACCTGGTGAAGGCGCGTATTTCCGAGATGGCCTCGTACCGCAAGCTGCTCGGCGACATCCTGTTGAAGCTGCCGCACGTGCGCGAATCGAAGAGCTACATCGTGATGGAAGAGGTGAAGGAGAGCCTTTGCCTGCCGATCCCGGACTGAAGTCAGACCAGCACCTGGCGGGTGGTGGCAATGAACTGATGGACCAACTGCTCGGCAGCGGGCTCGATCATCTGTTCAGGGCCACGACCGCGCGGGCAGGCCAGGCGCGGGGTGGTGCCGAACAGGCGGCAGATCATCGGGCGCTCTTCATACACCGTGCAGCCGTTGGGGCCCAGGTGCACACAGTCCAGGCGCTCCAGGGCGGCGTCCTGCTCGGCCTGGGACTTGCGCGGCAGGCGGGCCATTTCTTCCGCCGAAGTGGTGACCGGGCCGCAGCAGTCGTGGCAGCCGGGCTCGCACTCGAAGGAAGGGATGAGTTCGCGCAGGAAGTGGATCTTGTGGCGGTTGCAGGACATGGCAAGGTACAAGTTTGAGAGCTGAGGTTGGATTATAGGGCCAATCGCCGGCAAGCCGGCTCCCACAGGTACCCCGCCGGTCTCAAGTGCCACGCGGACCCTGTGGGAGCTAGCTTGCCGGCGATGAGGCCGGTTGCCCCTCCCCAAAGCCCCGGCTTATCCTCCTCCCCTCAGCCCACCAGCCTCAGGACCTGCCCAATGATCCACAGCGCGCAGCACGCCGCCTCCTATTACGCCGCCAGCAGCGCGCCACACCCCGACCACTCCTTCCTGCAAGGCGAGCACAGCGCCGACGTGTGCATCGTCGGCGGCGGCTACTCGGGCCTGAACACCGCCATCGAACTGGCCGAACGCGGCTTCTCGGTCATCCTGCTGGAAGCGCGCAAGCTCGGTTGGGGCGCCAGCGGGCGCAATGGTGGGCAGCTGATCCGTGGCGTCGGCCACGGCCTGGAACAATTCCTCCCGGTCATCGGCGAGGAAGGCGTGCGCAGCCTGAAACTGATGGGCCTGGAAGCCGTGCAGATCGTCCGCGAGCGGGTCGAAAGGCATGCCATCGCCTGCGACCTGACCTGGGGTTACTGCGACCTGGCCAACAAACCCGCCGAACTGCTGGGCTTTGCGGAGGATGCTGAAGAACTGCGCAGCCTCGGCTACGCACATGAACTGCGCCTGGTCGGCAAGGACGATATCCACAGCGTGGTCGGCGCCGACTGCTATGTCGGCGGGCTGGTCGACATGGGCTCCGGGCACCTGCACCCGCTCAACCTGGCACTGGGTGAGGCTGCCGTGGCCAGCCGCCTGGGCGTGAAGCTGTTCGAGCAGTCCGAGGTCACACGCATCGACTACGGCCCGGAAGTACAGGTACACACCGCCCAGGGCCGGGTGCGCGCCAAGACTCTGGTGCTGTGCTGCAACGCCTACCACAACGACCTCAACCGCGAACTGGGCGGCAAGGTGCTGCCAGCCGGCAGCTACATCATCGCCACCGAGCCGCTGGGCGAGGAACGTGCCCGTTCGCTGCTGCCGCAGAACATGGCGGTGTGTGACCAGCGGGTGGCACTGGACTATTACCGCCTGTCCGCCGACCAGCGCCTGTTGTTCGGCGGTGCCTGCCACTATTCAGGCCGCGACCCGAAGGACATCGCCGCCTACATGCGGCCAAAGATGCTCAAGGTTTTCCCGCAACTGGCCGACGTGCGCATCGACTACCAGTGGGGCGGCATGATCGGCATCGGCGCCAACCGCCTGCCACAGGTTGGCCGCCTGGCCAGCCAGCCGAACGTGTATTACGCCCAGGCCTACTCCGGCCATGGGCTCAACGCCACCCACCTGGCTGCGCGCCTGCTCGGCGAAGCCATCAGCGGCCAGGAAAGCGGGCGGTTCGACCTGTTTGCCAAGGTGCCGCACATCACCTTCCCCGGCGGCCAGCACCTGCGCTCGCCGCTGCTGGCGTTGGGGATGCTGTGGCATCGCCTGAAAGAGCTGATCTGAAAGCTGCGCACTGCCCCTTGTGGGAGCGGCCTTGCGTCGCGAAAGGGCTGCGAAGCAGCCCCGGCAATTCATGCAGTGATGCAAATATCCTGGGGCCGCTGTGCGGCCCTTTCGCGACACAAGGCCGCTCCCACAACGATCGCATCAGTCTTTCCAGAAGGGCTTACGCCCCTCGGTCCGGGCCTGCTCCCAGCTCAGCCCGACATCGCGCAACTCGTCATCGGTCAACTGCAGCAGCGCCCTGCGGGTGTGCCAGCGATGCAGCATCAGCCCCCAACGCCCCAACCCTTCCGGCGCGTTGAACACCTTGGCTTGCTGCCCGGCTTCCAGTTCCTTGGCCAACAGTTGCAAGCGCACATCGCTCATGCCACCCATCACCGCATCCTCTCGTTCAGTTGATACCGTGGAGAAAGCATGCGCGTCGACAGCACCGGCAATACAGATCCAATACAGCCTTATTATTCCCATACAGAATTGGCCGCAGGCCGACTGAATGCTGTATTTTCAGCGCAACTGTACCGGTCGCCACGCTATTGCAGCGAAGGAGTATGCCGTGACCCTTTACCTGAACCTCGCCGAGCTGCTCGGTGCGCGCATTGAACAGGGCCTCTACCGCCCCGGCCAGCGCCTGCCGTCAGTGCGCGCCCTGAGTGTGGAGCACGGGGTCAGCTTGAGCACCGTGCAGCAGGCCTACCGCATGCTGGAAGACAGCGGCATGGTTTCGCCCCGGCCCAAGTCCGGCTACTTCGTCAACGACCACCGCCACCTGCCAGCCCTGCCCGCCGTCAGCCGCCCGGCCCAGCGCCCGGTAGACATCTCGCAATGGGAGCAGGTGCTGGAACTGGTGCGCAGCACCCCACGCCAAGGCGTGATCCAGCTCGGCCGCGGCATGCCCGACATCGACAGCCCCACCCTCAAGCCACTGCTGCGCAGCCTCGCCCAGCTGAGCCGGCGGCAGGACATGCCCGGCCTGTACTACGACAACATCCACGGCAACCTGGCCCTGCGCGAACAGGTGGCCCGGCTGACGCTCGACTCCGGCTGCCGCCTGGGCCCGGGCGACCTGGTGATAACCACCGGCTGCCATGAGGCGCTGTCATGCAGCATTCGCGCAGTGTGCGAGCCGGGCGATATCGTCGCGGTCGACTCCCCCAGCTTCCACGGCGCCATGCAAACCCTCAAGGGCCTGGGCATGAAAGCCCTGGAAATCCCCACCGACCCGGTCACCGGTATCAGCCTGGAGGCGCTGGAGCTGGCCTTGGAGCAGTGGCCGATCAAGCTCATCCAGATCACCCCCAGCTGCAACAACCCGCTCGGCTACATCATGCCCGAGGCCCGCAAGAAGGCCCTGCTGAGCCTGGCCCAGCGCTACGACGTGGCGATCCTCGAAGATGATGTATACGGCGACCTGGCCTACACCTACCCGCGCCCACGCACCCTCAAGTCGTTTGACGACGACGGCCGCGTGCTGCTTTGCAGTTCGTTCTCCAAGACCCTCGCCCCCGGCCTGCGGATAGGCTGGGTGGCACCCGGTCGTTACCTGGAGCGGGTGCTGCACATGAAGTACATCAGCACCGGCAGCACGGCCAGCCAGCCGCAGTTGGCCATTGCCGACTTCATCGCCGGCGGGCACTACCAACCCCACGTGCGGCGCATGCGCAGCCAGTACCAGCGTGGCCGCGACCTGATGAGCGACTGGGTAACCCGCTACTTCCCGGCGGGCACCCGGGTCAGCCGGCCGCAAGGTGGCTTCATGTTGTGGGTGGAATTACCCGAACATTTCGATACGCTGCGCCTGAACCGGGCTTTACTGGAGCAGGACGTACAGGTTGCCGTGGGCAGCATCTTCTCGGCCTCGGGCAAGTTCCGCCACTGCCTGCGCATGAACTTCGCCGCGCGGCCGACGCCGCAGATCGAAGCCGCCGTGCGCAAGGTTGGTGAAACCGCCCTTCGTCTACTGGATGAAGAAAGCGCCGGCGCGTAACTTTGCGCCGCCCGCCACGGTCCAACCTATCAAGCCTTTGCTGCACAGGACGATCCACCCTTGAGACTCCAGCGAGCCCTGCCTCTGCTGTTGGTGCTACTGCTCGGCCTTGCCGGCTGCGCCAGCGTCGGCACGCCCCGCGAAACCAGCCAGGCGCTACCTGCCAACGACTCGGCCTTCGGCCGCTCGGTACTGCGCCAGGCCGCCCCCTACGGCGGCCGCTCGGGCTTTCGCCTGCTGCCCAACAGCAACGAGGCGTTCCGCGCCCGTGCCGAACTGATCCGCAACGCCCAGGCGAGCATCGACCTGCAGTACTACATCGTCCACGATGGCCTCAGCACCCGCGCCCTGGTGCATGAACTGCTTCGCGCCGCCGACCGTGGCGTGCGCGTGCGCATCCTGCTCGACGACACCACCAGCGACGGCCTGGACGTCATCATGGGTACCCTCGATGCCCATCCGAACATCCAGATCCGCGTGTTCAACCCGCTGCACCTGGGCCGCAGCACCGGCGCGACACGCGCGGTGGGCCGCCTGTTCAACCTGTCGCGCCAGCACCGGCGCATGCACAACAAGCTGTTCCTGGTGGACAACAGCATGGCCATCGTCGGCGGGCGCAACCTGGGCGATGAATATTTCGATGCCGAACCCAACCTCAACTTCACCGACATCGACTTGCTGGGCGTCGGCCCGGTGGCCGAACAGCTCGGCCATAGTTTCGACCAGTACTGGAACAGCGCCCTGAGCCGGCCGATTACCGACTTTCTCTGGCGCGACCCGGATGCCAGCGACCTGCGCGCCAGCCGCCACCGCCTGGAAATTTCACTCGCCGAAGCCAGGACCCAGCGCAAAGCCCTGTATGACCGCTTGATGGCCTACCAGTCGCAGCCGCGCCTGGATGTATGGCGCAACGAGCTTATCTGGGCCCACGCCCAGGCGCTGTGGGATGCGCCGAGCAAGGTGCTGGCCGATGACGAACCGGACCCGCAATTGCTGCTGACCCAGCAACTGGCCCCTGACTTGAGCAAGGTGCAACACGAGCTGATCCTGGTATCGGCGTACTTCGTACCCGGCGAGTCCGGCCTGCTGTACCTGACCCACAGCGCCGACGCGGGCATATCGGTCAAGCTGCTGACCAACTCGCTGGAGGCTACCGACGTGCCGGCAGTGCATGGCGGCTATGCACCATACCGGCGGGCACTGCTGGAGCATGGCGTACAACTGTATGAGCTGCGCCGCCAACCCGGTGACCCCAGCGCCCGGCACAGCTTGAGCTTCCATGGCAGTTCGGACTCGAGCCTGCACAGCAAGGCGATCGTGTTCGACCGGCGCAAGACCTTCATCGGCTCGTTCAACTTCGACCCGCGTTCGGTGTTGTGGAATACCGAGGTCGGGGTGCTGGTGGACAGCCCGGAGCTGGCCGAGTACACCCGCGCACTGGCGGTACAGGGCATGGCCCCGGCCTTGAGCTATCAGCCGACGCTGGTGGGTAACCAGATGGTGTGGGTGACCGAGGAAAATGGCAGGCGGCGCATGCTCACATCCGAACCGGGCGGGATGTGGCGGCGGTTCAATGCCTGGATCAGCAAGGCGGTAGGCTTGGAGAAGATGCTGTAGCTGATGGCCTCATCGCCGGCAAGCCAGCTCCCACAGGGACTGCACAGCATTCAAGGCCTATGGAGAACCTGTGGGAGCTGGCTTGCCGGCGATGGGGCGCAAAGCGGCCCAAAAAACCATCAGGCAGAGGCAGGCTCGAAGGCCCCGCGCCGCCGGGTCAACACCACCAACCCCGCGGCCCCCGCCGCCATCAGCAACGGCAACGCATGCCCGCTGATCCACTGGCTGCCTGCCCCGGCCAGCAGCGGCCCGAGCAGGCAGCCAATACCCCACAGCTGCGCCACATGGGCGTTGGCCCGCACCAGCGCATCATCCCGGTAGCGCTCACCAATCAGCACCAGCGACAAGGTGAACAAGCCCCCCGCACTGGCCCCGAACAGCACCCACAGCGGCCAGATCGCCGGTGTATGCAGCAGCAACGGAATCGCCAGGCTGGATACTAGCAGGGTCACCGCACAGCCGGTGAACAGGGCGCGCCGCGACATATGGTCGGCCAGCGCACCGATGGGCAGTTGCAGCACCGCATCGCCCACCACCACGGTACTGACCATGAACAGGGCGATTTCAGTGGTAAAGCCTTGCTGCAGGCAATACACCGGCAGCAAGGTAAGGATCATCGCCTCGAACGAGGCAAATAGGGCAATGGCCCAGGCGATCACCGGCAAGCGCCGGCAGAAGGCGAACAGGTCGCCGAAGGTGACGCTGCAGGCCTCTGTGCTGGGTGCCCCGCCACGGCCCAGGAGAATCAGCGGCGCCACCAGCAGCAGGCCGGTAGCGGCCCAGAAGCCGAAGTCGTCATCCGAGCCGAGAAAGCCCAGCACCAGCGGCCCGGCCAGCTGGCTGAGCGCATAGCTGCTGCCATACAGCGCCACCAAGCGGCCGCGCCATTGCTCGATCACCAGTTGGTTGATCCAGCTTTCGCCGAGGATGAACACCACGGTCAGTGACATACCGATCAGCAGCCGCAACAGCAGCCACAGCGGGTAGCTGGGCAGCAGTGCGACCAGGCCGATCGACAGCGCCCCGCCCCACAGGCACAGGCGCATGGCCGAGGGCACGCCGACCCAGCCGGCCAGGCGGCTGGCCAGGCTGGCACCTACCAGCACGCCCAGCGCCGGCATTGCAGCCATCACGCCGATGGCGAAGCTGCCGTAGCCCCAGGCCTCCAGGCGCAGGGATACCAGCGGCATGCTCACGCCGAGTGCCAGCCCGACGCTTAGCACCGATGCCAGTACGGCGAAGTAGGTACCCCAACGCATTGCAGCCTCCCAGGCAGAACTCTTGAACAGCAAAAACGACGAAGCCGGGGCAGCGTGAGCCGCCCCGGCTATTTTTGGGGCTGCTGTGCAGCCCATCGCCGGCAAGCCCAGCTCCCACAGGTACAGCGCTGGCCTCAAGGGCTGCGAATAACTTGTGGGAGCTGGCTTGCCGGCGATTGGGCCGCAAAGCGGCCCCTTACGATTACAACTTGATCCAGGTCGCCTTCAGCTCGGTGTACTTCTCCAGCGCATGCAGCGACTTGTCACGGCCGTTGCCCGACTGCTTGAAGCCACCGAACGGCGCGGTCATGTCGCCGCCGTCGTACTGGTTGACCCAGACGCTGCCAGCACGCACGGCACGGGCGGTCTTGTGGGCCTTGGAGATGTCCGAGGTCCAGATGCCAGCGGCCAGGCCATACGGCGTGTCGTTGGCAATGGCGACGGCTTCTTCGGCGGTATCGAAAGCGATCACCGACAGCACCGGGCCGAAGATTTCTTCCTGGGCGATCTTCATGGCGTTGGTCACGCCGTCGAAGATGGTCGGCTCGACATAAGTGCCACCGGTTTCTTCCAGGGTGCGCTTGCCGCCGGCCAGCAGCTTGGCGCCGTCCTTGTGGCCAGCCTCGATGTACGACAGCACGGTGTTCATCTGCTGGGTGTCGACCAGGGCACCGACAGTGGTCTGTGGGTCCAGCGGGTTGCCTGGCTTCCAGCCTTTCAGGGCCTCGACCACCATCGGCAGGAACTTGTCCTTGATCGAACGCTCGACCAGCAGGCGCGAGCCGGCGGTGCACACTTCGCCCTGGTTGAAGGCGATGGCGCTGGCGGCAGCTTCGGCGGCAGCTTGCAGGTCCGGAGCGTCAGCGAAGACAATGTTCGGGCTCTTGCCGCCGGCTTCCAGCCAGATGCGCTTCATGTTCGATTCGCCCGCGTAAACCATCAGCTGCTTGGCGATCTTGGTCGAACCGGTGAATACCAGGGTGTCGACGTCCATGTGCAGGGCCAGGGCCTTGCCCACGGTGTGGCCGTAGCCTGGCAGCACGTTCAGCACGCCAGCCGGGATACCGGCTTCGATGGCCAGCTGGGCGATGCGAATGGCCGTCAGCGGCGATTTTTCGGACGGCTTGAGCACTACCGAGTTACCGGTGGCCAGGGCCGGGCCGAGCTTCCAGCAGGCCATCAGCAGCGGGAAGTTCCACGGTACGATGGCACCGACCACACCCACCGCTTCGCGGGTGACCAGGCCGAGCTGGTCATGCGGGGTCGGGGCGACTTCGTCGTAGACCTTGTCGATGGCTTCGGCAGTCCAGTGAATGGCATTGGCCGCGCCAGGTACGTCGATGCTGGAGGAGTCGCCGATCGGCTTGCCCATGTCCAGGGTTTCCAGCAGCGCCAGCTCTTCGACGTTCTTGCGCAGCAGGTCGGCGAAGCGGATCAGCTTGGCCTTGCGCTTGGCCGGGGCCAACTGCGACCACACGCCGGAGTTGAAGGTGGCACGGGCGTTTTCCACAGCGCGGTTGGCATCGGCCAGGTCGCAGCTGGCAACCTTGGCCAGGAAGCGTCCGTCGACCGGGCTCAGGCACTCGAAGGTTTCACCGGATGCGGCATCGGTGTATTCGCCGTTGATGAAGGCACGGCCTTCGATCTTCAGTTGCTGGGCACGTTGTTCCCAGTCCGCACGAGTCAGGGTGGTCATACGAAACTCCTCCTCTTGTATAGGTGCAACGCCGCACTGAGGACTCACAGGCGTTGTCAGAATTCTGCCCAAGCGTCGAGGGCATTTTAGCTACCGACACCCTAAACCAGCCCGTGTAAACTATCAATATATTTGACACGAATGGCTCAAAAGCCTACTCATGTGCATTTTATTAAACAACAACAGGAGCCGAACCATGAGCATCGACAGCATCATCGACTTCGCGCAGGTCATTACCGAGGCCGAACGCTACCGCCCGGCGGCGGAAAAAATCCTCAAGGGCGAGCCCGACCAGGCTGTCTACAACCATTATTCCAGCCCCTGCGGGCAGTTTGCCGCGGGCGTGTGGGAAGGCGAGGTGGGGCAGTGGACGGTGAACTACACCGAGCATGAGTACTGCGAGATCGTCCAGGGCGTTTCGGTGCTGCGTGACCAGGATGGCGGAGCCAAGACCCTGCGTGCCGGTGATCGGTTTGTCATCCCGGCCGGATTCAAGGGCACCTGGGAGGTGCTGGAGCCTTGCCGCAAGATCTATGTGATGTTCGAGCAGAAATGATTTGAGGCTGTGCCGGCCTCTTCGCGGGTGAACCCGCTCCCACAAGGATTTCACCGCCCTAAAGGCTTGTGATGTACCTGTGGGAGCGGGTTTACCCGCGAAGAGGCCAGCACAGGCATAAAAAAACCCGCCTCCTTTCGGATGCGGGTTTTTTCAGGTCGCCGATCAATTACTTGATCTTGGCTTCCTTGTACACCACGTGCTTGCGAACAACCGGATCGTATTTCTTGATCTCGATTTTGTCCGGAGTGGTGCGCTTGTTCTTGTCGGTGGTGTAGAAGTGGCCAGTGCCAGCACTCGAAACCAGACGGATCAATTCACGCATGACGTTCTCCTTAGAACTTTTCGCCGCGAGCGCGCAGCTCGGCCAGCACTACGTCGATACCACGCTTGTCAATAACGCGCATGCCTTTGGCAGATACGCGCAGACGCACGAAACGCTTCTCGGATTCAACCCAGAAACGGTGGTGCTGCAGGTTCGGCAGGAAACGACGACGGGTTTTGTTGTTTGCGTGGGAAATGTTGTTCCCGGTTACTGGACCCTTACCAGTAACTTGACAGACTCTCGACATGACTCAGCCCTCTAAAACCACATGCCCAACCCGGCATGGGTTGGCCGCTTAATCTCTCAGTCTTTGGCGCCTAGGCGCCGTGATTCTGGAGGTCTTATCGACCGGATCCGCTTATGCGACAGGCCGAGCCCCTAGAAAAGAGCGCTGCTTTATACCAGAAAGACTTGGCCGCAACAACATTAGATGCACATTGTCACGAGCCGGAACGCGCCGGGCCAGCATAGCGGCAGGCCCCGCCAGCCGTCGACCGCCCGTCGCCAATTTTGTAAAAAAGGGTGTGGTCATTTTCCGACGGGCACACTAGGGTAGGCCTTTTCCAGACTGCACTGGCAGATGGGCCACTGACAGCCAAGGAGCCACTATGCGTGCTGCCGCCCTTTCCTTATTGTTCAACTCCTTGTTCGCCGCCGGCGCCCTGTTCGCCGCCGGCGTTGCCCAGGCCGCCCCGCTGAGCGTCTGCAGCGAGGCCAGCCCCGAAGGCTTCGACGTGGTGCAGTACAACTCGCTGACCACCACCAACGCCACGGCCGATGTGCTGATGAACCGCCTGGTGGAGTTCGACGCGGCGCAAGGCAAGGTGGTGCCGAGCCTGGCGACCAGTTGGACGGTATCGGCCGACGGCCTGATCTACGACTTCACCTTGCGCGATGACGTGAAATTCCACACCACCGCCTACTTCAAGCCAAGCCGCGCACTGAACGCCGACGATGTGCTGTTCAGCTTCCAGCGCATGCTCTACCCCGCCCATGCCTGGCACAAGACTGCGCCAGGCGGCTACCCGCATGCCCAGTCGCTGCAACTGGGCAGCCTGATCAAGGCAATCGAGGCGCCGGCACCGAACACCGTGCGCTTCACCCTCAGCCACCCGGACGCCACCTTCCTGGCCACCCTGAGCATGGGCTTCGCCTCGATCTACTCCGCCGAGTACGCCGACAAACTGCTCAAGGCCGGCACGCCGGAGAAGCTCAACAGTCAGCCGGTCGGCACCGGGCCGTTCATCTTCCAGCGCTTCCAGAAGGACGCCGTGGTGCGCTATCGCGCCAACCCCGACTACTTCGCCGGCAAGCCGGCGGTCGACCCGCTGATCTTCGCCATCACCACCGATGCCAACGTGCGCCTGCAGAAGCTCAAGCGCGGCGAGTGCCAGGTCGCGTTGTCGCCCAAGCCGCTGGACATCGCCGAAGCCGGCAAGGACGGCAACCTCAAGGTGGCCACCACCCCGGCGTTCATGACCGCCTTCGTCGCCATCAACAGCCAGCACCCACCGCTGGACAAGCCGGAAGTGCGCCAGGCCATCAACCTGGCCTTCGACAAGCAGGCCTACCTCAAGGCCGTGTTCGAAGACTCCGCGGTGGCCGCCAACGGCCCCTACCCGCCCAACACCTGGAGCTACGCCAAGGACCTGCCCGGCTACCCGCTGGCCCTTAAGAAAGCCAAGGCCCTGCTGACCAAGGCCGGCCTGGCCGAGGGCTTCAGCACCACGATCTGGACACGCCCGTCGGGCAGCCTGCTCAACCCCAACCCCAGCCTCGGTGCGCAGATGCTGCAGGCCGACCTGGCCAAGATTGGCATCAAGGCCGAGATCCGCGTGATCGAGTGGGGCGAGCTGATCCGCCGCGCCAAGGCGGGCGAGCATGACCTGCTGTTCATGGGTTGGGCGGGTGACAACGGCGACCCGGACAACTTCCTCAGCCCGCAGTTTTCCTGCGCGGCGGTGCAGTCGGGGACCAACTTCGCACGCTTCTGCGACAGCCGCCTGGACCAGCTGATCAGCGCCGGACGCACTACCAACGACCAGAGCGTGCGCAGCCGGCTTTACCAGCAGGCACAGACGCTGATCCAGCAGCAGGCGCTGTGGGTGCCGCTGGCGCACCCGACAGCGGCGACCTTGCTGCGCCAAGGGGTCGAGGGGTACCAGGTGAGCCCGTTCGGGCGGTTGGATTTCAGCAAGGTGTCTGTGAACAAGTAAGCCTGCACCGGCCTCTTCGCGGGCTTGCCCGCTCCCACAGGGACAGCACAACACTCAAGGTTGGCGCGATACCTGTGGGAGCGGGCGAGCCCGCGAAGAGGCCGGGACAGGCAGCACAAATGCCTAAGCCACAATCCACCCATGCTCGACCATCGACAGCGGCTCCCCGTCACCGATGATGATGTGATCCAGCACCCGCACATCGATCAACGCCAGCCCCCGCTTCAGCGACAGGGTCAAGTGCACATCGTCCTGGCTGGGCTCACTGTTGCCCGAGGGGTGGTTGTGGCACAGGATCAAGGCCGCTGCGTTATGCAGCAATGCCCGCCGCACCACTTCCCGCGGGTAGACGCTGGCCCGATCTATCGTGCCTCGGAAGAGGATCTCAAACGCCAACGGCCTGTGCTTGGTATCGAGAAAGAGGCATCCGAACACCTCGCTGACTTCATGTCGCAGCATCGCTTTCAAATAGCGCCTCACCGTTGCCGGGCTGTCCATCGCGGATTCACGCTCAATCGAAGTTGCAAGGTGCCTGCGCCCGATCTCCAGCAGCGCCTGCAGCTGGCTGAACCTCACCGGGCCCAACCCAAGCTCGCCGACGAAAGCCTCACGGTCGGCCTCCAGCAACTGGCGCAAACCCCCGAACTTCACGAGCAGACCTCGCGCCAGCTCCACGACATTGCGCCCACGCACACCTGAGCCGAGAAATACAGCCAGCAATTCCGCGTCCGTCAGACTTCCAGCCCCGCGCTGCAGCAACTTCTCCCTCGGCCGCTCTTCAGCCGGCCACTCCCTGATATTCATCCCGTCCCTCTGCCCTTGCTGCGGCCCATTTCGGCCCTGTGTTAATCTATTTCGCCTCGTACATGCGACGTTCTGCCGCAGGCATTTTCAAACGTCGCCGCCCGCTCTCACTGGAAAAAGGCAAGCCTATGCAGCGGCTGTATCGCAAGCGCATCGTTCTCGGCGTGGGTGGCGGCATTGCCGCCTACAAAAGCGCCGAACTGATTCGCCGACTCCTGGAGCACGGCGCGCAGGTGCGCGTCGTCATGACCCGTGGTGGTGCAGAGTTCATCACCCCGCTGACCCTGCAGGCGCTGTCGGGCCACCCGGTGCACATGGACCTGCTCGACCCTGCCGCCGAAGCGGCCATGGGCCACATCGAACTGGCCAAGTGGGCCGACCTGGTGCTGATCGCCCCGGCCACCGCCGACCTCATGGCGCGCATGGCCCAAGGCATGGCCGACGACCTGCTGACCACCCTGGTGCTGGCTACCGATGCCACCGTCGCCGTGGCCCCGGCCATGAACCAGGCCATGTGGCGCGACCCGGCCACCCAGGCCAACCTCGAACTGCTCAAGAGCCGTGGCATCCAGGTGTTCGGCCCGGCGTCCGGTAGCCAGGCCTGTGGCGATGTCGGCCTGGGCCGCATGCTCGAAGCCACCGACCTGGCCTGGTGTGCCGCGGAAAGCTTCAAGCGCCAGGCACTGACCGGCAAGCACGTGCTGATCACCGCCGGCCCGACCCAGGAAAACATCGACCCGGTGCGCTACATCACCAATCATAGCTCCGGCAAGATGGGCTTCGCCCTGGCTGAAGCGGCCGCCGAAGCCGGGGCTCGGGTGACCCTCGTCACCGGGCCGGTGCACCTGCCGACCCCCGACCGGGTCAGCCGTATCGACGTGGTCAGCGCGCGGGACATGCTCGCGGCCTGTGAAGCGGCCATGCCGTGCGACCTGTTCATCGCCTCTGCGGCGGTTGCGGACTACCGCCCGGAAGTCGTTGCCACGCAAAAATTGAAGAAAGATCCTACGACCGGCGACGGCATGCTGCTGCAGATGGTGCGCAATCCCGATATCCTTGCCACCATCGCTGGCCGCGCCGACCGCCCGTTCAGCGTCGGTTTCGCCGCCGAGACCGAACACTTGCTCGATTACGCCACGCGCAAGCTCAAGGACAAGAACCTCGACCTGATCGTCGCCAATGATGTGGCCAACCCCAGCATCGGCTTCAACAGCGAGGAAAACGCCTTGACCGTGATCGACCGCCAGCAGCACCAGACCCTCTTCGCGCAGACCAGCAAGGGCAAGATTGCCCGGCAACTGGTCGCCTTCATCGCCGAACGGCTCAATCAGGTTCAATAAGTTACATGCACGCTCTTCAAGCCAAGATCCTCGACCCACGCCTGGGCACCGAATTCCCCCTGCCGCAGTACGCCACCCCCGGCTCCGCCGGCCTGGACCTGCGCGCCCTGCTCAAGGAAGACACCGTCCTCGAGCCAGGCCAGACCCTGCTGATCCCCACCGGCCTGTCGATCTACATCGGCGACCCGGGCCTGGCGGCGGTGATCCTGCCGCGCTCGGGCCTGGGCCACAAGCACGGCATCGTGCTGGGCAACCTGGTCGGGCTGATCGACTCGGACTACCAGGGCGAGTTGATGGTGTCGTGCTGGAACCGCGGCAACACCCCGTTCACCATCGCCGTTGGCGAGCGCATTGCCCAGCTGGTGCTGGTACCGGTGGTACAGGCCCATTTCGACATCGTCGAAGCGTTCGATGAAAGCCAGCGCGGTGCTGGCGGCTTCGGCCATTCCGGCAGCCACTGAGCCGAGAAATGACCGTTCAGGCCAAGGATGGCGAACTCTCTGGCGAAACCACCGTCCAAGCGTTCAGTTTGCGCCTGCCCAGAAAGCCTTTGACTAATGGAGCTTCCAGAGATGAACGACATGGCCCACCTGGTACCCGCCGCACTGCCAGACAGCATTTTCCGCGCGTATGACATTCGCGGCGTGGTCGGCAAAACCCTTCACGCCGAAACCGCCTACTGGATCGGCCGCGCCATCGGCGCGCAGAGCCTGGCCCAGGGCGAACCGAAGGTTTCGGTCGGCCGCGATGGCCGCCTGTCCGGCCCGATGCTGGTCGAACAGCTGATCAAGGGCCTGGTCGATGCCGGCTGCCAGGTCAGCGACGTCGGCCTGGTGCCCACCCCGGCGCTGTACTACGCAGCCAACGTGCTGGCCGGCAAGTCCGGTGTGATGCTGACCGGCAGCCACAACCCGTCGGACTACAACGGCTTCAAGATCGTCATCGCCGGCGATACCCTGGCCAACGAACAGATCCAGGCCCTGCTGACGCGCCTGAAAACCAACGACCTGACCCGCGCCGAAGGCCGCGTGGAAAAGGTCGAGATCCTTGACCGCTACTTCCAGCAGATCGTCGAAGACGTGAAGCTGGCCAGGAAGCTCAAGGTGGTAGTGGACTGCGGCAACGGTGCCGCCGGCGTGGTCGCGCCGCAACTGATCGAAGCCCTTGGCTGCGAAGTGATCCCGCTGTTCTGCGAGGTCGACGGCAACTTCCCCAACCACCACCCGGACCCGGGCAAGCCGGAAAACCTCGAAGACCTGATCGCCAAGGTCAAGGAAACCGGCGCCGACATCGGCCTGGCCTTCGACGGTGACGGCGACCGCGTCGGCGTGGTGACCAACACCGGCAGCATCGTCTACCCAGACCGCCTGCTGATGCTGTTTGCCCAGGACGTGCTATCGCGCAACCCGGGCGCCGAGATCATCTTCGACGTCAAATGCACCCGTCGCCTTACCCCGCTGATCGAGCAGCACGGCGGCCGCGCTCTGATGTGGAAGACCGGTCACTCGCTGATCAAGAAGAAGATGAAGCAGACCGGCTCGCTGCTGGCCGGCGAGATGAGCGGTCACATCTTCATCAAGGAACGCTGGTACGGTTTCGACGACGGCATCTACAGCGCTGCACGCCTGCTGGAGATCCTCAGCAAGGCCGGGCAGAGCGCCGAAAACCTGTTCGCCGCGTTCCCGAACGATATTTCCACGCCGGAAATCAATATTGATGTGACCGACGAGGGTAAATTCAGCATCATTGATGCACTGCAACGCGACGCCGACTGGGGCGAAGCCAACCTGACCACCATCGACGGTGTGCGGGTGGATTACGCCCACGGCTGGGGCCTGGTTCGCGCCTCCAACACCACCCCGGTGCTGGTGCTGCGCTTCGAGGCCGACAGCGACGCCGAATTGCAACGTATCAAGGATGTTTTCCGTACTCAGTTGCTGCGGGTTGAGCCTGAGCTGCAACTGCCGTTCTGACCGACTATCTGTTCCTTACAGGAGCCCTGCATGACCCTCGATCGCGATGCCGCTTCCCATGTAGCCGAGGTTTTGTCCGAAGCACTGCCTTACATCCGCCGCTTTGTCGGCAAGACCCTGGTGATCAAGTACGGCGGCAACGCGATGGAGAGCGAGGAGCTCAAGACCGGCTTCGCCCGTGACATCGTGCTGATGAAGGCTGTGGGCATCAACCCGGTGGTGGTCCACGGTGGTGGCCCGCAGATCGGCGACCTGCTCAAGCGCCTGTCGATCGAAAGCCACTTCATCGACGGCATGCGCGTCACCGACTCGGCGACCATGGACGTGGTGGAGATGGTGCTGGGTGGCCAGGTCAACAAGGATATCGTCAACCTGATCAACCGCCACGGCGGCAGCGCCATCGGCCTGACCGGCAAGGACGCGGAGCTGATCCGCGCCCGCAAGCTGACCGTCAGCCGCCAGACGCCCGAGATGACCACCCCGGAAATCATCGACATCGGCCACGTGGGCGAAGTGGTAAGCGTGAACACCGACCTGCTGAACATGCTGGTGAAGGGCGACTTCATCCCGGTGATCGCGCCGATCGGCGTGGGTGCCAACGGTGAGTCGTACAACATCAACGCCGACCTGGTGGCAGGCAAGGTAGCCGAAGCGCTGAAGGCCGAGAAGCTGATGCTGCTGACCAACATCGCCGGCCTGATGGACAAGCAGGGCGAGGTACTGACCGGCCTGACCACCGAGCAGGTCAACGAGCTGATCGCCGACGGCACCATCTACGGCGGCATGCTGCCGAAGATCAAGTGCGCGCTGGATGCGGTGCAGGGCGGCGTCAACAGCTCGCACATCATCGATGGCCGCGTGCCGAATGCGGTGCTGCTGGAGATCTTCACCGACAGCGGCGTGGGTACCCTGATCACCAACCGCAAGCAGCGCTGATTGGTTGGTTAGCCTGCACTGGCCCTATCGCCGGCAAGCCAGCTCCCACAGAGATCCCACAAGATTCGAAACCTGTGGGGTATTTGTGGGAGCTGGCTTGCCGGCGATGAGGCCGGTGCAGACAGAAACAAAAAAGGCGACCTTCACAAGAAGGTCGCCTTTTTCATTCCCAGGCCCGGATCAGATCCCGTACTGCGCCCGGTAAGCCTCGACAGCCGGCAGATGCTGCTTCAGCTGTGGGTCATCGGCCAGGAACTCCAGCACCTGGGTCAGCGAAACGATGCTGACCACAGGGATACCGAAGTCACGCTCCACTTCCTGGATCGCCGACAGCTCGCCATTGCCGCGCTCTTCGCGGTTCAGCGCGATCAGCACGCCAGCGGCCTTGGCCTGCTGGGCATTGATGATCTGCATGACCTCACGAATGGCGGTACCGGCGGTGATCACATCGTCGATGATCAGCACGTCACCGGCCAGCGGTGCACCGACCAGGCTGCCACCTTCACCGTGGTCCTTGGCTTCCTTGCGGTTGAAGCACCATGGCACGTCGAGCTGATGCTGATCGGCAAGGGCCACGGCGGTAGTCGCTGCCAGCGGGATACCTTTGTAGGCCGGGCCGAACAGCACATCGAACGGGATCTTGCTGTCGACGATGGCTGCGGCATAGCAACGGCCCAGTTCGGCCAGGGCGGAACCGGTGTTGAACAGGCCGGCATTGAAGAAATACGGGCTGGTACGCCCCGATTTCAGGGTGAATTCACCGAAACGCAGTACCCCGCGATCGATGGCAAAACGGATGAAGTCGCGCTGATACGGCTGCATGGATAGTCCCGGACACCACGGATTTAGCTAAATGGGTTGAGCTCGGGTATCATACACGCACGAGATTTTTGGGGCCATTTATGCGGATCATCAGTGTGAACGTAAATGGCATTCAGGCTGCGGCCGAGCGTGGTTTGCTCAGCTGGCTGCAAGCCCAGAATGCCGACGTCATCTGCCTTCAGGATACCCGCGCCTCGGCCTTTGAACTCGATGACCCAGCTTTCCAGCTCGATGGCTATTTCCTTTATGCCTGCGACGCGGAGGTGCCTGCCCAAGGTGGTGTGGCCCTGTATTCGCGCATGCAGCCCAAGGCAGTCATCACCGGCCTGGGCTTCGAGACAGCCGACCGCTACGGGCGTTACCTGCAAGCAGATTTCGACAAAGTCAGTATTGCCAGCCTGCTGCTGCCTTCGGGGATGAACGGCGACGAAGACTTGAACCAGAAGTTCAAGTTGATGGACGACTTCGCCAAGTACCTGGACAAACAGCGTCGCAAGCGCCGCGAATACATCTACTGCGGCTCGTTCTACGTGGCGCAGCAGAAGCTCGACATCAAGAACTGGCGTGACAGCCAGCAGTCGCCGGGCTTCCTGGCGCCGGAGCGTGCCTGGATGGACGCGATCACTGGCGAGATGGGTTACGTCGATGCCCTGCGCGAAGTCAGCCGTGAGGGCGACCAGTACAGCTGGTGGCCGGACAACGAGCAGGCCGAGATGCTCAACCTGGGCTACCGGTTCGACTACCAGATCCTCACCCCGGGCCTGCGCCGCTTCGTGCGCAATGCCCGCCTGCCGCGTCAGCCGCGCTTCTCCCAGCATGCGCCGCTGATTGTCGACTATGACTGGACGTTGACCATTTGAATGCGATTGGGGCTGCAGAGCGGCCCTAACTGCTATTTGATCGGCCGCCAGATCATCGGGTAGCGATACGGCTTGCCCTCATTCGCCCGCACAGCCGCAATGATGATCAGGATCATCACCGCGACCATCAGCATGGCGAACAGCACCAGCCCGATGAACACGAACATCAGCAGGAAGCAGATGAACCCGGCAATGGTCACGCTGATCTGAAAATTCAGCGCCTCTTTGCCCTGGGCATCGATGAAAGGGTCTTGCTCGCGCTTGAGGTGCCACAGCACCAGCGGACCCAGCAAGTGCCCGAGCGGCACCACCAGGCCCAGCAGCGCGGAGAGGTGGCAGAACATCGCCCACTGCCGGATTTCGGCATTGGGCGGGGTGATCGACAGGTTCGATTCGCTCATGCCCCGCACCTCCCTGGCTGGGTTCAGTCGGCCAGTGCCGCCTGCTGCAGTTCGAAGATCTCGCTCATGCCCTTCTGTGCCAGGGCGAGCATGGCGTTGAAGTCTTCAGGCTGGAACGGCGCGCCTTCGGCAGTACCCTGCACTTCGATGAAACCACCGGCGCTGGTCATGACCACGTTCAGGTCGGTTTCGGCGGCGGAGTCTTCCAGGTAGTCCAGGTCGAGCACCGCTTCGCCCTGGTACATGCCCACCGACACTGCGGCGATCATGTGCTTGAGCGGGTTGCCGGCCTTCAGGCCACCGCGCTTCTTGATCACCGCCAGGGCGTCGCACAGGGCGACCATGGCACCGGTGATGGACGCGGTACGGGTGCCACCATCGGCCTGGATCACGTCGCAGTCGACGTACAGGGTGATGTCACCGAGCTTGCTCATGTCCAGCGCGGCGCGCAGCGAACGGCCGATCAGGCGCTGGATTTCCAGGGTGCGGCCACCCTGCTTGCCACGGCTGGCTTCGCGCTGGTTACGCTCGCCGGTGGAACGCGGCAGCATGCCGTATTCGGCGGTCAGCCAGCCTTGGCCCTGGCCTTTGAGGAAGCGCGGCACACCGTTTTCCACGCTGACCGTGCAGATGACCTTGGTGTCACCGAACTCGACCAGTACCGACCCTTCGGCGTGCTTGGTGTAGTTGCGGGTGATGCGGATCGAGCGGAGCTGATCGGCGGCGCGACCACTTGGACGTTTCATCTGGGATACCTGTACTGGGACTTTGAATCTGCCGAGCATTATAGAGCCCACGGCCCGGGGAAGACATGCCTATTGTCGCGCCCGACACAGCCCGTCGCCTTTTCCTGCCGGCCAGGCCACCCGTCGGTAACATGGGTGGATTGGGCGCCAAGGCCCCACTGCGCTACAATCCTGCGCCTTGCAGCCGAGAGGCTCCCACCGTTCATTCATATAAGCGAGGTACTCCCCATGGTGCACAGCATGACCGCTTTTGCTCGTGTCGAGCGCGCCGGCAGCCAAGGCACCCTGGTCTGGGAGCTGCGTTCGGTCAACCACCGTTACCTGGAGCCGCACCTGCGCCTGCCCGAAGCCCTGCGCGACCTCGAAGGCGCCGTGCGCGAAGGCCTGCGCCAGGGCCTGTCGCGGGGCAAGGTGGAATGCACCTTGCGCCTCAACGAAGACAGCAACGGCAAACCGCTGAAGGTGGACCGCGAGCGCGCCGCGCAGCTGGTTGCCGCCGCCGAGGAAGTGGCCGGCCTGATCAAGCAGCCGGCACCACTGAACCCGCTGGAGGTGCTGTCGTGGCCAGGCGTGCTGGTGGCCGACGCCAACGATCCGCAGGCACTGAATACCGAAGCCATGGCGCTGTTCGATGAAGCACTGGCCGAGCTCAAGGCCGGGCGCCAGCGTGAAGGCCAGGAACTGGCCCGGCTGATCAACGAACGCCTGGACAACATGGCCAGCGAAGTCACCACCCTGCGCGCCCTGGTGCCGCAGATGCTGGCAGCTCAGCGGCAAAAGATCCTCGACCGCTTCGGCGACATGCAGGCCGAACTCGACCCGCAGCGCCTGGAGCAGGAGATGGTGCTGCTGGCCCAGAAGAGCGACGTGGCCGAGGAACTCGACCGCCTCAGCACCCACGTCACCGAAGTGCGCCGGGTGCTCAAGGGTGGCGGTGCCGCCGGCCGGCGCCTGGACTTCCTGATGCAGGAACTCAACCGCGAGGCCAACACCCTCGGCTCCAAGGCCTTCGACCCACGCAGCACGCAAGCGGCGGTCAACCTGAAGGTATTGATCGAACAGATGCGTGAACAAGTACAGAACATCGAGTAAGGCCACCCCGACCATGAACCACAGCAGCGGCACCCTCTACATCGTTTCGGCCCCTTCGGGCGCCGGCAAGACCAGCCTGGTCACCGCCCTGATCAAGGCCGACAAGCACGTAAGCGTCTCGGTCTCGCACACCACCCGCGCCATGCGCCCGGGCGAGCAGCACGGCGTGAACTACCACTTCGTCAGCCATGACGACTTCAAGGGGCTGATCGCCAAGGGTGACTTCCTCGAGCACGCCGAAGTGTTCGGCAATTTCTACGGGACTTCGCGCAGCGCGCTGCAAGAGGTACTCGACCAGGGCAATGACCTGATCCTGGAAATCGACTGGCAAGGCGCCCAGCAGGTACGCAAGCTGATGCCCGAGGCTTTGTCGGTGTTCATCCTGCCGCCAAGCCAGCAGGCCCTGCGCGAGCGCCTGGATGGCCGCGGGCAGGACAGCGAAGAGATCATCGCCGGGCGCATGAAAGAAGCGGTCAGCGAGATGGTGCACTACGACGAGTACGACTACGTGATCATCAACGATGACTTCGACGTGGCGCTGGAAGACTTGAAGGCAGTGTTCCGCTCGAACCGCCTGGTGCTGAAGAAGCAGCAACAGCGTCATGCGGCATTGCTGAAGCAAATGATCGGCTGAAGATTGCCGGGGCCTCTTCGAGGCCCTTTCGCGACACAAGGCCGCTCCTACATCGGAAGGCGTACGCCGTGCTGTTGTAGGAGCGGCCTTGTGTCGCGAAAGGGGCGCGAAGCGCCCCCAGCCTTATTCCTGCAGTGGCAAGGTAGCCTGCTGACGCAGGGTAGCCCCCAGGAAGTAAGCCGGCGCGCGCAGGCGCGACAGCATCATCAGCACGATCCCCAGCACCGAGATGATCGCGGCGATCACGAACACCAGCCCCAGTCCGCCCACATGCGAGCCGCTGCCGAAGTCCGGCGAGGCGCTGTCGATGGCGGTACGCACGAAGATCACCGACAAGATCACCCCACCCACCAGCGGGCACAGGCCGCGCATCAGGAAGTGGCGCAGGCTGTCGAACAGGCTGTGGCGGAAGTACCAGACACAGGCGAAGGCCGTCAGCGAATAGTAGAAGCAGATCATCATGCCCAGTGCAGTGATGGTATCTGCCAACACGTTCTCGCTCAGGGTGCGCATGGTCACGTAGAACAGGCCCGCGGCCACACCAGCGCAGATGGTGGCGTAACGCGGGGTCTGCGAACGAGGGCAGACGCTGGCGAACTTCTGCGGCACCGCACCGTAGTAACCCATGGCCAACAGGGTGCGCGCCGGCGACACGAAGGTCGACTGCAGCGACGCCGCGGTACTGGCCAGCACGGCGATGGACATCAGGATCGCCAGCGGCCCCATGACCGGACCGGCCAGGTGGGCGAAGACGTTTTCCTGGATGCGCGGGTTGTTGAGGCCCAGGCCTTGTTCGCTGATACCGGCAAACTGCAGGGTGGCAATCGCGGTGAACAGGTACAGGCCGAGGATCAGCAGCACGGTCCAGGTGGCCGCCTTGCCCGGCACCTCGTCACTGCCGACCGATTCCTCGCTGACAGTCAGGCACACGTCCCAGCCCCAGAAGATGAAGATCGACAGCGACAGCCCGGCGGCAAAAGCCGAGAACGATTCGACGCCGAACGGGTTGAACCAGGCGAAATCGAATTCCAGCGGTGGCGGCGCAGTGGTTTCGCCGAAAGCGGCAAAGGCAAAGCCGATCAGCACCAGCAACTGCAGGGCCACCAAGCCATATTGCACCGTCATGGTGGTGGTCATGCCGCGGCAGCAGATCCACACCGCCAGGGCGATGAACACGCAACAGGTGGTTATGTTGATGAGCAGGTTGTCGGCCAAGGCCGCCAGTTCATGCTTGCCGGTGATCTGGCCAAGGAACAGGTAGAAGAAGTCGACCGCCACCCCTGCCAGGTTCGACAACACGATGGTGGTGGCGACCACCAGGCCCCAGCCACCGATCCAGCCGATCATCGGGCCAAAGGCACGCGCCGACCAGGTAAACGAAGTACCGCTGTCCGGCTCCGCCGAGTTCAGTTCGCGGTAGCCCAAGGCCACCAGCAGCATCGGCAGGAAGCCGACGATGAACACCGCCGGCAGGTGCGCGCCCACTTCACGTACGGTCGGGCCAAGGGCACCGGTAAGGGTGTAGACCGGGGCGATGGTGGAAATGCCCAGCACCACGCTGGCCAGCAAGCCCAGCCGGCCGGTGGCCAGGCCCTTGCTGCGCTGGGTGTTGCCCGCGTCGGCCGCCACGTCGGGTGGGCGGCCGGCTTCTGTGTAATTGCTCATGAGTATTTGCCGTAAATTTTGGAATTGTTTTCACAGGCCTTGCGTACAAGGCCCGCTTTCACTCATTGAAAGCTTGCTGCCGGGAACAAGTCATCCGAGACCTTCGGGTGACGTCAGAATGCCTCCTGCCGTGCGCCCTCCCGTGTAGCGTAAGCAATGCAGGCCTCGCGAAACGCCTGGAACAGGCGCAGCGAGACCGGGTTTTCGGTAAATCGCCACTCCGGGTGCCACTGCACGCCGAGCACAAAACCCGGCGCCGCAGGCATGGACACTGCTTCGATCAGGCCATCCGGGGCCCGTGCCTCGACGCGCAGGCCCGGGGCCAGGCGGTCGATGCCCTGGCTGTGCAGCGAGTTGACCTCGAACTGCGCCGCCAGGCCCAGGCGCTCGAACAACCCGCCAGGCTCGATGCCGACAAGGTGACGAGGGCCGTATTGCACCTCCAGGGGTGCGTCCTCAGGTTCACGGTGGTCAAGGTAGCCGGGCAGTTCCTGCACGCGCTGGTGCAGGCTGCCGCCCAGGGCCACGTTCAATTCCTGGTAGCCACGGCAGATACAGAACACCGGCACACCGGCGGCAATGGCCGCCTGCAACAACGGCAGGGTCAGGCGATCGCGTGCCAGATCGTGTCGGGTACCCGCCGCGCTGGGGGCGCCATTGTAATGATGCGGTTCGATATTTGAAGGTGAGCCGGTAAAAACAATGCCGTGCAGACGGGCCAGCAGCGCCTGCGTGTCGCTGCCCCCGTCACGGGCCGGCAAGATCAATGGCAAGCCGGCAAAGCCGGCCGCCTCGACATACTTGTCGCCTACCGTATGCGACGAGTTCTTCCCCACCTGCTGGCGGCAGGCGCTGACACCGATCAAGGGGACCGCATTTGCGCTCATGGGCTTACACCGTGTGCAGGTACCAGTTGTACTCGAGGTCGGAAATCGACACTTCGAACTCGGCCAGCTCGCTTTCCTTGCAGGCCACGAAGATATCGATGTAGTCCGGGCTGATGTATTGGTTGAGGACTTCGCTGTCGTCCAGCGCGCGCAGGGCATCGCGCAGGTTGTTCGGCAGGCTCTGCTCCAGCTGTTCGTAGGAGTTGCCTTCGATCGGTGCCTGCGGCTCGACCTGGTTGGTCAGGCCGTGGTGAACACCGGCGAGGATCGCCGCGAGCATCAGGTAGGGGTTGGCGTCGGCACCGGCCACGCGGTGCTCGAGGCGCACGTTGTCGCTGCTGTCGGTGGGCACGCGCACCGCCACGGTACGGTTGTCCAGGCCCCAGCTTGGCGCATTGGGCACGTAGAACTGCGCGCCGAAGCGGCGGTAGGAGTTGATGTTCGGGCAGAGGAAGGCCATCGACGCCGGCATGGTCTCCAGCACACCACCGATGGCGTGGCGCAGCGCGTCGCTTTGCAGCGGGTCGTCGCTGGCGAAGATGTTCTTGCCGGTTTTCTTGTCCAACAACGAAATGTGCACGTGCAGGCCGTTGCCTGCCTGGCCCGGGTAGGGCTTGGCCATGAAGGTGGTGTCCATTTCATGGTCGTAGGCAACGTTCTTGATCAGGCGCTTGAGCAAGATCGCGTAGTCGCAGGCCTTCAGCGGGTCGGCAACATGATGCAGGTTGACCTCGAACTGTGCCGGGGCGCTTTCCTTGACGATGGCGTCGGCGGGCAGGCCTTGCTCCTTGGCCGCTTCGAGCATGTCCTGCAGGCAGTCGGCATATTCATCGAGGTCGTCGATCAGGTACACCTGGGTCGACTGCGGGCGCTTGCCGGAAATCGGCGAGCGCGGCGGCTGCGGGCGACCGTTGAGGTTGTCCTGGTCGATCAGGTAGAACTCCAGCTCGAACGCGGCGCAGATATCCAGGCCCAGGTCATCGAACTTGCTCACCACCTGGCGCAGTACTTCGCGCGGGTCGGCGAAGAACGGCTGGCCATCCAGTTCGTGCATGGTCATCAGCAGCTGGGCGGTGGGGCGCTTCTGCCACGGCTCGTCCGACAGCGTGCCGGGGATCGGGAAGCAGATACGGTCGGCATCGCCGATGTCCAGGCCAAGGCCGGTGCTCTCGACGGTGGACCCGTTGATGTCCAGGGCGAACAGCGATGCCGGCAGGTTGATGCCCTTCTCGTACACCTTGTGCAGGCTGGCCCGCTCGATGCGCTTGCCACGTACCACGCCGTTCATGTCGGAGATCAGCAGGTCGACGTACTGCGTGTCCGGATGGGCCTGGAGGAAGTCATTCATCTCGCTGGAAGAACTGGCGCACGGGGTTACCGACGTCATGGCTGTACATCCTTTGATTTGCTGCGGCGATGTGGGGGATACGGCTGGCGCCTCACGGGCGACGATGGTTGCAGCTGTTGTTCTTTTCACTTTCCCATCGTGGGGATTGGTTACCCGACCGGGCGCATTGATTCCCGGGGGCCGTTTCACTATAAAATGGCCAAAACGCAACAGACATTGGCAATTCGGCAAGCAGAGCGTGCACCAATGCAATATCAGATTACCCATGCCGACCTCTCCCTGGTCCTGGCCCTGGAACGTGGCCGCTCGCTGGCCAAGGCTGCCGAGTTGCTCAAGGTCGATGTTTCGACGGTGTTCCGCTCGATCCGCCGGCTGGAGTCGGCGCTGGGCACAGCCTTGTTCGTCAAGAGCCGCAAAGGCTACCTGCCGACCGACACCGCCCAGGCCCTGGCCGAGCAGGCCGAACGCGCCGAGCAGGCGCTGGAGGCGGCGCGCATCGCCATGACCAGTGGCGAGCAGGTGGTCAGCGGCACCGTGCGCCTGACCTGTACCGAGGCGGTGATGCACAGCCTGCTGCTGCCGGCGCTGGCCGAGTTCATGCCCAACTACCCGGCCTTGTCGCTGGAGATGGGTACCTCCAACACCTTCGCCAACCTCAGCCGGCGCGATGCCGACATTGCCCTGCGCCTGACCAACACGCCGCCGGAGCACCTGGTGGGCCGCAACCTGGGGTCCACCTCCTACGTGGTCTGCGGCCAGCCGCAGTGGCGCGAGCGCCTGGCCGAGTCACCTGCCAGCGTGCCGTGGATCGCCCCCGACGACTCGATGCAGGACCACCCCACGGTGGTCTGGCGCAACCAGCAGCACCCGGGCTTGAGCCCGCGCTACCAGTGCAGCGGCATGTCGACCATCGCCCAGCTGGTCACGGCCGGGCTCGGCGTGGCAGCGTTGCCGGACTACATGGTGCACGCGCTGCCCGGGGTGGATGCGCTGAGCGGGCCGCTGCCGGGTTGCGACACCCAGCTGTGGCTGCTGACCCGGCCGGACTGCCGGGCGTTGCGCTCGGTGCAGACCCTGTTCGAGGAGCTGACCCCGCGGTTGCGTGACGCGATGCTCTGAGGTTATCGTCAGGTTCAAGTATTGATAGGGTCTGTTCCGGCCTTTTCGCGGGCACGCCCGCTCCCACAGGTAAAGCGGCGGCGGTGAGAACTGTGCAGGACTTGTGGGAGCGGGCGTGCCCGCGAAGAACTCCACACCGATCTACCCGACAAAACAGCGCTTCCCTATTGGCTGGTGATTTTTTAAACTATCGAGTCCGCCTGCCCATTATTGGGCTGCACGCCCACCGCAATTGCTACTGAGGAAGACCATGGCCCGCGTAACTGTTGAAGACTGCCTGGAACACGTGGATAACCGCTTTGAGCTGGTCATGCTCTCGACCAAGCGCGCTCGCCAGCTGGCGACCGGCGGCAAAGAGCCACGCGTTGCGTGGGAAAACGACAAGCCGACCGTTGTTGCCCTGCGTGAAATCGCCGAAGGCATCGTCACCAACGAGTTCATCGCCGCTGAAGAGATCGTCACCGAGGATCCGGTGTTCGCCGCGTTCGAGGACGAGAACAACGAGGCTGTCTGATTGATGCCAGGTCGACGTCGCACGGCGCAAGGCCCCCTTCCTCGGCAGGAGGTGAACCCATGCCGGGTATAGAAGCCTTGGCCGAACGGCTGTCGACCTATCTTGGCCCCGAACAGGTCAACCTGGTCCGGCGCGCCTATTTCTACGCCGAACAGGCCCACGATGGGCAGCGCCGCCGCAGTGGCGAGCCCTACGTGACCCACCCGCTGGCCGTGGCCAGCATCCTCGCCGACATGCACATGGACCATCAGAGCCTGATGGCGGCCATGCTGCACGACGTGATCGAAGATACCGGCATCGCCAAGGAAGCCCTCAGCCAGCAGTTTGGCGAGACCGTGGCCGAACTGGTCGATGGGGTCAGCAAGCTGACCCAGATGAACTTCGAGACCAAAGCCGAGGCGCAGGCCGAAAACTTCCAGAAGATGGCCATGGCCATGGCCCGCGACATCCGCGTGATCCTGGTCAAGCTGGCCGACCGCCTGCACAACATGCGCACCCTGGAAGTGCTGTCCGGCGAAAAACGCCGGCGCATCGCCAAGGAAACCCTCGAGATCTACGCCCCCATTGCCAACCGCCTGGGCATGCACACCGTGCGCGTGGAGTTCGAGGACCTCGGCTTCAAGGCCATGCACCCGATGCGTTCGTCGCTGATCCACCGTGCGGTGAAAAGCGCTCGCGGCAACCGCAAGGAGATCGTCGCCAAGATCGAGCATTCGCTGGCCAACTGCCTGGCCGCCGACGGCATCGAGGGCGAGGTCAGCGGCCGGCAGAAACACCTCTATGGCATCTACAAGAAGATGCGCGGCAAGCGCCGCGCCTTCAACGAGATCATGGACGTGTACGCCTTCCGCATCGTCGTCGACAAGGTCGACACCTGCTACCGCGTACTCGGTGCGGTGCACAACCTGTACAAGCCGCTGCCCGGTCGCTTCAAGGATTACATCGCGATCCCCAAGGCCAACGGCTACCAGTCGTTGCACACCACGCTGTTCGGCATGCACGGCGTGCCCATCGAAATCCAGATCCGCACCCGCGAGATGGAAGAGATGGCCAACAACGGCATCGCCGCGCACTGGCTGTACAAATCCAACGACGACGAGCAGCCCAAGGGCAGCCACGCCCGCGCCCGCCAGTGGGTCAAGGGCATCCTCGAGCTGCAGCAACGTGCCGGCAACTCGCTGGAATTCATCGAAAGCGTGAAGATCGACCTGTTCCCGGACGAGGTCTACGTGTTCACGCCCAAAGGCCGCATCATGGAGCTGCCCAAAGGCTCCACGGCGGTCGACTTCGCCTATGCGGTGCACACCGACGTCGGCAACAGCTGCATCGCCTGCCGCATCAACCGCCGCCTGGCGCCGCTGTCCGAACCGCTGCAAAGCGGCTCGACGGTGGAAATCGTCAGCGCCCCGGGCGCACGGCCGAACCCGGCCTGGCTCAACTTCGTGGTTACCGGCAAGGCGCGCACGCACATCCGCCACGCGCTCAAGCAGCAGCGCCGCTCCGAGTCCATCAGCCTGGGCGAACGCCTGCTGAACAAGGTGCTCACCGGCTTCGACAGCAGCCTTGAGATGATCCCCCAGGAGCGTATACAGGCGATTCTCGCCGAGTACCGCCTGGAGCTGATCGAAGACCTGCTCGAAGACATCGGCCTGGGCAACCGCATGGCCTACGTGGTCGCGCGCCGCCTGCTGTCGGCCGAAGGCGAGCAGTTGCCGGCACCGGAAGGCCCGCTGGCGATCCGCGGTACCGAAGGCCTGGTGCTGAGCTACGCCAAGTGCTGCACGCCGATCCCGGGCGACCCGATCGTCGGCCACCTGTCAGCCGGCAAGGGCATGGTCGTGCACCTGGAAAACTGCCGCAACATCAGTGAAATCCGCCACAACCCGGAGAAGTGCGTACAGCTCTCCTGGGCCAAGGACATCACCGGTGAATTCAATGTCGAGTTGCGTGTCGAACTGGAGCACCAGCGCGGCCTGATTGCCCTGCTGGCCAGCAGTGTCAACGCCGCCGACGGCAACATCGAGAAGATCAGCATGGACGAACGCGACGGCCGTATCAGCGTGGTCCAACTGGTGGTCAGCGTGCACGACCGCGTGCACCTGGCGCGTGTGATCAAGAAGCTGCGTACCCTGACCGGTGTGGTCCGCATCACCCGCATGCGTACGTAGTCCGCCAACCGCAAGGAGTCATCATGAGCAAGACCGTCATCAACAGCGACAAGGCCCCTGCCGCCATCGGCACCTACTCGCAGGCGATCAAGGCCGGCAACACCGTGTACATGTCGGGCCAGATCCCGCTGGACCCGAAGACCATGGAGCTGGTCGAAGGCTTCGAAGCCCAGACCGTACAGGTGTTCGAGAACCTCAAGGCCGTGGCTGAAGCCGCTGGCGGTTCGTTCAAGGACATCGTCAAGCTGAACATCTTCCTCACCGACCTGAGCCACTTCGCCAAGGTCAACGAGGTGATGGGCCGCTACTTCGAGCAGCCTTACCCGGCCCGCGCCGCCATCGGCGTTGCCGCGCTGCCGAAAGGCGCCCAGGTCGAAATGGACGCCATCCTGGTCATCGAATGATGCCCCCGGTGACGGGCGCCCTGCCCGTCACCTTCCCTTCTCTGCAAGGTTACCCCGTCATGCGTCAAGCACTGCCCCTCGCGCTGGCAGCCCTGCTTCTGGGCGGCTGCGCCAGCCACAAACCCGAAGATTTCAACGGCACCTGGATCAACCAGGACGCCATCAATGCGGCCGTCAAGGGCGGCAGCCTGCGTCAGGCGCTCAATGAGCACGGGCCGGTGTTCGAGTGGAAGCTCGACGTCGCCAGCCAACAGGCCAGCTACAGCAATGGTTTCGAAGCGGCCGACGGCCAGCTGAGCGCCACCGACAAGCAATGGCAGGCCAGCTTCCAGGGCGGCCAGACCGAACAGCTGTCGCTCGATGGCGACGAACTGCAGGCGGTCGATCAAAGCGGCGGCAAGCAGACCTTCGTGCGCGCCAAAGCACCGGCGGCGACCAATGCGCCACTGGGCAGCAGCTTCGAGAAAGCCCTGTACCAGGCCTATCTGGGCGGCAACTGGAAGATCATCGAAGGCCAGGGCAAAGGTGCCAGCGTGCGCTTCGGCGACACCGGCAACGTCACCGGCCTGCCAGGGCCAGACCGTTTCGCCCTGTGCCTGGCGGGTGATTGCGCGACCATGGGTGGCAGCAATGACAGCCTGTGGCTGGAGCGTAACCAGCGTGGCGCGCCGTTCATCCTCAAGCGCGATGGCGACAAGCTGGAGATCTTCCAGGCGGTGAACCGCGCGCAGCCGGATGAAATGCCAGTGTTGGCGGCCGGCAAGCGCCAGTGGATGTTGGAACTGGACTGAAGCCTGCTGAAATCGTGGTCGAACTCACCGGCCTCTTCGCGGGTAAACCCGCTCCCACAGGCACACCGCCAGGCTTGAAACCAGCGGCGCACCTGTGGGAGCGGGTTTACCCGCGAAGAGGCCGGTAGACTCAGCGCACGCCTTTCAGGATTGCGGCATAGCCTTCCCTGTAACTCGGATACACCGGCGCCCAGCCCAATGCCCGCGCCCGGGCATTACTGCAGCGCTTGCTGCCGGTACGCCGCACTCGCTGCTCATCCGACCACTCGGTTACCCCCATGTACGCCCGCAGCCAGGTCACCACGTCGGCCAGCGGTGCCGGGTCGTCGTCGACGCCGATGTAGCAGTCGTCGAGCACCTTGCCGTCGGCGTCGGCCTGCAACAGGAACGCCAACAGGCTGGCGGCATCCTCGGCATGGATGCGGTTGCCATACAGCGGTGGCTCCTCGGCCACGCGGTAGCCCTGGCGCACCTGACTGAGCAGCCACTCGCGGCCGGGGCCATAGATGCCGGTCAGGCGCACCACGCTGGCCGGGATACCGCTGGCCAGCGCCAGCCGCTCAGCCTCCAGCATCAACCGCCCGGAATAACCTTCAGGCTCGGTGGCCGCGCCTTCTTCGATCCACTCGCCGTCCTTCTGTGCATACACGCTGCTGCTGGACACGAACAGCAGGCGCCGTGGGCGTTGGCCGCGCTCGGCCAGCCAACCCAGCACATGGCGCAAACCGTCGACATAGGCTGCCTGGTAACCCGCCTCGTCGTGCTGGCTGGCCGCCACGCAATACACCAGGTAGTCCGGCGCACGCTGCGGCCAGGCGTCGGGGATCGATGACTCGGACAAGTCCGCCGCCACCGGCACGACCCCCGCAGGCAACTGCCCGACCGAGCGACGCAGGCCGCTCACCTGCCAGCCGCGCGCAAGCATCTGCCGGGCAAGACGCCCGCCTACATCACCACATCCCACCACCATCACGGAAAGGTCTGACATCTCTGAACTCCCTAGACCAATTGATCAGCCAGACCACGCTACACGATGGATGGCTAGACCATAGGTGAAAAAAGCAACAAGATTACTTTTGTTAACAAGAATTACTTGCAATAATGGCCGCCAAATTGTTCTCGGCCTACCTCGAGGCCTTGGAGAACGTTCACTTTATTCTTCATCAGGTCCGGCCAGCATGACACGTACTCAACCTTCCGCTTCGCCAACCCCGTCGCGCGCCTGGCGCGCCATCGCCGCGCTGACGCTCAGCCTGGTGCTGGCCCCGGTGGCCATGGCCGATGAGCCAACCGCCAATGCTGCCACGCCTGCTGCCGCTACCGCACCAGCTGCGCCGGCCGCTGCCCCAGCCGCAGCACCGGCTGCCGACGCAGTTGCCGCCACCCCGGTTGATGCCCCGGTCGCTGCAGACCCGAGCGTCGAAGCCCTGGTTGAAGACACCTCGCTGGGCATGGCCCACGACCTGTCCCCATGGGGCATGTACAAGAACGCCGACGTGGTGGTAAAGGCGGTGATGATCGGCCTGGCCATCGCCTCCATCATCACCTGGACCATCTGGATCGCCAAAGGCTTCGAGCTGATGGGCGCCAAGCGTCGCCTGCGTGGTGAAATCGCCCTGCTGAAGAAATCCGCCAGCCTCAAGGAAGCCAGCGACGTTTCCAACAAGGAAGGCACCCTGGCCCACACCCTGGTCCACGACGCGCTCGAAGAGATGCGCCTGTCGGCCAATGCCCGCGAAAAAGAAGGCATCAAGGAGCGCGTCAGCTTCCGCCTGGAGCGCCTGGTACACGCCAGCGGCCGCACCATGAGCAGCGGCACCGGCGTACTCGCCACCATCGGCTCCACTGCGCCATTCGTCGGCCTGTTCGGTACCGTATGGGGCATCATGAACAGCTTCATCGGCATCGCCAAGACCCAGACCACCAACCTGGCCGTGGTTGCCCCGGGTATCGCCGAGGCCCTGCTGGCCACCGCCCTGGGCCTGGTCGCCGCAATCCCGGCCGTGGTCATCTACAACGTCTTCGCCCGCTCCATCGCCGGCTACAAGGCCCAGGTGTCCGACGCCTCCGCCCAGGTGCTGCTGCTGGTCAGCCGTGACCTGGACCACCAAGGCAGCGAGCGTGTTGCCCCGCACATGGTGAAAGTGGGGTAAGCCATGGGCCTGCATCTCAACGAAGGTGGCGACGACCTCGCCGAAAACCACGAAATCAACGTTACGCCGTTCATCGACGTGATGCTGGTGCTGCTGATCATCTTCATGGTCGCAGCCCCCTTGGCCACGGTCGACATCAAGGTCGACCTGCCGGCCTCGACCGCCAAGCCGGCGCCGAGGCCCGAGAAACCGGTGTTCGTCAGCGTCAAGGCCGACCAGAAGCTGTACGTCGGCGACGATCAGGTCCCTGCCCCCGACCAGCTTGGCCCGATGCTCGATGCCAAGACCAAGGGCGACAAGGAAACCACCATCTTCTTCCAGGCTGACAAAGGCGTGGATTACGGTGACCTGATGGAAGTGATGAACAACATGCGCGCGGCCGGCTACCTGAAAGTCGGTCTGGTAGGTCTCGAGACGGCAGCCAAGAAATGACAAGAACGCGCTCTAACATGGCGCGCTACGGTGGCAGCCTGGCGATCGTGCTGGGCGTGCACGTGGTCGCCGTGCTGCTGACGCTCAACTGGTCGGTGCCCCAGGCCATCGAACTGCCACCGGCAGCCATGATGGTCGAGCTGGCGCCATTGCCGGAGCCTGCGCCACCACCGCCCCCGAAAGCGGCGCCGCAGCCACCGGCACCGGTCGAGGAACCGCCGCTGCCGAAGCTGGCCGAGGCACCCAAGCCCAAGATCGCCATTCCCAAGCCGCCCAAGCCGAAGGCCAAGCCACAGCCGCCCAAGCCCGAGAAAAAGCCTGAGCCGCCGAAGGAAGCACCGCCGACCGAACAAACGGTAGACGCACCGCCCAGCAACACGCCGCCGCAGAAGTCCGCGGCACCGGCGCCAAGCATTGCGTCCAACAGCAACGCCCTGCCGACCTGGCAGAGCGACCTGCTGCGTCACCTGGCCAAGTACAAGCGTTACCCGGAAGACGCGCGCCGTCGCGGTCTGCAGGGCATCAACCGCCTGCGCTTCGTGGTCGACGCCGAAGGCAAGGTGGTGTCGTACTCCATGGCCGGTGGCTCGGGTAGTGCCGCCCTGGACCGGGCGACGCTGGAAATGATCCGTCGGGCCGGCACGGTACCCAAGCCGCCACCCGAGTTGCTGAACAATGGCACGATCGAAGTCGTGGCACCGTTCGTCTACTCGCTGGACCGCCGCTGAGACTTTTGTTTCTGTCACAAATCGGCAAGTCTGATAACGTGCGTCTATCGATTGCAGCCGCTATGCTGGGCTCGCAACTTCATGGACGCACGTTATGACCCTCACAGAATTACGCTACATCGTCACACTCGCCCAGGAACAGCACTTCGGCCATGCCGCCGAACGCTGCCACGTGAGCCAGCCGACCCTGTCGGTCGGTGTGAAGAAGCTCGAGGATGAGCTTGGCGTGCTGATCTTCGAGCGCAGCAAGAGCGCGGTCCGCCTGACCCCGGTCGGCGAAAGCATCGTCGCCCAGGCGCAAAAGGTACTGGAGCAGGCCCAGGGCATTCGCGAGCTGGCCCAGGCCGGCAAGAACCAGCTGACCGCCCCGCTCAAGGTCGGTGCCATCTACACCGTCGGCCCGTACCTGTTCCCGCACCTGATCCCTCAGTTGCACCGCGTGGCGCCGCAGATGCCGCTGTACATCGAAGAGAACTTCACCCATGTACTGCGCGAAAAGCTGCGCAACGGCGAACTGGATGCGGTGATCATCGCCCTGCCGTTCAACGAAGCCGACGTGCTGACCCTGCCGCTGTACGATGAACCGTTCTGCGCCCTGATGCCGGCCGACCACCCGTGGACGGCGAAAAAGACCATCGACACCGCCATGCTCAACGACAAGAGCCTGTTGCTGCTCGGTGAAGGCCACTGCTTCCGCGACCAGGTGCTGGAAGCCTGCCCAACGCTGAACAAGGGCGGTGAAGGCTCCAAGCACACCACGGTCGAGTCCAGCTCGCTGGAAACCATCCGCCACATGGTGGCCTCGGGCCTTGGCGTGTCGATCCTGCCGCTGTCGGCGGTGCACAGCCACCACTACGCCCCCGGCGTCATCGAGGTTCGCCCACTGACCGCACCGGCACCATTCCGCACCGTGGCCATCGCCTGGCGCGCCAGCTTCCCACGGCCGAAGGCCATCGAGATCCTCGCCGACTCGATCCGCCTGTGCTCGGTCGCCAAAGCCCCTGCGGAACAACCGGCCTGAGTCATGAGTGAGCTGTCGAAGGTCCCGGTCACGGTACTCAAGGGGGTTGGCGAGGCCATGGCGGAGAAACTCGCCAAGGTCGGCCTGGAGAACCTGCAGGATGTGCTGTTCCACCTGCCCCTGCGCTACCAGGACCGCACCCGCGTGGTGCCGATCGGCCAACTGCGCCCTGGCCAGGACGCGGTGATCGAGGGCGTGGTCAGCGGCGCCGACGTGACCATGGGCAAGCGCCGCAGCCTGGTGGTGCGCCTGGGTGACGGCAGCGGCGTGCTGAGCCTGCGCTTCTACCACTTCAGCAACGCGCAGAAGGAAGGCCTCAAGCGTGGCACCCACCTGCGCTGCTACGGCGAGGCCCGCCCCGGCGCCTCGGGCCTGGAAATCTACCACCCGGAGTACCGCGCACTGAACGGCGACGAGCCGCCGCCACCGGTCGAGCAGACCCTGACGCCGATCTACCCGTCCACCGAAGGCCTTACCCAGCAACGCCTGCGCCTGCTGTGCCAGCAGAGCCTGGGCCTGCTCGGCCCGCGCAGCCTGCCGGACTGGCTGCCCGACGAACTGGCCCGGGACTACCAGTTGGCGCCGCTGGACGATGCCATCCGCTACCTGCACAACCCGCCGGCCGACGCCGACCTCGACGAGCTTGCCGAAGGCCAGCACTGGGCCCAGCACCGCCTGGCCTTCGAAGAACTGCTGACCCACCAGCTGTCGCAGCAACGCCTGCGCGAAAGCCTGCGCAGCCTGCGCGCGCCAGTGCTGCCCAAGGCCCAGAGCCTGCAGGCGCGGTACCTGGCCAACCTGGGCTTCCAGCCGACCGGCGCGCAGCAGCGGGTGGCCAACGAAATTGCCTACGACCTCAGCCAGCACGAGCCGATGATGCGCCTGGTGCAGGGCGATGTGGGTGCCGGCAAGACCGTGGTCGCCGCCCTGGCCGCACTGCAGGCCCTGGAGGCCGGCTACCAGGTGGCCTTGATGGCGCCCACCGAGATCCTCGCCGAACAGCACTACATCACCTTCAAGCGCTGGCTCGAACCGCTGGGCATCGAAGTGGCCTGGCTGGCCGGCAAGCTCAAGGGCAAGGCTCGGGCAGCCGCCCTGGAGCAGATCGCCAACGGTGCGCCAATGGTGGTCGGCACCCATGCGCTGTTCCAGGAAGAGGTGAAGTTCAAGCACCTGGCCCTGGCGATCATTGATGAACAACACCGTTTTGGCGTGCAGCAACGCCTGGCCCTGCGCAAGAAGGGCGTGGCCGGGGAATTGTGCCCGCACCAGCTGATCATGACCGCCACGCCCATTCCGCGCACCCTGGCCATGAGCGCCTATGCCGATCTGGACACCTCGGTGCTCGACGAGCTGCCACCCGGGCGTACCCCGGTGAACACCGTGCTGGTGGCCGACAGCCGCCGCTTCGAAGTGGTCGAGCGGGTGCGCGCCGCCTGCGCCGAAGGGCGCCAGGCCTATTGGGTGTGCACCCTGATCGAAGAATCCGAAGAGCTTACCTGCCAAGCCGCCGAAAGCACCTACGAGGAGCTGGGCAGCGCCCTGGGCGAGCTGCGGGTGGGGCTGATCCACGGGCGCATGAAGCCGGCGGAAAAGGCCGAGATCATGGCCGAGTTCAAGGCCGGCAACCTGCAGTTGCTGGTCGCCACCACGGTCATCGAGGTGGGCGTGGACGTGCCCAACGCCAGCCTGATGATCATCGAGAACCCCGAGCGCCTGGGCCTGGCCCAGTTGCACCAGCTGCGCGGCCGGGTTGGCCGGGGCAGCGCCGTCAGCCATTGCGTGCTGCTGTACCACCCGCCACTGTCGCAGATCGGCCGCGAGCGCCTAGGGATCATGCGGGAAACCAACGACGGCTTCATCATCGCCGAGAAAGACCTGGAACTGCGTGGCCCAGGCGAGATGCTCGGCACCCGCCAGACCGGCCTGTTGCAGTTCAAGGTCGCCGACCTGATGCGCGACGCCGACCTGCTGCCGGCCGTGCGCGACGCCGCCCAGGCCCTGATCGCACGCTGGCCGGAGCACGTCAGCCCACTGCTCGATCGCTGGTTGCGTCATGGCCAGCAATATGGCCAAGTGTGACGCTGGTCCCATAATGGATCCAGTTTTGCCCCCAGGCTGGTTATACTTCGCGTTTAAAAGAATCAGTGGATACGGACCATGACTGAAGTTGCCCTGGACACCGCAACCCCACACGCTCCCTCGGTCATCCGGCTGCTGCTCGACAAACTCGGCGTGGCCTACCGCGAGGTGGTCGAACATCCGCACCTGCTGGCAGCGTCGCGGGTACAGGCCGTGCTGCTCGACGACGAGGTCGGCGCCCTGATGGTGCTGTTCCCGCAGAGCCAGCTGCTGGACCTCAACCGTCTGGCCGAACTGACCGGGCGCAAGCTCACCGCGGTGTCGGTGCCGCGCCTGAAGCAGATGCTGGACAAGCACCAGCTCAAGGCCCTGCCGGGCATCCCGGCGCTGACCAGCTCGCCGTGCCAGTACGAAAAGAGCCTGCTCGACGCCGATAAAGTGTTGATCCAGTCTGGCGAAGCCGGCCTGCTGCTGGAAATCGAACGCGCGCACTTCAAGCGCATGCTGGTCAAGGCCAGCGCCAGCAGTTTCGGCCAGGAAGTCGAGGCCATCAGCCCCAACCTCGACCGCCCCGATGATGACACCCGGGAAATCACCAACGCTGTCCAGGCCTTCACTGCCCGGCGCATCCAGAAGCGCCTGGAAGAAACCATCGAAATCCCGCCGCTGGCCGACACCGCGCAAAAGATCATCAAGCTGCGGGTAGACCCCAACGCCAGCATCGACGATATCACCGGCGTGGTCGAAACCGACCCGGCGCTGGCAGCACAGGTGGTGAGCTGGGCGGCATCGCCCTACTACGCCTCACCTGGCAAGATCCGCTCGGTGGAAGATGCCATCGTGCGTGTGCTGGGCTTCGACCTGGTGATCAACCTGGCCCTGGGCCTGGCGCTGGGCAAGACCCTGAGCCTGCCGAAAGACCACCCTCAACAGGCCACGCCGTACTGGCAGCAGTCGATCTACACCGCCGCGATCATCGAAGGCCTGACCCGCGCCATGCCACGGGCCGAGCGCCCCGAGGCCGGCCTGACCTACCTGGCCGGGCTGCTGCACAACTTTGGCTACCTGCTGTTGGCGCACGTTTTCCCGCCACACTTCTCGCTGATCTGCCGCCACCTGGAGGTCAACCCGCACCTGTGCCACACCTACGTGGAACAACACCTGCTGGGCATCAGCCGCGAGCAGATCGGTGCCTGGTTGATGAAGCTGTGGGACATGCCGGAAGAACTGTCCACCGCGCTGCGCTTCCAGCACGACCCGGCCTATGACGGCGAGTTTTCGGCGTTCCCCAACCTGGTGTGCCTGGCCACCCGCCTGCTGCGCTCGCGGGGGATTGGCTCGGGGCCGCAGCAGGAGATTCCAGACGAGTTGCTGGAGCGGCTGGGGATTACCCGGGACAAGGCCGAGGATGTGGTGAACAAGGTGCTCGAGGCAGAGAGCCTGCTGCGTGAGCTGGCTTCGCAGTTCCACCCACCTCACTGATATCAAATGGGGCCGCTTTGCGGCCCCATCGCCGGCAAGCCAGCTCCCACAGGGATAGCACTGCCCTCAGGCCTGTGTCGAACCTGTGGGAGCTGGCTTGCCGGCGATTGGGCTGCAAAGCAGCCCCTACAATTTCAGCCCTTCTTCTTCGGTTTCAGGTACTTCATCAACCCCTGGAACCACATCACCAGCGCCGGGTTGCCCTTGATCTGGATGTGCTTGTCCTGAATCCCCTGCATGAACGCCAACTGCTTGTTACCTGCCTGCATGGTGGCGAAGCCATAGGCGGCGTCCTTGAAGGCAATGGCGAACGCCGGCTGCGGGTGCGCGCCGCCCTTGCTGCTGACGCGTTCGTTGTTGACGATGAAGTGCCGGGCGACCTTGCCGTCCAGGGTCTGCATCTGGAACACCAGGTCCTTGCCCTTGAGCTGCTGCTGGAACGCCGGGTTGTTGCGGCTGGCCCTGGCCATCAACAGCCCCATGGCCCAGAGAAGAAAGCGGAACTTCATCAACGCGCCTCGAATTAAAAGTGACTAAGGCGCGCAGTCTATCCTTTTCCGGAACTGTTTATGCAAGTTCGAAACATTTTGCCTGCAGAAAGCACAACGGGCGCCCTGGGGCGCCCGCTTGGCTGACACTGGGGTTGTCAGGGAGCGATCACTTGCCTTTCTTGGCCGGCTTGACGGGGGCGTTGACGCTGTCGCGCAGGTTCTTGCCTGGCTTGAAAGCCACGGTATTGCTGGCCTTGATCTTGACCGGTTCACCGGTTTGCGGGTTCTTGCCGGTACGCGCACCGCGATGACGTTTTTCGAAGGTGCCGAAACCGACCAGGGTCACGGTGTCCTTGTCCAGGGCACCCGTGATGCTGTCGAGAATCGCGTTCAAAACCTGATTGGCCTTTTCCTTGGTCAGATCGGCCTTTTCGGCGATGACGGCGGCGAGTTCTGGTTTGCGCATAGTGAAGCCTCTTTGACGGAATTCTTGTTGTTATGCCGTGCTGCCCTGGGAGCAGCGCTCAAGGCACCGCAGGCTCTAATCTGCGGCAGACGGAAGTGAGGATGGCACGTGCACAGGGGCCGCGCCAGTATCTGGGCGGCCATTGTGCAAGCAACAACAGGATAAATCCGACAGAACGCCAGCTATTTACGCCATCACGGCCGGCAGCTGGCGATTCAGGGCCAGCTTCTCCATCACGGCCGCCCCGGTGAGGGCGTAGCCCAGCAGCTTGCACCCTGCATCAAGGCAGAGCACCTTGAGGTCACTGCCCTGCCCCTCTACCTGCCAGGTGCCTTCGTGGCCCTGGGGCGGCGGCGAGACCACCAGCGGGCAGGCCGGGGTTTTCACGGTGATCGGCATCGGCCCGTAGGCGACCGTTGTCGGCTTGCCGGCCAGGGTTTGCGCCAGGGCCCGGGCACAGCTCATCAGCGGCATCACATAGAGCAGGTTGATGCCATCGACTTCGGCACAGTCGCCAAGGGCAAAGATGTTGGCGTGGGACGTGCGCAACTGGCGGTCCACGCAAACGCCGCGGTTGGTCTGCAGGCCAGCGGCTGCGGCCAGGTCGGTGCGCGGGCGCAGGCCGATGGCCGAAACCACCAGGTCGCAGGCGATCACGCTGCCGTCGGACAGGTGCGCCTCCAGGCCCTGGGCCACCTGCTGCAGGCGGGTCAGTACCGGGCCGAGGTGAAAGCGCACGCCCAGGCCTTCCAGCCCGGCCTGCACGGCAGTGGCAGCGGCCGGGTGCAGCAGGGTCGGCATGACTTGCTCGCACGGCGCTACCACATCGACCTGGAAGCCGCCCAGGCTCATGTCGTTGGCGAATTCGCAGCCGATCAGGCCGGCACCGAGGATCAGCACGCGCTGTTTGCCGACGGCGGCGGCACGGAAGCGCGCGTAGTCTTCCAAGTCGTTGATCGGGAACACTCGATCGCCGCCATCACCTTCGATCGGCACCTGCACCGTCTGCGCGCCCCAGGCCAGCACCAGATCACGGTATTCCACCGCCTCTTCACCTATCCACAAACGCTTGTGGCCCGGGTCGATGCCGCTGATGCGGGTATGGGTGCGAATCTCGGCATTCAGTTGCTCGGCCATGGCGCCCGGCTCGGCCATGCACAGGCCGTCGGCGTCCTTCTGCTTGGCAAAGCCGGTGGACAGCATGGGCTTGGAGTAGGAACGACCGTCATCGGCGGTGATCAGCAGCAGCGGCGTCTGCGCATCGAGCTTGCGAAATTCACGGGCCAGGTTGTAGCCCGCAAGGCCGGTACCGATGATTACCACAGGGGACGTCATGTCGTGCTTTCCTCGATTAGCCGATGGAGATCATTTCAAAGTCGCTCTTGCCCACGCCGCAGTCGGGGCACAGCCAGTCTTCAGGCACGTCTTCCCAGCGGGTGCCGGGGGCGATGCCGTCGTCTGGCCAGCCTTCGGCTTCGTCGTAGATCAGGCCACAGACAATACATTGCCACTTTTTCATGGGGGTGGGTTTCCTCGGTTCAGGCTGGAGCGTTGTGTTGCTGCTGATGGCCTCTTCGCGGGCATGCCCGCTCCCACAGGAGTTGTGCATAACCTGTAGGAGCGGGCGCGCCCGCGAAGAGGCCAGCGCGCAATTCGTGGGGCTTTGTAGCGGCCCTGCCAGCAGTATGCAAGCAGTCGGGGCAATCATGCTAAGCTCGCCGCCTCTCTGGTTGTAACAAGCAGACCGACGTGTCGTACGAATCCCCGCAAGCAGCCGCTGTCGCGTGGCTGCCGTATTCACAGCTGGCGACCGACATCGACCAGCCCACCCTTGACTGGCTGTTCGACGAGGGCTCGCTGACCCGCCGCCTGACCCGCCTGTCCAACGATCATTTCTCCGTCACCCCGCTGTTCGAGGGCTGGCAGCCGCTGCGCGATGACGAATGCCAGGCACTGGGCATCGCCGCTGGCGCCGAAGGCTGGGTGCGTGAGGTGTACCTGCGCGGCCATGGCCAACCCTGGGTGTTCGCCCGCAGCGTCGCCAGCCGCAGCGCCTTGGAGCGCGGCGGGCTGGACCTGGAAACCCTGGGCAGCCGTTCGCTGGGCGAGTTGCTGTTCTGTGACCAGGCGTTCATCCGCCACCCCATCGAGGTGTGCAGTTATCCACAGGCCTGGCTGCCGGGCGAAGCCGCCCACGCGGCGCTGTGGGGCCGCCGTTCGCGCTTCGAACGTGGCGGCCTGGACCTGCTGGTGGCAGAGGTGTTTCTGCCAGCATTGTGGCAAGCGGCCAAGGAGGAAAACCGCTGATGTACCTGCAACTGCTCAAGTCGCTCAACCGCCTGCACCCACGGGCCTGGGACTTCGTCCAGCTCAGTCGCATGGACCGGCCGATTGGTATCTACCTGCTGCTGTGGCCAACCTTGTCGGCGGTGTGGATTGCCGGCAACGGTTCACCAACCCTGGCCAACGTGCTGATCTTCGGCCTCGGTGTGGTGCTGATGCGCGCCGCAGGTTGCTGCATCAACGACTTTGCCGACCGCAAGGTGGACGGCCACGTCAAACGTACCGCCGACCGCCCCCTGGCCAGCGGCCGGGTCCGCCCGCGCGAAGCACTGGCGCTGTTCGCCATCCTGGTCGGAGTGAGCTTCCTGCTGGTGCTGTGTACCAACAGCCACACGGTTTGGCTGTCGTTCGGTGCGGTGGCACTGGCGTTCTGCTACCCGTTCATGAAGCGCTACACCTATTACCCGCAGGTGGTGCTGGGGGCGGCGTATTCCTGGGGCATTCCCATGGCCTTCACCGCAGCGGGTGGCGAGCTGCCGGCCAGCGCCTGGCTGCTGTATATCGCCAACCTGCTGTGGACGGTGGGTTACGACACCTACTACGCCATGGTCGACCGTGATGACGACCTGAAGATAGGCGTGAAGTCGACCGCTATCCTGTTCGGCGACGCAGACCGCACCATCATCCTGACCTTGCAGCTGCTATCGCTGGGCTGCCTGTTGCTGGCCGGCAGCCGCTTCGAGCTGGGTGGCTGGTTCCACCTGGGGCTGCTGGGCGCGGCGGCGTGCTTTGCCTGGGAGTACTGGTCGACGCGCAAGCTGGACCGGGAGTCGTGCTTCAAGGCGTTTCTGCACAATCACTGGGCGGGGATGCTGGTGTTTATCGGGGTAGTATTGGATTACGCACTGCGTTGAAGCTGAGGGCCCTATCGCCGGCAAGCCAGCTCCCACAGGTGCAGCGCTGCCTTTACAGCTTGCGCATAACCTGTGGGAGCTGGCTTGCCGGCGATGGGCCGCAAAGCGGCCCCGGCAATCTCAAGGCTTGGCAACGTGCCAGACGTCCTTCATGCCGTCACCGGTCATATCGCCGGCCTTCTTGTCCTTGACGAAGGTGTACAGCGGCTTGCCGTCATAGGCCCACTGCTTGCTGCCATCATCGCGCATCACCACTGTCCACTTGTCCTTGGCCGGTTCGTCATTGGCCTTGACCATCAGCGGCGGCCAGTTGGTGGCGCACTCGCCATTGCACATCGACTTGCCGCCCGCATCCTTGTCGAAGGTGTACAGGGTCATGCCGGCATGATCGACCAACATCCCGCCCTTCTCCATCGCATGGTCGGCCAAGGCCACCCCCGGGAGCGCCAGCGCAGTGAAAAGGGCCATCCAGCTCAGCGTTTGTCGTGTCATTGGATTCACCATTGTTTCGGGGGGATTGAGTTCTGGTTGCCACAACTACGGCCCTTTCAAGCCTAGTTCAGTCATGGAATGTCGCCAGAACGGCCAACACCCTGTCACACAGCTGCAATAATTCCGTTATCTAATGCGGGCCAAGACACCGTATCCAGGAGAGGTTTTGAGCATGGTTGGCAGGAACATTCTGATCGTCGACGACGAAGCACCAATTCGCGAGATGATCGCCGTTGCCCTGGAAATGGCCGGCTATGACTGCCTGGAAGCGGAAAACTCCCAACAGGCCCACGCGATCATCGTTGACCGCAAACCGGACCTGATCCTGCTCGACTGGATGCTGCCGGGCACCTCCGGCATCGAGCTGGCCCGCCGCCTCAAGCGCGACGAACTGACCGGCGACATCCCGATCATCATGCTCACCGCCAAGGGTGAAGAGGACAACAAGATCCAGGGCCTGGAAGTGGGCGCCGACGACTACATTACCAAGCCGTTCTCGCCGCGTGAACTGGTCGCCCGCCTGAAAGCCGTGCTGCGCCGCACCGGCCCGAGCGATAGCGAGGCACCGATCGAAGTCGGCGGCCTGCTGCTCGACCCGATCAGCCACCGCGTGACCATCGACGGCAAGCCGGCCGAGATGGGCCCTACCGAATACCGCCTGCTGCAGTTCTTCATGACCCACCAGGAGCGCGCCTACACCCGTGGCCAGCTGCTGGACCAGGTGTGGGGCGGTAACGTCTATGTCGAAGAGCGCACCGTCGACGTACACATCCGCCGCCTGCGCAAGGCGCTGGGTGAAGCCTACGAAAATCTGGTACAAACCGTCCGGGGCACCGGCTACCGCTTCTCGACCAAGAGCTGATCGAGCTGAAAAGCGCCAAGCTGCACGTCGTTGTACAAGGACCGTCAATTGAACCAGAACTGGCACGCGACCCTGATTCGCCACCTGCTGCTGCTGATAACCGTCTGCCTGATCGGCGGGCTGGTCAGCGGCTACTATGGCTGGAGCCTGGCCATCGGCCTGGCGCTCTACCTGGGCTGGACCCTCAAGCAACTGCTGCGCCTGCATGACTGGCTGCGCAACCACCAACCCGACGAAGCACCGCCCGATGGCTACGGCCTGTGGGGCGAGGTGTTCGACAGCATCTACCACCTGCAACGCCGCGACCAGCGCGTGCGCGGCCGCCTGCAGGCGGTGATCGACCGGGTGCAGGAGTCTACCGCCGCGCTGCGTGACGCGGTAATCATGCTGGACAGTGACGGCAACCTGGAATGGTGGAACCGCGCCGCCGAGACCCTGCTGGGCTTCAAGACCCCACAGGACGGCGGCCAGCAGGTGACCAACCTGGTGCGCCACCCGCGCTTCAAGGAATACTTCGAGGCGGAGAACTACCTCGAGCCGCTGGAAATCCCCTCGCCGATCAACGACCGCATGCGCGTGCAGCTGCACATCACCCGCTACGGCAACAACGAGCACCTGATGCTGGTGCGCGATGTTACCCGCATCCACCAGCTGGAGCAGATGCGCAAGGACTTCGTCGCCAACGTGTCCCACGAGCTGCGCACGCCGCTGACGGTGATCACCGGCTACCTGGAAACCCTGCTGGACAACGTCGAAGACGTGAACCCGCGCTGGGGCCGAGCCCTGCAGCAGATGAGCCAGCAAGGCTCGCGCATGCAGACACTGCTCAACGACCTGCTGCTGCTGGCCAAGCTGGAGGCCACCGACTACCCATCGGACAACCAGCCAGTGGCGGTCGATGCCTTGCTCGCCGCGATCAAGAACGACGCCCAGGCCCTGTCCGGGCCCCGCAACCAGCGCATCACCCTGGAAGCCGCGCCCGGCGTACAGCTGAAAGGCAGCGAGTCGGAGCTGCGCAGTGCCTTTTCCAACCTGGTGTTCAATGCGGTCAAGTACACCCAGGACGAAGGCAGCATCCGTATTCGCTGGTGGGCCGATGCCCAGGGCGCGCACCTGTCGGTGCAGGACTCGGGGGTGGGCATCGATGCCAAGCACCTGCCACGCCTGACCGAGCGCTTCTACCGGGTCGATTCCAGCCGTGCGTCGAATACCGGCGGCACCGGGCTGGGGCTGGCGATCGTCAAGCATGTGCTTATGCGCCACCGCGGCAAGCTGGAGATCAGCAGCGTGCCGGGGCATGGCAGTACCTTTACCTGTCATTTCGCGCCGGCACAATTGGCCAACGGCAAGGCTTGAGATCGGGGCTGCTGCGCAGCCCTTCGCGGGCACGCCCGCTCCCACAGGGACCGCAATAAGTCCGCCACCCTTTGCTTTTACGGCACCAGCCGCTACATTGGACCCCCTGTGCCAGCAAGAGCTGGCACTTTTTTTCTCTCTATCTCGAAGACGGACCCCGTAAAAACTCCATCATGGACCCTTCCCCTGGTATCAGCCTCACCTCGTTATTCGCCGATTTCGGCATGATCATCTTTGCCTTGCTCCTGGTGCTGCTCAACGGCTTCTTCGTTGCCGCCGAGTTCGCCATGGTCAAGCTGCGCGCCACCCGCGTCGAGTCCATCGCCGAGCTGCATGGCTGGCGTGGCAGCATCCTGCGCAAGGTACACAACCAGCTCGACGCCTACCTGTCGGCCTGCCAGCTGGGCATCACCCTCGCCTCGCTGGGCCTGGGCTGGGTCGGTGAACCGGCGTTCGCCCACCTGCTCGAGCCGCTGCTGGCCTACCTGGGCGTGGACACGCCCGAGCTGATCAAGGCCATCTCGTTCTTCGTCGCCTTCTTCGTCATCTCGTACCTGCACATCGTGGTCGGCGAGCTGGCACCCAAGTCCTGGGCCATCCGCAAGCCCGAGCTGCTGTCGCTGTGGACCGCCGTGCCGCTGTACCTGTTCTACTGGGTGATGTACCCGGCCATCTACCTGCTCAATGCCAGCGCCAACACCATCCTGCGCATTGCCGGCCAGGGCGAGCCCGGCCCACACCACGAGCACCACTACAGCCGTGAAGAGCTCAAGCTGATCCTGCACTCCAGCCGTGGCCAGGACCCGAGCGACCAAGGCATGCGCGTGCTGGCCTCGGCCGTGGAAATGGGCGAGCTGGAGGTGGTCGACTGGGCCAACTCGCGCGAGGACATGGTCAGCATCGACGCCCATGCGCCGTTGAAGCAGATCCTGGCCCTGGTGCGCCGCCACAAGTTCAGCCGCTACCCGGTGTACGACGCCGAGCGTGAAGAATTCACCGGCCTGCTGCACATCAAGGACCTGCTGCTGGAGCTGGCCGAACTCGAGCACCTGCCCGAAACCATCGACCTCGACGACCTGGCACGGCCACTGGAGCGCGTGTCGCGGCACATGCCGCTGGCGCAGTTGCTGGAGCAGTTCCGCAAGGGCGGCGCGCACTTCGTGCTGGTGGAGGAAGCCGATGGCAAGGTGATTGGCTACCTGACCATGGAAGACGTGCTGGAAGTGCTGGTGGGCGACATCCAGGACGAGCACCGCAAGACCGAGCGCGGCATCCTCGCCTACCAGCCGGGCAAGCTGCTGGTGCGTGGCGACACGCCGCTGTTCAAGGTCGAGCGCCTGCTGGGCGTCGACCTTGACCATATCGAGGCGGAAACCCTCGCCGGGCTGGTCTACGAGACGCTCAAGCGCGTGCCTGAAGAAGAGGAAGTGCTGGAGGTCGAAGGGCTGCGCATCATCATCAAGAAGATGAAAGGGCCGAAGATCGTGCTGGCCAAGGTGCTCAAGCTGGATTGACGGCCATTCGCGGGCTCGCCCGCTCCCACAGGATCGCCAAAGGCCAGGCCTTTCAGATTACTGTGGGAGCGGGCGAGCCCGCGAAGAAGCCGACACGGATCATGGGTTACCCGCAGTGAAGTCAGGCAACCCTCCGATCGGCCTGTCGAACCGATAAGGTATCGACTCCAGCGCCAACCCCACATTGCGCTGCACCACGAAATGCAGGTGCGGCCCGGTGCTGTTGCCGGTATTGCCCGACTTGGCCAGCATCTGCCCCTGGCGCACCCGTTGCCCCTCCGCCACCACCACCGAACCGCGCATCAGGTGCAGGTACACGCCCATGGTGCCGTCCGGGTGCAGGATCCTGACGAAATTGCCCGACGGGTTGGGGCCGCGCCCGCTCTGGCTGTTCTCCGTCTTCACCACCACCCCTTCCCGCGCCGCGATGATGGTGGTGCCTTCGGGCATGGCGATATCCATGGCATAACGCCCCTTGGGCCCAAAATGACTGACCCGGCCATTGGGGCCCTGGGTCACGCGGAACGGCCCGCCAATCCAGGGGAAGGCATAGCGGAAGCCCTGGGGCCGCTTGCCCGGGTCGCCCATGGCCTGCAGCAGGGTCGAGCGGTAGTTCAGCAACATCCCGGGCCGGCCCCTGAGCACGCTGAGCATTTGCGTGGTGCGCGGCGGCAGTACCCGGCGCACGGTACGCGGGGCATTGCCACCTTGTGCGTTCACCAGGTTGTCCAGGCGCAGCTCTACCTCCACCGGCACATGCAGCTGGTTGCGGGCCGAAAAGCTCACGCCGCCGTTGAAGGTTATCGCGTTCAGCAGCACCTGGCCTTCGGGCACTTCGACCATGGGTACGCGCCGCACAAAGGTTTTGGCACCGGGGCCGGGCCGGTCGGAATAGGAGGTCACACGGCCATCATCGGTGATCTCGTAGATAGTCATGCCCAGGCTCGACGCCGAGGCCATGAGCAATGCACAGAACAGCAGCAGGCGGGCGGGCATGATAGTGGCTTTTTGACAGTTATGATTTGTCGAAGCCTAGCAGGGGGTTTTGCGGCGGGTATGACAGTTGGTCGGATGGCGTCAACAGAACTGGCCCCATCGCCGGCAAGCCAGCTCCCACAGGAAATGCACAGGGCCAGAGGTTGACGCTGTACCTGTGGGAGCTGGCTTGCCGGCGATGGGGCCAGTAGTCATTACTCAGGCGCCCGGGGTGAAATGCTTCTGCGCCGTCCCGCGGGCAATCAGCCGCGACAGGTAGTCGAGCTTCTGGGCATCCTGGTCGACGAACTTGAAGGTCAGTTGCAACCAGTCACTGTCAGGCTTGGGTTCCAGTGCCGCGACGGCATGCAGGTAGCCGTTCAGGCGCGCGACTTCGGCGTTCTCGCCCTGCTCCAGGTCCAGCACCGCGCCTTCCAGCACTTGGGGCAGCGCTTCGCCACGGCGCACCACCAGCAGGGCCTCTTTCAGGCTCAGCGCCTTGATCACGCACGGCTGCATGCCGCCGGCCAGGCGCAACTGGCCCTGACCACGGCCGGTCGGCGCGGGAGCGGCGGGCCGGGGGGCACTGGCCACTGGCCTGGCGGGTGCAGGTACCGGCGCTGGCGCCGTGACCTTCACCGCTTCAGGCTTGCCGGCTGTCAGTGCATTCAGCGAGTCATTGGCGAACGCTGAGTTGACCCGTGCCGGGCCGCTGGCCATCAGGCTGTCGAGCTTGCCGATCTTGGTCAGGGCCTTTTTCACCTTGGTCAGCAATTGCTCGTTGGTGAACGGCTTGCCGACAAAATCGGAAACGCCCGCCTGAATCGCCTGGATGACGTTTTCCTTGTCGCCACGGCTGGTCACCATGATGAACTGCAAGTTCTTCAACTCAGGCTGCTGGCGGCACCAGGTAAGTAATTCCAGACCGGACATTTCCGGCATCTCCCAGTCGCACAGAACCAGGTCGAACGCTTCCTTGCCCAGCATGGCCATGGCCTTGCGACCGTTGACGGCGTCGTCGATGGTCATGCCCGGGAAGGCATTACGCAGGCATTTGCGGACCAGGTCACGGATAAACGGGGCGTCATCCACGACCAGCACATTCACTTTACTCATCGATACTCCTTCTGAATCCCGACTAGCCTACCGCCGAATAATGGCCACTTGCTACAACCTGGTCACGCCGGGACTTCTTCACATCGTTCGCGGGTGCCTGCCGGCTCCTCGACCGCAAACGAAAACGCCCGGCCAAGGCCGGGCGTCGATGCTCGGGAGCAACCTTACTTATCGTCAGGTTCGGCCGGAACATTAGCGTTTTCGCCGTCGGAAACAGCAGTGCCCTGCACTTCTGCCGTCATGCGCTTGAGGCCCATGTGACGCACGTCGGTGCCGCGCACCAGGTAGATCACCAGCTCGGAGATGTTGCGCGCATGGTCGCCGATACGCTCCAGCGAACGCAGGACCCAGATCACGCTCAGTACCCGCGAGATCGAGCGCGGGTCTTCCATCATGTAGGTCACCAGCTCACGCAGGGCGGTCTTGTATTCACGGTCGATGGTCTTGTCGTACTGGGCCACCGACAGTGCCAGGTCGGCGTCGAAGCGGGCAAAGGCGTCCAGCGCGTCGCGGACCATGTTGCGAACCTGGTCACCGATGTGGCGCACTTCGACATAGCCGCGCGGCGACTCGCCTTCCTCGCACAGCTGGATGGCGCGACGGGCGATCTTGGTCGACTCGTCACCGATGCGCTCCAGGTCGATCACCGACTTGGAGATGCTGATGATCAGGCGCAGGTCGGAGGCCGCCGGCTGACGACGGGCGAGGATGCGCAGGCACTCCTCGTCGATGTTGCGCTCCATCTGGTTGATCTGCTCGTCGACTTCGCGCACTTGCTGGGCCAGGCCCGAGTCGGCTTCGATCAGCGCAGTGACTGCGTCGTTGACCTGCTTTTCGACCAGGCCGCCCATGGCCAGCAGGTGGCTACGCACCTCTTCGAGCTCGGCGTTGAACTGCTGGGAAATGTGATGCGTAAGGCTTTCTTTGTTGATCATCGTTCGCTCCGCGAAGAAGCTGCAAGCTTCAATTTGTTCGTCTCGTTCCCTGGTTTGTGGGAGCGGGTTTACCCGCGAACACCGGCGAAGCCGGTGCCAGACACCGCGGCGCCTGCTTCGCGGGTAAACCCGCTCCCACAGGGGCCAGGTACCTATCCGGAGCGGCGATCAGCCGTAGCGACCGGTGATGTAGTCTTCGGTCTGCTTCTTCGCCGGGTTGGTGAACAGGGTGTCGGTATCCCCGAATTCGACCAGTTTGCCCATGTACATGAACGCGGTGTAGTCCGAAACACGGGCCGCCTGCTGCATGTTGTGGGTCACGATGACGATGGTGTACTTGGATTTCAATTCGTAGATCAGTTCCTCGACTTTCAGCGTCGAGATCGGGTCCAGTGCCGAGCACGGTTCGTCGAGCAGCAGCACTTCCGGCTCCACGGCGATGGTTCGGGCGATGACCAGACGCTGCTGCTGGCCACCGGACAGGCCCAGTGCCGAGTCGTGCAGGCGATCCTTGACCTCGTCCCACAGGGCCGCGCCCTTCAGCGCCCACTCGACCGCTTCGTCGAGCACGCGCTTCTTGTTGATGCCCTGGATGCGCAGGCCGTAGACCACGTTTTCGTAGATGGTCTTGGGGAACGGGTTGGGCTTCTGGAACACCATGCCCACACGGCGGCGCAGCTCGGCCACGTCTTCGCCCTTGCGGTAGATGTTGTTGCCGTACAGGTTGATGGCGCCTTCCACGCGGCAGCCGTCAACCAGGTCGTTCATGCGGTTGAAGGTGCGCAGCAGGGTCGACTTGCCGCAGCCGGACGGGCCGATGAAGGCGGTCACGCGCTGCTTGGGGATGTTCATCTGCACATCGAACAGCGCTTGTTTGTCGCCGTAGAACAGGCTCAGGCCCGGCACTTCGATGGCTACGGTCTCTTCGGCCAGGCGCAGGCTCTGCTTGTCGCGGCCCAGGGCAGACATGTCGATGCCGTGGGTATGGGATTCTTGCTGCATGGTCAACTCCATACGCTAACAATTCGTTTCAAAGGGCCGCCCGGCTCACGGGCGGCACGCTTGCAATCAGGATCAGCTGTCGAGGGCCTTGTACTTCTCGCGCAGGTGGTTACGGATCCACACGGCCGAGAGGTTGAGGGCCGCAATCACCAGCACCAGCAGCAACGCCGTGGCGTATACCAGCGGCCGCGCGGCTTCGACGTTGGGGCTCTGGAAGCCGACGTCATAGATGTGGAAGCCCAGGTGCATGATCTTCTGGTCCAGGTGCAGGTACGGGTAGTTCCCGTCCACCGGCAGCGACGGGGCCAGCTTCACCACACCTACCAGCATCAGCGGTGCCACTTCACCGGCGGCGCGGGCCACGGCGAGGATCATGCCGGTCATCATCGCCGGGCTGGCCATCGGCAGGACGATCTTCCACAGGGTCTCGGCCTTGGTCGCGCCCAGGGCCAGCGAGCCTTCGCGCACGGTACGCGGAATACGCGCCAGGCCTTCCTCGGTGGCCACGATCACCACCGGCACGGCCAGCAGCGCCAGGGTCAGCGATGCCCACAGCAGGCCCGGGGTACCCAGGGTTGGCGCCGGCAGTGCTTCGGGGAAGAACAGGCGGTCGATCGAGCCACCCAGCACATAGACGAAGAAGCCCAGGCCGAACACGCCGTAGACGATCGCCGGTACACCGGCCAGGTTGTTCACCGCAATGCGGATCAGGCGGGTCACCGGGCCCTGTCTGGCGTATTCGCGCAGGTACACGGCAGCCAGCACACCGAACGGGGTGACGATGACGGCCATGATCAGGGTCATCATCACGGTACCGAAGATGGCCGGGAAGATACCGCCCTCGGTGTTGGCTTCACGCGGGTCGTCGCTGAGGAACTCCCAGACCTTGGTGAAGTAGGCGCCCAGCTTGGTGAACCCCGACATGGCGTTCGGCTGGATGGCGTGCACCACCTTGCTGAGGTTGATTTCCACTTCACGGCCGTTGCCATCGCGGGCCACCAGGCTGTCGCGGGCGAAGGCCTGGTGCAAGCCGGTCAGGCGGTCTTCGATGGCCTTGTAGCGGCTGTTCAGCTCGGCGCGCTCGGCGTCCATGTCGGCCTGGGCGGCGGCGTCCAGCTTGCCGTCCAGCTCCAGCTTGCGCGCCTGCAGACGCAGGCGCTCGAGGCCATGGTTGATGGCACCGATGTCTTTCTTCTCGAGGCTTTGCAGTTCGCTGTTGAGCTGGTTGGCGCGCTTGAGGCGGGCCTGCAGCTCGGCCCAGGCGGCAACACCTTCGGCGACTACGCGGCCTTCTTCCTTGACGCTGACCAGGTAGCCGTAGAAGTTGCCCCACTCGCGACGCTCCAGGGCGATCAGGTCGGTCGGGTGCTTTTCGTCGACCAGCCAGTCGCCGACCACCCAGGTGAAGTCGCTGCCGTTGAGGTCGCGGTTGCCCACCTTGATCAGCTCACGGGTCATGAACTCCGGGCCTTGGTCAGGCACTGGCAGGCCGGCGCCCTTCAGGCGGGCACGGGGTACTTCTTCCTTTTGCACCACTTCGCCAATGACGACGTGGTCGGCCTGGCCAGGCACCTTGTAGGTGGCCTGGACAAGATCGGCCGGCCAGAAGTGGCCCAGGCCGCGCACGGCAATCACCGCCAGCAGGCCAACGGTCATGATCACTGCCATGGCCACCGCGCCGCCGCTCATCCAGACGCCTGGGGCGCCGCTCTTGAACCAGCCTTTGAGGGAATCCTTTTTCACGGATCGCTACCTTTCTATCAAAGCGACGAGTATTTCTTGCGCAGACGCTGGCGAATCAGCTCGGCCAAGGTGTTCATGATGAAGGTGAACATCAGCAGCACCAGCGCGGCCAGGAACAGCACGCGATAGTGGCTGCCGCCGACTTCCGACTCCGGCATTTCCACGGCCACGTTGGCGGCCAGGGTGCGCATGCCCTCGAACAGGTTCAGCTCCATCACCGGGGTGTTGCCGGTGGCCATCAGCACGATCATGGTCTCGCCCACCGCACGGCCCATGCCGATCATCAGCGCCGAGAAGATACCCGGGCTGGCGGTGAGGATGACCACGCGAGTCAGGGTCTGCCATGGCGTCGCTCCCAGGGCCAGGGAGCCCAGGGTCAGGCTGCGCGGCACGCTGAACACGGCGTCTTCGGCGATGGAGTAGATGTTCGGGATGACCGCGAAGCCCATGGCGATACCCACGACCAGGGCGTTGCGCTGGTCGTAGGTTATCCCCAGGTCGTTGGTGATCCACAGGCGCATGTCGCCGCCAAAGAACCAGTTCTCGAGGTGCGGGCTCATGGTCAGGGCGAACCAGCCGGTGAACAGGATGACCGGGATCAGGATCGCCGCTTCCCAGCCATCCGGGATACGCAGGCGGATCGACTCGGGCAGGCGGGTCCAGGCGAAGCCGGCCAGCAGGATACCGAGCGGCATCAGCAGGAACAGGCTGAACACGCCCGGCAGGTGGCCTTCCAGGTAGGGGGCGAGGAACAGGCCGGCGAAGAAGCCGAGGATCACGGTCGGCATCGCTTCCATCAGTTCGATCACCGGCTTGACCTTGCGGCGCATGCCAGGGGCCATGAAGTAGGCGGTGTAGATGGCCGCGGCAATCGCCAGCGGGGCCGCCAGGATCATGGCGTAGAACGCGGCCTTCAGGGTACCGAAGGTCAGCGGCGACAGGCTCAGCTTGGGCTCGAAGTCGGTGTTCGATGCGGTCGATTGCCAGACGTATTTCGGCTCGTCGTAGTTCTCGTACCACACCTTGCCCCACAGCGCGCTGAAGGAAATTTCCGGGTGCGGGTTGCGCAGGCTCAGTGGCAGCAGCTTGCCGCCTTCTTCGATGATGATGCGGTTGGCACGTGGCGACAGGGCCAGGATGCCAGGGCCTTCGGCGGCCGGCTCGACCAGCAGGGTACGGTGCGCGGTGCTGTGGAACACGCCCAGCTCGCCTGCGGCGTCGAGGGCGACGAAGCCCTTGCGGCGCTCTTCGGCGTCGATCTGCACGACCGCGGCCTTGCCCATCTGGAAGGTGCGGATCAGCTTGAAACGGGATTCGCCATCCGGGTCACGGGCCATGAACCACTGGGCCAGGCCACCCTTGGAGTCGCCGATGATCAGCGAGATGCCGCCGACCAGCTGGGCGGTGGCGGTAATTTCGGTGTCGGCGCTTTCAGACAATTTGTAGCGGCCGTTGAGGCTCTTGTCGCGCAGGTTGAACACGTCTGCGGTGGCGCGGCCGTTGATCACGTACAGCCACTGCTGACGCGGGTCGATGAAGATGTTCTTCACCGTTTCGGTCATCTGCGGCAATTCGATGCGGTTCTGCTCGGTGGTGACCTCTTCGGTCATCATGTTTTCGGTGCGGGTCAGCTCGACCACCTGCAGGTGCGCGCCGGTGGAACCGGCCATCAGCAGGGTGTCGCCATTGACGTTGACGCTGACATGCTCCAGCGCACGGCCCTGCTCGTCGAGCACGAACGGCTGCTCGCCGTACGGGTAGTCGATGCCGGGGGCGATGGTTTTCTTGTTGTCCGGGTAGGTGATTTTGTAGGTGTGGTGGAACACCAGCGCCTGGCCATTGGACAAGCCCAGCACCACCAGCGGGCTGCCCGGCTGGTCGGCACTGATCGAAGTGACCTGGGTGCCTGCCGGCACCGGCAGGTCGAAACGCTTGAGCTCGTTACCGGTCTTGGTATCGAAGAACAGTGCCTGGCCCTTGTCCGAAACGCGCATGCCCACCAGGTTCTGCTCTTCAAGCGCGATCATCAGCGGCTTGCCGGCATCCTGTTGCAGCCAGGTCGGCTCCAGGGCTTTCTTGCTGGTCAGCTCGGCGCCCTGGAACAGCGGCAGCACCACATAGGCCAGATAGAAGAAGATCAGGGTGATCGCCGCCAATACGGCAAGCCCGCCCACCAGTACATACCAGCGGGTCAGGCGGTCCTTGAGCGCGCGCATGCGGCGCTTGCGTTGCAACTCCGGCGTATTGAAATCAATCCGCACGGGCTGGGAGTTTTGGGTCATGTTGGAGTTGGCCAGATCATTCATGCGCACACCCTAGCGGTCCCGTGTGACAAAAACATTACAAAGTGGTGACGCACGAAAGCCCGCCGCACAGGAAACCTGGCTTCGGACTGGAACTTCGTGGAAGAGGCCGGGCATCAGCGCCGGCCTCCCCTTCAGTTACTTACTTTTTTGCGACGTTACCTGCGTGGGACAGGCCCAGGTCAGCCAAGGTCTTGTCGACGACTTTGGCCGGCAGCGGGATGTAGCCATCCTTCACCACGACCTGCTGGCCGGCTTGCGACAGCACCAGCTTGACGAACTCGGCTTCCAGCGGGGCCAGAGGCTTGTTCGGGGCCTTGTTGACGTAGACGTACAGGAAGCGCGACAGCGGGTAGGTGCCGTTCAGGGCGTTGGCTTCGTTGTCTTCAACGAACTCGCCGCCTTCCTTCTTGGCCAGGGCCACAGTCTTGACGCTGGCGGTCTTGTAGCCGATGCCCGAGTAGCCGATGCCGTTCAGCGAGGAGCTGATCGACTGCACGACCGAAGCCGAGCCAGGCTGTTCGTTGACGTTAGGCTTGAAGTCGCCTTTGCACAGGGCTTCTTCCTTGAAGTAGCCGTAGGTGCCCGATACCGAGTTACGGCCGAACAGCTGTACTGGCTTGTTGGCCAGATCGCCGGTCACGCCCAGGTCACCCCAGGTCTTGACGTCGGCTTTGCCACCGCACAGGCGGGTGGAAGAGAAGATGGCGTCGACCTGGGCCATGGTCAGGCCTTTGATCGGGTTGTCCTTGTGCACGAACACAGCCAGGGCGTCTACGGCGACCGGGATGGCGGTCGGTTTGTAGCCGTACTTCTGCTCGAAGGCCTGCAGCTCGACGTCCTTCATCTTGCGGCTCATCGGGCCGAGGTTGGCGGTGCCTTCGGTCAGCGCGGGTGGCGCGGTGGAGGAGCCGGCAGCCTGGATCTGGATGTTTACGTTCGGATATTCCTTCTTGTAGGCCTCGGCCCACAGAGTCATCAGGTTGGCGAGGGTGTCCGAACCGACGCTGGAGAGGTTGCCCGAAACACCGGTGGTCTTGGTGTAGGTCGGGATCGCAGGATCGACAGCGGCTACCGCGTTGGCGGTTGCAACGCCAGCGGCGGCAAAGGTGAGGGCCGCCATCAAACGCTTCAGTTTCATGCCTTGCTCCTAGCAGGAATATTGGGGTGTTGGATGGAACGGGCCCAAGTATCTGCAGGCCGCATGAATACGATATGACTTGAATATGACAATTGGATGAAAGGCCATCATCAAAAGCAGGTCTGGCCTCTTCGCGGGCACGCCCGCTCCCACAGGGACTGTGTGACCCTTGTGGGAGCGGGCGTGCCCGCGAAGAGGCCAGAAGCCCTGGCGTAGATCAGCGCTTGTTGGCGAGCAGGTACAGGCCCACAACCAGACCAACGGCACACAGCCCCGCCACATAGTAGGCCGGCGCCATCGGGCTCACTTTCAGCAGCGCAGTCACCACCATCGGCGTCAGTCCGCCAAAGATCGCGTAGGCCACGTTGTACGAGAACGACAGCCCGCTGAAGCGCACCACCGCCGGGAATGCCTTGACCATCACATAAGGCACCGCACCGATCACACCCACGCACAGGCCGGTCACCGCATACAGCGGGAACAGCAGCTCGGGGCGGGTCGGCAGGCTGTGGTAGAAGGTCCAGGAGGTCGCCAGCAGCAACAGGCTGCCGATCACGAACACCCGGCCCGCGCCAAAGCGATCGGCCAGGCTGCCAGCGCCGATGCAGCCGAAGCTGAGCAGCACGATGGCCAGGCTGTTGGCCTTGAGCGAGTCGGTGGGACTGATGTGGTAGATGCTCTGCAGCAGCGCCGGAGTCATCAGGATGAGCACCACGATGGCGGCCGACAGCATCCAGGTCAGCAGCATCGACAGGATGATCGCACCGCGATGGTCACGCAGCACCGCGCGCAACGGCAGCTCCTCGGCCAGCGCCTTGCGCTGCTGCATCTCGGCGAACACCGGGGTTTCGTGCAGCCAACGGCGCAGGTACACCGAGAACAGGCCGAATACACCGCCGAGCAGGAACGGGATACGCCAGGCGTAATCGGCCACTTCCTGTGCGCTGTAGACGCTGTTGATCAGGGTCGCCACCAGCGAGCCAAGCAGGATGCCCGCGGTCAGGCCTGCGGTGAGGGTGCCGCAGGCGTAGCCGGTGTTGCGCTCTGGCACGTGCTCGGACACGAATACCCAGGCGCCCGGTACCTCGCCACCGATAGCCGCGCCCTGGATCACGCGCATCAGCAGCAACAGGATCGGCGCCCACATGCCGATCTGTGCATAGGTGGGCAGCAGGCCCATGATCAGCGTTGGCAGGGCCATCATGAAGATGCTCAGGGTGAACATCTTCTTGCGCCCGAGCAGGTCACCGAAGTGGGCCATGATGATGCCGCCCAGCGGCCGCGCCAGGTAGCCGGCGGCAAAAATGCCGAAGGTTTGCATCAGGCGCAGCCATTCGGGCATGTCGGCGGGGAAGAACAGCTTGCCGACCACCGTGGCGAAGAACACGAAGATGATGAAGTCGTAGAACTCCAGCGCGCCGCCCAGGGCGGACAGTGAGAGAGTCTTGTAGTCACTGCGGGTCAGCGGCCGCGAGGGCTGCTCGATACTGCTCGGCACGGAAGTCATCGCTGATTGTTCTCTTTGTAGGCATGCAGGCCGCTTGGCACGCGGCTTCTGGAGTGGGAGACAGGCGAAGATAGCAAATTGCTGAGCTGCGCCGGAAGCGATACAAAATCCCTACACATATTCATGAATGCACGGTCGTCGCTGACCGTTATGCTCTATATACTGGCAGTTCGTAGGAAAAGGTTGCTGCTAGCGTGGGATGTTGTGCGAAAACGCCGGTCTTTATGTCAGGCGGTTTCGCAGAGTTTCCCTACGGCCGCTCAGTGAAACGAAATCGGCGTAGTATGTTTCAAGCTGAATCGTTTACCCGGCCTTTGCGCCACACCAACGAAAAGCGTCACGGGTCAGAGGCCCCATCGCATGATTGAGCTCGAACAAGAAGATCCAATCCCGCAAGGCGACCTGGCCTTGCAGATCACCGCACTGCCGCGCGAAACCAACGGGTTTGGCGACATCTTCGGCGGCTGGCTGGTCGCCCAGATGGACCTGGCCGGTACCGCCATGGCCAGCCGTGTCGCCGGCGGCCGCGTGGCCACCGTGGCCATCGACCGCATGGCCTTTCTGGTCCCGGTCGCCGTCGGCGCGCAGCTGTCGTTCTATACCCAGACCCTGGAAATCGGCCGCAGCTCGATCCAGATGATGGTCGAAGTGTGGAGCGACGACCCGCTGTCCAGCGAATGGCGCAAGGTCACCGAAGCAGTCTTCGTCTTCGTCGCCATCGACGGCAGTGGCCGCACCCGCTCCGTACCTCGTCGCTGAGCCACGCCGGCGGTAAACTCATTGCATGTGCCCGGGTCCAAGGCCCACTGGCAATCAATGAGATGAATGCAATGGCTACCTTCCAGGTCGTAACCGAGCAACATGGCGAACTCAACTGCTGGCGTATCAGCAGCGACCAAGCCGAACTACTGATCGCCCAGCAGGGCGCGCAGATCCTCAGCTACCAGCGCGTTGGCCAGCCACCGCTGCTGTGGCTGAGCGACCAGGCCATCTTCCGTCAGGGCAAGTCGGTACGCGCCGGTGTGCCGGTGTGCTGGCCGTGGTTCGGCAACCTGCAGCGCAACCCCCAGGCCGTGCAGGCCATGTACCACGGCGAACAAGCACCCGCCCACGGCCTGGCGCGCGCGCGCGACTGGCAATTGCTGGGCATCGAGGAAGCGGGCGAAGGCCTGCGCATCGAATTCGAACTGCCGGAAGCGCAGGGTGACCTGCCTGGCTGGTCTCATGACGTCGAGCTGAAGCTGGTAGTGGAGCTGGGCGAGGACCTGCAGCTGAACCTGACCAGCCGCAACATGGGCAATACCCCCGTCACCATCAGCCAGGCCCTACACAGCTACTTCGCGGTCAGTGACGTGCGCCAAGCGCGGGTCGAAGGAGTGGAGGGGCTGAGCTATATCGAGACCCTGGCTGACTGGGAGCAGCGCCAGCAGCAGGGGCCGCTGGCGTTTGCCGGGGAGACTGACCGGATCTACCTGGCGACCCCGCAAACCCTGAGCATCGTCGACCCGCACTGGGAGCGGCGCATTACCTTGACCAGCAGCGGGTCGCGCTCGGCGGTGATCTGGAACCCTTGGACTGAACGGGCCAGGGAACTGCCGGACATGGCCGATGACGGGTGGCAGCGGATGCTGTGCATCGAGACGGCGAATGTGTGGGATGACCTGGTGGAATTGAAACCTGGGGGCAGCAGCTCACTGGGGGTCAGGATTGGCTGTGAAATGATCTGAGTCTTGCAGTGCCTATGCGGGCCCCTTCGCGGGCTTGCCCGCTCCCACAGGTACTCCACAAGCCTTGAAAATTGTGGAGTACCTGTGGGAGCGGGCAAGCCCGCGAAGAGGCCGGTGCAGGCAATCAGAGGTCTGCATCCTCCACCACCCTCACCTTCCCCGCATCCAGCGCATAGGCCGCATCGGCCAGGTCATTGCTGACCTTCTCCACCTTCAGCTTGCCGCTGACCCACAGCGGTGTGTAGATATCATCGATCTTGAGGCCTTTCGGGTAGCGCACCAGTACCAGCTGGTTCGGTGGTGGTGGCGGCACATGAATGCACGCGCCTGGGTACGGTACCAGGAAGAACAACGTGCTGTTGCCCTTGGCATCGCTCTCCAGCGGCACCGGGTAGCCGCCCAGGCGAATATCCTTGCCGTTCATGGCCGCCACGGTCTTGGTCGAGTACATCACCGCCGGCAGGCCCTTGCTCTGCTTCAGGCCGCCCTTGTCGGTAAAGGTGCCCATGGCTTCCGGCGAGTTGTGGTCGATATCGGGCATTTGCTCGAGCGCCTGCTGGTCCGACTTGGGCATCAGCTCCAGCCAGTCGGTTTCAGGCAGTTCGGCATGGGCCAGGGCGCTGGCCAACAGCAGTGGGGCGAGGAAAAAGGCACGCATGAAAATGCTCGGCAACTCGAATGAATTGCCGGGCATTCTAACCAGTATTCAGCGTTTCTTGATGAATCCGTAGATCACCAGAAGGATCACAGCACCGATCAGCGCGCCAAGGAAACCGGCAGCCTGCCCGGCCTGGTAGATACCCAGCGCCTGGCCGCCGTAGGTAGCCAGCAGGGAGCCGGCAATCCCCAGCAGGATGGTCATGATCCAGCCCATGCTGTCGTCGCCCGGCTTGATGAAGCGGGCCAGCAGGCCGACGATAAGGCCGATGAAGATGGTCCCAATGATACCCATGGCAATCCCTCTGCAGTGAAGATGGAACAAGCCAAAGCCTAGACAGCGCTTTGGCTTGTTGCCATTTCAGAGGGCAAGCCGCTGGTAGAAGTTCGATCAGTTGCCGATCAGGGCTTCTACTTCGGCAATCTTGCGCTCGAGGGTGGCCATGTCGTGGCAGCGCAGGGTGGCGTGGCCAACCTTGCGACCAACCTTGAAGGCCTTGCCGTAGTGGTGCAGGTGGCAGTCACCGATGGCAACCACCTTGTCCACCGCCGGCACTTCACCGATGAAGTTGAGCATCGCGCTCTCGCCGACCTTGGCAGTCGAGCCCAGCGGCAAGCCGGCGACGGCGCGCAGGTGGTTCTCGAACTGGCTGCACTCGGCGCCTTCGATGGTCCAGTGCCCGGAGTTGTGCACGCGCGGGGCGATTTCGTTGGCCTTCAGGCCGCCGTCGACTTCGAAGAACTCGAAGGCCATCACGCCCACATAGTCCAGTTGCTTGAGCACACGGCCCACGTAGTCTTCGGCCAGGGCCTGCAGCGGGTGCGCCTGGCTGGCGACCGACAGGCGCAGGATGCCGCTTTCGTGGGTGTTGTGCACCAGCGGGTAGAAGCGGGTTTCGCCATCACGGGCACGCACGGCCACCAGCGACACTTCGCCGGTGAACGGCACGAAGCCTTCCAGCAGGCAAGGTACGCTGCCCAGCTCGGCAAAGGTACCGACCACGTCCTCAGGCGTGCGCAGCACCTTCTGGCCCTTGCCGTCGTAACCCAGGGTGCGGGTTTTCAGCACGGCCGGCAGGCCGATGCTGGCCACCGCGGCGTCCAGGTCGGCCTGCGAGAGGATGTCGGCGAAGGCCGGGGTAGGGATACCCAGGTCGCGGAACATGCTCTTCTCGAACAGGCGGTCACGGGCGATGCGCAGCGCTTCGGCGCTGGGGTACACCGGCACGAACTGCGAGAGGAAGGCCACGGTCTCGGCCGGGACGCTTTCGAACTCGAAGGTGACCAGGTCGACTTCGTCGGCCAGCTGGCGCAGGTGGTCCTGGTCGCCGTAGTCGGCACGCAGGTGCTCGCCCAGCGGCGCAGCGCAGGCGTCGGGCGCCGGGTCGAGGAAGGCGAAGTTCATGCCCAGCGGGGTACCCGCCAGGGCCAGCATGCGGCCCAGCTGGCCGCCACCGATTACACCGATCTTCATGGGTTGAGCCTCAAGCCTGGCGCGGGTCTGGGTTGTCCAGCACGGTGTCGGTCTGTTCCGTGCGGAACTGCTTGAGCGCCGCGTGGTACTGCGGGTACTTGGCGCCGAGGATGCTGGCCGACAGCAGCGCGGCGTTGACCGCACCGGCACGACCGATGGCCAGGGTGGCAACCGGCACGCCGGCTGGCATCTGCACGATCGACAGCAGCGAATCGACACCCGACAGCATCGACGATTGCACGGGCACGCCCAGCACCGGCAGGTGGGTCTTGGCGGCACACATGCCTGGCAGGTGGGCTGCGCCACCGGCACCGGCGATGATCACCTCGATGCCACGGCCCTCAGCCTCCTCGGCATACTGGAACAGCAGATCCGGGGTACGGTGGGCGGAAACCACCTTCACCTCGTAGGGAATGCCGAGTTTTTCCAGCATATCGGCGGTGTGGCTAAGGGTGGACCAATCGGACTTGGAGCCCATGATCACGCCAACCAGTGCACTCATCGTCGAGCCTCTTCGCTTGTGCGCCCTTGGGCGCGTCAAAAAACAACAAGCCACGCGGGACGACCGGCGTGGCTTGTTTGCTGATCAGGACCGGACGCATCCGGTCGAAAGGCCGCGCAGTATACCGTAAGGTGGTGCGTTTAAGGCACCCCGGCGACCAACTGTCGCCCCTTATTTTTCGGGGCTTTGACTGACTTTTGGGTCAACCATCGCCGCCCCCTCGAGCTTGCGCCACAACAGCCTCACATTGGCCTTGCGCACCAGGGCGCAGCGGTACAGGCGGATTTCCAGCGGCACGTGCCACTGGCTGCCGCCACAGATCGCCAGTTCGCCCCGTTCCAGTTCGCCACGCATCGACAGGCGCGGCACCCAGGCGATGCCCATGCCTTCCAGCGCCATGCTCTTCAGACTGTCGGCCATGGCGGTTTCATAGACGGTGGTATAGCGCAGGTTGCGCTGACGCAGCAGCAAATTGACCGAGCGACCGAGGAAGGCGCCGGCGGTATAGGCCAGCAGCGGCACGCTGCCCTCGCCTTCCAGGTCGAACAACGGCTTGCCCTCGGCATCCACGGCGCATACCGGCAACATTTCAGTGGTGCCCATGTGCAGCGACGGGAAGATCTCGGCATCCATCTGCAGGGCGGCATCCGGGTCATAGAAGGCAAGCATCAGGTCGCAGCCACCTTCGCGTAATGCATGCACGGCATCTCCGACGTTGGTCGCAACCAGGCGGGTGGCGATGTTCAACCCGTCGTTGCGCAACTGGGCCACCCAACGCGGGAAAAAGCCCGATGCCAGGGAGTGTGCCGCGGCCACCTGCACCACTTCACCCTGCCCGCCTTCCAGATGATGCAAGTGGCGGAGAATTTCGCTCAACTGGTCGACAACAGTACGCGCCGTGACGAGAAACAGCTGGCCGGCCTCTGTCAGTTCGATCGGCGTACGGGAACGATTCACCAATTGCAGGCCCAAGGCTGCTTCCAGGCTGCGAATGCGCCGGCTGAAGGCCGGTTGGGTGACGAAACGCCGCTCTGCCGCCTGGGAAAAACTGCGGGTGGCGGCCAGCGCGCTGAAGTCTTCCAGCCATTTGCTTTCAAGGTTCACGAAGCACATCTCCTGGCGTGCACCAAAATGGAACACGCTCGAATGTCAATTGGCGTCACATGAAACACTATGCCGTTTGTGCATAGGTTAGCGTGCAACAGCATTGGCCGCAAAATCACCTTCAGGCCTAGGATTGGCGCCATTCCGGCATGTGCCGGGTCAAAATCGAGATGATATACATCATGTCCTCCGCTGCATCGTTCCGCGTCGAAAAAGATTTGTTGGGTACCCTTGAAGTTCCTGCAGATGCCTACTACGGCATCCAGACCCTGCGCGCTGCCAACAACTTCCACCTCTCCGGTGTTCCGCTGTCGCACTACCCGAAGCTGGTCGTGGCCCTGGCCATGGTCAAGCAGGCTGCTGCCGACGCCAACCGTGAGTTGGGTCACCTGAGCGATGCCAAGCACGCTGCCATCACCGCAGCCTGCGCCCGCCTGATCAAAGGCGATTACCACGACCAGTTCGTGGTGGACATGATCCAGGGCGGTGCTGGTACTTCTACCAACATGAACGCCAACGAAGTCATCGCCAACGTCGCGCTGGAGGCCATGGGCCACCAGAAGGGTGAGTACCAGTACCTGCACCCGAACAACGACGTGAACATGGCGCAGTCGACCAACGACGCCTACCCGACCGCCATCCGTCTGGGCCTGCTGCTGGGCCACGACGCCCTGCTGGCCAGCCTCGACAGCCTGATCCAGGCCTTCGCTGCCAAAGGTAAGGAATTCGACCACGTACTGAAGATGGGCCGTACCCAGCTGCAGGACGCCGTACCGATGACCCTGGGCCAGGAATTCCGCGCCTTCGCCACCACCATGACCGAAGACCTGCAGCGCCTGCGCTCGCTGGCCCCGGAACTGCTGACCGAAATCAACCTGGGCGGTACCGCCATCGGCACCGGCATCAACGCCGACCCTGGCTACCAGGCCCTGGCCGTACAGCGCCTGGCTGCCATCAGCGGCCAGCCACTGGTACCGGCTGCCGACCTGATCGAAGCCACCTCGGACATGGGCGCCTTCGTGCTGTTCTCCGGCATGCTCAAGCGTACCGCCGTCAAGCTGTCGAAGATCTGCAACGACCTGCGCCTGCTGTCCAGCGGCCCGCGCACCGGCATCAACGAGATCAACCTGCCAGCGCGTCAGCCAGGCAGTTCGATCATGCCAGGCAAGGTCAACCCGGTTATCCCGGAAGCCGTCAACCAGGTGGCCTTCGCCATCATGGGCAACGACCTGGCCCTGACCGTCGCCGCCGAAGGTGGCCAGCTGCAGCTGAACGTTATGGAGCCGCTGATCGCCTACAAGATCTTCGACTCGATCCGCCTGCTGCAACGCGCCATGGACATGCTGCGCGAGCACTGCATCGTCGGCATCACCGCCAACGAACAGCGCTGCCGTGAACTGGTCGAGCACTCGATCGGCCTGGTCACCGCCCTGAACCCGTACATCGGCTACGAAAACGCCACCCGTATCGCCCGCGTTGCCCTGGAAACCGGCCGCGGCGTACTGGAACTGGTGCGCGAAGAGAAGCTGCTGGACGACGCGATGCTCGACGACATCCTGCGTCCGGAAAACATGATCGCTCCCCGTCTGGTTCCGCTGAAGGCGTAACCAGGCCGCTGTAAACAGTCTCACCAGGTCGAGGGACTAGACACCTCTCAACCTTTCCAAGGCCCGAGCCTATGCTTCGGGCCTTTTTTTTGCCTGAAGGATTTGGGGCTGCTTTGCAGCCCATCGCGACGCAAGGCCGCTCCTGCAATAGCCCTGCGTACACCGGCCAATGTGGGAGCGGCCCCCGAACATCGGCACACAACTTGCTCCATAATGCGTCCCAGCCCAACGGGATTACCCAGCATGCTGCACAGCCACCTGACCACCCTCAACGCGGTTTCGCTGATCCTCAACGTCTTCCAGGCAGACGGTTGCGACGCGTCGGCGCTGCTGGCCGGCAGCGGCATCGGCCCGGCAGACCTGGGCCATGCCGATGCGCGCATCACCACCCAGCAGGAACTGCAGGTGTGCGCCAACGCCGTTGCCCGACGCGAGGATATCGGCCTGGAACTGGGCCGGCGCATGCATGTGTCGTGCTACGGCATGCTCGGTTACGCCCTGCTCTCCAGTGCCACTTTGGGTGACGCCTTGCGCCTGGCGCTGCAGTATCCGGCACTGCTGGGAACAGTCTTCAAGCTGCGTTTGCTCGACGACGGTCAGCGCGTCTGGTTGAGCGCCAGCGACTACCACGACAGCCCGACGCTGACCGCCTTCAACGCCGAGTTCTGCCTGGTGTCGCTCAAGGTCATCTGCGACGACCTGCTCGGCCGCCCCCTGCCCCTGCTGGCAGCCCGTTTCGAACACCCACGGCCCGGTTACCACGCACTCTATGCCGGGGCATTCCAGTGCCCGGTCGGTTTCGAGGCCGAGGACAATGCCTTTGCCTTCGAACGGCGCTGGCTGGACACACCACTGCCGCTGGCCGACCCGATTACCCACAAGGCCATGAGCGAACGCTGCCGGCGCCTGAACCTGGAATTCACCGGCCGCCAGGCCTGGCTGGGGCGGATTCGCCAACTGCTGGCGCAGCAACTGGATGCAGCGCCCGGGCTGGAAGGGCTGGCGCGGCAGATGAACTGCTCATCGCGCACCCTGCGCCGGCATTTGCAGGCGTTGGGCAGCAGTTATCAACAGCTGCTGGATGAACTGAGGTTCGAGCGGGCCAAACAATTGCTGGCTGATGAGCAGATGCCGATCTATCGGATTGCCGAGTGCCTGGGGTTCAGCGAGACCGCCAGTTTTCGGCATGCCTTCCAGCGTTGGAGTGGCGTCGCGCCCAGCCATTTTCGCGGTTGACCTGTACCGGCCTCTTCGCGGGCTTGCCCGCTCCCACAGGTTCTGCACAACGCCCCAGTGTTGCGGGATACCTGTGGGAGCGGGCGCGCCCGCGAAGAGGCCGGTACAGGAAAAGCGGGCCAAAGAGCTTGGCCATATCGATCCCCTTTTGGCCACTTGCGTCGTTCTCCCCCACTGGCCCGCCCATGAGAATGGGCCCACGCCAGTACCCACCGGAGAACAACAATGCTGACGATCTATTCCGATGACCACCGCCTGCACCACGGCCGCTGCGAGCTGATCGACGGCAAGCTGATGCCCTGTTTCGAAATGCCGTCACGCGCCGACCATGTGCTCGACCAGGTCAAAAAGCGCAACCTTGGCGACATCCAGGGCCCCACCGACTTCGGGCGCGCACCGTTGCTGCGTATCCACAGTGCCGGCTACCTGGACTTCTTCGAAGGCGCCTGGGCGCGCTGGGCCGCACTGGGCCAGGAAGGCGACCTGCTGCCGTTCACCTGGCCCGCACGCACCCTGCGCCAGGTAAAACCCACCGGCCTGCACGGTGAGCTGGGCTACTACAGCTTCGATGCCGGCGCACCGATCACCGCCGGTACCTGGCAGGCCGCCTACAGCGCCGCCCAGGTCGCCCTCACCGCGCAGGCAGCTATCCAGCAAGGCGCCCATTCCGCCTTCGCCCTGTGCCGCCCGCCAGGGCACCATGCCGCCGGCGAAGTCATGGGTGGCTATTGCTACCTGAACAACGCCGCGATCGCCGCCCAGGCCTTCCTCGACCAGGGCCGGCGCAAGGTCGCCATCCTCGACGTCGACTACCACCACGGCAACGGCACCCAGGACATCTTCTACAACCGCAACGATGTGTTCTTCGCCTCGATCCATGGCGACCCGCGCGACGAATTCCCGTTCTTCCTCGGCTATGCCGATGAAACCGGCGAGGGTGCCGGTGAAGGCTGCAACATCAACTACCCACTGCCGGCCGGCAGCGACTGGGCCGCCTGGAGCGCTGCCCTGGAGGACGCGTGCCAGCGCATCGCCGCCTATGACGCCGATGTGCTGGTGATCTCGCTGGGCGTGGATACCTTCAAGGACGACCCGATCTCGCAGTTCAAGCTGGACAGCCCGGACTACCTGGAAATGGGCAAGCGCATCGCTCAACTCGGCAAGCCGACCCTGTTCGTGATGGAAGGCGGCTACGCTGTGGAAGAAATCGGTATCAACGCGGTCAATGTGCTGGAAGGCTTCCAGCACGCCCAGCCAGGAGCCCGGTAATGGTCCGACTCAAGCGTCTGCTCGCCCCGTTCATCGCCGCCACCCTGTTCACCGGTGCCCTGCAAGCCCAGGCCGAACAGCGCACCCTGCGGGTGTACAACTGGTTCGACTACATCACCCCGCAAACCCTCACCGAGTTCCAGAAAGACAGCGGGGTGAAGCTGGTCTACGACATCTTCGACACCAACGAGGCGCTGGAAGCCAAGCTGCTGACCGGCAACTCCGGTTATGACGTGGTAGTGCCGTCCAACGTGTTCCTCGCCAAGCAGATCGAAGCGGGGGTGTTCCAGCCACTGGACCGCAGCAAGCTGCCGAACTGGCAGCACCTGGACCCGGCGCTGATGAAGCTGATCGAGGCCAACGACCCCGGCAACAAATTTGCCGTGCCTTACATGTACGGCACCGTGCTGATCGGCTTCAACCCGGCCAAGGTCAAGGCTGCGCTCGGCGACAACGCCCCGGTGGACAGCTGGGACCTGATCTTCAAGGAAGAGAACATCGCCAAGCTCAAGCAGTGCGGCGTGGCCCTGCTCGACTCGCCGTCGGAGATCATGCCGCTGGCGTTGCAGTATCTGGGCTTGCCACCGAACAGCGACAAACCGGCTGATTACAAGAAAGCCGAAGCGCTGATGCTGAAGGTCCGCCCGCACATCACCTACTTCCATTCCTCGAAATACATGGCCGACATCGCCAACGGCGATATCTGCGTGGCAGTGGGCTACAGCGGCAGCTTCTCGCAGGCCGCCAACCGCGCTATCGAGGCGAAGAATGGCGTAGTGGTGGACATGCGCCTGCCCAAGGAAGGTGCACCGATCTGGTTCGACATGCTGGCGATTCCGAAGAACGCGGCCAACCCGGAAGATGCCCACGCGTTCATCAACTACCTGCTGCGGCCCGAGGTGATTGCGCCGATCAGTGACTTTGTCGGGTACCCGAACCCGAACAAGGATGCGACCGACAAGGTGAGCCCGGCGATTCGCAACAACCCCAACCTGTATCCGACGGCGGAGGCGATGGCCAAGCTGTATACCCTCAAGCCCCTGGCGCGGGATGCCGAACGGGCTCGGACCAGGGCCTGGACGCGGATCAAGTCCGGTACCTGATTTAGAGCCGGGGGCTGCTTTGCAGCCCAATCGCCGGCAAGCCAGCTCCCACAGGTACTGCATCTGCCTCGAAAGCAGTGGAGATCCTGTGGGAGCTGGCTTGCCGGCGATTGGGCCGCCTAGCGGCCCCATTCACTTTCTCCAGGCCTTGCGCAAGCGCATCAAAGCCTCGGCAATCTCCCCCTCCGGCACCGCTGCAAACCCCAACACCAGCCCCGCGCGCTTATCCACAGGCTGCTCGCTATCCGCCAGCCAGAAATTGCTCAGCGGCGTCACCTCCACCCCCACCGCTTCAGCCTTGGCCACCAGCTCCTGCTCTCGCGAAAAGTTATCCACATCGACCTTTACATGCAGCCCGGCCGCCACCTCCGGCATGCCGCCCAAACCCGGAATATCCACAGGCCAGCCAGCCTTCAGCACATTGCGCCGGCTCAACGCCGCCTTGCGCATGCGCCGAATATGCCGCTGGAAGTGCCCCCGGGCCATGAACTCGGCCATCACGCACTGGCTACTGACCTCCGAATGCCGCACCGCCAGCGCCCTGCCCTGGCTGAACGCCTGCGCCAGTTGCGGCGGCAGTACCAGGTAGCCCAGGCGCAACGCCGGAAAGGCGATCTTGCCGAAGGTACCGACGTACAGTACCCGCCCGTGCCGGTCGAGCGACGCTAGCGGGGCCAGGGGCGCACCGCTGTAGCGATACTCGCCGTCGTAGTCGTCTTCGATGATCCAGCCTTCGCTGCGCTCGGCCCAGGCCAGCAGTTCCAGGCGGCGCGCCAGGCTCATGGTCACCCCGGTCGGGTACTGGTGGGCTGGCGTGACATAGGCCAGCCGGCAATCCGTCAGTTGCCCGAGCCGGCGACAGTCCATGCCATCCTCGTCCACCGGCACGCCACACAACCTGCCACCGGCCAGCGCAAAGGCATGCCCGGCTGCGCGGTAACCCGGGTTTTCCACAGCCACACCGTCGCCCGGCTGCAACAGCAACTGTGCACAAAGGCTGATGGCCTGCTGCGCACCACTGGTGATCACAATTTGTTCAGCAGTACAACTCAGCCCACGCGAGCGACGCAGGTAGGCCGCGATCAGTTCGCGCAGCAGCGGCTCGCCTGCCGGGTCGCCATAACCCAACTGCGCCGGAGCCGGGTTGCGCCAGAAACCCGCCTGCAGCTTGGCCCAGACGTCGAACGGGAACAGGTCGAACGCCGGAATACCGACGCGAAAAGCACGCGGTGCACCGCTTCTTGGGGGCGGCAGATGGTTACTTTTCAGGCGCTGCAAAGGCTCGCTGGAACAGCGCTTGCTGGATAAATCCTCAGTGTTTTCTGAGGGAAATGTGGATAAGTCTGTTGATAACCCCCGGGATAACCCTGTGGATACTTGTGTGGATAGTTTTGCAGCGGAGAGTTTCGGTAACTGGCTAACATAGGTGCCGTCGCCTACCCGGCTTTCGATGTAGCCCTCGGCATATAGCTGGTCATAGGCCCGCACCACGCTGTTGCGTGACAGCGCCAGCATGGCGGCCAGATCACGAGTGGCCGGTAGCCGCGTGCCACTGCTCAGGCGCCCGTCCAGCACCCGCGCACGTAGCGCCTGGTACAGCTGCTGGCTGAGCCCGCGGCGGCGATCGAGGGCGATTCCGGCAGGGTCGAAAGGCAACACTAGGGGGCGCTCGCTCACGGTATTGGACCTATAAAAACAGCTGTTAATGGCTCTTACTATGAACCAATAGCCTGCCTAGGATGGAGCCATCGCACAAGGAAACCGAGCATGTACAACAGCAAACCCCATCAGGAACACGACCTCGGGCGCCTGCACCAGCACATGCTCGACACCCGCCTGGCCATCCTGGTCAGCAAGGGCGAACAAGGCCTGCTGGCCACGCACCTGCCCGTGCTGGTCGATATCGCCGAAGGCGAATTCGGCACCGTCTATGCCCACCTGGCGCGGGCCAACCCCCAGTGGCACGACCTGAAGCAAGGCGGCGAAGCCCTGCTGGTGTTCCCCGGCGCCGATGCCTATGTCAGCCCCGGTTACTACCCGAGCAAGGCCGACAACCCCAAGGTGGTGCCAACCTGGAACTACCTGGCCGTGCACGCCTATGGCCCGGCCCAAGTGATTCAAGAAGCCGAGCCATTGCTGGCCATTGTCAGCCGCCTGACCGAGCACCACGAACAAGGCCGCAGCGAACCGTGGAACGTCACCGATGCCCCGCGTGACTACCTCGATGGCATGCTCCGCGCCATCGTCGGCATCCGCCTGCCCATCGCCCGCCTGCAGGGCGCGCGCAAGCTCAGCCAGAACCGCTCTGAGCAAGACATTGCCGGCGTGCGTGAAGGCCTGAGCGCCAGCCCCGATTACCTGGATAACCAACTCGCGGCGCACATGCGCCAACTCTGAAGGAATAGCCCATGTCCAGCGTTACCCTGCGTCCTGTTACCACCCAAGACCATGCTGCCTGGCTCGCCCTGTGGCAGGCCTACTTGCACTTCTATGAGTCCGAATTGACCGAAGAGGTCAGCCTCAGCACCTGGCAACGCCTGCTCGACCCAAACGAACCGACCCATTCGGCCCTTGCCTGGGTCGATGGCAAGGCAGTGGGCATGGTCAACTTCATCTACCATCGTTCCAACTGGAGCATCGGGAACGCCTGCTACCTGCAGGACCTGTACGTGGACAGCACACAGCGCGGCCTTGGCATCGGCCGCCAGCTGATCGAGCACGTCTACGCCAAAGCCAAGGCCGACAACTGCGCCAAGGTGCACTGGCTGACCCATGAGACCAACGCCACCGCCATCAGCCTGTACCAACAGGTTGCCGAGCGCTCGGGCTTCATCCAATTCCGCAAAGAGTTCTAAGCCGAACATGACCGACGCATTGAACTGGAAACCCGCCGCAGCCCCCCAGGCCGAGCCCATCGACGGCCGCTTCATCCGCCTGGAAAAGCTCGACCCGGCGCGCCATGGCGACGACCTCTGGGAGGTGCTGCAAGGCCCGGCGGCCGACCCGGTGCTGTGGGACTACCTGCCCTATGGCCCGTTCACCGAACGTGCCGCCTTCGACCGTTGGCTGGAAGGCAACGCCGCTGGCCGCGACCCGCTGTTCTACACCGTCATCGACCGCGCCAGCGGCCAGGCACAGGGCATCCTGAGCCTGATGTCGATCGTGCCCGACCACGGCCGCATCGAAATCGGCCACATCGCCTTCGGCGCTGCCATGCAGCGTACGCCCAAGGGCACCGAGGCGGTGTATTTGCTGGGCAAGCTGGGCTTCGAGCTGGGCAACCGCCGGCTGGAGTGGAAGTGCAACAACGCCAACGCACGCTCCAAGCGTGCAGCGGAGCGGTTTGGCTTTGTGTTCGAGGGGGTTTTCCGCAAGCACCTGGTGGTGAAGGATCACAACCGGGATACGGCGTGGTATTCGATTACCGATGATGAGTGGCCGGCGCTGGCGACCGCGTTCGAGCGCTGGTTGAGTGAAGAGAACCAGCGGCCGCAAGGCCAGGTGCGGACACTTGAGGACTGCCGTAGGGGGTGAACGGCATAACCGATCACGGGCCGGCAGGCCCGCGATCGGTGCAAGCCCGGTTATCTGATCGGGCTCGCACGCCTGACGACGCCCATCTGCAAACCGAACGGTTTGAATACCGCGTTCAACGATTTGAGCGTGGGGTTACCGTCCCCCTGCTCGATCTGAATGAGCGTTCGCACGGAAATCTTGCACATCAGCGCAAACTGGGTCTGCTGCATCTTTGCAACTTCTACGCGCAGGCGGCGAACGGCAGTACCCAGCTCGATTGTGCCGTCGGCAATACCTTCGCGCACGCCATCGATCATCAGACCTCGGGCATCGATGGAAACCGTCATGCCAACCCCCACTCCGCCATCCGGCGCTCGAGCTTGCCCAGCGCAATCGCCGGGTGATTCATCACTACCTCCGGGAGCCCAAGGCCGGACAAGATATCGGGCAATGCCAATAGGTGCCGGGCCTCCTGACGCAGGCGCTGGTAAGCCTCATCCGGATCGATGAATTCGGCCAGCGCAACACAGGCTGCCTGCCAGTCGATTTCGCCTGCTCTTTCGATCAAAGCGGGCCACTTCGTCGTTCTGGTTACTCCTTCCTGATCCATCACCATCGGTGCCAAGTCGTAAATGGGTGCAAGACACACCGTGTCGCGGGTACGAATGATCGCTGTATTACGTCCATGGTTATCGGCGTTACCCAGGATCTTGTTGATCAGGTCGCGCCGCAGGTAATCCGCGATCAGATCAGGCACCTCTTTACCCTGCCCGGCCATCTTCCACAAGCCAACGAGCGTCTCGATCACCTCCAAATGCCCCATCCGGCTACCGGGTTCGGTTACACCACACAAGGAATACATCGATTCCACGGCAAACCGCTGTACTCCCTGATCGGTAACCTGACGGTCGAAGCGTTCCATCCACAGGCTGGGCTTGGCTCCCTCTTCCAGCGCCATGTGTTCACTGGCCACCGTCTCGATGCCAAGCTGCTGCAACGCCCTGTAATAGAGGTACTCGGCCCGCAGGATCTCCTGATCATCGGCCAAGGCCTGGTGCCTGGCGAACTTGATGAACCAATGGCGACAGGCCCTCTCATCCGCAAGCACCGCGTCCGGGTACAGCTGGCCGTTTTCATCTTCGGTCATCAGCAGCTTTGGCGCCTCTCCACCGGCGCCTGTCGCGCCACCTATGGCCGCGCCCTGCTCGTAGGCGTACTCCAGAAAACGTTGATCGCGAACGATGACGTCCTGGCGGGTAAAACCGATGGGGTCCGCAAGGTCCAGTAACTCAGCCGACTCCCTAATGCGCATATTGCCAATCGGAGCTGGGGTGGAGCGCCCTAGCAGAAACAAGTCTTCCCCCATGCCTGCCGGTTTTTCACGACCGATATGCCTCAGCAGAAAACGCTTCGCAGCCCCTGCAGGCGCGATGTCGTAAAGGAATGCAGGAGCATGCGGTAGACGATGAGAGCCAAAGTCCACCGGGAGCTTGGCACTGGCCGCCTGGCTGAACAGGCTGTCGTACGCATGCAGATTGGTCTTGACGTAGTTGGATGTGTATCCGAACTCGCAAGGGCTGGAGAGGCTTCTTTCCGGTTCGGCGAAGGCGATGGCAATAGCATCATGCCATTTACCTTGGTCATGTAATTGGAGCGTGAGTCGGTACATTGGCCACCTGCAATTTACTGCATGTTTTCGATCAGCCTCAGCCGTCAGCCTGCAGTATAGTGCAGATGTTTTTCTGAACCACACCCAATTTATGCATTTTAGTGCAGATTATGGAGGCTTTGGCGCCTGTAATCTGCACTAAATTGCATATTGCTCCATAAAAAAAGGGGAGCATTCCGCTCCCCAGAGGTTAACCGCTTGTAGATGAAGGCTTATCTCAGCCTTCGATCTCGATCAGGATCTCGCCCGGTGTCACGCGGTCGCCCTTGGCCACGTGGATGGCCACGACCTTGCCAGCGATACCCGCCTGCACTTCGGTCTCCATCTTCATGGCTTCGGTGATCAGCACGGCCTGGCCGGTCTTGACCATGTCGCCTTCCTTGACCAGCACATCGACGATGTTGCCTGGCATGGTGGTGCTGACGTGGCCCGGGGCACTGGCCTGCTTGCGCTTGCTGCTGCCGCCGCCGACGAATTCGTTGAGCGGCTCGAACACCACTTCTTCCGGCATGCCGTCGATCGACAGGTAGAAGTGGCGCTTGCCTTCGGCCTTCACGCCCACACCGGTGATGTCGACGCGGTAGGTTTCGCCGTGCACGTCGATGACGAACTCGGTCGGTACGCCTTCACCGCTATGGGACGCCACTGCGCCCGCTTCAGGAATTGGCAGCAGGACTTCAGGGGTCAGGGTGCCGGCTTCGCGTTCTTCGAGGAACTTGCGACCAATGTCCGGGAACATGGCGAAAGTCAGCACGTCTTCTTCGCAACGGGCCAGGGCGCCGATATCGGCACGCAGCTTGGCCATTTCCGGCTTCAGCAGGTCGGCCGGGCGCACGTCGATCACTTCTTCACTGCCGATCGCCTGACGGCGCAGCTGCTCGTTGACCACGCCCGGAGCCTTGCCGTAACCGCCTTGCAGGTACAGCTTCACCTCGTTGGTGATGGTCTTGTAGCGCTCGCCGGCCAGCACGTTGAAGAACGCCTGGGTACCGACGATCTGCGAGGTCGGGGTTACCAGCGGTGGGAAGCCGAGGTCTTCACGCACGCGCGGGATCTCAGCCAGCACTTCGTTCATGCGGTTGAGGGCGCCCTGCTCCTTGAGCTGGTTGGCCAGGTTGGAAATCATGCCGCCCGGTACCTGGTTGACCTGCACGCGAGTGTCCACGGCAGTGAACTCGCTTTCGAACTGGTGGTACTTCTTGCGCACGGCATAGAAGTACAGGCCGATTTCCTGCAGCAGCTCCAGGTCCAGGCCGGTATCGAATTCGCTGCCCTTGAGCGCGGCAACCATCGACTCGGTACCCGGGTGGCTGGTGCCCCAGGCGAAGCTGGAGATGGCGGTGTCGATGTGATCGGCGCCGTTTTCCACAGCCTTCAGCTGGCACATTGCGGCCAGGCCGGCAGTGTCGTGGGAGTGGATGAACACCGGCAGCGACTGCTCGGCCTTCAGCGCCTTGACCAGTTCGCCGGTGGCGAACGGGGTCAGCAGGCCGGCCATGTCCTTGATCGCCACCGAGTCGCAACCCATGGCTTCCATCTGCTTGGCCTGCTTCACGAAGGCTTCGATGGTGTGTACCGGGCTGGTGGTGTAGGCGATGGTGCCCTGGGCGTGCTTGCCGGCAGCCTTGACCGCTTCAATGGCCACACGCAGGTTACGCACGTCGTTCATGGCATCGAAGATGCGGAACACGTCGATACCGTTGACCGCTGCCTTGGCGACGAACGCCTTGACCACATCGTCGCTGTAGTGGCGGTAGCCCAGCAGGTTCTGGCCGCGCAGCAGCATTTGCAGGCGGGTGTTGGGCAGTGCCGCGCGCAGCTTGCGCAGGCGCTCCCACGGGTCTTCCTTGAGGAAGCGCACGCAGGCGTCGAAGGTGGCGCCACCCCAGACTTCCAGCGACCAGTAGCCGACCTTGTCAAGCTTGTCGCAGATCGGCAGCATGTCTTCGGTACGCATGCGGGTGGCCAGCAGGGACTGGTGGGCGTCGCGCAGGATCGTGTCGGTTACGTGAATTTTCTTGGACATTATGGGGTTCCTCACAGGCCTGCGTGGGCGGCGATGGCGGCGGCGATGGCCAGGGCCAGCTCTTCGGGTTTGCGCTTGATCGAGTAGTTGGTCAGTTCCGGGTGGCTTTCGACGAAGCTGGTGTTGAACTGGCCGCTACGGAATTCGGGATTGCGCAGGATTTCCTGGTAGTACGCGGCGGTGGTCTTCACCCCTTGCACGCGCATGTCGTCCAGGGCCCGCAGGCCGCGGTCCATGGCTTCTTCCCAGGTCAACGCCCACACCACCAGTTTCAGGCACATGGAGTCGTAGAACGGCGGAATGGTGTAGCCGGTGTAGATCGCCGTGTCGGTACGCACGCCCGGGCCGCCGGGGGCGTAGTAACGGGTGATCTTGCCGAAGCTGGGCAGGAAGTTGTTCTTCGGGTCTTCGGCGTTGATGCGGAACTGCAGCGCGTAACCGCGATGCTGGATGTCTTCCTGCTTGACCGACAGCGGCAAGCCCGAGGCAATGCGGATCTGCTCACGGACGATGTCGATACCGGTGATTTCCTCGGTGATGGTGTGTTCCACCTGCACTCGGGTGTTCATTTCCATGAAGTACACCTCGCCATCGGCGAGCAGGAACTCCACGGTACCGGCGTTCTCGTAGTTCACTGCCTTGGCCGCACGCACCGCCAGGTCGCCGATGTAGGCGCGCTGTTCGGGGGTGAGCTGTGGGCTCGGGGCGATTTCGATGAGCTTCTGGTTGCGGCGCTGGATCGAGCAGTCGCGCTCGAACAGGTGCACGACGTTGCCAAAGCTGTCACCGAGGATCTGCGCCTCGATGTGCTTGGGGTTGACGATGCACTTTTCCAGGAACACTTCCGCAGAACCAAAGGCCTTGGTAGCCTCGGAGATGACGCGGGGGAAGTTCTGTTCCAGTTCTTCACGGCTGTTGCAACGGCGAATACCACGGCCACCACCACCAGAAGTGGCCTTGAGCATGACCGGGTAACCGATGCGGTCACCTTCACTCAGGGCTTCGTGAATATCGGCAACGTTGCCTTCGGTACCCGGGGTTACCGGTACACCGGCGGCGATCATGGTGCGGCGTGCTTCGGTCTTGTCGCCCATCCGGCGAATGACCTCGGCGGCCGGGCCGATGAACTTGATCCCGCGCTCGGCGCAGATCTCTGCCAGTTCAGCGTTTTCCGACAGGAAACCATAGCCCGGGTGCAGGGCATCACAGCCGGTTTCCACAGCCAGGTTCACCAGCTTGCGCGGGTTCAGGTAACCGGCCAGCGGCTCGGCACCAATGCTGTGGGCTTCGTCGGCGCGCTTGACGTGCAACGCGTGGCGGTCGGCGTCGGAATAGATCGCCACCGAGCGAATGCCCATCTCGGCGCAGGCACGCACGATCCGAACTGCAATTTCACCTCGGTTGGCGATCAGGATTTTTTTTATCACTGGAGTCTTCCCAAAGCCGTAGGAACAGTCGAGCCGGTTCTCCCGGTCGGCGCGTGACCAGACGTTGCTGGCCAGTCGCACATTCACCCTAGCGCTGTAGGTTGATAAACAAAAATCAATATTTGTTAGGGGCTGTATTAGCAAAAGCTTATAGTGCGGTAACAAGGTGTTGCCGAAGGGCGGATAAAAATGCGTAAGTCCTTGATGCGTATGACTTTGCGTCAATTGCAGATCTTCAACGAGGTATGCGATTTGCGTTCGTACAGCCGTGCGGCGGAAGAGATGGCGCTGACGCAACCCGCCGTTAGTCTACAGATCCGCCAGCTCGAAGAGCTGATCGGCCAGCCGCTGTTCGAGTACGTGGGCAAGAAGCTCTACCTGACCGAAGCTGCCGAGGCCTTGCAACGCGCCAGCCGCGATATCTTCGGGCGCCTGGAGAGCCTGGACATGCAGCTTTCGGACATGCAGGGTTCATTGCAGGGGCAGTTGAAACTGGCGATCGAATCCAGTGCCAAGTACTTCGTGCCACACCTGTTCGCGGCCTTCAAGCAGCGTCACCCGGAGGTGAACCTGACCCTGACGGTGGTCAATCGCGCCCAGGCCATCCGCCGCCTGTCGGACAACCGCGACGACCTGATCATCATGTCCATGGTGCCGCAGGACATGGGCCTGGAGTTTCTGCCGTTCCTCAACAACCCGATCGTCGCGGTGGCACCGCCCGAGCACCCGCTGTGCAAGCTGGAGCAACTGCGCCTGCAGGACCTGGAGCCTCATACCCTGCTGGTCCGCGAACAGGGTTCGGGCACGCGCAAGGCTTGCGAGGAATACTTCAAGGACAAGCGCGTGCATTTCACCCAGACCCTGGAGGTGGCCTCGGCCGACGCCCAGCGCGAGTGCGTGATTGCCGGCCTGGGCATTGCCATGCTTACCCGCCATGCGGTCAACCTGGAGCTGGCCACCGGTGTGCTGAGGGAGCTGCCCGTGGAGGAACTGCCGCTGTATCGCAGTTGGTGCGTGGTGCAGTCCAAGGCCAAACGGCAGTCGCCGGTGGCCTTGGCTTTCCTGGCGTTCATCCGCAGCGAACGTGCGCTGATCAGCGCGCTGGTTGAGCGTTTTTCGGGGAAGCTGCTGCCGACGCCTGCCAGACCGTGAGCTCTTGCAGCTCGGGGTAGTCCACTAGTTCGCGGAGCAGTTGACGTTGGTCGCAATAGCTCTCGATCGCGCGGCGGTATTCCATGCGGCGCTGATCCTTTTCCTGCTGCTTGCGAGCCTTGGCGCTGGGTTGGTACGTACCGTCGAAGTCACGAGCCATTGCCTGTCTCCCAGATAGGATGCGGGAGTTTCAGACTGGCTTGAGTGGTTTACGGTTTGGCTGTGGAATGGTGACAGAATCGTGAATTTTCACTGCCTGTGCCGGCCCATTCGCGGGCTCGCCCGCTCCCACAGGTACTGTGCACCTGTTGAAATTGGCGCAATCACTGTGGGAGCGGGCAAGCCCGCGAAGAGGCCGGTGCAGGAAGAATTCAGTCGTCGGTAGCCTTGATCGACTTGGGCGACAAGCGCAGGCTGCGCAAGCTGCGCTTCACACTCTTCAGGTGGTTGACCAGGCTCGGCCCGCGCGCCATGGCAACGCCCATGGCCAGCACGTCGATCACCACCAGGTGGGCGATACGCGAGGTCAGCGGGGTGTAGATTTCGGTGTCTTCATGCACGTCGATCGCCAGGTTTACCGTCGACAGCTCCGCCAGTGGTGTCTGGCTGGGGCACAGGGTAATCAGGTTGGCGCCGCTCTCACGGACCAGGTTGGCGGTGATCAGCAGGTCCTTGGAACGGCCCGACTGGGAAATGCATACCGCCACATCACCCGGCTTCAGGGTCACCGCCGACATCGCCTGCATGTGCGGGTCGGAATAGGCTGCCGCGCTGAGCAGCAGGCGGAAGAACTTGTGTTGGGCATCGGCCGCTACCGCACCGGAGGCGCCAAAGCCATAGAACTCCACACGCTGCGCCTGGGCCATGGCGGTCACCGCCTGCTGCAGCGCCTGCGGGTCGAGGTGCTCGCGCACTTCCATCAGGGTGTGCAACGTGGTGTCGAAGATCTTCAGGCTGTAGTCGGCGACCGAGTCGTCTTCATGGATGGCGAACTGGCCGAAACTGGCCCCCGCAGCCAGGCTCTGCGCCAGCTTCAGCTTCAGGTCCTGGAAGCCCGAGCAACCGATCGCGCGGCAGAAACGCACGATGGTCGGTTCGCTGATACCCACGCTGTGCGCCAGGTCGGCCATGGAGCTGTGCATGACGGCAGCCGGGTCGAGTAGCACGTGGTCGGCTACTTTGAGTTCCGATTTGCGCAGCAGGTGGCGCGATTGGGCGATATGTTGCAACAGATTCACAGGCTGGACTCGGTTATGATCGGCTGGCCGGGTTGTAGCTATCTTGTAGTTATACTACATGGACGCCAACCCGCCCAGTTAAACGAACGTGGAGAGTGGTGGTTTGACTATTCCTTGCGACATTCTGGTCTTCGGCGGCACCGGCGATCTGGCCCTGCACAAACTGCTTCCGGCGCTCTACCACCTGTTTCGCGAGGCCCGTCTTAACAACGCCGTGCGCATCATCGCGCTGGCACGACGCAACTTGCCACGTAACGATTATCTCAAGCTCGCCGAGCGCCATTGCCGGGCACAAATTGCCCGCAACGACTTCGACGAAGAGGTCTGGCAGCGGTTTTCCGCGCGGGTCGACTATTTCGCCATGGATGCTTCGCAAAGCGCCGACTTCGGCCGCCTGGCGCGCTACCTGGGCGAACCCGGCGGCTTGACGCGCATCTTCTACCTGGCCACCGCCCCCAACCTGTTCGTGCCAATTGCCAAGCACCTGCATAACGCCGGCCTGGCCGACGCCGAAGCGCGCATCGTGCTGGAAAAGCCGATCGGCCACTCGCTGGAATCGGCTACCGCCATCAACGAAGCGATTGGCGCAGTGCTGGAGGAAAACCAGGTATTTCGCATCGACCACTACCTGGGCAAGGAAACCGTGCAGAACCTGATGGCCCTGCGTTTTGCCAACGCCCTGCTGGAGCCGGTGTGGCGCAACAACCAGGTCGACCACGTGCAGATCAGCGTTTGCGAGACCCTGGGTGTAGAGAATCGCGGCGCCTACTACGACCGCGCCGGGGCGACCCGCGACATGTTGCAGAACCACCTGCTTCAGCTGCTATGCCTGGTGGCCATGGAGCCGCCCGCGCAGTTCGAGGCCGAAGCGGTGCGTGACGAGAAGGTGAAGATCTTGCGGGCCCTCAAGCCCATCACTGGCCAGGACGTGCAGGACAAGACCGTACGCGGCCAGTATGGCGCCGGGCGCATCGGCGGCCAGGAAGTGCCGGCCTATTACTTCGAAAAGGACGTCGACAACGACAGCGACACCGAAACCTTCATCGCCATCGAGGCGCACATCGACAATTGGCGCTGGGCGGGCGTGCCCTTCTACCTGCGTACCGGCAAGCGCATGGCACGGCGCTCATCGCAGATCGTCATCCAGTTCAAGCCGGTGCCCCACGAGCTTTTCAATGGCGGCCAGGTCAACCAGCTGCTGATCCAGCTGCAACCGGACGAACGCATCAGCCTGCGCATGATGACCAAGAGCCCGGGCAAGGGCATGCGCCTGGAACCTGTGGACCTGGACCTGAACCTGGCCCAGGTGTTCAGCCAGACCCGCCGCTGGGACGCCTACGAGCGCCTGCTGCTGGATGTGCTGGAGGGCGACTCGACGCTGTTCATGCGCCGCGATGAAGTGGAAGCGGCCTGGGCCTGGATCGACCCGATCATCAAGGGCTGTGAAGAGCACTTCCAGGCACCGCGACCGTACCCGGCAGGCAGTAACGGGCCGGAGCAAGCCAACAGCCTGCTGGCCAGGCACGGCAGGCATTGGCATAGCTGAAGCACTGCCCTGCTCCCGTGGCAGGCGAAAGGGCAGAAAGTAGCCCCAGCGCGCTGGCGCTACTTTCAACCCGAGACAGGAGCAGACAATGGCTACTATCACCAACCTCGTTGCAATCAACGACATCGCCCACGGCAAGCAGGTTTTCAGGGTTCATGGCACCGTTACGGTCGCCTCTCCGGCCATCGAACCGGTGCTGGTCGAACCCAAGCTGCGCCACCGGGGTGGCTGGGAAGTGCTGGAGCTTCAACTGCTGGATAGCGGCGCAATCACCCCGCAGGTGCTGACCGAAAAAACCGTGGTTTTCGAACGTGCAGGCGGCACTGGCTGGAAAACCGTGGAGATCATCCATGCCGACGGTTCGCAGCGCTGCGAAATTCGCACCATCGAGGCGATTGACTGAACCGCTGCCTGCCAGGCCGCCCGAGCGGTGGCCTGGCACCTGCCATCGGCTCGATGAACGGGCATGCGGCAGGTGAATATTTATACAGTGGAGGTTTGCCCCATTTCCTGCCGCGCCCTAGAATGGCCCGATGCGCACAGACGACCTCTCCCTCCTGCTGAATTCCCTCAACGATGCCCAACGCCAGGCCGTAGCGGCCACGCTCGGGCGTCAACTGGTGCTTGCTGGCGCCGGTTCCGGTAAAACCCGCGTGCTGGTGCACCGCATTGCCTGGCTGATCCAGGTGGAGCAGGCATCGCCGCACTCGATCCTGTCGGTGACCTTCACCAACAAGGCCGCGGCAGAAATGCGCCAGCGGATCGAGCAACTGCTGGGCATCAACCCGGCGGGCATGTGGGTCGGCACCTTCCACGGCCTGGCCCACCGCTTGCTGCGGGCCCACTGGCAGGAAGCACGGCTGGTGCAGAACTTCCAGATCCTCGACAGCGACGACCAGCAGCGCCTGATCAAGCGGGTGATGCGCGAGCTTGGCCTGGACGAGCAGAAATGGCCGGCACGCCAGGCCCAGTGGTTCATCAACGGGCAGAAGGACGAAGGCCTGCGACCACAGCATATCCAGGCCGGGGGCGACCTGTTCCTGTCGACCATGCGCGACGTCTATACCGCCTATGAGCAGGCCTGCGAGCGCGCCGGGGTCATCGACTTCTCCGAGCTGCTGCTGCGCGCCCTGGACCTGTGGCGCGACCACCCGGGCCTGCTGGAGCATTACCAGCGGCGCTTCCGCCACGTGCTGGTGGACGAGTTCCAGGATACCAACGCCGTGCAGTACGCCTGGCTGCGCCTGCTGGCGCGCGGCGGTGACAGCCTGATGGCGGTGGGCGATGACGACCAGTCGATCTACGGCTGGCGTGGTGCCAAGATCGAGAACATTCACCAGTACACTGCCGACTTCCCCGACGCCGAGATGATCCGCCTGGAGCAGAACTACCGCTCCACTGGCGGCATCCTCAAGGCAGCGAACGCGCTGATCGCCAACAACAGCGGGCGCCTGGGCAAGGAGCTGTGGACCGACATGGGCGAAGGCGAACCGCTGACCCTGTATGCGGCCTACAACGAGCACGACGAAGCCCGCTACGTGGTGGAAACAATCGAGAGCCTGGTCAAGCAGGGCAATGCGCGCAACGAGATCGCCATTCTGTACCGTTCCAACGCCCAGTCGCGGGTGCTGGAAGAAGCCCTGCTGCGCGAACGCATCCCCTACCGCATCTACGGTGGCCAGCGCTTCTTCGAGCGCGCCGAAATCAAGAACGCCATGGCTTACCTGCGGCTGATCGAAGGCCGTGGCAACGATGCAGCCCTGGAGCGGGTGATCAACGTGCCGCCACGTGGCATTGGCGAAAAAACCGTCGAAGCCATCCGCGAGCACGCCCGCCACAGCCAGGTGTCGATGTGGGAGGCCATGTGCCAGCTGCTCGCCGCCAAAGCCCTGAAAGGCCGCGCGGCCAGTGCCCTGGGTGCGTTCATCGAGCTGATCGAGGGGTTGGCGGCGAAGGTCGTGGACATGCCACTGCATACCATGACCCAGACCACCATCGAGCAGTCCGGGCTGATCATCTATCACCAGGAAGAAAAGGGTGAGAAGGGCCAGGCACGGGTAGAAAACCTTGAGGAACTGGTCAGCGCAGCGCGCAACTTCGAGTCCACCGAAGAAGACGCCGACCTCTCGCCACTCTCGGCGTTTCTCGGCCACGCCTCGCTCGAGGCAGGCGATGCCCAGGCCGACGAGCATGAAGACAGCGTCCAGCTGATGACCTTGCACAGCGCCAAGGGCCTGGAGTTCCCGTATGTGTTCCTGGTGGGCATGGAAGAAGGCCTGTTCCCGCACAAGATGAGCCTGGAAGAGCCCGGCCGCCTGGAAGAGGAACGCCGCCTGGCTTATGTGGGCATCACCCGCGCCATGCGCCAGCTGGTCATGACCTACGCCGAAACGCGTCGCCTGTATGGCAGCGAGACCTACAACAAGGTGTCACGTTTCGTACGCGAAATTCCGGCAGGCCTGGTTCAGGAAGTGCGCCTGTCCAACAGCGTCAGCCGCCCGTTCGGCGGGGCCAAGACGGCCACGAACAGCAACCTGTTCGCCAATGCCAGCATTCCGCAGACCGCGTTCAACCTGGGCCAGCGTGTGCAACATGCGGTGTTTGGCGAGGGTGTGATCCTCAACTTCGAAGGCTCCGGCGCCCAGGCGCGGGTGCAGGTGAATTTTGCCGAAGGCAGCAAGTGGCTGATGCTGGGGTATGCCAAGCTCGAGGCCATCTAAAAGCCTGCACCGGCGCTGGTGGAGGCTTGCTCAAAGTTTTCAAAGCCTGCGCAATACCTGTGGGAGCGGGCATGCCCGCGAAGCCGGCAACTCAGTGTATGGCACCGGCTTCGCCGGTGTTCGCGGGCATGCCCGCTCCTACAGGTATTGCGCCAGCATTCCGAGGGCAGGTCGTGCCGGGTTTGTAACATTCAGGCAAAAGCTCGAAACATTATGTCGCTGGTCATGTGCCCGGGAACCTGTGCACCATGACGCGCGTGCAATCCACAACAGGGGATATCCCACTTATGCAACGTTTTCTTAGCATCGCTCTGGCGCTCTGCGTCGGCCTGACGCTGAGCCTGGACGCCAACGCCAAGCGTTTTGGCGGCGGCAAGAGCTCGGGCTCCGCGCCTATTCACCAGACCCGCCAGGCCACGCCAACCACGCCTGCCGCCGCGCCGACCGCACCTGGCCGTGCCGCTCCGGCCGCCAGCGGTGCTTCGCGCTGGTTGGGCCCTCTGGCCGGCCTCGCCGCCGGTGGCCTGCTGGCTTCCATGTTCATGGGCGACGGTTTCGAAGGCTTCCAGATCATGGACTTCCTGATCGTGGCGCTCATCGCCTTCCTGGTGTTCCGCTTCATCGCCGCGCGCCGCCGCCAGCAGCAGCCGCAAATGGCCATGCCGGGCCATGCGCCGATGCAGCGTGAAGCTCACGCGCAGCCTGCCCAGCCGTCGATCTTCGGTGGTTCGGCCGCACCTGCTGCCGCAGCCGCCCCGGTGATCAACGCCCCGGCCTGGTTCAACGAGCAGAACTTCCTGGCTGCTGCCCGTAACCACTTCCAGGCGCTGCAGCAGCACTGGGACGCCAACGAGATGGACAAGATCGCCGAGTTCGTCACCCCGCAGATGCTCGAGTTCCTCAAGCGCGAGCGCGCCGAACTGGGTGATGGCTTCCAGTCCACCTACATCGACAACCTCGAGGTACAGCTGGACGGTGTCGACGACCGCGCCGACCGTACCGACGCCACCCTGACCTTCCGTGGCGTATCGAAAAACTCGCGCTTCGACCAGGGCGAAGTGTTCAGCGAAAGCTGGCACATGGTTCGCGCCCAGGGCGAAAACCAGCCTTGGCTGGTGGCCGGTATCCGTCAAAACGGCTAACCGCTGCGTGCTGCACAAAAAACCCCGGGCCTGTCCCGGGGTTTTTGCTTTTGCCAGAGTGGCCTACTAGGGTATAACGCGCAGCGTTGTCATCTAGGTCAGAGGAAGTGAACCGTGGAAGAAGTGATCGAACAACTCCGTGAAGCCAACGAGCCAGTGCCGGTGCCCCTTGAGCTTCCCGACGAGGACCAGTTGGTCGAAATCGAGGAAGAGCTGTTCATCAACATTCCGTTCGTGTTCAAAGAGTTCCTGCTGACCGTCAGTGACGTGGTGTATGGCTCACTGGAGCCGGTGACCGTTACCGACCCACAGTCGCATACCTACCTGCCAGAAGTCGCCGCCAACGCCTGGGATGCCGGCGTGCCACGAGACCTGATTCCGCTGTGCCAGGACGGCGACAACTACTACTGCGTCGAAGAGGATGGGACCGTGGTGCTGTGGGATGCCGAAGAGGAAATCGTCGGTGAAGACAGCTGGGAATCGGTGTGGCACTGGGCGCGGGATGTCTGGCTGGAGAGCTGATTCCAACCTCTGATTTGATGCTGCCTGTGCCGGCCTCTTCGCGGGTAAACCCGCTCCCACAGGGATTGCACAGGTGCTGATCATTGTGCGGTACCTGTGGGAGCGGGTTTACCCGCGAAGAGGCCGGCCCAGAAATGGGAATTTTATGGCCTAGTGCTACCGGTATAGTTAATATCGCCAGGCTTTCTGCGCCTGGCGACATCGCTACCGCTCCATCCCCTCGGACGACGGTGAAATCTTGCGCAGGGAGCATTGCCCCCTTCAGTGCGTATTCTCGCGGCTGTTCTCCAGCGTCTCCAGCAAGGCAATCTGCATGCGCGTATGCACGCGGATAAACCAGCGCCACAGCAAGGCCACAACCACCGCAGCCACCACGGCAATCACCAGCAGCAGTTCGCTGGTGGGCAGAATGCTCGCCGACAGCGCCGACAGCAGCAGGAAAATCACCAGCAGCGACAACAGCGGAATCACCTCGGCAATCACACGGCGCACGCGCTGGGTATGCCGCCCGGCCGTTTCCGGTTTGACGCCCATCTCTGCCAGTAGCATCGACAGCGCCTTGAGCTTTCGATAGGCGGCAATCAGGAATGGCAGCGACAGCAACAACGCTGCGCCCCAGATCAGCGCTTTCTGTTGGCTGGCATCGCTGACCCACTCGCTGAGCCAGTTGCCGATCCGCCCGGCGAAATAGCCACCACTGAAGAAGATGGCGATCACCAGCGCCAGGTTCACCCCAACCTGCAACAGGATGCGCCGGATCATCGCCGCGAGCATGGCGCCCTCGCCCTGCGGCTGGATACTGCGCAACCATTCGCCATACAACGACAGCACCCGCGCCAGGCGGCTGGGCACCACCTTGCCCAGCTTGAGCGACAGCGGGTCGGCGGCACGGATCAGGTAGGGTGTCAGCAGCGTGGTGATTGCCGATACCGCCACAGCCACCGGGTAGAGGAAGTCGCTGGTCACCTGCAGGGTCATGCCCAGCGCGGCGATGATGAAGGAAAACTCGCCAATCTGCGAAAGCCCCATGCCCACCCGCAGCGATGTGCGCCCGTCATTTCCGGCAATGAACGCGCCCATGCCGCACGACAACATCTTGCCCAACACCACCGCCAGGGTAATGACCACGATCGGCCAGGCGTAGTCGATCAGCACCTGGGGGTCGATCATCAGGCCGATGGCGACGAAGAAGATGGCGCTGAACAGGTCGCGTACCGGTTCGATCAGGCTCTCGATTTTCAGCAACTGGCGCGATTCGGCCATGATCGCGCCAATCAGGAAGGCGCCAAGCACCATGCTGTACTCGAGCTTCACCACCAGCAGGCAGAAGCCGAAGCACAAGCCCAATACGGTTATCAGCAGCATCTCGTTGCTTTCGAACCTGGCCACGTAGGCCAGCAGGCGCGGCACCAGCAGGATGCCGATGACCAGCGCAACGATCATGAACAGCGACAGCTTGCCGACAGTGGAGAACACCTCGCCCGAGCTGACCGTGCCACTGACGGCGATGCCCGACAGCAGGGCGATGATGCCGATACCGAGGATGTCCTCGACGATCAGCACGCCGAATATCAGCTGGGCGAAACGCTCGTTCTTCATCTTCAGGTCGTTGAGCGCCTTGACGATGATGGTGGTCGAGGAAATCGCCAGGATGGCGCCGAGGAACAGCGAATCCATGGTGTTCCAGCCGAACCAGCGGCCGATCTCGAAGCCGATCCAGATCATCAGCACGATTTCCAGGAACGCCGCGATGAACGCCGTGGCGCCTACCTTGAACAGCTTGCGCAGGCTGAATTCGAGCCCCAGGCAGAACATCAGGAAGATCACCCCCAGTTCGGCGAGGGTCTTGATGGTGTCTTCGTCGTGGATCAGGCCGAACGGCGGGGTGTGCGGGCCGATGATGAAGCCGGCGACGATGTAGCCCAGCACCACAGGCTGCTTGAGGCGGTGAAAGAGAATGGTGACCACGCCAGCAACCAGCATGATGACTGCCAGGTCCTGGATGAAGCTGATGGCATGCATGGCGTGATACTCCTTTTCTCGTCCGTTGCTGGATGCCTGGGCAGACCGCTCCTCTGCCAAGGCAACCCTGAGCGAGCAGCAAGTACATACTTTTTTGAATGCAGGAAAAGCCCATGTTGCATGGGTGTAGTCAGGTTAACATCGCACCCCGCCGCAAAAAGGCGGTGCAATATGCAGAAACAGATCGGCTGGAAAAGCGCCGCTGATGGCATGATCGGCGTGACGATGGAGCGTCAGCCAACGTCCCGTACCAGGAAGGCAAATTCAAAAGAGGGGAACAGAAGTGTCTGCAGATAATGCCCCCCATTCGCCCGATTCAGCGCAACCTCACCGTGAGCACACTATGGAACCTGGAAACGCCCAGCTGAGCATGACCGTCCTGATGACCCCGGACATGGCCAACTTTTCTGGCAACGTACATGGCGGCACCCTGCTCAAGTACCTCGACGAAGTGGCCTATGCGTGCGCCAGCCGCTATGCCGGCAGCTATGTAGTCACCCTGTCGGTCGACCAGGTGATCTTCCGTGAGCCGGTGCACGTGGGTGAACTTGTGACCTTCCTGGCGTCGGTCAATTACACCGGCAACACCTCGATGGAGGTGGGCATCAAGGTGGTGACCGAGAACATCCGCGAGCGCTCGGTGCGCCATTCCAACAGCTGCTTCTTCACCATGGTCGCGGTCGACGACAACCGTCGCCCGGTGCAGGTACCGCCGCGCCAGCCGCAAAGCAGTGAAGAAAAGCGCCGCTTCCTGCAGGGCCAGCAGCGCCGACAGATCCGCCAGGAGCTGGAAAAGCGCTACCAGGACCTGAAAACCGACGCGATTTAAAGCGCCAGCATCTGTGCCTCGAAGCGCACCCTCGGGTGCGCAATGCGGTCCTGGGCCCGCACCAGCTGCAGTTCATAGCTGGAGCAGGCCTGGGTTTCGAGCAGCACTTCGTGTACGGCCGCAGCGGTGAATTCGAACGCCTGCACCCAGCTGTCGCCGAGCAGAACGCGGGCCAGGAACAGGCCTGAAGTCAGGTCCCCCACCCCTACCGGCTGCCGCGGGAACGCCAGCAGCGGGCGGCGCAGGTGCCAGCTTTGCTCGGCGGTCACCAGCAGCATCTCGAACTGGTCCTCGGCGCGCCCGGGGTAGGCCAGGTGCTTGACCAGCACCACCTGCGGCCCGCGCTGCAACAGGCTGCGCGCCATGTTCACGCAGTCCTCCAGCGACTGCGCTCGGCGGCCACAGAAGCTGTCCAGTTCCAGCTGGTTGGGGCACAGGATGTCAGCCCTGGCAGCCGCCTCGTCGAGCAGAAACTCGCTGACTTCCGCTGGCACGATGCAGCCCTTCTCAGGGTGCCCCATGACCGGGTCGCAAAGGTACAAAGCCTTTGGGTTGACTGCCTTGATCCGCTCGACGCCGGCCAGAATCGCCCGACCTTGTTCGGCGCTGCCCAGGTAACCGGACAGCACCGCGTCGCAATGGCCCAACTCGCCGATGTTGGAAATGCCTTCCACCAACGCAGGAATTTGCGCGGGGGCAAGCACTTCACCCGCCCACTGGCCATACTGTGTGTGATTGGAGAACTGCACGGTATTGAGCGGCCACACATTGACCCCGATACGCTGCATGGGAAACACCGCAGCGCTGTTGCCGGCGTGGCCGAACACCACGTGGGACTGGATGGCGAGCAGGTGCGGGGTACGTTTCATGCGGGAGGTTTCCAAAGCTGTTTCAGGGATTGTGCGCAACGCAGTATGAACTCGATTGCCACCTGTACGACAGGCCAGGGACGCAGTTAAGCTGGATCGACCTGTTTGGAGCATACGCAAATGTTGACCCTGGAAAACCTCTTCGTCCTGATGCTGGTCGCCACGGCAGGCGCCTGGTTGTGGCACAACCACGGGTTGCGCGAGAAAGCCCTGGAACGGGTCAAACAGCATTGCGCCAAGCTCGACCTCGAACTGCTCGACGACGCGGTCGCTCTCAAGCGTATCGCCTTTGTCCGTGACGCCAACGGCCGCAAGCGCCTGGCGCGCGTCTACGCATTCGAGTTCACCGTCACGGGCGAACAGCGCCACCCCGGTACCGTGACCCAGTTCGGCGCCCACAGCGTGCAGATTGAACTGGCGCCCTACCCGTTCGAGATCAAGACCCCACCGCGCACCGACAATGTCATCGAGATGCAGCAGTGGCGCCAGGAGCACAACCGCTGGCGCAACTGATCAGCTGACACGACATTCGCTCAACCCGGCCTGCAGCGCGGATTGCGATTGCGGCTGGTCGAAAATCAGCTCGATACGCGTATCCCTGCGCCAGTCGCTGGGCTGCCAGGCGGGCATGTCCCCATTCAGGCCATTGAATGATTGCCAGCCCTCCACGCTGTGGATAACCCCCTTCGCGCGCCGCCACGGCCAAGCCCGCAAGAACGCCTGCAGCCGCTGTGGATAAAACTGCTGGCCAGGGTGCCAGCGCCAGCCGATGCTCCAACCTCCCTCTCCCTGCTGTGCAAGACAGATCGGCTGCCCGGGGTCTGCCCATAGCGCTGTCGGTGGATTTACAAGATTGTCGACAATCCTGTTATCCACAACTGAGCTGTCGACAATGCCATTAGTTACAGCCGGAAGGTCCGACAAGGGCAGCCTACCTTGGACGGCCCAGAAGATTTTCTTTTGATGAAATCTATTAGTTATCAACAAGTTAGTACTTTCATCCACAGCCTCTGATTTGTTCAAGACAACGCTTTCAGCAGCATCGAACGCCTGCTGTTGAGCCTCCGGAAGCTGCTCGTTCCGGACCATCGACTGCGCGTCCACGACCATCAGAAGGGGCTGTATTGTCAGCACTCCAGCCCAAGGGGCTTTTTGCAACTGAGCAAGCAACTGCAAGGGATGACCCAGCCCGGACGGCTCGATGAACAGCCGGTCAGGGCGGGATTTGCGCAGCAGTCGGCCCAGGCCCACCTGAAACGGCATGCCATTGACGCAGCACAGGCAGCCACCTGCGACCTCGCCGATGGCGATGCCGTCTTCGTCACGGCTGAGCAAGGCCGCATCCAGGCCTACCAGGCCGAATTCGTTGATCAATACCGCCCAGCGCTCATTGGCGGGGCGCTGGGCCAGCAGGTGACGGATCAGGGTGGTCTTGCCGGCCCCCAGCGGGCCGGCAATCACGTGGGTGGGAATGTTCTGCAGCATGGGGCGGCTTCGGGCGATGGGGATGCCTCACTATGCGCTGTCAGGCCAGCCAGTCAAGGCTGAGCAGCAGGCGCCCCAGCTGCCCCGAGGGCGAGCGGTGCACCAGACCCGCGCCTTCGTTGCCCTGCCACTTTTCACCTTTGAGCACAGCCACGTCGCCAGCTTGCAGGTGCTGAACGTTATCCACAGGCAGTATTGCTGTGTGTAAGTTGCCACGAGGGCTCGCGTCCTCTTTCAACCACTCGCTACCTGGGCCTGCGTAGGTAGTGAGCAGACGCAGCGGAACGTTATCCACATGGAAGCGCGGGCACATCGGGCCTGTCAGTACCCGCAGGCGCAAACCTACCCGCTGCGCACCCACCAGGCAGGTATAGGCCGCCACCAGCCAGGCCACATCCGCCACGAATGCCTCATAGCCGTGCAAGTCGGCCGCTTCGCGCAAGAGTTCGGTGAATACCGGCATGTGCTGCTCGTCCACATCGATGACGCGCTGGTCTGCCAAGGGCTGGCCGAGGCTGACTACCAGCGCGGCAAAGTCCTCCAGTTGTGGCGGCAAGCGTCGGCGCCATACCGCCAGGTTCACGCCATCCTGCAGCACATCGGTCAGCACCTGCGGTGTCTCGCCAAATACCTGGAAAATATCCACAGGCTTGCGTGCAGGGTTCATGCTGCGGCCTCCTCATACCATGGACCGAACGGATCGGGTAGGCGCAACCAGCCCATGTGCCCCAATTCCATTTCCTGATCGGTCAAAAGGCATGCATCGAGTGCTGTGGATAATTTTTCGAAGTCAATATTCTGCCCGATGAACACCAGTTCCTGGCGGCAGTCACCGCTCTCGGCAACCCAGTTCTTCAAGATCGCGGCGGTGTTATCCACATCCTGTGGCCACTGCTCGCGCGGCACGAAACGCCACCAGCGGCCCGCCAGGCCATGGCGCATCATGCCGCCTGCCTGCGACCAGCTGCCGGCCTCCTGGTATTTGCTGGCCACCCAGAAAAAGCCTTTGGAACGCAGCAGTCGGCCATTGCTCCAGGGCGTGTGGATAAAATCGAAAAAGCGCTGTGGATGAAGGGGGCGCCGGGCCTGCCAGGTGGTGGCGGCAATGCCGTACTCTTCGGTTTCCGGCACATGCTCGCCGCGCAACTCTTGCAGCCAGCCCGGTGCCTGGGCGGCCTGGTCGAAGTCGAACAGGCCGGTGTCGAGGATGCGTTCCAGCGGTACCTGGCCCATGACCATGGGCACGATCTGCGCCCGGGCATTGAGGCTGCGCAGAATGGCTATAAGCTCTTCGCGTTCGTGCTGGCTGATCAGGTCGATCTTGCTCAGCAACAGTACATCGGCGAACTCGACCTGCTCGATCAGCAAGTCACTGATCGAGCGCTCGTCCTCCTCACCCAGGGTTTCGCCACGGCTGGCCAGGCTGTCTGCTGCCTGGTAATCACGCAGGAAGTTCAGGCCATCGACCACAGTGACCATGGTGTCCAGGCGCGCCATGTCGGACAGGCTGCGGCCCTGTTCATCGCGGAAGGTGAAGGTCTCGGCCACTGGCAGTGGCTCCGAGATCCCCGTGGACTCGATCAGCAAATAATCGAAACGCCCTTCTTCGGCCAGCCGCGCCACTTCCTCGAGCAGGTCTTCACGCAACGTGCAGCAGATGCAGCCATTGCTCATCTCCACCAACTTCTCCTCGGCACGGTTGAGGCTTACGTTGCGCTGCACCTCGCTGGCATCGATGTTGATTTCGCTCATGTCATTGACGATGACCGCAACCCGCAGGTTGTCGCGGTTACGCAGCACATGGTTGAGCAAGGTGCTCTTGCCGGCGCCAAGGAAGCCGGACAGCACGGTGACAGGGAGACGGTTGGACATGGCGAAACCTCTTCAGGCGAGCGCATTCGAAACGATGCATTGCACAATGTTATAAAGTAACAATACAATTTCGCCAAGCCGTTCGTGACGAACGAGTGCCCCCGGGAGGATAAATGAACCCGCCAAGTGCCAGGGTGCCCCTCCCGGCATTGCAGCTTGATCGGTGGTGGCCGCTGATCTCCCTTTTGTTTGGAATACCAGATGACTCAGCTCAAGCTCCCCGACATTGCCGCACAAACCCATGAATACGCCTTGCCTTTGAACTGGGTGGGTATGTGCGGGATCGCCCAACCTGTGCAGTTCGAGGGGCGCACAGCAGCTGCCACTGTCGATGCCGGCGTCAGCCTGGTAGACGGCAGCTCACGCGGTATCCATATGTCGCGGCTTTATCTCGCCCTTGAGTCGTTGGAGCATCAGCCTCTGACGCCGCTCACCATCCGCCAGCTGCTGGCTGACTTCCTCAGCAGCCACGAAGGCCTTTCTTCCGCCGCCTATCTGCGTCTGCGCTTCGAGCATCTGCTAAAAAGGCCTGCATTGATCAGCCCGCTGGAGGGTTGGAAAAGCTATGCCGTCACAGTCGATGCAAGGATCGAAAATGAAATGTTCCACGTGGAACTATCCGTTTCCGTCCCTTACTCCTCGACCTGCCCATGCTCGGCTGCACTTGCACGGCAGCTGATTCAGCAGCAGTTCCAGGCGCATTTCAGCGCCGAGCAGGTCGACAAATCTGCAGTCTTACAGTGGCTTGGCAGCGCCGAAGGCATCGTAGCGACGCCCCATAGCCAACGTAGTAGCGCGCAAATCCAGGTAAGACTGCGCAGCAATCAGCAGGTTCTGCCAATCACCGAGTTGATCGACCGCATAGAAGCAAGCCTGGGGACAGCGGTGCAGACCGCAGTGAAGCGCGCAGACGAACAAGCCTTTGCCTTGGCCAACGGCCAGAACCTGATGTTCTGCGAAGACGCCGCACGACGCCTGCACAAGGCGCTACGGCAAATGGAATGGACCACGGCCTTCAAGCTGCGCGTGGAACATGCAGAAAGCCTGCATGCCCACGATGCTGTCGCGACCAGCCAGTGGCAATGGGATGTCAGCTGCGCGGCTTGACCGAGCCGCAGTCATTACCCAACCACACGGCACGGGTGTTCATGCTGCCTTGCTGCTGTACACCCGAGGCGTTGAACGTACCGTTGACCTGGGTGGTGAATTCCCGGTCACTGAGGAATGTCGCCTGGCCACTGCCCTGCGCTTTGGGGCAGCTGAACTGAAATTTCCACACATTGCCGGTGCGGTCGGTGATCTTCTGGGTACACCCTGACTTCGGGTCCTGCAGTGGGATATCGTTGGTTGCCACCTGTTCTGGCGTCAGGCAAGAGCGCACCCCCTTACCCCCAACAGTCACTCCCTGCTTGGCCAGCACCCCTTCCATCATCGCGCGCTGCTCTGGCGGCAAGTTCTTCAACTGGCCGAGCATGAACTCCATGTCGGGTAACGGCTTGCCATCGACCTGCATGTTGCTGGTGGTCAGCTCCCACAAACCTGGCTGTAGCATCTGAGCATGCACCAGCGGGCTGCTCACACCTAGGGCCAACGCCAACAGTGGCAGACGAATCTTCATGGACGAACGCTCCTGGAAAAAGCCGGCCAAGCGGGCCGGGCTGAGCCTTAGACGCCAAATCCACCTGCAGGTTGCAAGGCGGACCGGGAACGTGTTCTGTTACTCAAGTGTACTCGGCAAGCAGGATGCATATGGACTACCACAGCCCCTACTTCTTCGGTTACCTACTCGGCCTGGTTCACCTGCTGGGTATCGTCGCCGCACTGCACGCACTGTTCACTGTGCGCACTGCCCAAGGCGCAATCGCCTGGGCCATGCCGTTGTTCTTCATCCCCTACCTCACCCTGATCCCTTACCTGATCTTCGGTGCGCGCTCGTTCTATGCCTACATCAAGGCCCGGCGCCAGGCCAACCAGGAAATGCATGTGGCCATGGCCAACCTCAACTGGCGGCCTTGGGTAGAAGAAGCCCTTACCGCCCGCGAGTCGGAAAGCTATGCGGCCTTGCGCGCCATGCCCAAGCTCGGGCGCATGCCCTGCCTTGCCAATAACGAGGTGAAGCTGCTGATCGATGGCAAGGCAACATTCGATGCAATATTCGCCGCCATCGAAAAAGCCCGCGACGTGGTGTTGGTGCAGTTCTTCATCATCCATGACGACAACCTTGGCAAAGCGCTGCAGCAACTGCTGCTGCGCAAGGCCGCCGAGGGGGTGCGGGTGTTCGTGCTGTATGACCGTGTCGGTAGCCATGCCTTGCCGGCAAGCTACAGCCAGTTGCTGCGCGACGGTGGTGTACAGATTCATGCCTTCGCAACCCGTCGTGGCTGGTTCAACCGCTTCCAGGTGAACTTCCGTAACCACCGCAAGATCGTGGTGGTGGATGGCTTGCTCGGTTTCATCGGCGGGCACAACGTGGGCGATGAGTACCTCGGTGGCCACCCGCAGCTCTCACCCTGGCGCGACACCCATGTGCAGATCAGCGGGCCGGTGCTGGCCTGCCTGCAGGAATCGTTCGCCGAAGACTGGTACTGGGCCACGCGCCAGCTACCGCCGCTGATTCTGCCGGATGCCTACCCGGACAACGGCGTGCTGTGCCAAGCCTTGGCCAGCGGCCCGGCCGACCCACAGGAAACCTGCTCGCTGTTCTTCCTTGAGGCGATCCATTCAGCCACCCGGCGCGTGTGGATCACCAGCCCGTACTTCATCCCCGACGAGGCGGTGTTCGCCGCGTTGCGTTTGGCGGTACTGCGTGGGGTCGATGTGCGAGTGCTGATTCCGTCACGCCCGGACCATCGCATCGTCTATGCCGCCTCCAGCCTTTTCGCCTTCGAAGCGGTACGTGCGGGTGTGCGCATGTTCCGCTACCAACCGGGCTTCCTGCATCAGAAGGTGGTGCTGGTGGATGACGATGTCAGCGCGATCGGCAGTGCCAACCTGGACAACCGCTCGTTCCGCCTGAACTTCGAAATCACCCTGCTCACGGTCGACCGCGGCTTCGCTGACCAGGTCGAGAACATGCTGAACAATGACTTTGAACAGGCACGGGAAATTACTGCGGAGGACAGCCGCGATACTCATCGGCTGCAGCAACTGGGGATGCGGATTGCGCGGCTGATTTCGCCGATTCTCTGATGCGAGTAGGCCCCTCTATGGGTATCGCGGACCTTGTGGGAGCGGGTTTATCCGCGAAGACGTCAGTGGCTGTACCGACGCATTCGCGGGTAAACCCGCTCCCACAGGGTACGGTGTCGCGCTTGCGTGCTTTGGAGCAATTCAGCGATACAGGTCTTCACGCGTCCAAGGCAGGTCATGGTGCCCATCGGCGTACGGCTTCACGGCCAGAATCTGATGCAGGTTGATCCAGCCCTTCTCGAAGGCATAGGCACACCCGGCCAGGTACAGACGCCAGATGCGCAAGGTCTTCTCGGGCACCAGCGCCGCCGCCTTGTGCAGCTGGTTCTCCAGGTTCTCGCTCCAGTGGTGCAAGGTCTTGGCGTAGTGCAAACGCAGGCTTTCCACGTCTACCACCTCCAGGCCCGCTTCACAGATGCTGGCACTGATCATCGACAGGTGCGGCAGCTCGCCATGGGGGAAGACGTAGCGATCGATGAACTCGCCAGCGCCACGCCCGACCGGGCGGCCATCGACATGCTTGGCGGTGATACCGTGATTCATCACCAGCCCCCCTTCCCTCACGGCACCGAACAGCTTCTGGCTATACAGCGCCAGGTTGGCATGCCCCACATGCTCGAACATGCCAACGCTGACAACCTTGTCGAAGCGGCCATCCTGAGGCAGGTCGCGGTAGTCGAGAATCTGCAGGTCGACCTTGTCGGCCAACCCCTCTGCCTTCACCCGCTCGCGACCGAGCTTGAGTTGCTCCTTGCTCAAGGTGATACCAAACACCTTGGCGCCATATTCACGAGCAGCGAAACGCGCCAGCCCGCCCCATCCGCAGCCGACGTCGAGCAGGTACTCTCCTGCATCCAGGCGCAGCTTGCGGCACAGATGATCGAATTTGTCCTGCTGTGCCTGATCCAGGGTGTTGTCCGGCTCGCGGAAGTAGGCGCACGAGTAGGCCATGTCCTGATCCAGCCATAGCTGGTAGAACTCGTTGGAAACATCGTAATGGTAGGAAATGGCTTCGGCGTCGGTGCTCTTGTCATGGGCCCGGCGCTCCGGTGGAGCGTCGTCCTCATCGGTCAGTAGCGCTTCGCTCAGCTCATCGCATACGCGGATGGCTTCACCAATATCGCCCTCCAGCTCCAGCTTGCCTTCGACGAAAGCTGTGCCCAGCTGGTCCATGCTCGGGTGGCTCAACTGGCTGATCAGCTGTGGCTCCTTGACCAGGATGGTGACCTGCGGGCTAGGCCCCAGATCGAACTGGTTACCGTCCCACAGTTTCAGCCGCAGCGGCAGATGCAGGCTTTGCAGTGCCGGTGGAAGTTGCGCAAGCATGAACGACCCTCCTGTCCGTATTTGGCCACGACGCCTGATATTTCGAACGTCGCCGGATCAGAGTAGTTCATTCGTGGGATGTTTCCTCTAAACGAGACCATGGTCTAGAACCAACTGATCTTATCCACGCAGCAGATTGTATACAATTTTTGCATCTCAGCTTAACCTTGTGCCCCTCTTGCGCTTCTTCATCCTGGAGTTGAACCCATGAAATCCTATGACGTGGTGATCATCGGCGGTGGCCCTGGCGGCTACAACGCAGCCATCCGCGCCGGCCAACTGGGCCTGAGCGTAGCCTGCGTGGAAGGCCGCTCGACATTGGGTGGCACCTGCCTGAACGTGGGCTGCATGCCCTCCAAGGCACTGCTGCATGCTTCCGAGCTATATGAAGCCGCCAGTGGTGACGAGTTCGCCCACCTCGGTATCGAAGTCAAACCTAACCTCAACCTCGCCCAGATGATGAAACAGAAGGACGAGAGCGTGGCCGGCCTGACCAAGGGCATCGAGTACCTGTTCCGCAAGAACAAGGTCGACTGGATCAAGGGCTGGGGCCGCCTGGATGGCGTCGGCAAGGTCGTGGTCAAGGCTGAGGACGGTAGCGAAACCGCACTGCAGGCCAAGGACATTGTCATTGCCACCGGCTCCGAACCTACGCCCCTGCCGGGCGTGACCATCGACAACCAGCGCATCATCGACTCGACTGGCGCGCTGTCGCTGCCACAGGTGCCCAAGCACCTGGTCGTCATCGGCGCCGGCGTGATCGGCCTTGAGCTGGGTTCGGTATGGCGCCGCCTGGGCAGCCAGGTCACGGTCATCGAATACCTCGACCGCATCTGCCCGGGCACCGACGAAGAAACCGCCAAGACCCTGCAGAAGGCCCTGGCCAAGCAAGGCATGGCGTTCAAGCTGGGCAGCAAGGTGACCCAGGCCAGCGCCAGCGCCAGCGCCGAAGGCGTGAACCTGACCCTGGAGCCGGCCGCCGGTGGCACCGCAGAAACGCTGCAAGCTGACTATGTACTGGTCGCCATCGGCCGCCGCCCCTATACCAAAGGGCTCAACCTGGAAAGCGTGGGCTTGGAAACCGACAAGCGCGGCATGCTCGGCAACGACCACCACCGCACTTCCGTGCCGGGTATCTGGGTGATTGGCGACGTCACCTCCGGCCCGATGCTGGCGCACAAAGCCGAAGACGAAGCGGTGGCCTGCATCGAACGCATCGCCGGCAAGCCCCACGAGGTCAACTACAACCTTATCCCTGGCGTGATCTACACCCGCCCGGAGCTGGCCACCGTGGGCAAGACCGAAGAGCAGCTCAAGGCCGAAGGGCGTGCCTATAAAGTCGGCAAGTTCCCGTTCACGGCCAACAGCCGGGCCAAGATCAACCACGAGACCGAAGGCTTCGCCAAGGTCATCGCCGATGCCGAGACCGACGAAGTGCTGGGTGTACACCTGGTAGGCCCAAGTGTCAGCGAGATGATCGGTGAGTTCTGCGTGGCCATGGAGTTCTCGGCCTCGGCGGAAGACATCGCCCTCACCTGCCACCCCCACCCGACCCGCTCCGAGGCCTTGCGCCAGGCAGCGATGAATGTGGACGGGATGGCGATGCAGATTTGATGTGAGATAGCCGAGAAGCTGCTTTGCAGCCCATCGCGACACAAGGCCGCTCCTACAGGAAATTGCGTTCTCCTGTAGGAGCGGCCTTGTGTCGCGATGGGGCGCAAAGCGCCCCTGGCTTCTGGCTTACTCGACCGTAACCGACTTGGCCAGGTTACGCGGCTGGTCCACGTCGGTGCCCTTGAGCACGGCGACGTAGTAAGACAGCAGCTGCAGCGGGATGGTGTACAGGATTGGCGCCAAGGCGTCGGCGATGTGCGGCACCTTGATCACGTGGGTACCTTCGCCATTGGTCATGCCGGCCTGCTCGTCTGCAAACACTACCAGCTCGCCACCACGGGCGCGTACTTCCTGCAGGTTGGACTTCAGCTTCTCCAGCAGTTCGTTGTTCGGCGCAACGGTTACCACCGGCATGTCGTTGTCCACCAGCGCCAGCGGGCCGTGCTTCAGCTCGCCTGCCGGGTAGGCTTCGGCGTGGATGTAGGAGATTTCCTTGAGCTTGAGCGCACCTTCCATCGCCACCGGGTACTGCGCACCGCGGCCGAGGAACAGGGTGTGGTGCTTGTCAGCGAACAGCTCGGCGATTTTCTCGACGGTGGCGTCCATGGCCAGGGCTTCGCCCAGGCGGGCCGGCAGGCGGCGCAGTTCTTCGACCAGCCCGGCTTCGACGCCGGCTTCCAGGGTACCGCGCACCTGGCCCAGGGCCAGGGTCAGCAGCATCAGCGAAACCAGCTGAGTGGTGAAGGCCTTGGTCGAGGCCACGCCGATTTCCGGGCCGGCCAGGGTCAGCAGGGTCAGGTCCGACTCACGCACCAGCGAGCTGATACCGACGTTGCAGATCGCCAGGCTGCCGAGGAAGCCCAGCTCCTTGGCGTTGCGCAGTGCGGCCAGGGTGTCGGCGGTTTCGCCAGACTGCGAGATGGAGACGAACAGGGTGTCCGGCTGCACTACCACCTTGCGGTAACGGAACTCGCTGGCCACTTCGACCTGGCACGGGATCCCGGCCAGGCTTTCCAGCCAGTAACGGGCGACCATGCCGGCGTGGTAGCTGGTACCGCAGGCAACGATCTGCACGTTACGCACCTTGGCGAACAGTTCGGCAGCCTGCGGGCCGAAGGCCTGGACCATCACGTTGTCCTTGCCCAGGCGGCCTTCCAGGGTGCGCTGCACCACGCTTGGCTGCTCGTGGATTTCCTTGAGCATGAAGTGGCGGTAGGTGCCTTTGTCGGCAGCTTCGGCACCTTCGTGGTACTGCACGGTTTCGCGCTGGACCTTGTGGCCATCCTGGTCCCAGATGGAGACCTGGTCACGGCGGATTTCAGCAATGTCGCCTTCTTCCAGGTACATGAAGCGGTCGGTGACCTGGCGCAGGGCCAGCTGGTCGGACGCCAGGAAGTTCTCGCCCAGGCCCAGGCCGATGACCAGCGGGCTGCCACTGCGTGCGGCTACCAGGCGGTCAGGCTGCTTGGCACTGATCAGCGCCAGGCCGTAAGCACCATGCAGGCGCTTCACCGCAGCCTTCAGGGCATCGGTCAAGTCCGGAACGCTCTTCAGGGTATGGTGGATCAGGTGGACGATGACTTCGGTATCGGTCTGCGAAGTGAAGACATAGCCAAGGCCCTTCAGCTCTTCGCGCAGTTCTTCGTGGTTCTCGATGATGCCGTTGTGCACCACGGCCACTTCATTGCCCGAGAAGTGCGGGTGGGCGTTGCCCTCGGTCGGCGCACCGTGGGTGGCCCAGCGAGTGTGGGCGATGCCCAGCTGGCCGGCCAGTGGCTCGGCGGCAACAGCGGCTTCCAGTTCACTGACCTTGCCGATACGGCGACGGCGCTGCAGTTCACCGTTCTGGGTGAGGACGGCCAGGCCGGCGCTGTCGTACCCGCGGTACTCAAGACGCTTGAGGCCTTCGATCAGGATGGCTGTGATGTTGCGCTCGGCGACGGCACCAACGATTCCACACATGGTTTATTGCTCCTGGCTGATCGCGGCGCAGATCAGGTTGATGCCGCGGGCTTGAATTTGTTCGCGTGCCGCTGCAGGCAGGCGTTCGTCAGTAATAAGGGTGTGCACGCTGCCCCAGGGCAGCTCGAGGTTGGGGATCTTGCGCCCTACCTTGTCCGATTCGACCATCACGATCACTTCACGGGCGACTTCGGCCATGACCCGGCTCAGCCCGAGAAGTTCGTTGAAGGTGGTGGTACCACGACCGAGGTCGATGCCGTCGGCGCCGATGAACAGCTGGTCGAAATCGTAGGAGCGCAACACCTGCTCGGCCACCTGGCCCTGGAACGACTCCGAATGCGGGTCCCAGGTGCCACCGGTCATCAGCAGCACCGGCTCGTGTTCGAGGTCGCAGATAGCGCGGGCCACGTTCATCGAATTGGTCATCACCACCAGGCCAGGATGGCGCCCCAGTTCGGGGATCATGGCTGCCGTGGTGCTACCGCTGTCGATGATGATGCGCGCATGTTCGCGGATACGTGCCACGGCGGCGCGGGCGATGGCCTTTTTATAGGAAGACACCGGCTGGGCAGGTTCACCGAGCAACTCTTGTGGCACCGGGACCGCGCCACCGTAGCGCCGTAGCAACAGGCCGTTGGTTTCGAGGGCAGCGAGGTCCTTGCGGATGGTGACTTCCGAGGTAGCGAAACGCTTGGCCAACGCGTCCACACTCACCTCGCCCTGCTCGCTGAGCAAAGCCAGGATGTTGTGCCGCCGCTGAGGGGTGTTTCGTTTCGACATGAGCGCTTAAGTTTCGATTCGAAAGATAATGGTGGCAATCAAAACCTAAGATGAGCGATTCGTCAAGGTGTCACTGCCTGTGGATAGTTTCTTCCGGCAATCGCCATGCCCTTGTGGGAGCGGCCTTGTGTCGCGAAAGGGCCGCAAAGCGGCCCCAATGATTTCACAGGTAACGCGAATATTGCCGGGGCTGCTTCGCAGCCCTTTCGCGACACAAGGCCGCTCCCACAAGTAACACCAAACGACCAAGAAAAAAGCCGACTTATTCACATAAGTCGGCTTTCGATCGAAACAGCTGTGTATAACTCAGCTCTTCTTGATCTTCTCCGGCCGCTTCCAACCCGAGATGTTGCGCTGACGGGCACGAGCCACCGCCAGGTCGCCTGCCTCCACGGTCTGGGTGATGGTCGATCCGGCAGCAGTGGTCGCACCAGCCTTGATTTCCACAGGCGCTACCAACGAGTTGTTCGAGCCGATGAACACGTCCTCGCCCATCACGGTCTTGAACTTGTTGGCGCCATCGTAGTTGCAGGTGATGGTGCCGGCGCCGATGTTGGTGCGTGCACCGATTTCGGCATCGCCCAGGTAAGTCAGGTGACCGGCCTTGGCGCCTTCCCCGAGGTGGGCGTTTTTCAGTTCGACGAAGTTACCCACATGGGCCTTGGCGTCCAGCACACTGCCCGGGCGCAGGCGGGCGAACGGGCCGGCATCGCTGCCCTCGCCCATCACGGCGCCTTCGAGGTGGCTGTTGGCCTTGACCACTGCGCCTTTGCGCAGGGTGGTGTTCTTGATCACGCAGTTAGGGCCGATCTGCACATCGTCCTCGATGACCACCTTGCCTTCGAGAATCACGTTGATGTCGATCAGCACATCACGGCCAACGGTCACTTCACCGCGGACATCGAAGCGCGCCGGGTCGCGCAGGGTCACACCCTGGGCCATCAGGCGACGGCCTTCGCGCAACTGGTAGTGGCGCTCCAGCTCCGACAACTGGCGGCGGTCGTTGGCACCTTGCACTTCCATCGGGTCGTGCGGCTGTTCGGTAGCCACCACCAGGCCATCGGCCACAGCCATGGCGATGACGTCGGTCAGGTAATACTCGCCCTGAGCGTTGTTGTTCGACAGACGGCCCATCCAGTCGGCCAGGCGCGCGGCTGGCAGGGCCAGAATACCGGTGTTGCCTTCCTTGATCGCTTTCTGCGCATCGTTGGCGTCCTTGTGCTCAACGATGGCGGTCACCTTGCCCTGCTCGTCACGCACAATGCGGCCATAGCCGGTCGGGTCGTCGAGGGTCACCGTGAGCAGGCCCAGCTGCTGCTCGTTGGCCTTGGCCAGCAGACGCTGCAGGGTTTCCACTTCGATCAACGGCACATCACCGTACAGCACCAGCACGGTTTCGGCGGTCAAGCCCGGTAGTGCCTGGGCAACCGCATGGCCGGTACCCAGCTGCTTGTCCTGCATGACGAAGTTCAGGTCGTCGGCGGCCAGGCGCTCGCGAACCAGCTCGGCCCCATGGCCAATGACCACATGAATACCTTGCGGCTGCAGCTGGCGCGCGCTGTGGATAACATGGCCGAGCATGGAGTTGCCGGCTACCGGGTGCAGCACCTTGGGCAGCGCCGAGCGCATGCGGGTGCCTTGGCCGGCGGCGAGAATAACGATATCGAGTGACATTACTGGCTACCAATCCTGGGTGGTCAGTGAAATGACCGGGGGGAGAAATCAGAAAAAGAAAAAGGGTAGCCGAGGCTACCCTTTTACTCAATCGCTACAGAAGTTATCAGCCGAGGGCCGATTACTTGCCTCTGCGCATTTGCTGGACGGTACGCAGCTGAGCTGCGGCCTCGGCCAGACGTGCGGCGGCGGCGCCGTAGTCGAAGTCCGCGCCTTTCAGATTCAGGGCGTTCTCGGCAGCCTTGAGGGCTTCCTGAGCCTGAGCTTCATCCAGGTCTGCAGCACGTTGCACGGTATCGGCAAGCACCTTGACCATGTTCGGCTGAACCTCGAGGAAACCACCAGAGATGTAAAACACCTCTTGGGCGCCACCCTGCTTGGTCAGCGTGATCGGACCAGGCTTGAGATTGGTGATCAGCGGCGCGTGACCCGGAGCGATACCAAGATCACCTAGGTTACCGTGCGCAACTACCATCTCGACCAGGCCGGAGAAGATCTCTCCTTCCGCGCTGACGATATCGCAATGGACTGTCATAGCCATCTGCTTGCCTCAACCTGATAGCGCCCCTTGCGGGGCGCAGGAATTACAGTTTCTTGGCTTTCTCGATCGCTTCGTCGATGCTGCCGACCATGTAGAACGCCTGTTCTGGCAGGTGGTCGTAGTCACCTTTGAGGATGCCGCTGAAGCCAGCGATGGTGTCTTTCAGGGAAACGTACTTGCCTGGCGAACCGGTGAAGACTTCGGCCACGAAGAACGGCTGCGACAGGAAGCGCTGGATCTTACGAGCGCGGGCTACCAGTTGCTTGTCGGCTTCGGACAGTTCGTCCATACCCAGGATCGCGATGATGTCCTTCAGCTCTTTGTAGCGCTGCAGAACATACTGAACGCCACGAGCGGTCTCGTAGTGCTCGTTGCCGATCACGTTCGGGTCCAGCTGGCGCGAAGTCGAGTCCAGTGGGTCGACCGCTGGGTAGATACCCAGGGAGGCGATGTCACGGGACAGAACGACGGTGGCGTCCAAGTGGGCGAAGGTGGTCGCTGGCGACGGGTCGGTCAAGTCGTCCGCAGGTACGTATACGGCCTGAACGGAGGTGATCGAACCTTCCTTGGTGGAGGTGATACGCTCTTGCAGAACGCCCATCTCTTCAGCCAGGGTCGGCTGGTAACCTACTGCCGAAGGCATACGGCCCAGCAGTGCGGATACTTCGGTACCGGCCAGGGTATAACGATAGATGTTGTCGACGAACAGCAGAACGTCGTTACCTTCGTCACGGAACTTCTCGGCCATGGTCAGGCCGGTCAGCGCTACGCGCAGACGGTTTCCTGGTGGCTCGTTCATCTGACCGTAGACCAGCGCTACCTTGTCGAGAACGTTGGAGTCCTTCATCTCGTGGTAGAAGTCGTTACCCTCACGAGTACGCTCACCCACACCAGCGAACACGGAGTAACCGCTGTGTTCCATGGCGATGTTACGGATCAGTTCCATCATGTTTACGGTCTTGCCGACACCGGCACCACCGAACAGACCAACCTTACCACCCTTGGCGAACGGGCAAACCAGGTCGATAACCTTGATGCCGGTTTCCAGCAGGTCGTTGCCGCCTGCCTGGTCAGCGAACGAAGGCGCTGGCTGGTGGATACCGCGACGCTCTTCTTCGCCAATCGGGCCGGCCTCGTCGATCGGGTTGCCCAGTACGTCCATGATACGGCCCAGGGTGGCCTTACCAACAGGAACGGAAATGGCAGCGCCGGAGTCAACGACTTCCAGACCGCGCTTCAGGCCTTCGGTCGAGCCCATCGCAATGGTACGAACCACGCCGTCGCCCAGCTGCTGCTGAACTTCCAGGGTGGTTTCCGCGCCTTGTACTTTCAGCGCGTTGTAAACACTCGGCACGACGTCACGTGGGAATTCCACGTCGATGACGGCGCCGATGATTTGAACGATACGTCCGCTACTCATAGCTGGATCCTCTGAATATTTGAACCGTTAAACCGCGGCAGCGCCGCCGACGATTTCCGAGATCTCCTGGGTGATCGCAGCCTGACGCGCCTTGTTGTAGATCAACTGAAGCTCTTTGATCAAATCACCGGCGTTGTCTGTGGCGTTCTTCATGGCGATCATCCGGGCCGCTTGCTCAGCAGCGTTGTTCTCGACCACCGCCTGGTACACCTGCGACTCCACGTAACGCACCATCAAGCCGTCCAGCAGCTCTTTTGCGTCGGGTTCGTACAGGTAATCCCAGTGATGCTTGAGATCCTGATCCGGGGTTGCCACCAACGGTACCAATTGCTCGACCGTTGGCTTCTGGGTCATGGTGTTGATGAACTTGTTCGAAACCACCGAGAGGCGATCGATACGGCCGTCCAGGTAGGCGTCCAGCATCACTTTGACGGAGCCGATCAGATCGTTGATCGATGGCTCTTCGCCCAAGTGGCTGATCGCGGCTACGACGTTGCCGCCAAAGATGCGGAAGAAAGTCGCACCCTTGCTGCCGATCACGCACAGGTCGATTTCCACGCCCTGTTCGCGGTTTTCGTTCATGTCCTTGACCAGGGCCTTGAACAGGTTGGTGTTCAAGCCACCGCACAGACCACGGTCACTGCTCACCACGATATAACCGGCGCGCTTTACAGGGCGCTCGATCATGAACGGGTGGCGGTATTCCGGGTTGGCGTTGGCCAGATGACCGATCACCTGGCGGATACGCTCCGCGTAAGGACGGCTAGCAGCCATGCGCATTTGTGCCTTGCGCATCTTGCTGACCGCCACTTTCTCCATGGCGCTGGTAATTTTTTGCGTGCTTTTGATGCTCGCAATCTTACTGCGAATCTCTTTTGCGCCTGCCATGTATCACCTATCAGGTTAGCAAGCGGGGGCCTGAGCCCCCGCTGCGGCTTACCAGGTCTGGGTGGCCTTGAACTTCTCGATACCGGCTTTCAGGCCTGCGTCGATTTCGTCGTTGAAGTCACCCTTCACGTTGATCTTCGCCATCAGTTCAGCGTGATCACGGTTGAAGAAGGCGATCAGTGCTTGCTCGAAGCTACCGATCTTGGAGACTTCTACGTCAGTCAGGAAGCCACGCTCAGCGGCGTACAGCGACAGGGCCATGTCCGCGATGGACATCGGCGCATACTGCTTCTGCTTCATCAGCTCGGTAACGCGCTGACCATGCTCCAGCTGCTTGCGGGTCGCTTCGTCCAGATCGGAAGCGAACTGGGCGAATGCAGCCAGTTCACGGTACTGAGCCAGAGCGGTACGGATACCACCGGACAGCTTCTTGATGATCTTGGTCTGAGCGGCACCACCTACGCGGGATACCGAAACACCGGCGTTCACTGCAGGGCGGATGCCCGAGTTGAACATGGCCGATTCCAGGAAGATCTGACCGTCGGTGATGGAAATCACGTTGGTCGGAACGAACGCGGAAACGTCGCCAGCCTGGGTTTCGATGATCGGCAGGGCGGTCAGGGAACCGGTTTTGCCAGTCACTGCACCATTGGTGAACTTCTCGACGTACTCTTCCGAAACGCGCGATGCACGCTCCAGCAGACGGGAGTGGAGATAGAACACGTCACCTGGGTACGCTTCACGTCCTGGTGGACGGCGCAGCAGCAGGGAGATCTGACGGTAGGCAACGGCCTGCTTGGACAGGTCATCGTAAACGATCAGGGCGTCTTCACCGCGGTCACGGAAGAACTCGCCCATGGTGCAGCCGGCGTATGGCGCCAGGAACTGCAGTGCGGCGGATTCCGAAGCACTGGCAACGACCACGATGGTGTTGGCCAGGGCACCGGCTTCTTCCAGCTTGCGAACGATGTTGGCAACGGTGGAACGCTTCTGGCCGACAGCAACATAAACACAGAAAATACCGGAGTCTTTCTGGTTGATGATGGCGTCGATGGCCATGGCGGTCTTGCCGATCTGACGGTCACCAATGATCAGCTCGCGCTGGCCACGGCCGACAGGGATCATGGCGTCGACGGACTTGTAGCCAGTCTGTACAGGCTGGTCTACCGACTTACGCCAGATCACGCCTGGAGCGACCTTTTCGACCGCGTCGGTTTCGGTGGTGGTCAGAGGACCTTTGCCATCGATCGGGTTACCCAGAGCGTCGACGACGCGGCCCAGCAGGCCTTTGCCGACCGGAACTTCCAGGATGCGACCGGTGCACTTGGCGCTCATGCCTTCGGCGAGGGTGTCATAGGCACCCAGGATCACTGCACCAACGGAGTCTTGCTCCAGGTTCAGGGCCATGCCGAATACGCTGCCAGGGAACTCGATCATTTCGCCGTACATGACGTCGGCCAGACCGTGGATCCGCACGATACCGTCGGATACCGAAACAACGGTACCTTCGTTACGGGCTTGGGAGCTCACATCGAGGTTGTCGATGCGGCCCTTGATGATTTCACTAATTTCGGAAGGATTGAGTTGCTGCATTGCTCTGCTGCCCCTTCAAACTCAAGATTTCAATGCTTCGGCCAGTTTCGCGATTTTGCCGCGAACAGAGCCATCGATTACCAGGTCACCAGCGCGGATGACGACGCCGCCAATCAGGCTGGCATCCTCCGACGCGTGCAGGCGCACTTCCTGGCCTAACCGTGCACTGAGAACCTTGGCGAGTTTGTCTTGCTGTTCTTGGTTCAACGCGAAGGCACTGGTGACTTCCACGTCCACGGATTTCTCTTGCTCGGCCTTGTACAGGTCGAACAGGGCGGCAATCTCCGGCAGAAGCAGGAGACGGTCGTTTTCCGCGGCAACATGAATGAAATTCTGTGCCTGTGCATTGAACTTGTCACCGCACACGTCAATGAACGTGGCGGCCTTTTCTGCGCTCGTCAGTCGCGGGGCCTTGAGCAGGCGCTGCATGGTGTCGTCTTGCGACACCGCAGCAGCCAGGCCGAGCATGGCTGACCAATTGGCCAGTTGCTGATGGGCCTGGGCATGCTCAAAGGCAGCCTTAGCGTAAGGTCGGGCCAACGTGGTCAGTTCTGCCATGATCGCCCTCGCTTAAATTTCAGCGGCCAGTTTGTTAACCAGCTCCGCATGCGCGTTTTGATCGATTGTGGCGCCAAGGATCTTTTCAGCACCACCAACGGCCAGGGCACCCACTTGGGCACGCAGGGCGTCTTTAGCGCTGTTCAGTTCCTGTTCGATCTCGGCCAGAGCCTGAGCTTTCACACGGTCAGCTTCGACGCGGGCCTGATCACGGGCTTCCTCGACAAGCTGAGCAGCGCGTTTCTTGCTTTGCTCGATGATTTCGGCTGCCTGTGCTTTAGCTTCACGCAGTTGCTGACCCGCTTTCTCTTGGGCCAGCTCCAGGTCGCGAGCTGCGCGGTTGGCAGCGTCCAAGCCGTCGGCAATCTTCTTTTGGCGCTCTTGCAGGGCAGTGATGACCGGAGGCCATACATACTTCATGCAGAAGAGTACAAAAATCAGAAAAGCAACGGATTGGCCAATCAGGGTTGCATTAATGTTCACGCCAACACCTCGCTCGGTCTTAATTCATACAGCCATCAACTCGTGGTGACGAGTGATTAGCCGGCGATCTGACCAACGAACGGATTCGCGAAGGTGAAGAACAGAGCGATACCAACACCGATCATGGTTACGGCGTCGAGCAGACCGGCAACGATGAACATTTTAACCTGCAGCATCGGAACCATTTCTGGTTGACGAGCAGCGCCTTCCAGGAACTTGCCGCCCAGCAGGCCGAAACCAATGGCGGTACCCAGAGCACCCAGGCCGATCAGCAGAGCAACAGCGATAGCGGTCAGACCAACTACAGTTTCCATCTTTCCTCCCGACTTTTACGTCGTATTGGTTAGGTTTTTAGTTTGAAGCGGTAAAACAAATCGTTTGGTACAGCATGCCCTTGCGGACTTTTTAAGCCCTCCCCCCGAACAGGCGGGGAAGGCTATCAGACACGCCAGGCGGTCTTAATGGTTATCTTCGTGAGCCATCGACAGGTAGACGATGGTCAGCATCATGAAGATGAAAGCTTGCAGGGTGATGATCAGGATGTGGAACACAGCCCACGCCCATTGCAGCACCACACCCAGGCCGCTGAGCCACAGCAGGCCGGAGCCGAACATTACAGCGATCAGGATGAACACCAGTTCGCCGGCATACATGTTGCCGAACAGACGCAGTGCCAGCGAGATCGGCTTGGCGATCAGGGTGACGAATTCCAGCAGGAAGTTGACCGGAATCAGCAGGATCTGAACGAAGATGTTCTTGCTGCCGAACGGGTGCAGGGTCAGCTCACCGATGAAGCCGCCCAGGCCCTTGACCTTGATGCTGTAGAAGATGATCAGGGCGAACACGCAGAAGGCCATGGCCAGGGTCGCGTTCGGGTCGGTGGTCGACACGGCGCGGAACGGAATGTGCGGGTCACCGGAGATCAGGATGGCCAGCTGAGGAATCCAGTCGACCGGTACCAGGTCGACGGCGTTCATCAGGAATACCCAGACGAAAATGGTCAGCGCCAGCGGAGCGATTACCGGGCTACGGCCGTGGAAGGAGTCCTTCACGCTGCCGTTGACGAAGTCCACCATCACTTCTACGAAGTTCTGCAGGCCGCCAGGTTGGCCGGAAGTCGCCTTCTTGGCCGCCATGCGGAAGATGAACAGGAAGATCAGACCCAGCGCGACGGACCAACCCAGGGTGTCCAGGTGGAACGCCCAGAAGCCCATTGCCTTGGCTTCTGCAGCCGAATGGGCGAAGCCCCAGCTGCCGTCTGGTAGTTGACCGTAGGTCAGGTTCTGCAAGTGGTGCTGGATATAGCCCGAAGCGGTTTCTGCTGCCATGGTTGCCTCAAACGCCCTAAGGTCTCGAAAGTCTTTTATTCATCAGCAGGGGCGCGAACCAGCTGACCAAAAGGGTCAACACGAAGACGCCGAATACTGCTAACGGCGCCAGTGGCTTCACTCCTGCGAAGGTCAGTGCAAAAAGCACTGCCGTCAAAATCATCTTGCCTGCCTCGCCAGCGTAGAACGACTTGACGATGGCTTGTGCCGCCCGGGCCCCGCTGAAGCGAAAAGCCTTCCAGGCGAAATACACATTGGGTAGCCAGGCAATCAAACCTCCGCAAAGGCCTGAATATCCACTGACCGCCCCTTTCCACTGCCACAACACCAACGTTGCCAGCAGCAGTACGACGAATTGAGCCAGCAGTACCGGGAAAACCGCCCAGCGATGGAAAGGCAGGCGGTTTGGCGTGCGGATTTCCATCACAACTGCTCCTCGGAAGTCGACCAGCAAGTCAGTTATGACTTGGCATAATTTGTGCCGACAAAATGCGCGCAGAGTATAGGGGTGGATTAACCCCTATTCAACTATTCGGTAGTGATTTCCGACTGCGCGCTACAACGGGAATTGTTTCAGCGGATGTGAGCAAGCACGCCTTGCAACTCGTCAAGCGAGTTGTAGCGAATAACCAATTGGCCTTTGCCCTTGTTGCCATGGCGGATCTGCACGGCCGAGCCCAGGCGCTCTGCGAGCCGCTGTTCAAGGCGTGCGATATCCGGATCAGGTTTGCTCGGTTCGACAGGATCAGGTTTGTCGCTGAGCCACTGACGAACCAGTGCCTCGGTTTGGCGCACGGTGAGGCCACGTGCGACAACATGACGCGCCCCCTCTTCCTGGCGGTGTTCTTCCAGGCCGAGCAATGCACGGGCGTGGCCCATCTCCAGGTCGCCATGGGCGAGCATGGTCTTGATCGCGTCAGGCAGGGTGATCAGGCGCAGCAGGTTGGCCACGGTTACCCGCGACTTGCCCACGGCATCGGCCACCTGTTGCTGGGTGAGCTCGAACTCCTGCTGCAGGCGCTGCAGGGCCAGGGCCTCTTCCAGCGGGTTGAGGTCTTCGCGCTGGATGTTCTCGATCAGCGCCATGGCGATGGCGGCTTCGTCGGGCACTTCGCGGACCATCGCCGGGATCTTGTCCAGGCCAGCCTGCTGGGTGGCGCGCCAGCGGCGCTCACCGGCGATGATCTCGAAGCGGTTGCCATCGATCGGGCGCACCACGATCGGTTGCATCACGCCATGGTTGCGAATCGAGTGCGCGAGCTCTTCCAGCGCCTCCGGGTCCATGTCCCGGCGCGGCTGGTACTTGCCACGCTGGATCAGCTCGACCGGCAGGTGTTGCAGTTCTTTCTGGTCGATCTTCACAGCCTGCTCTTCGAGCGCGCTGACGGAAGGACCACTGAGCAGTGCATCCAACCCACGTCCGAGACCCCGTTTCTTGACGGCCATACGGATTCCTTAAGTTGTTTGTGCAGTGCGTGATTGACGGCGTTGACGGCGTACCAGTTCCCCGGCCAGCGCCAGATAAGCCAGCGCGCCTCGCGATTGCTTGTCGTAGGCCAGGGCCGGCATGCCGAAGCTCGGGGCCTCGGCCAGGCGAATGTTGCGCGGAATGACCGTGTCGTACAGCTGCGGGCCAAAGTGCTCCTTCAGCTGCGCCGAGACATCGTTGTTCAGGCTCAGGCGCGGATCGTACATGGTCCGCAGCAGGCCCTCGATCTTCAGCTCCGGGTTCAACCGGGCGGCGATGCGCTTGATGTTATCCACAAGGTCGCTGAGACCTTCCAGTGCGTAGTACTCGCACTGCATCGGGATGATCACGCCATCGGAGGCGACCAGGGCGTTGAGCGTGAGCATCGACAGCGACGGCGGGCAGTCGATGAGGATGTAGTCGTAGTTCTCGCGAATCGGCGCCAAGGCGTTGCGCAGGCGGCTCTCCTTGACCTGCATTTCCAGCAGCACCACTTCGGCGGCGGTCAGGTCACGGTTGGCCGGCAGCAACTGGAAACCACCGTGCTCGGAGTAATGCATGGCCTGGGCCAGGTCGCATTCCCCGATCAACAGGTCGTAGACCGAGTGCTCGAGCTCGTGCTTGTCCACACCGCTGCCCATGGTGGCGTTGCCCTGCGGATCGAGGTCGATCAGCAGCACACGACGCTTGGTCGCGGCCAGCGAGGCGGCGAGATTGATACAGGTGGTTGTCTTGCCCACACCACCTTTCTGGTTCGCGATTGCGAATACCTTAGCCATTGTTGCGTGTGTTCCCAGTCATGCCTTGCGGCGCAGTATCAGCAGATGGCGCTGGCCCTGGCAACCTGGAACGGTCAGGGCCTGCTCGCTTTCCACTGTGAAGTCTGCGGGCAATGCTACCAGTTCATCGGCAGGATGCAGCCCCTTCATTGCAAGCCATTGCGTCCCGGTGTCGCCCAGGTGGCGGGTCCAGCTGGTGAAGTTCTCCATGCTGCTGAAGGCGCGGGAGATGATTCCGCTGAACGGTTGTGTCGGCTGGAAGGCTTCGACCCGACTGTGGATAACCGTGAGGTTGTCCAGCTTGAGCTCCATTTTCACCTGGGTCAGGAAGCGGGTCTTCTTGCCATTGGCGTCCAGCACCGTCACGCGCTTGTGCGGATGCAGGATAGCCAATGGGATACCGGGCATGCCACCGCCACTGCCGACATCCAGCCAGTTGTCACGCTCGCTGTGGATAAACGGCATGACACTGAGGCTGTCGAGCAGGTGACGCGACACCATCTCGTCGGGGTCGCGCACGGCGGTGAGGTTGTAGGCTTTGTTCCATTTGATCAACAGGGCCAGGTAGCCGAGCAGCTTTTCATGATGCTCGGCGCTCAGCTCGACACCGAGCTGGCGCGCACCTGTGGACAACTCTTCAGCGTGTTGCGGGGTGACCAGGGAACTCAAGCGCTTTGCTCCAATTCGCGGCCAGCGCCGCGTTTTTTCAAGTGAATCAGCAACAGGGAAATCGCCGCTGGGGTCACGCCCGGGATACGCGAAGCCTGACCCAGGGTTTCCGGACGGGTCTGGCCCAGCTTGCCCTGGATTTCCTTGGACAGGCCGGAAATCGTCGAGTAATCGATATCCACAGGCAGGCGGGTGTCTTCGCTGGCGCGCAGACGTGCGATTTCATCCTGCTGGCGGTCGATGTAGCCGGCGTACTTGGTGCGGATTTCGACCTGCTCGGCGACCTGTGGATCGATCGCTTCGCCGCCGGTTGCCTCGATCAGCCCGGCGTAGTCGATTTCCGGGCGCGCCAGCAGGTTGAGCAGGCTGTACTCGTGGCTGAGCGGGGTACCGAACTTATCCACAATGGCCTGGCCTTGCTCGGTGTTCGGGCGTACCCAGGTCGACTTCAGGCGCTGCTCCTCGCGTTCGATGCCGTCGCGCTTGGCACAGAAGGCGGCCCAACGCTGGTCGTCGATCAGGCCGAGTTCGCGGCCCTTTTCGGTCAGGCGCAGGTCGGCGTTGTCTTCGCGCAGGATCAGGCGGTACTCGGCACGCGAAGTGAACATGCGGTACGGCTCCTGGGTTCCCAGGGTAATCAGGTCGTCGACCAGTACGCCGATGTACGCCTCGTCGCGGCGCGGGCACCAGCTGTCTCGGCCCTGCGCCCGCAGGGCGGCGTTGGTCCCGGCCAGCAAACCCTGGGCGCCGGCTTCTTCGTAACCGGTGGTGCCGTTGATCTGGCCGGCGAAGAACAGGCCGCCGATGACTTTGGTCTCGAGGCTGTACTTGAGGTCGCGCGGGTCGAAGTAGTCGTATTCGATGGCATAGCCCGGGCGAACGATGTGGGCGTTCTCCATGCCGCGGATCGACCGCACCAGCTCCAGCTGCACGTCGAACGGCAGCGAAGTGGAAATACCGTTGGGGTACAGCTCATGGGTGGTCAGGCCTTCCGGCTCGATGAACACCTGGTGGCTTTCCTTGTCGGCGAAGCGGTGGATCTTGTCTTCGATCGACGGGCAGTAGCGGGGGCCGACACCTTCGATGACACCCGAGTACATCGGCGAACGGTCGAGGTTCGAGGCGATGATCTCGTGGGTGCGCGCATTGGTGTGGGTGATCCAGCAGCTCACCTGGCGCGGATGCATCTGGGCGTTGCCCATGAACGACATCACCGGGATCGGCGTATCGCCTGGCTGCTCGGTCATCACCGAGAAGTCCACCGAGCGGCCGTCGATGCGTGGCGGGGTACCGGTTTTCAGGCGGCCGACGCGCAGCGGCAGTTCACGCATGCGGTGGGCCAGGGCGATCGAAGGTGGATCGCCGGCGCGACCACCGGAATGGTTTTGCAAACCAATGTGGATAAGCCCGCCGAGGAAGGTACCGGTCGTCAGTACCACCGATTCGGCGAAGAAACGCAGGCCCATCTGGGTCACCACGCCTTTGACCTGGTCCTGCTCGACGATCAGGTCGTCGCAGGACTGCTGGAATATCCACAGGTTCGGCTGGTTTTCCAGGATTTCGCGCACCACTGCCTTGTAGATGGCGCGGTCGGCCTGTGCACGGGTGGCGCGTACGGCCGGGCCCTTGCGGTTGTTCAGAACGCGGAACTGGATGCCGCTCTTGTCGGTGGCCAGCGCCATGGCGCCGCCGAGGGCATCGATCTCTTTGACCAGATGGCTTTTGCCAATACCGCCAATGGCGGGGTTGCAGCTCATGTGACCGAGGGTTTCCACGTTATGGGTCAGCAGCAGGGTTTTCACACCCATGCGTGCAGACGCAAGCGCAGCCTCGGTACCGGCATGGCCGCCGCCGATGACGATCACTTCAAAACGGGAAGGGAAATCCACCACGCACCTCGTGCCTGTTTTTGCGAATAGAGAAGGTAAGCGGACAAGTATAGGGACTTCACCCCCTTTAAAGAAACCGTCTGAGCAAATTTTGACCAGTCTGTGGATGAGTGGCAGCCAACAGAAATCAAAGAGGAAAAATTTAAAAAAGCTTTGTTTTTATGTTTATTCTTATGCACAAGCTTTGCTGTGGATAAGGTTATGTAGGCCTTTATTCATGCCGTGTAGAGAAAAATTAAACCCTGTGGCTGGAGTACCATGAGGGCTATGGATAACACGATTTAGCCTGTGGATTAAATGGCTGCTTACCCACAAGCGGGTTTGTCCTCAGAAAAAAAGCCTGCTTATCAACGGGGCTGAAGGCGAGTTTTCCACAGGGCTCCTGCGCCCCGTAGTCAGCCTGAGATTGAAAAAATCCTCGAGCTGGCGGCCAGATACGGACAAGGTGGGAGCGGGCGAGCCCGCGAATGCGTCGGTACAGCCACACAGACTCAGGGCTGGTAAGGGCCTCTTCGCGGGCACGCCCGCTCCCACTGGTACTCGGTTCGCCTGAACACAGTCATCTGTTGCAAAGAATTTGAGGCAAAAAAAAGCCGCTCCCGAAGGAGCGGCTCTTGGTTTTGCCTGGCTGTGAATTATTTGCCGATGCAGAAGCTGGAGAAAATCCGCCCCAGCAGGTCATCAGAGCTGAATGCCCCGGTAATCTCCCCCAGGGCCTGCTGCGCCTGCCGCAGGTCTTCCGCCAACAGCTCACCCGCGCCAGCCAGGGTAAGTTGTGCACGGCCATGTTCCAGGTGCTCACTGGCCTGGCGCAGGGCATCCAGATGGCGCCGGCGAGCGCTGAAACCACTCTCGGCCGTCTGTTCATAACCCATGCAGGCCTTCAGGTGGTCACGCAGCAACTGCAGCCCTGCATCGTCCCCTTTGGCACTGAGGGTGATCGTTACATGGCCGTCATCGCACTGTTCCAGCGCTACCCGCTCACCACTAAGATCGGCCTTGTTCCGAATCAGCGTCACCTTGGCCGGGTCTGGCCGCTGGTCGAGAAATTCTGGCCACAGGGCGAACGGGTCGCTGGCCTCGGGCGCGGTGGAGTCCACCACCAACAACACCCGGTCAGCCTCGCCAATGGCCTTCAGCGCACGTTCCACGCCGATCTTTTCCACATGGTCATCGGTGTCGCGCAAACCGGCAGTATCGACCACGTGTAGCGGCATGCCGTCGATGTGGATATGTTCGCGCAGGATGTCCCGCGTGGTGCCGGCAATATCAGTCACGATGGCCGCTTCCCGCCCGGCCAGCTGGTTCAGCAGGCTCGACTTGCCGGCATTCGGCCTACCGGCGATGACCACAGTCATGCCGTCACGCAGCAAGGCCCCCTGCCCGGCTTCACGCTGTACTTTGGACAACTCTCCCCGCACCGTATCGAGCATCGTCAGCACATGGCCGTCGGCGAGGAAGTCGATTTCCTCTTCAGGGAAGTCGATCGCCGCCTCGACGTAGATGCGCAGCGCAATCAACGCCTCGGTCAGGAAGTGCACGCGCTTGGAGAACTCCCCCTGTAGCGAACGCAGGGCATTGCGCGCAGCCTGGCTGGAACTGGCTTCGATCAGGTCGGCAATGGCTTCGGCCTGGGCCAGGTCGAGCTTGTCGTTGAGGAATGCACGCTCGCTGAACTCACCCGGGCGAGCCAGCCGGCAACCAACCTGTACACAGCGCTGCAGCAGCATATCCAGCACCACCGGGCCACCGTGGCCCTGCAGTTCCAGCACGTCCTCGCCGGTGAACGAATTAGGCCCAGGGAAGAACAGCGCAATCCCTTCGTCCAGCACCAGGCCTTCCTCGTCGCGGAACGGGCCGTAATGGGCGTGGCGCGGGGTAAGCGTACGGCCGGTGATCAACTGGCCGGCCTTGGCAGCCAGAGGGCCGGACAACCTGACAATACCCACACCGCCGCGGCCCTGGGCGGTGGCGATGGCGGCGATGGTTTCACGCACAGTGTTCATGCTCGAAAGCCTCTACGACAAAAACGACAGATAGCAAAAACGCCCCACTAGGGGGCGTTTTTTATTCACAGGCTAGCGCAGTAGCCTGTCAAGCAGCAGCTTTTTTGCTGGCTGCTTCGATGCTGCGGGTGATGTACCACTGCTGTGCGATCGACAGGCAGTTGTTCACAACCCAGTACAGCACCAGACCAGCCGGGAACCACAGGAAGAAGAAGGTGAAGATGATCGGCATCATTTTCATCACCTTGGCCTGCATCGGATCCGGCGGCGTCGGGTTCAGGCGCTGCTGGATGAACATGGTGGCGCCCATGATGATCGGCAGGATGAAGAACGGATCCTTGATCGACAGGTCGGTAATCCACAGCATCCATGGAGCCTGGCGCATTTCCACGCTTTCCAGCAGTACCCAGTACAGGGCCAGGAACACTGGCATCTGCACCAGGATCGGCAGGCAGCCGCCCAGCGGGTTGATCTTCTCTTTCTTGTACAGCTCCATCATCGCCTGAGACATCTTCTGGCGATCGTCACCGAAGCGTTCCTTCAGTGCAGCGAGCTTCGGCGCAACGGCACGCATGCGCGCCATCGAACGGTAGCTGGCAGCCGACAGCGGGAAGAACAGGCCTTTGATCAGCATGGTCAGCACGATGATCGACCAGCCCCAGTTACCCAGCAGGCTGTGGATATGTTGCAGCAGCCAGAAGATCGGCTGGGCGATGAACCACAGGAAGCCGTAGTCGACGGTCAGTTCCAGGCCTGGGGACAACTCTTTCAGCTTGGACTGGATTTTCGGGCCGGCGTACAGCATGGCGCTGGTTTCGACCTTGCCGCCAGCAGGCACGCTGATGGCCGGGCCAGTGTAGCCGATGATGTAGTTGCCCTGGCTGTCCTTGCGGGTCTGGACAACGTTGTTGTCCGACTTGGCCGGAATCCAGGCGGTCACGAAGTAGTGCTGCAGCCAGGCAACCCAGCCGCCGGACACATTTTCTTTCAAACTACCTTTGTCGATGTCCTTCATCGAGACCTTTTTGTAAGGCTCGGAAGCAGTCCACAGGGCAGCGCCCAGGTAGGTGGCGGTGCCGGTGGCAGTGCTCGACGACGGATCGGAGCTGGCGTCACGCTTGAGCTGGGCAAACATGTTGCCGCTCCAGGCCTGACCGCTCTGGTTGTCGATCAGGTAGCTGACGGTCAGGTCGTACTCGCCGCGCTTGAAGCTGAAGCGCTTGATGTAGTTGACGCCGTTGTCGCTGAACTTCAGGTCGACCACCAGTTGTTCCTGGCCATCGGCCAGCTGGTAACCCTTCTTGTCGGTAGCGTACAGAGGGCGACCGGCAGGACGGGCATCCGGACCGTTGACGCCGGTCAGGCCGCTTTGTGCCAGGTAGACACGCTCGCCACCGTTGTCGAACAGCTGGAACGGAATGTCCGGGTGGTCCTGGCGACGTGGGTACTGCGGCAGGTTCAGCTGGACGATGTCACCACCGACCGGATCGATAGCCAGCTCCAGGACATCGGTCTTGACCCGGACCAGGTCCTTGCTGACCGCAACCGGTGCCAGTTCGGCTGCGCTGGTTTCGGCGTTGGCGCTTGGCACATCGGCGCTGGCGCCGGCGTTACCGGCCGGTACGCCATCCGGCAAACCCGGGGCAACGGTGCTGGCAGCAGTATTCTGAGTCGGCAGGGCAGCCTGGCCGTAGTCCTGGTTCCACTTGAGGACCATGACGTAGGACACGATTGCCAGGGCGACGATCAGGATCGTGCGTTTAATATCCATGATTACTCGGCTATCGAAGAAGTTCGGGAGGAAGGAGCGGGAGGAACGGGATCGAAACCGCCGTCGTTCCACGGATGACAACGCCCCAGGCGACGAACGGCTAGCCACCCACCACGCCAGAGGCCGTGGTTTTCGATGGCTTCATAAGCGTAACAGGAGCAACTGGGGAAGAAACGACAGTGGTTGGCCATCAGAGGACTAATGGCGTAACGGTAAAACTGGATCGGAACGAGCGCCAGTTTACGCATCTTGACTGTCTACCCCTGCGGAATTGGCGGTCACTGCTGGAGTGGGCCGGCTGCGCGCCAGGCGTTTCCAGAGTTTGCCAAAGTGTTGGTGCAATTCCGGGTTTTCTATCTCACCCAATCCCTTGCGCGCGACGATCACAATGTCCAACCCGGCAAGCAATTGCTGGTTCAGGCGAAAGGAATCGCGCATCAAGCGCTTGAGGCGGTTGCGTTGAACGGCGAGCTTGACGCTCTTCTTGCCGATCACCAGGCCAAGGCGTGGGTGATCGAGGCCGTTCTCGCGAGCAAGGATCAGCAGGTTTTTCCCTGGAACCTTGCCGGTTGGGGAGTCGAAGACCGCTTTGAAATGTCGGGGTGTAAGCAGTCGCTTTTCCCGACTGAAGTCCTGACTCACCACCTGTGCCGAAAAATCAAATGGCCAGACGCTTACGGCCTTTGGCACGACGACGCGACAGAACAGCGCGGCCGTTCTTGGTAGCCATACGGGCACGGAAGCCGTGGGTGCGCGCGCGCTTGATGGTGCTTGGTTGGAAAGTACGTTTCATGGCTTGTTACCTGGTTTGTCGACGACGGGCCGGGATGGCCCCCTTTTTAAGAGACCGGCGATTCTAGAGAAAGCAAGACCGTAGGTCAATTTCCAACCAGTCTTTCCATATAGAGCACGTGATGGACGGTGCGTGCTTGTCCATCCCCCAAGGGTGCTTGATCGGACACACGAATTGGGGACAACATGAAAAAAAAGAAGAGACATATAAAAAGCTTTTCTGAAGAATCTATAAATCTTAAGTGGATAACCTTCTGTGGATAACCTGCTTTAGGCCATAAAATCCGGGCTGTACAGAGTTTTACAACTGTGTTCTCAACCGGTGCTGCGCTTGTTTTCTTCGTGGTCAAAAGCTGTGGATTAAATAGCCGCTTATCCACAGCAGAGTTATCAACAGGCTTGAGCTCAGGGTTGTGCATAGCGCTCATGGCTGCTTATCCACAGGGCTTATTCACAGTGCGAAGAAGCCGTTTTGGTCGATAAATGGCTGTTTTGTCATGGTTCCTAACGTGTCCACATGTGGATAACTGAACGCTCGACCGGTACAATGGCGGTTTGTTTTTGCCTCATCCGGCTTTCAAACTCAGGGGATATCCGTGTCAGTGGAACTTTGGCAGCAGTGCGTGGAGCTTCTGCGCGATGAACTGCCTGCCCAGCAATTCAACACCTGGATCCGTCCGCTACAGGTCGAAGCCGAAGGCGACGAGTTGCGCGTCTATGCGCCTAACCGTTTCGTTCTCGATTGGGTCAATGAAAAGTACCTGGGTCGTTTGCTCGAGCTGTTGGGCGAAAACGGCAGCGGCATTGCGCCTGCCCTTTCCTTGTTGATCGGCAGCCGTCGCAGCTCTGCGCCACGTGCCGCACCCAACGCGCCAGTAAGTGCTGCGGTGGCCGCCTCGCTGGCCCAGACCCAGGCCCAGAGCCAGACACAGAAGGCAGTGCCGGCAGCGGTCGAACCCGTCGCCGTGGCGGCGGCCGAGCCTGTGCTGGTCGATGAGCTGGCCGAGTCATCCTCGCGTGACAGCTTCGATGCCATGGCCGAGCCGGCTTCTGCGTCGGCTGGCAGTGCCCGGACCGAACAGCGCACCGTGCAGGTTGAAGGTGCGCTCAAACACACCAGTTACCTGAACCGCACCTTCACGTTCGACACCTTCGTCGAAGGTAAGTCGAACCAGTTGGCGCGCGCGGCTGCCTGGCAGGTGGCAGACAACCCCAAGCATGGTTACAACCCGCTCTTCCTTTATGGTGGTGTGGGCCTGGGTAAAACCCACCTAATGCATGCTGTGGGTAACCACCTGCTGAAGAAAAACCCGAACGCCAAGGTCGTGTACCTGCATTCGGAGCGCTTCGTCGCGGACATGGTCAAGGCGCTGCAGCTCAACGCCATCAACGAATTCAAGCGTTTCTACCGCTCGGTGGATGCGTTGCTGATCGACGATATCCAGTTCTTTGCCCGTAAAGAGCGCTCGCAGGAAGAGTTTTTCCACACCTTCAACGCCCTGCTCGAGGGTGGTCAGCAGGTAATCCTTACCTCTGACCGCTACCCCAAGGAGATCGAAGGCCTGGAAGAGCGTCTGAAGTCGCGCTTTGGTTGGGGCCTGACAGTTGCCGTCGAGCCACCAGAGCTGGAAACCCGCGTGGCGATCCTGATGAAGAAGGCCGACCAGGCCAAAGTCGAACTACCGCATGACGCGGCCTTCTTCATTGCCCAGCGCATCCGTTCCAACGTCCGTGAACTGGAAGGCGCATTGAAGCGGGTGATCGCTCACTCGCACTTCATGGGCCGCGACATCACCATCGAACTGATTCGTGAGTCGCTCAAGGACCTGCTGGCGCTCCAGGACAAGCTGGTCAGTGTGGATAACATTCAGCGTACCGTCGCCGAGTACTACAAGATCAAGATCTCCGATCTGTTGTCCAAGCGTCGTTCGCGTTCCGTGGCACGTCCACGTCAGGTGGCCATGGCCCTGTCCAAGGAACTGACCAACCACAGTCTGCCGGAAATCGGCGACATGTTCGGTGGTCGCGACCATACGACCGTGCTGCACGCCTGCCGAAAGATCAACGAACTGAAGGAATCCGACGCGGACATCCGCGAGGACTACAAGAACCTGCTGCGGACGCTGACGACCTGATGGCCGTCTGCGCAGCTAATTGAAGGCAAGGGACTAGACCATGCATTTCACCATTCAACGCGAAGCCCTGTTGAAACCCCTGCAACTGGTCGCCGGTGTCGTCGAGCGCCGCCAGACCTTGCCGGTCCTGTCCAACGTATTGCTGGTCGTGCAAGGCCAGCAACTGTCGTTGACTGGTACCGACCTGGAAGTCGAACTGGTAGGCCGCGTGCAACTGGAAGAGCCGGCCGAGCCTGGCGAAATCACTGTCCCGGCACGCAAGCTGATGGACATTTGCAAAAGCCTGCCGAACGACGCCCTGATCGATATCAAGGTCGACGAGCAGAAACTGTTGGTCAAGGCCGGTCGCAGCCGCTTTACCCTGTCGACCCTGCCAGCCAATGACTTCCCGACCGTGGAAGAAGGCCCGGGCTCGCTGACCTGCAACCTGGAACAGAGCAAGCTGCGCCGCCTGATCGAGCGCACCAGTTTCGCCATGGCCCAGCAGGATGTGCGCTACTACCTCAACGGTATGCTGCTGGAGGTTTCCCGCAACACCCTGCGAGCTGTGTCCACTGACGGTCACCGCCTGGCGCTGTGCTCCATGAGCGCACCGATCGAGCAGGATGATCGCCACCAGGTCATCGTGCCACGCAAAGGTATCCTCGAACTGGCACGCCTGCTGACCGACCCGGAAGGCATGGTCAGCATCGTCCTGGGCCAGCACCATATTCGCGCCACCACTGGTGAATTCACCTTCACTTCCAAGCTGGTGGACGGCAAGTTCCCGGACTACGAGCGCGTACTGCCCAAGGGCGGTGACAAGCTGGTGGTCGGCGACCGTCAGGCGCTGCGTGAAGCCTTTAGCCGTACTGCGATTCTTTCCAACGAAAAGTACCGCGGTATCCGCCTGCAACTGGCTGCTGGCCAACTGAAGATCCAGGCCAACAACCCCGAGCAGGAAGAAGCTGAAGAAGAAATCAGCGTGGACTACGAAGGTAGCTCGCTGGAAATCGGCTTCAACGTCAGCTACCTGCTGGACGTGCTGGGCGTAATGACTACCGAGCAAGTTCGTCTGATCCTGTCCGATTCCAACAGCAGTGCCCTGCTGCAGGAAGCTGGCAATGACGATTCTTCCTACGTTGTCATGCCGATGCGTCTGTAACGTAGCAGGCGAAATGTCTCTTCGACGTATCATGGTCACCGCGGTGCGCAACTTGCACCCGGTGACACTCTCACCGTCCCCCCGCATCAACATCCTTTACGGCGCCAACGGCAGCGGCAAAACCAGCGTGCTGGAGGCCGTGCACCTGCTCGGGCTGGCGCGCTCGTTCCGCAGCACCCGCCTGAACCCGGTTATCCAGTACGAACAACCGGCCTGTACCGTGTTCGGCGAAGTGCAATTGGCCGAGGGTGGCAGCAGTAACCTGGGTGTATCCCGGGAGCGGCAGGGGGAGTTCACTATTCGCATCGATGGGCAGAATGCGCGGAGTGCGGCGCAACTGGCTGAATTGCTACCGCTTCAGCTCATCAATCCAGACAGTTTCCGCTTGTTGGAAGGCGCTCCGAAAATACGCCGCCAGTTCCTGGATTGGGGGGTGTTCCACGTGGAACCTCGTTTTCTGCCAGCCTGGCAACGGCTGCAGAAGGCACTGCGGCAGCGGAACTCATGGTTGCGGCATGGTACACTTGACCCAGCTTCGCAAGCCGCCTGGGACCGGGAATTGTGCCTGGCCAGTGCGGAAATAGATGAATACCGTCGCAACTACATCAAGGCCTTGAAGCCCGTCTTCGAGCGAACCCTGAGCGAACTGGTCGAACTGGACGGGTTGACCCTTAGCTACTACCGAGGCTGGGACAAGGACCGGGAACTGCAAGAAGTACTCGCTTCCTCTCTCCTTCGCGATCAGCAGATGGGCCACACCCAGGCCGGTCCGCAGCGTGCTGATCTGCGTCTTCGTCTGGCTGCCAACAATGCAGCCGACATCCTGTCGCGTGGTCAGCAAAAGCTGGTGGTGTGCGCATTGCGCATTGCCCAAGGCCACCTCGTTAGTCAGGCTCGCCGCGGTCACTGTATTTATCTCGTGGATGACTTGCCGTCCGAACTGGACGACCAGCATCGCCGCGCGCTGTGTCGCTTGCTTGAAGAATTACGCTGCCAGGTGTTCATCACCTGTGTAGATCACGAATTACTGAGGGAAGGCTGGCAGACGGAAACGCCAGTTGCTTTGTTCCACGTGGAACAAGGCCGTATCACCCAGACCCACGACCATCGGGAGTGAATGCATGAGCGAAAATCAAACGTACGACTCCTCCAGCATCAAGGTGCTGAAAGGTTTGGATGCCGTGCGCAAGCGCCCCGGCATGTACATTGGCGACACCGATGATGGTAGCGGCCTGCACCACATGGTCTTCGAGGTGGTCGACAACTCGATCGACGAAGCCCTCGCCGGTCACTGCGATGACATCACCGTCATCATCCACCCGGACGAATCCATCAGTGTGCGCGACAACGGTCGCGGCATTCCGGTCGACGTGCATAAAGAAGAAGGCGTTTCCGCAGCCGAGGTCATCATGACCGTGCTGCACGCTGGCGGTAAGTTCGACGACAACTCCTACAAGGTATCCGGCGGTCTGCACGGCGTAGGTGTTTCTGTTGTGAACGCCCTGTCCGAGAAACTGGTACTGACCGTTCGCCGTAGCGGCAAAATCTGGGAACAGACCTACGTTCACGGTGTTCCCCAGGCGCCGATGGCGGTTGTCGGTGACAGCGAAACCACCGGTACCCACATCCACTTCAAGCCTTCGGCTGAAACCTTCAAGAACATTCACTTCAGCTGGGACATCCTGGCCAAGCGTATCCGCGAGCTGTCGTTCCTCAACTCGGGCGTTGGCATCCTGCTGAAGGATGAACGTAGCGGTAAGGAAGAGTTCTTCAAGTACGAAGGCGGCCTGCGTGCGTTCGTTGAATACCTGAACACCAACAAGACCCCGGTCAACTCCCAGGTATTCCACTTCAACGTCCAGCGTGACGATGGCGTGGGTGTTGAAGTCGCCCTGCAGTGGAACGACAGCTTCAACGAAAACCTGTTGTGCTTTACCAACAACATTCCGCAGCGTGATGGCGGTACTCACCTGGTGGGCTTCCGTTCCTCGCTGACCCGTAGCCTGAACAGCTACATCGAACAGGAAGGCCTGGCCAAGAAGAACAAGGTGGCGACCACTGGCGACGACGCCCGTGAAGGCCTGACTGCGATCATCTCGGTTAAGGTGCCGGACCCTAAGTTCAGCTCGCAGACCAAGGACAAGCTGGTCTCCTCGGAGGTGAAAACCGCCGTGGAACAGGAGATGAACAAGTACTTCGCCGACTTCCTGTTGGAAAACCCGAACGAGGCCAAGGCCGTCGTTGGCAAGATGATCGATGCTGCCCGTGCCCGTGAAGCGGCACGTAAAGCCCGTGAAATGACTCGCCGTAAAGGCGCGCTGGATATTGCCGGCCTGCCAGGCAAACTGGCGGACTGCCAGGAAAAGGACCCTGCCCTTTCCGAACTGTACCTGGTGGAGGGTGACTCCGCGGGTGGCTCGGCGAAGCAAGGCCGCAACCGTCGTACCCAGGCAATCCTGCCGTTGAAGGGTAAAATCCTCAACGTCGAGAAAGCGCGCTTCGACAAGATGATCTCGTCCCAGGAAGTGGGCACGCTGATCACTGCATTGGGCTGCGGTATCGGCCGCGAAGAGTACAACATCGACAAGCTGCGTTATCACAACATCATCATCATGACCGATGCTGACGTTGACGGTTCGCACATCCGTACCCTGCTGCTGACCTTCTTCTTCCGTCAGCTGCCGGAGCTGGTCGAGCGCGGCTACATCTACATTGCCCAGCCACCGCTGTACAAGGTGAAGAAAGGCAAGCAGGAGCAGTACATCAAGGACGACGAGGCCATGGAAGAGTACATGACCCAGTCGGCCCTGGAAGATGCCAGCCTGCACCTGGACGAGTCGGCACCAGCGGTTTCCGGTGTACAGCTGGAAGCATTGGTGAATGAATTCCGTAGTGTCATGAAGACACTCAAGCGTCTGTCTCGCTTGTACCCGGAAGAGCTGACCGAGCACTTCATCTACCTGCCGGAGGTCAGCCTGGAACAGCTGGGTGACCACGCTGTGATGCAAGCCTGGCTGGCCCAGTTCCAGGAACGTCTGAACAACAGCCAGAAGTCCGGCCTGGTTTACAAAGCCAGCCTGCGCGAAGACAAAGAGCGCAACGTATGGTTGCCAGAAGTGGAAGTTACCTCCCACGGCCTGGCCAGCTACGTCACCTTCAACCGTGACTTCTTTGGCAGTAATGACTACCGTACCGTAGTCAACATTGGTGCCAAGCTGTCCAGCTTGTTGGGCGAAGGTGCTTACGTGCAGCGCGGTGAGCGCCGCAAGGCAATTGTCGAGTTCAAGGAAGGCCTGGACTGGCTGATGAACGAAACCACCAAGCGCCACACCATCCAGCGATACAAAGGGCTGGGCGAGATGAACCCTGAGCAGCTGTGGGAAACCACCATGGACCCAACCGTCCGCCGTATGCTCAAGGTCACCATCGAGGATGCGATCGCAGCCGACCAGATCTTCAACACCCTGATGGGTGATGCGGTCGAGCCGCGTCGTGACTTCATCGAAAGCAACGCGCTGTCGGTATCGAACCTGGACTTCTGATCCGGTGTAGGTTCACAGAAAAGCTGCACGCTTTCACAAATAGATGACCGGCCGGGCCCAAATCTTGGTCTCCGCCGGTCAACATCAAGCCCGCATTAGCGGGTTTTTTTTTGCTTCCAATTCCTGCGGGCACCCTGCCCCCAACGGCTGGTCTGAGGCTGGCCGTCTGCGTACGGATGTGGAAAGGAAGATCAGGCCGAAGGGCTCGGCGGATGAATCTGGAAGGGAGTAGCGAATCCAGAAAGTCTTTAATAATGCACCGGAATACAAGCAGATTAATTAAATCTGCTTGTATTAATTTAATACAGATAACAGGAAACTGTAAGAAACACCAAACTGGCTAGTTGGATTAACTGTAGATTTCAATGGAGTGTTTGAATAAGATCTATGACCGCATTTTCTAGCTTCCAGATTGGGTGTTTATGCCAATCAGACAGTTGAAGCAAAAACCTAAGATCAAATTGAAACTGCTGGTGCGGTGACAAGCGTCTTGCTTAGAAAGAAAGAGATCAAGGCGATCTCTGGAAATTCTGATTAGTCATCAAATCCAGACCACTCCAGCAGAAAATGGAGGCCCAAATGTAGAAAAACGCGACCAAAACCGAGAGGTTCTGACCGCGCTTAGCGAAGCGGACTTGCGACGTGAGAAACCGCAATGTCTGCTTTTTCGAAGCCCCTGTCAATCCTCTCCCATCTTTTCGACCTTAGCGAGGCCACTCGACGGCACAGTGTTGCCTGTCGAAAGGCCTCCCTTAGCCTGCCCTGCGCCTCATTTTTTTGGTGCAGCGGCGGCGCTCGTTTCGAGATTTTTGGAGGTGTTTCATGACGGTGAGAAAGGTAGTCACACGTCGGTCTAACCATTTCCGCGGGTATTTTCCATCGCTGAAAAATCAAAAGCCTGTGCCCTGGGAATCCCAGCTGGAGGGAGCTTTCTTTCGGCTTCTTGAGCTGTCGCCTGCCGTCATCAGCTACGTCGTTCAGCCCAGTGAGGAGCGTGTTCCCTCAGCTCAGGGGTATTTCAAATACTACCCCGACGTACGAGTTTTCCTCTCAGATGGGCGGGACTGGTGGTTTGAGGTGAAGCCGGAAGAACGCCTAAACATAGCCAGAGTCAGAGATCGGCTGGAAACAGCTGAACGCCATTTCATATCTACCGGCCGTAACTTTTCGGTAGTCACTGACAAGCTGATTGAAGAAGAGCCCCTTGCTAGCAACCTTCGTCACTTGATGTCTCACCGGCGTGGTCCAGTGCTTTCGGCTGAGAAGCTTGAGGAGGTGCTCACTGTCCTCAATGACCAGGTCCCCAAGACTGTTTCCGATCTTTTGTTAGCTGTGGGTGAGAGGCCGGGTTGGCGTCTGCTTGGGTTGGGCATTGTGGGTATCGAACTCAATAAGCCCCTCGACACTAACTCCCCGATCTTCCTTCAGGGAGGGCACCGTCATGCAGACCTTTTCCCTTAGGGTGAAATTGGTCGTCATTGTGCGTGGCGTCCTGATGGTCCTTGAGAAGAGGCTCATTGACCGGAGGTTGCTCTTTTTCGATGAGCTCGGCGAACCCACGAAGCTGTCCGAGAAAGAGTTTTATCAAGGCTATGAGAGGCGTGAGATTGAGGTCGCTGCTGATCAGCCTTACCTCGGGAGGGTTCCGTATGTCCGGACCATCCCTCCAGACATTTCATGCTTCCCCGAAAAGCACAGGGGTGAGGCCTTGCGTCGACGCGAGTATCTGAACGCGTTGACTGAGCGCGGTAAAAACAAGCTGCCGAGTGAAGAAGACATGATTGTAGATATTAAGAGAATCGCCCAGAAAATTGGGGATGCCTGTGCACCTTCCATATCAACGATCCGACGTTGGGCCTCCAAATACATAGGAGACAATGTCACGAAGCTTATCCCTCAGCATGCCAAAAAAGGGCGGACTCCTGCGATCCAGGGAGAGCTCAAGGAGATACTCGATGGTGTGATCAAAAAAAGCTACCTCAAGGACGTGCTGCCTGGCGTTAGTAAGGTCGCGGCTCAGTTCAAAACTAAAGTAGAGGAGGAAAACTTATCCCGATTGCCCTCCAATCAGCTCAGGATTCCATCTGCGATGACTGTCCGTAGGTATATCGCAGCTCTGGATCCGTACTTAGTTGATGAAGCTAGGCTGGGGAAACACGCCGCCAAGCAAAAACACCGCACGGCCATAGGTATGCTGCGCGTTCATGAGATCTTGGAGCGGTGGGAGATTGATCACACTCAACTAGACGTACAGCTGGTGGATGAAACCACGGGACTCAGTATCGGACGCCCCTACCTGACGATTGTCATGGACCGATTCTCCCGGATGGTGATGGGCTATCTGCTTCACCTCTCGGCGCCGAACACAGAGACCGTTCTTCGGGTCATTGAGCGCGCTATTCGTCCCAAAGCCGAGCTGCTCACGCGCTTTCCTAAGGTGCGGAATGAATGGTGGGCCCGAGGCTTACCGACACGGATCGTTCCGGACAACGCAGCTGAATTTCACGCTGGTGACCTCATCATGGGGTTCAACGAACTGGGTATTGAGATTATGTACCCCGCTTCCAGGTCTCCTCAGAAGAAAGGTGCGGTGGAACGTTTTTTCAGTACCCAGAACCTGGGGCTGATTCATAACCTACCTGGAACCACCTTCTCGAATATTCAACAACGTGGTGACTACGACTCCGAGAAGAATGCTTGCTTCACTCTGCCCCAACTGGAAGCGGTGCTGGTGAAATGGATTGTGGATGGTTATCACCAAACGCCGCACCGGGGACTAGCGATGCGGACTCCTGCCCAGGTCTGGGCGACCAGCGAGGCGAATCACGTCATCTCTCTCCCCGTAGACCTAGATTCGTTGGAATGCATCTTGGCCAAGCGCAGCTCGGTGAAGGTTCACCATTACGGAGTCGAGGTTGGAAAGTTGTTCTATCACTCCACGGAGCTCGCAGAACTGCGCATGCGTCTGGCAGAGGGTGAGAAGGTTAACGTTCGTTATCGCGATGAGGCCGGACACGTTTGGGTGCACGATCGCTTCAGAAACTTGTTCTTTCAAGTACCAGCGAAAGACAAGCGCATGGTTGGCAAGAGCCGGGAGCTGTGGAGGGCTGCAGAAAAAGCGCTGCGGGAAAAAAACGGTGAGCAACCAAGCTTCGAAGCTACTCACCAGTGCTATCAGGAAATCATGGAGGATGTCGAAGAGGCTCGCCTTTCGCAGAAGCTCAGGCAGAGACGCGAAGCTGCCCGAGCCAAAATTGATAAAGAAGGCCGCAAGAGCGAGATCGAGCCTCCTCCTAAAGTACTCGGCGAAATGGAATGGGCCGACGATTCGATTGATCACATACCACCCGCTGCTGCTTTCAAAGTTTCGTTCCGTTCGCCTGCAGGGAGTAACAAACCATGAATGTCTCTGAGTCGCCAAAGCTCGCCTTCTCGCTACGACACAGGTTTATCCACAGCTCCCAGGCGGTACGAGCGTTGACCCGTCTCAGCGAGGTGCACGCCGATAGTCGGCGCGCCGGGACGAGTAACGGTTTACTGATCCAGGGCCCTAGTGGCGTAGGCAAAAGCACTCTGATCATGGAATACATTCGGTCATTAGAGGATGCCGGCAGCATTGATTCAGAAAAGCGGACTGTTTTGTTTGTAGAGATACCTTCGTCGCCCACCAAGAAGAGTCTCGCGGCAGCGATGCTTACAGCGCTTAAGGATCCATTCGCAACAGCGCGGGGACATTCTGGCGAGGTGAAATTTGCCCGTGTGGTCCTGCTCTTGAAGAATCTCGGTGTGGAGGTGGTAGCGCTCGATGAGGTACAGCACCTGGTCGACTATCACCGACACGGCGCTTATGAGACAGCAGACTGGATCAAGAGCTTGATGAACGATACGAGCATCACGTTCGTTTTGCTTGGTCTGAAGCGTACTGAGCGTTTACTTAAAGCGAACGAGCAACTGCGCCGCAGGTTTTCGGCCACGGTGGATTATGACCGCTTCACCTTGACCGGCAAATCCTCAGTCCAGTTCGTGATGCTTCTTGGGGCGATTCAGGGCGAACTGCCTGTTCCTACGGTGAGTTTCACTGAGCCAACAATGATCAAACGCTTTCACCTAGCCTCCTATGGCTTGATTGATTACCTCATCAAGATCGTGGATCGAGCCGTCTGGCTGGCCGTAAGTCGTGGCATAGCAGGAATTGAGCTACCCGTACTCGCAGAGGCGTTCGAGGATGAGGTATGGAGCAGAGCCACAGAGGAACGTAACCCCTTCAGTGGGAGTTTCAATTTCCAGCCACTGATTGGGATGGACGAGCCGTTCGCGAAAGTTGAAGAGGACTAGTGCTCATGATGAGGGCTGGGTGTAGCCCGGCCCTACTCCTCTGATCTTTATTTCTTCGATTTCATGGATGTGTAGGAATGTTTGGTCTTCTAATTAACCCTCGACCTCATCACGACGAAAGCCTCTCAGGCTATTTGCAACGGCTCGCCCTGGCTAACGGGCTCACCAGTAACGACGCGCTCAGAGCTTTCAAGCAGGCGGATGACTCTGACGTTAAAGAGTGGATCCGCCATTGTGGTACACCGCGGAGTTGGCATGAGGCTGCAGTAGAGCTTCGCTCACCCATAACCAGGCCTTTTAAGATTTGGTCGGTGCGCAGTGTCAGGTTCTGCGCGCAGTGCCTGGCTGAGGGAGGCTACTGGAAGGAAACTTGGGAAATCACTTTGGTCACCTCGTGTACTTCCCACCGAACGGAACTCTTAAACTGCTGCCCACATTGCAGTTTGAAAACCTGTCATAACTCGATGCTCGATAACAGATGCAAAGCATGCGGGTTTTCGCTTGCTAGCCCCGGCGCTGAGGAATACACACGGTTAGCTAGCGAACCGTGCCAGTGGCTGTCCTCGGCGCTGGAGAAGATCGTGTCCCGGGAAGTGGTGTAACTCATCATGGCTTTGGCCATTGAGCTTGCCGTTTAGTTGATCACGGCCGACAGCTTGGCCTGTGGATTATCGCT